>CASJPF010000009.1 GCA_949383255.1 Lachnospiraceae bacterium | reverse complement strand
CTGTTGCTCCCGTCGCTCCTGTCGCTCCATCTGCTCCTGTTGCTCCTGTCGCTCCTGTCGCTCCATCTGCTCCTGTTGCTCCTGTCGCTCCCGTCGCTCCTGTTGGACCGATGGGACCTTCATCCCCGGGACATCCTTTCGGTCCTTGGACACCTATCGGTCCTGTCACCCCCTGAATCCCCTGTGGTCCAGTTACACCTTGCGGACCCATTGAACCTGTTGGTCCTGTTGGTCCTGTTGGTCCGGGAATCCCTCTAGGTCCCTGTGGTCCGATATCACCCTGTGGTCCCATCGGTCCGACCGATCCCTGTGGACCTGCGGGTCCCTGTGGTCCCACATCGCCCTTAGGTCCTTCACAACCTGGGTCTCCTTTCGGACCAATATCACCACGGACACCCTGAATTCCTTGAATCCCCTGCGGTCCCGCGTATCCTCTAGGTCCTGCATACCCTCTAGGTCCTGTGTTTCCAGTAGGTCCTACTGGACCTGTATTTCCTCTGGGTCCTCTCGCGCCCGACGCACCGGGAATCCCCTGTGGTCCCATTGGACCCGGATCACCTTTGTCGCCCTTTGGACCGGGACAGCCAGTATCGCCCTTAATTCCTTGTGGTCCCATCGGTCCCTGATCTCCTTTCGGACCTGCGGGACCGCGCTCACAACAAGAATTACACGGACTCTGATAACAGTTACATGAATTACATTGATTCACTAAAAACACATCCTTCCTGTGTATCTTAAAAACACTTAAAAAGTGCTTTTTTCTACTATTATTTTATGTAATATACATTTTTTTGTTACTTTTTGTCGAAAAGAGGGCGACTGCAATCCCACTAGCTTTAGACGGTGGATTAAGATAGCCAAAAGTAGTGGTTGCCATAGTGTAAATTTTTTGTTATTATTTATTCATACACGAACATTGATAATTGTATATAGATGGTTGTGCTGAGAAATCAGAATGCGAAAACCAAGCAGTCCTTCAGCATGTAAAATATATAAGGTGCGAAATGTACGATATATACCGTTATAGGGCAGGGACTGCCCGAATTAACGCCTGTGGAGATAATAGTTAAACCAAACTGCGTTTGGTTCGAGGTCTTAGAAGCAGGAAGCCCATTGACTTTAGACAATGGGTAGTTCACAAAGAATACCGATTTATGTTTGCGTTCTAATAATAAAAATTTATAGACTGTCAAAATACTGTTTGTTGTAAACATAGGCTTTAGAATACGGCTTACAAGCTCCCGCCCTCTCATTGTATTCTTCTGCTTTTTGTCGTTGTCCCAATCGGTCATAACATACACACAACTGCAAAAGAGGAATATAATCATAACAATCCGGTAGTATAAATCCACCTGTGTATTCGTTTTTGGGCAAATTCAATGCCGTTTCATACCAGTAAATTGCATTTTGAATGTTTCCATGTTCCAAAAAATATTTTCCAATTTCACAACACAATTCCGCCCTTGGCACATCAAAACTCATACTGCGCAAAAGCGTATCCAGTGCACGCTGTTCCTGCCCCAACTGCAAATAACAGGCTGCGCAGACAGAACAAGCTTCTATTTTATTTTCAATCCATCCTTCCTTTGTGCAAAGAAACTGTTCCAACACGGAAACAGCCTCTTCGTATTGTTTGTGATAATACAGTTCCCGTCCATAATAGTATTGGTGTCGTGGTTCCAAAGTTTTTCCATCTGCAATCATCTTCTGATAAATTCTTAAATTTCGGTTTGGGTTCCCAGCGCCTATTTTTTTATGGCTAATTGCAATATCCGAATATATAACTTTGCCATTTGGAGGAATTACTTCATGAACTGCACCTACCCAGCGATATTGTGCACTGTTTCTAATCCATCTTTCCCTAAAATAAGTGAAGGATGGTCTGCCTTCCTCGTCAAATAAAGTATGATATTTCATCATTACAATGTCTACTTCCGCCGAGAGCGATTGCTTTAACTGCAAAAATTTATCTCGCTCCACTGTCTCTAGAATATCATCTGCATCCATCCACATACAGTAATCCATAGACGCTTTAGAAAACGAATTATTTCTGGCATCAGAAAAATCATCCTTCCATTGATACGAAAAAATCTTGGAAGTGTAGTTTGATGCAATCTCCACTGTCCGATCAGTGGAGCCTGTATCTACAATTATAATTTCATCTACAAGTCCCGCCACACTGTCCAGACAGCGCGCAATATGCCTCTCCTCATTTTTTACAATCATGCAAAGACTTATTGTCGACATCACTTTTCTTCCCCCTTAACTTATTGTCGATACAGTTTTTGTATACTTAGATTTATGTTGATTTTTGCAGCACCCGCTGATGAATACCACGCAAAAAACAACGTGGTACTAGCCGGTATCTCAATAATAAAATATCTTGACAACACTAGCAGTTCCTTTCGCTTCTCTGCCTCTGTGTATGCGCTGTACAAGGTCTGCTTACAGTCATTAAATATTGGTGTGAGTTTTACAAAGCTATGCCGCTTCATAAAGGTAGATAGATAATAACTAATAACATAGTAACCCGAAGTCAACGCAATCGAACAGTGATTGCTAAGAACTATATTCTGAGTAACATCTGGAATCTCCGTTTTGAGTGGAATAGTGGCACTCTCTGGCACAATCAAGTCCTGCCCCGAAAAAGTTGCAAAAATACTGTTTTGCGGATATCCGGGTGGTCCTTGTGGTCCACGTGGTCCCGGTTCGCCTCTTGGTCCCATCGGACCTGTAGCCCCCTGTGGTCCTTGTGGTCCTGTGACCCCTTGCGGTCCAGTTTCTCCACGCTCACCAGAACACCCCGGTGGTCCTGGCTCGCCTCTTGGTCCCATTGGACCAATATCACCGCGTTCACCTCTTGCTCCCACAAAGCCCATCATACCATATTCCCTTGTTGTTTCCGTTGTCATACATTCACCTCTAAAACCTGTTCCTCTCTCCCTATATGCATCCTGTAACTCAATAGCTTGCATTTCTCCATACGCACTGCCTGAGTCCATTTCTCCACACACTCCTCTTCGCTCTGCTTCTGACTCTACAAATGGTTCTCTTGGATTGATTGCGCCCATGTCTGTATGCGTGACATAGGCATTGTACCTGTTGTCGGATTCATGACAGCAGGAAGCACTCTTGGATTCTACGGCTTCCTTATGCTGCACAGCATTAGGTATGGGAGTGTTTGCCTCCTGTATCAAATTACGGGAATCCTGCAGGGGTCTTTGATTCCGGTTTCTATTGGAAGCGTTGACACCAAATAGATTCGGCGTCTGAAACATCCAGTTCATATTAAAGTTATTCAATTAAAATCACCTCATTTATGTTTGATATGAAAAACCGTTGCCTAGCATATACTAATAAATTATATGCATAAAAAAAGAATCTGGTATCATATAAAAAAGGCACCTTCCCAAAATATTCTTCAGGAAAAATACCTTTTTTCTTCTATCAATCCGTCGCACGCAACCGTTCCACAACGCTTTGCTGCTCGAGATTCTTAAAGCACAAATATGGAATTACAAGTGCAAATACAATCAAAACCGGCGTACAGCACACAAGCGGAAACAAGGTAAAATGAAAAGTCGAAAAACCATCTGCCTCTGTCATCATTGCGCGTAGCAATACACCAATCGTCAGTGTGCTTAGAGTGTACGCTATAAACAGTGTCAGTCCTGCGTAGTAAAGCCCCTCAAACATCAACATCTGCCGCAGCTGGCGTTTGGTCATGCCAACACTCTGGATCATGGCAAACTCCCGCCGTCTCGCAATGATTGCTGTCACCATACTGTTAACAAAATTTAATACACCAACAAGTGCAATAATCATGCTGACTGCATATCCCATTACAGCTGAAGCGCGCGTCTGCTCCTCATACTGCTCCATCATGGACTGTCGCGAGACCACATTCATTCCAATTGCTGTTGTCTGTTGGTACTGTGAAAGCAACGCCTGCGCATCCTCTATCGCTTCATCTGCAATGTCAAAATAAAATTTTCTCATATTGCTCCCTTGCCACAGCACTGTAAAAACATCTGCAGGCAACACAATCGGAAGATCAAAGCTAAGCGAATCCTTTCCCGCTACCATTGGTGGCAATGATCTTAAAACTGCCATCACTTCAAACTCGCGCCCCGAAATCAAAATCTTCTCCCCTACAGAATGGGTTGGAATCATGCCACCGGGCATAATAGAAGGACCAATTGCCAGACAATACTGCCCTGTAGCGAACAACGCAGTGTCAAAAACACCATCCAGTATATAATTTTTGCTAACTGCCGCATCTAGTATCAATCCGTCTGCACCATAGATTGTATACAGATGTTCCTCACCGCCCACTACCGCATCAAATTCTCTCTTCCATTCTGGAAACGTTGGGTCATAGGAAGCAAATTCTTCCAACCGTTCCGCATTGTAATATGCTGTCAAATTCTGCCTTGCCTGCTCACTGAGCAATATCTTTTCCTGTCTGGAATAAAGTCGTCCTGTCGCCTCGACCGCACTTGACGCTCTCAGTCCCATAATATCTGCAAGCATTGTGTCACTGATGGTTTCACTCGCTGGGTCATAAAAGCTGGCAGCATTGTTTGTCGCATCGTCAATCTCATAGTCCGCCACCACCATATCCATCAGATATTTTTCCACATCAAAACTAACATTCTTTGCATAGAAGTAACTCATTAGCACAAGCCCCAGCGTCAGGGAACAAATAACCATAACTGTCCGCTTACGGCTGCGCCAAAGATTTGCCCACGCCATACTGTGTAAGGACGCACCATTCCTAGATTTCTTTTTGTTTTTATGATAGGATGCGCTGCCATCTGTGTATCGCAATGCATCAATTGGGGAAACTTTTCCAGCCATGCGTGCAGGCAGCATACAAGATATAACTACTGTGATATAGGCAAATAGTGCAGAACCAATAAAAATGACAGGACTTATAGAGACAACTACTTTCATCTCCTTCATAGGAATCAATGCTGGAACCAATAGCGCGCCAAGCAAATACCCCACTGCAAGCCCAATGGGAATACCAATAATGCTAAGTCGGTTTCCTTGGCTGTAAATCAACTTTTTTAACTGCTTTTTTGTGGTTCCGAGAGTCTTTAACTTCCCATAAAATTGAATATCCGCGGCAACAGAAATCTGAAAAACATTGTAGATAATCAAATACCCTGCCACAAACACCAGCACCATACCACCATACATCGGCAGGTTTTCCGCAAAGATACTATTTTGTATCTCCGCCGTATATGCGATATTTGTCTGAAATGACAACGTTGTCAAGCCACTGTCCTGAAGGACTTTCTCAGTCTTTCGCTCAATATTTTTTGTGTCTGAAAATGTAATGCTCATCATGCGCAATCCCAATACTTGCCCTTCTGTAGACACTGAGGCATTCTCAGAAGCTTCCAGCGCGAATGCCTCGCTGACCCACGCCATACTTGCGTAGGAGGAGAGATTATCTTCCCACCAGCCGCACAGTACAAAGGTGTCAGAACGGTTTCCCCACTCGAGTGTGACAGTCCGTCCCAGTTCCTGCGAAACACCCAATCGTTCAAGCACTAGCGTATCCAGTGCAATCTCGTTCTTCTGCTCTGGCATTTTACCTGTCACAGGGTATGCAAAACAATCCTTCGCATACTGATCGCTGCCATATCGGATTTCCACCTGTCGCCCCGCAAGACGTTGATCGTTAGCAATGCCAAGCACAATTGACCTACCAAAACGCACAATGTCCGGGTGTGCAGAAAGCTGCGCAATTTGCTCGTCCGTAATCTGTTTTGTGCTGGCGTGCGCCTTTGTGCCGGACTGACGCAGATACATTTCTGTCATGTTCCGCCCCATACTCTGTGCCAACGTAAACAGTGTGGTAAACATCATTGTAGTCAGCACAATCGCAAGTACTGCCACCAGATTGCGCCCTTTGTTCTGCTGAAAGCTGCGCTGGGACAACGTGTAAAGAATATTAATCTGGGCTTTCCTGGCTTGTCTCATACTTCCGCCCTGCCTTTCTGTACCCTTACGACATGCCCATCCTCAATTTGTATACAGCGATCCGCCTGATTTGCGATTTCAGGATTGTGCGTTATCATCACAATGGTCTGATGGAATTTCTGGCTCGTAACCCGCAGCAGTTCAATAACTTCATCGCTCGTCTTGCTGTCGAGATTTCCCGTCGGCTCGTCCGCCAGAATCATCGCTGGCTTACTTGCCAGTGCACGGGCAATCGAGACACGCTGTTGCTGTCCTCCTGAAAGCGTATTTGGCATATTGTCAAGCTTTTCTTCCAATCCTAAAAGTTCCACAACTTCCTGTATAAAGTGCTCATCGGGCTTTTTGCCGTCCAACTGAATTGGCATAATGATATTTTCATAAACATTTAAAATTGGCACCAAATTATAATTCTGGAAAATAAAACCAATGCGCTGTCTGCGAAATACCGTTAAATCCTCGTCGGAAAGCTTGCCTAGCTCGAACTTGTCTACCCGCACACTGCCGGAAGTCGGGCGGTCCAATCCTCCTAGCATATTCAGCAATGTAGATTTCCCGCTGCCGGAAGTTCCGACAATTGCGACAAACTCCCCCTGTTCCACAGAAATATTTACATCGTCAAGCGCCCTCACAATATTCGGCTCGCTGCCATACTGCTTTGTCAAATGTGTTGTGCTCAAAATACTCATATTGCATCCTCCTGTTGCATAGCTCTCAGAGTCTTATCACCTTATTTCAAGAATGCCATCGGCATTCTTGCCGCGGTGTGCGGGTCAGCTCCGCTGACAAATTATGGATTCGCACGCCTACAGTCATGCCGGAGGCTTATCTCAGCCGGAGATTGTACTCCCACTGAGACAAAATTGTATTTTACCCGCCACTTATAGAAGCGGGCGTCTTCTCCGGCTGAGATAAAAACTCTAATCCTCTATAACTTTATAATCATTGTACTTGTTAATCTCATTATAAAGTTATGCATAAAAGGCACAATGCAAAATGCGTAAACTAAGATCTACGAGGTAAAATCTATAACACTACCAAACTCATTCAAGCCACTGAATAAACGCCGTTTTGTCTGTGCTGTTATAGCCTGCATTTTTATAGAAATGCTGAATGCTTTCTTCTTTTGAACCTGTAAGCAACATCATTTTGTAACAATGGGCTTGTTCTGCAATCTTCTTTGCAGCCTTCAAACACTCTGTTGCATATCCATTCCCCCGGTAATCCTTATGTGTAACAACATTTTCTATAAAAGCATAAGGTCTGATATTTCTTGTCAAATTAGGAATAATGACACATACACAGGAAGATACAATTTTACCATCAACTTCATTCACAATAATATGGTGATTTTTATCCTTGACAATTGTTTCCCATGTACAGTTCAAATGTTGTGTAATCTCCGGAATTGATTTCTCATGTAAATATAAATATAATTCTAGTAATGCATTTAATTCCGTTTCAGCAATCTCCCGTACCATGTAACACCTCCTGAAATCCTTATAACTTTATATATGCTCCATTCAAACGAGATGACAGCCGCCACCTCATGGCATTGGAATCACAATCTTAAGCATAAATTTCCCCTCTGCCGCCCTGACACTACACTGCCCAGCATACTTTTCAACAGCAGTTCTTATATTGTTGAGTCCAAATCCATGTGCAAACGCATCCTCCTTTGTCGTTCTATTTTTCCTAACAGGATCTGCCAAAATCCATTTTTGCACATCATCTACCTGCGGTGCATTATTCTCTGTGGAAATGACCAACATATCCCGCACGCGGTTTACCTTTAATGTAATTAGCCGCTCCCGCTCTGGCAATTTTTCACTCGCTTCAATTGCATTGTCAAGTGCATTTCCAAAAATAGCACTAATGTCAAGTGGCTCTATAAACGCGCCATCGGCAAAGGCGACTGCAGCGGCAAAATCAATTTGTCGCTCCTTCGCTGCACGCGCCTTATCACGAATAATAATATCTAGGTACTCATTTCCTGTCTGATAGTATGTCTCATACTCTTGAATCTGGCTTTGCAGTCCCTGTATAGAAGTTTGCACCTCCTGTCCATTCCCAGCCTGCGCCTGCAACACCAATAAATGATTCTTTAAGTCATGATAAATGCTGCGCACTCGTTCCTCATCACGGATTCGGTCCTTATAATACGCCTGCTTCATTTCCAATTCCTGTGCATGGTATGCCGTCTGCATAGAATTACAGATATAGGACGCCAAATAAACACATCCAAAACTAGACAGAATAGACGCTGCACAAATCGGATAGACAATCCATATAGTTTCTGGCATAAAAAGGAGAATTGTCGCAATTGCCACAAAAGGTGCAAGCATTAGGACATCTACAATCATCCACATCTTTATTGTTAAGCTTGACGTAATCTGGCGCAGGTACTTGCGCAGAAACCACCACGCCGCAACCCAGAACAAAAACCTCATCAGCAAGGAAATCATATGAATGCCTGTGCTTGCCAGATGCTGCTCATAAGTCCATGTGCCATCTGTTGGACTAGGTGACGCCTCTGTCAATCCAAAAAAAATAATTTTTCCAGTCTCTTCCATTAGATAATTCACTGCAATCATTGCTGGGCAAAAGACCAACACAGCCGTTATTTTCTCAATGAATTTCCCTACATGGAACACAAAAACATAAAGAAAAAAACCTGCCATTGCCCCAAAGAGACCATATGGGTCATTAGAATAGATAAAAACCGTTGCAAGAAAATCAATTGCAAGAACACCTACAATCCGCAAAAGCCAATTTTTCCGCATTGGAAGAAAGGTACAAATCATACACAGAAAAACAAATACATACCCATAGGCAAATACATCGCTCAAAATTTCTAAAAACCGCATCATAGCAAATTTCCCCAATATTCTGCTAACTGTTCCATAAACTGCTTGCGCTTGGGCTGGCTGATTGGGATTATCTCCCCAGTAACCAGCGTAATTTCTAATTTATTAACCCCTTTGACAAAAAACAGGTTCACAATATAACTGGTATGGCAACGCACAAATCCATGTTCTGCCAACTCCTGTTCTAATTCTTTCATGCTCCTGTAACAGATAATGTTCTCCTGCTCTGTATGCACAAGCAGATTGCGGTTAAATGTCTCCACATATCGCAGCGTATTCAAAAATATCTTGTATTTCCCAGAATCATTGGCAACTACAATCGCAGGGCTGTCATTTTTCCTGTTGTGCTTACGCCAGTCATCCATTTCCGCTTTTAGCCGGACATACTTCATTGGCTTGATAATGTAGTTTGTTGCCTGATATTTGTAGCCCTCCAGCGCGCACTGTGTCAGAGTCGTTAAAAAAATAATTCCCACCTTTTCATCCATTTGCCGAATCCGCTCTGCAGTGCGTAGACCATTTACAAGTTTCATCTGAATATCAAGAAAAATAAGGTCAATTGTTGTGTCATAACCTTCAATCAGCTCCATGCCGTCATAAAAAGTAGACACTTTCATTTCCTCCCCGGTCTCAGCGGCATATTGATATATTAGTTCCGTTAAATATATAACGAAATCTTTCTCATCATCGCAGATTGCTATATGTAACATTCTATCATTCCCTATCCATAAAAAATTTTTAAATCGATCCTTAGAATCTATTCCTTCAATTGCCAAGTATTTAAAACATATGTACGCATTATACTATATGAACATATATTTGTCAATTGTGAACCTTGTGACTATTTTTAATAATAAATTTCCAATAAATTATTTATATATTGTCTCTTGGTCTCCATCGACGGATGCACATAACGATTTAATGTGATTTGAACATCGGAATGACCTAACATTTCACTCAAACTTTTTACATCAGTCCCCCCCTCAATACAGTTTGTAGAAAAAGTATGTCGTAGGATATGAAAATTTTTATCAGAAATCTCTGCCTCCTTTAATATCTTTTTAAAATGGTATTGTAAATTTTTAGGTTCAAGTGGCTTTTCTCCACCAAATACATACTCTTTGTTATTCTTGAACTTCAGAAACAATTCTAATGCCTTGTCTGACAATGGAATTTCCCGTCTCGAATATGCACTTTTCGGAGATGTTTCTGTCAGAACTGTCTTCGTGCGATACCCTTCGGCATAAAGACGTTGTACCGTTCGATTGACAATCAAAAGTTTATTTTCAAAATCAATATCCACCCACTTAAGTGCACATAATTCTCCCAGTCGGAGCCCTGTAAAAAGGCACATTAACACTGCCATTTTAAAGCGATCCATCTCTATTGAAAGCACATCTATCAGCTTTCTCTGTTCACTCTTAGCAAGAACTTTAACAGGCGCATTTCTTACATCTGACACAGATTTTTTTAGTAAAGGCACCATGACATTATACCGCTCTGAAGCAAATTTTAATATTTGATTTAATATACAATATATACTTTTATAGACACTGTCTGAATATTGTCCTGAAATCTTTTGGCGCACTTCCTCGTTTGTCAGTTCTGACAGTGTAGCACTCTGCAAAAATTCTTGAATGTATCTGTGATAAGTCAAATGATATTTTATATAGGTTGACCGTTTCCTTTTCTTCATAACTTCAGTAAGCCATTCTTGCGCAACAATA
Organism: Lachnospiraceae bacterium; assembly: GCA_949383255.1. Lineage (GTDB taxonomy): Bacteria > Bacillota > Clostridia > Lachnospirales > Lachnospiraceae > COE1. The sequence continues at coordinate 99,056 of CASJPF010000009.1, read as the reverse complement.
TCTAGATTTACATCCTCCGGGCATATCCGATGCTGTTTCCCTTCTGACTTGTTTGTATAATTGAGTAATTGACCTTTTTTATCCTCCAGCTTTTCCCGCACTGCCTCATAAGATCGGGCATAGACTGAGCGATAAACTTTTTTGCCCTTTTCCTTATCGTACACCAAATATCGTCCTTCCCAGCGTCCATCTTTTCTTTTCCTAATGTTTTCTCCATGTCTTCCCATAACATCCCATCCTTTTCTTCTATACATTTTTATACTGTACTGATTATAAAATAACCCAATACATCTATTTATTCGATAAAAATAAAAAGAAAAGTAACCATTCCTTTTTATGGGTCAGGAATGCACACAAAATGCGCATTCCGCAAGAATATAATCCAGTAACAAGAACCTCTCGTTTAACAATTCAATTTCACCGTGACAATTTTTACAGAACGCGCTATAATAATAAAGACCTATGAAAACATGAATATAAATGTAAAAGGAGAATTATCATGCATGTTTTTCAACCAATTCCAGTGGATCAGCTGGAACTAAATCCATTTGAGTCAATCGGAAAAGACTGGGCGCTAGTATCAGCTGGCACAAAACAAAAGGCAAACACCATGACTGTCAGTTGGGGCGGCATCGGTGTATTATGGGGAAAAAATGTCGCCTTCCTATTTATTCGAGACTCAAGGTACACCAAAGAGTTTCTCGACGCTGGAGAATTTTTCTCAATATCTTTTATGGGAAAAGAGTATAAGGAAGCGCTCAATTACTGTGGTTCCCATTCCGGCCGCAATTCTGACAAAGTTGCAGAAGCAGGACTGACGTGGAATTATAAACTTTCCATTCCATTTATTGACGAGGGAAGCTTTGTGCTCTTGTGCCATAAACTGGCTGCAATTCGGATAACAGAAGAAACTTTCCTCTCACCAGACATTGCTAAATGGTACAAAAATGGAGACCTACATACAATGTATGTTGGAGAGATTATTGAACTAATGGCACGCTAAGTAACTGTTCGGAAAAAAATTGAGTAGGGGATACAATCCCCTACTCATAGCTGTTAATTAAAACTCTAAAATCGCGTAAAAACATTACTGTTGTTCGGACGCCTGTGTGCATAGAAAAAGCAATCCGATTGATATCACCGTAAAAATCACGCCCCAAACAGGCGTCATTAAAAATGCGGTCCATTCTGTAAATCCAGATATTAAAAAAATAAAAAGGTTGGCAGACAGATGCAGCAAAACCGGTGCAGCAAAACAGCCAATATACGCATAGCATATTGCCATTAATATTCCCATCGCTGTTGCATATAAAAACTGTGGTAAATTTGCATGAAAAAATCCAAACAAAAGCGCAGAGAAAACCACTGCTATTTTCATACTGTAAAACTTTCTAATACGGTTGTAAAGAACTCCGCGAAACACAATCTCCTCCACAAATGGAGATATAATTCCATACAATATAATTCCTAGTCCCATTGACACAGAATACTGTATCGATTCCACTGCTTCATACCGCTCCGATCCAAATGCATTCTTGCCAGAACCAAACAATTCTGCTGCCTGCTCAATCCCTATATTAAGTGCCAGCGAGGCAGTGATTCCAAGAAATATGCACAATATCAGACAAATCTTTTTGCGTGTCGTCTTCTTGCCGAACAAATCCATTCTCAGAAAACAAAAAAATTGTATTAATATGCCTCTGTCAATATCCACCTCGCCAGTTGTACTTGCCTCAATCAGAAAATCATTGAGCAAAAAACTGACTCCCACCAGACTTGCCACACTGTTTACCACAGCGCTGAGCGGCAGCGCGTTGCGCTCTACCCACACTGTAATTCCTGTGATGGGAAGTATCGGAATCGCAATTGCAAGAAAGAACATTGCGACAGTTTTCACTAACATATAAACAACAAACGGTCTTACAATATACGCCAATTTCTGTAGCAATGTTGTCCGTTTTAGAGTTCTTTTTATCTGCCTTTTTGCATTTTTTGTGCTCATGAAACGCTCCATTCATATTGTGGTCAACACATTATACAACGCCTTCACCGAATCAACAATAAAATCCGCATCTGCCTGCTCAAGTTCTCCCTCTGATGCGTAGCCAAAAGACACTCCTACTGAAATGATACCTTGTGCCTTTGCGCCCTCAATGTCAAACCGGCGATCCCCTACCATTGCAACAGTGTATTTTTTCTCCGAAGGCATTATCTCAGCAGGAATCATCTGCCGCAATGCCTCCTCAACAACCTCTTCTTTTCTGCTGCGCGTACCATCCATATTGCTGCCGACAATATAATCAAAATGCTTTCTAATATTAAAATAATCCAATATCTGTTCTACAAACAAAGTCGGTTTGCTTGACGCAATCGCCAATATTTTACCGCTCAATTTTAGGCTCCCTAACATTTCGGAAATTCCGGGATAGATTTCATTCTCATAAATTCCCTGTTTTGCAAATCGCTCACGGTACTTTGTTATGGCGATAACAATCTGTTCCTCATCCAATCCATAAAATTCTCGAAAGCTATCTGCCAATGGCGGTCCAATAAAAGGCTCTAATCTGTCAAGAGAGGGTTCGTCAATGCCAAGTGCATGAAGTGCATATTGTACAGAACTCGTAATTCCAAGTTTCGGATCTGTCAAAGTGCCATCCAAATCAAATAAAATATATTTAAGCATAAATCTCCTCCTGCAAAGAAAAAGAATACAAATACCGCTCCTTCACGCGCTTTCCAGTAATCTGCTCAAGCGCCCGCTGATAATAGTCAAGTTGGTCCTTATAGCGCTGAATTAATTCCTCCTTACAACTTACCTTATCTGTCTTGTAATCTGCAAGCACGATTTCATCATTCTCATAAAAAAATACATCAATCACACCTTGAATCAGTACAATCTCCGTTGAGGGGAAGTCTGGTTTTAACTGGTCAGCACCAACACCAAGCACAAAAGGTTGTTCCTTAAAAAGCTCGTTGCGCGCATTCGCCGCTATCATACGTTTTGCCAATCCAGACTGGAAAAAACTTTTAATTTTATTGATGCCAACACAAGCAAGCTCATCCGTAGTAACGGTACCCTCAGCAATCCATTGTTCCTGCTCACTCTTTAGCATTGCATAAAGGTGCTTATTGTCTGTGCCTAACTTTTCAGAAAAAGATACCAACTCCATAATCTTGTGCACTGCTGTTCCATATTGGATACCTGACAGTGCCCTTTTTGTTCGTGGCGTATCCTCAGTAATTACCTCTGTTTCTGACACTTCTGTTACATTTTCCATATCCTCAAGTGCAAAATTTGGTATATAGTGCTCTCTTGGCAACACCACAAGCTCCGCAGACTCCGCAAAAGCCTCCTTGTAAGACGCTTTTTTTAGCTCAGAAACTGTTGTCTTTACTGTCAATCCCTCCAAATCGGAATGTGGATACACATAATGCAGTCTTTCTTGCAATACCGTTTTTAACGCTGCGTCGGAATATGCGGATGCCTTAGAAAGCTCTTCCTCCAAAGCAATTGACTTCCCCTGTTTCTTTAATTGCGCCCTTATTTTTTCCGCTTGGCTTTCTGTCTCTTGATACAGCGTAATCCCAATTGGAATCTCTCTATAGGGCAACGGATATCTAATATACTCAAATCCACGCTCCTCCAACAGCTTTTTCATACAGTTATGGCGTATCAGAGCTGCAAGTATCATATCCATATAAGAACCTGCCCCCATTATCACAGAGTATGGGAGTTTTTCAGCAGACTCCATTGTCAAATGTATATTGTTTGCAAGCTTTCTATCAAAATCACTGATATATCCAGTAAGAACCAGCTTCTCCTTAGCTCTTGTAAGTGCCACATACAATACACGTAAATCTTCCCCGCGGGTATCCTCCTTCATGCGCTGTACCACCACATTTTTGCGCATTGTTTTTCGTTTTAGACGCAGTGTTGGGTCAATATAATCCACACCAACACCAAGCTCCACATCCATCAAAATACTTTTGCGCATATCTATCTGATTGAACTGTTTGGACAATCCACAGACAAAACAGATTGGAAATTCCAATCCCTTACTTTTATGAATTGTCATAATGCGCACAACATCTGCATTCTCGTCAAGAATATTCGCCTCGCCAAAATCTACATCTTGCTCCTGTATCGTTTCTAGATATCGAATAAAATGGAACAATCCATAAAAACTTGTATTCTGAAATGTCCCCGCTTTTTCCAACAACAGTTCAATGTTTGCCATCCTCTGATCACCACTTGGCATGGAACCTATATAGGCATCATATGATGTATCTGCAATTAACTGTTGTAAAAGCTCCTTGATTGGCGTGTACGCAACTCTTCTGCGGTACTCTGTAACCATCTTAAAAAACCGTTCTAACTTTGCCGGTTGAACTTTGTTCTCTGGGCTGATTTCCTCTCCAAATTCCTCATTTGCTAATGCTGCCTTCAAACCACATATGTGATTATAATACAATTGAATCTGTTCATATAAAAATAGTTTTCTGCACTTCTTTTCTTCCTGTTCCTCTTGTTGTTTCATAAAATCTCTGGCAAAACAACGAATATAGGTAATATCTGTCTCTGTAAAATCAAAAAATGGCAGTTTTAAAACTCCAAAGAGTGGAATATCCTGCAAGGGATTATCTAACACACGCAGAAAATTGACAATTCCTTGTACCTCTAATGTCTCAAAATACCCTGCCCTGCTGGTCACATGCACTGGTATTCCCTGCTCAGACAAAATCCTCCGAAAATCTTCATCCCAGCCTGCTGTCGCTCGAAACAAAAGCACAATATCCGAATATTTCGCAGGACGAACCTCTCCTGACGCCGCATCGGTAATTGGAAATTTTCCCACCATTTGCCGGATGCGCTCCGCTACCATCACCGCCTCAATCTCTTTCTCGGAATATTTTCGTATCTCTGTATCACCCTCTTGTATCAGAAGAGAATCCGGCGTGGCAATTAGTAGTTCCGTCTGATAAATATCCTTCTCATCCATCTGCTCTGACTCTGGATAGGAAGCACCTACATACAGTGCTGCCCTGTTATCATACTCCACATTCCCAACACTCGCTGTCATTAACTGGCTGCATATAAAATTTGTCGCATCTGTCACTTCCCTGCGGCTTCTAAAATTCATGCTTAAGTCAATTCTAACCTGATGGCTGCTCTTGTCATTTATGACATATGTGTCATATTTTTCCATAAATATCTCAGGTCTTGCCAGACGGAACTTATAGATACTCTGTTTGACGTCGCCTACCATAAACCGGTTGTAACGCCCTTTGTCCTCTCCAGAAATACACTTTAATAACAACTCTTGCACTTCGTTAGAGTCCTGATACTCATCAATCATTATCTCCACAAAATAATCCTGCAACTCAAGCGCTGTATTTCCCGGGACAATCTTGCCATCTTCATCGCGCTTTAGCAGAATCTGTAGTGCAAAGTGTTCCATATCTGAGAAATCAATCACATTTCGATCACGCTTTAACTGGTCCAGCATTTTCTTAAAAGTCAGTGTGAGTGATACTAACTCCTCCACAGATTCCTGACACGATGCCATATCCCTTAAAGTATTCTCTACAGAAATCTGAAACAAAAACTTTTTTAAATCTGCAATATTTTTCTTTACCTCGTCTCGTATTGCCTTGACCATCTCTTTTAGAACAGAGTCCACACCCTCCATCTTCTTTCCAGACAGTCGCGTAAAAGCAGAATAAGTAAACAAATCATGTAATTCATTGTAATCGGATGCACTCTGAAGCTTTTCTATCAGAATGATATCTGATGTCAGATTATCCGCATATTGAATTGGCCCGCCTACACCACTTGCGATTTCCAACGCCTGCTGAAGCCGGTTTCTACACTCCTGCAAAATTGTGCGAATATAGGCAAGCGCGCACTGAAACCATTTTTTATCAGAAAGCACACTGATATCCTCTATCCGATAATCATCCAACCGCTCTGTCAGCCACTGTTCCGGAAATGGATAACTTATCGAAAAATGATAGAGTCTTAAAATTGCTTCCTCTATTTTTTTCTCGTTGGTTCCAGTGCTGTAACATTCGATAAAATGAAGAAAACGCTCTGTTGGCTCTGTGTGCGCCTCCTCCAAAAGCTTGCCCATCACATCTGACTCAAGCAGTCTGACCTCGCTCTCATCCGCCACACGAAACGCTGGGTCTAAGCCAATCTCATTAAAGTTATTGCGAATTACATACAGACAAAAAGAATCAATTGTCGTAATCTGCGCATTGTGTATAAGTGATGCCTGCTTCTGCAAATGCTCGCTCTCCGGGTGTTCCTCCAACTTCTGAGATACTGCCTTGCTAATGCGTTCTCGCATCTGCGCTGCTGCAGCAGAAGTAAACGTCACAATCAAAAGGCGGTCAATATCAACAGGATTGCTGTCATCTGTAATCATCTGAATAATCCGCTCTACTAGAACTGCTGTTTTGCCGCTTCCTGCCGCTGCCGATACCAAAATATTACAGTTTCTAGTGTCAATGACACGCTGTTGATCTGGTGTAAAATTTATTGCCATCTATTGCGCTCCTCCTTCCTTATCCTCCACGCCAAGGCTCTGTTTGATGCGCTCCATCGCATCTTCTTGGTTCATATCCTCAAGATGCCGAACTAAGTTTGCACCCAACTTTTTATCAAAGCCGCAGACACTTTTATAATCACAGTAAGTACAGGCGTCTGTGTCCTTCTGCTCATATGGATTTAGCCCAATCTCACCGTCAAGAATCGACACGCCAAGCTCCTTGATCTTATGGTTCACATAGGTAGACACTGTCTCAAAATCTTTGTCCGAAAGCACAGAAGATGCCTTTGTAAAGCTGCCGTCTTTCTTTTTCGCCACTGGAATAATGTTTGATTTCGTCTCAAAATCCTCATCGAGAAGCTTTATAATCTCCTCGTTATCACTGACCATACCTGTCATTTTCAACTCTTCGCGTATTGCTGCCTCAATCTCGGAAGGAGCAGGATTGCCCTTTTCTGTCTCGGTCATAGGATCACTGACATGATAATAAAGCATGGCAGCAGGAATGACACGCGTGTTATTTTTTTCCTTTTGATTCTTTTTATTTAGCACCTCCACCGCTGCGTTCATATAGACAACAAGTTGTAGTTGCAGTCCGTAATACAATGCTGCCAAATCAAACTTTTGATTACCAGATTTATAATCTATAATCTTGACATACAATTTCTCGTCCTGTTTGCAAGTATCCACACGGTCTATACGTCCAATCAATTGCATCCGTTCCTCCTCAGACAGTGATATGTTCACCGCATTGAGGTCAGATGTCATCTGAAAAGAAAGCTCAAAATTCTCTGGCGTAAATGCTCCCTTTTGCAGTTGATACTGCAATGTCTGTACTGTTCGATTCAAAATTCTATGCATTCTCTTAATCATGTATTCGTTGCGCTTGCTGCTATAGAGAATTGTCTCTCCGTAGGATACCGCGTAATCCTCAAGACATGCACCGACAATCCGCTCCCCAGCTTCCCTTGGAAAGTCAAACCATGTATATCCCTCCTCCGCAAGCTTTTCCGAAAAGTTTTCCAAAACTGAGTGAAATATATTTCCCATATCCACACTTTCAAAACTGTACTTGTCACGCTCCTCAAGGTTTAGACCATATTGCAAAAAATGCGCATAAGAACAAGAGGCAAACTTTTCAAGGCGACTGATACTATTTTTTAAAATCTGTCCATACAGAAGTCTTGCAAGCTCTCTTGGAATCCTGTTTCTATCTGCATCGGACAGATAGGAAAAGGCTGCTCTGCGCATTTGCTCCAAAACAGATGCATACCGCTCACTTCTGACATAAGTATCATAAAGTGTAATAAAAAGTCGTCTCTCCTCTCCAATCTCCTCTGCCGCATAACGCCGCAACAACGCAACCAGATAAGTGAGTGCGTCCGCAGGCGATTCCATTTGCTCTTCTATTGGGCGTAACTGTGGCTGTTCTATCACAATATCCGGAAACAATCTAACGACGGTATTAACCAAATATGCCGGGCGAATACTCTTTCCCTCATTGTCTACTTTCGCATAAGATAAATACAAGTATTCTGTTGGTTTCGTCATCATCAGATAAAGATACAGCCGCTGTATGTACATCTGCTGGCGCGGTGTCGGTGCAAGTTCATATTCTGATTCCTGCAAAAATTCTCGATCAATATCTGAGATAATTCCCCCTGTCCCGCTGCTTTTGGGTATAATTCCATCATTTACTCCCATAAAAAATAATGTCTTCACCTCACACAGACGCGTTCGTTCAATATCTCCAATTACAACCTTATCCACGCTCTGTGGAATTGTACCCACCTTAATCTCGGCAAAACCTGCATCTAAAATGTCTGCAAACTCCTTAATCTCTAGTTCCTCCTCGCCTAGAAGACCGCAGATTTGTTCTAATAGCTCCATAACCAGCCGATAAACCTGCGCATATTCTTTTGCCTTTACCAAGTCCCCCTGTTCTGTAAAATATTGTTCATACTCCATCAATTTATCTTCTATTGAAGCGTTGACAATAAAATCATACAGTGCTTTTACCAACTCTTTCCCTGTTGTCTTTTTTTCTGATTTTTTTTGCATGAGTGGCTCTAACATGGCAACGACTTTTTCCCGGATTGCATTTAACTCGTCAAGTACTGTTGCCGCCTCCTCCTGTTTCTTTATCCGCCTTGCAAACTTTTTGTGCCATGCCTTTTTGCCTCGTATTCCCATTGTAAGACAATAATTTTCCAGCTTGTCTGTCTCATCTGGTGTCACCCCTGCCATACCACAACGCAAAAAATGAAAAACTGTCTCATACGAATATTCTTGTATAACGACTAAAAGCGCACTGCGAATAAATTCAATAAATGGATTGAGAACCAATTTGTTTGTCTGGTCTAAAAAATAGGGAATGTCAAAGCGATGAAACATTTCCTGTGCCAAAAATCCATAGCGCTCCAAATCCCCTGTCACCACAGCAATATCGCGATAACAGTAGTTTTTCTCACGCACAAGTCTGCGAATTTCAAGGCAGACTTGTCGCAATTCCTCCTTGGGCGTAGAAGCTTCAAAAATATGAATGCTTTCCTGTTCTCCTTTGTACTCGTGTGCTGGATACCGAAAAAGTGTGCGCTCAAGATGTGATAATCCCCGATTTTCCTGATAGCGATGAACGACTGCATCCGTTATGCGTTCATCTTCCTCTCTCCGAACGCCCGCCTCTCTACAGAGTCGGTCAAGGTCATGTATTGTCTTCTTACTTAGATAGAAAAGCTTTTGCTCTCCATCCTGTATATAAGCATCCTCCTCCACGCCCATTGTCACAGTTACAATGACTTCCTGTGCCTGCAACATTAATTCCTGTATTACATTGTATTGCACAGGTGTAAAACCAGTAAACCCATCAAAGACAATCACGCTTCCTCTCACAACTTTTGAGCGCGGCAACACCTTTCTAAGAATATCCAAGGTTTCCTCTGTTGTGATATAACGCTCATTAATATAATTCAAGAAACCTTCATATAATAAATGCAAATCCTTTAATTTATAGGCAAGCACATTTCTATTGGAAGCATATGCACACAATTTTTCCACATCTTTTATGCCAATACCATACTGCATAAACTCAGACAGTGCGGATTTCACCTCGCTGATATATCCCGGCTTTCGGATATTGCGCTTCATCACACCAAGCTTATCCTCAATTCCTGCCGCCACACGCCGCAGTACCAGACTTTTTCCAGTATCGTCAAGCACTGGTTTGTCATTGCCTCCCACTTCCTCAAAGATGCGGTGAGATAACCTGCCAAAACTAAGCACATCAATATTCATAATTCCCTTGTTTGGGTGGCGTCTTACCATCTCAAGCTGTGTCTGCATTGTGAATTGGTCTGGCACGACAATCAAATAATTGACATGTGGATTTGCCATTGATTCCTGAATCATATAATTGTAAAGCTGGAAGCTCTTGCCAGAACCTGACGCACCAATATAAAATCGTAATCCCATATTTTACCCCTCTTTTTTACCACTACTGTTCACACCTATCAGTTTTAAGCAAAATTTTAAATATTGTTGGTATAAGCAGCATTTTTGCACACACTTTTCACTACTTTTTTATCCTCATAAATAATAACTTTTAACTCTTCTTTTCAAACTTCTCCTCATAATAGTCTAGCATAATGCCAGATAAAATGGTAGACTATTTAGGAAAGATTTCGTTACTGTTCACAGGCAATGTCATTTTCAGCCCTTTTTTTGGAATTTGGTCTTAACTAACTGATATTGGGAGTGAACAGTAACAAGATTTACGAATATAATATAAAGGAGAACTATAAAATGGACAACCAACAAAACAAAACTGAAAGTTATGAGAAACGCAGTGATGTGCCAAGAGAGTACACTTGGGCTGTAGAAGACCTCTATGCAAGTGATGCGGACTGGAAAAAAGATTTGGAGCGACTAAAGGGAATGCTTCCGCAGATAGAATCCTTTCGCGGAAAGCTCGGCAAAAATGCAGACAGCCTACTTGACTTCATGAAATTGCAAGATGAGATTTTTGTGTTGATTGACAAATTTGCAAACTATTCTCTGCGAAAGGCAGATGAGGATACAAAAAATACCACTTATCAAGGCTATAAAGACCAGACAATGGGCACATGTGTGGAAATTTCCTCTGCATTATCATTTGCGGAACCAGAAATCCTTGAAATTCCTGACAGCACCTTAAAAGAATTCTATGAAAAGCGACCTGCACTTTCCACCTACAAAAGATGTCTAAATGATATTCTTCGGAAAAAGGCGCATATTTTAAGTGATTCCGAGGAGAAAATCCTCGCTGCTGCCGGGGACCTTGCACAGTCACCAGAAGACATTTTTGGTCTTTTAAATGACGCTGATATGACCTATGAATCTGTGACAGATATTGAGGGAAACCGATTCGCTGTAACACATGCAAGTTTTATCCCACTCATGCAGAATTATGATAGAAATGTCAGAAAAGATGCCTTTGAATCCCTGTATAAAACTTACGACGAGCACAAGAACACCTCCGCGGCAATTCTGTCAGCACAGATGAAACAGCTCAATTTCTTTGCCAAAATGCGCAAGTACAATAGCCCTTTAGAGGCAGCGCTCAATCACACCAATGTAGACCCACAAGTTTATTACAATCTAATTCAAGCAGTTCATGAGAATATGGAGTCTATGTACAAATATGTGCGCCTTAGAAAAAAACTGTTAAAAGTGGACGAACTCCACATGTATGATTTATATGTACCTATGGTGTCAAATGCGGAACGCAATATTCCATTTGCAGAGACTAAGGAAAATATCCGCGAGGCTCTCGCTGTTCTTGGTGAGGATTATGTGGCACTTCTCGACGAAGGATTTCAAAACCGCTGGATTGACATCTATGAAAATACAGGAAAGCGCAGTGGCGCCTATTCTAGTGGCTGTCGCATTCACCCCTATGTCCTGTTAAATTATAAAAACAATCTCGACAGCGAGTTTACAACAGTTCATGAGATGGGACATGCACTGCACTCCTACCTCTCCAACAAAAATCAACCTGTGGTAGACTCAGACTATGTAATCTTTGTGGCAGAAGTTGCCTCCACCTGCAATGAAGCGCTGCTTATGCAGCATTTGCTAAAAAAGACTACAGATAAAAAAGAACGGGCATATTTAATCAATTATTTTCTAGAACAGTTTCGGACAACGCTTTATCGCCAGACAATGTTTGCAGAGTTTGAGTTAAAAATGAGCCAAATGATACAAAATGGTGAGAGTATCAACTCAGAGTCTGCCTGCAAGGTTTATCACGATTTAATCACACTGTATTTCGGAAAAGATATTGTGCATGATACAAAGATTGATTTGGAGTGGGCACGCATTCCACACTTCTTCTATAATTTCTATGTATATCAATACGCTACTGGATTTTCCGCTGCAATTGCACTCTCACAAAAAATCTTAAATGAAGGTGCCCCTGCTGTAAAAGCGTACAAAGAATGCTTCCTGAGTGCTGGATGCTCCAAAGACCCTGTATCTATCTTAAAAGACGCTGGTGTTGATATGTCTACAAAAAAACCTGTCGAAGAAGCACTAAAACTATTTGACAGTTTAATTGATGAGATGGCTGAATTGATGCGATAATTATTTATATCCAATAAAAACCTGTTCCTCTGCACACCGCATAAACGAACGGGTTTTTATTTGGCTAATCCCATCTTCATTTCAATCGCTTTGCAAGCTCCGTAACAATCTCACGAATATTTTTATTTTCACAATCCACTGTCATATTAGCGTATTTTTCATATAAGGGCACCCGCTCCTCATACAATCCGCGCAGTGTCAAGCCTTCTCTAAGAACAACGCCACGCTCTGTCAAATCTCCCAAACGCTCCTGAATACTCTTATAGGATAGCTTTAAATAAACCACCATCGCAATACTGCGCAAATGCTCCATTGCCTGCGCACTATAGACTGCACTGCCGCCTGTGGCAATCACTGCGGTCTTGGGATTCAGCGCAGTATTCACTCTGCTCTCAATACCCAAGAATCCTTCCAATCCATATTGCTCTATCAATTCATGAAGTTTTTTCCCCTCCTGCTCCTGAATTACAAGATCGGAATCCACAAAGGACATGCCCATGTTCTTTGCAAGCACCACGCCAATTGAACTTTTGCCTGCGCCAGGCATTCCAATCAATACAATATTTTTTGCTTTCAAATGTCTCACTCCTAGCTGTCATCAATCCCCAAGGTATGCGATCACCTCAACCTCGCAGAGCACATTTTTGGGTAAATCTTTTACCGCCACGCAGCTCCTTGCTGGATTCTGTGTAAAATACTTTGCATACACTTCATTAAACGCTGCAAAATCGGCAATATCTGTCAGAAAGCAAGTCGTTTTTACCACATGGTCATAGTCTGTACCTGCCGCTTTTAAAATCTCACCAACATTTTTTATAGACTGCTCTGCCTGCGTCGTAATGCCTTCTACCTCCACATTTCCAGTCTCAGGATTAATGGGAATCTGACCGGACGCATACAGAAAGTCTCCCGCAAGAATTGCCTGTGAATATGGACCAATTGCCGCCGGCGCCTTATCTGTGCTAATTTTTTTCATAAAAATTTCCTCCTTTATATCTCATCTTCCTCAAATTCTACAATAACATAATAACCTCTTGTGTTTTCCTCCACAGAAACCACTGTGCCGCTCTTCGACTGAAGCCTGTCCCGAAAAGGAATGTTTCCGGACATCGCCACAGCCGGATTAATGGTATAATAATAATTACTTGGCAAAACGCCCTCCGTAACTGTGATCACATCTCCTACCTTCACTTGTCCGGGACGTTCCATCTTAAAATCCATCCTGCGTATAAATATCACTTCTTTCTCTGAACGGTTATCCTTCTATATCATCTTGTGCCAGTATAAGAAAAAAGTCAAGAAAATCTTACAAACTCTTTCCTTAACAATAACAATCTATAAAGAAAAAACGACCAAAAAAGAACGCATATTGGCGTTCTTTTCTTATTTTATAGTGTAATGTCAAGCATTGAGTCTGTCGGTTTTACTGGTTGTCTTGAGTTGACCATAAACACTGTGCGCGCACTATTACGATAAACAGCTGCCGCACTAATATTGCGCGTCAAATCCGATATTCTCTGTGACAATTGCATACAATTATTTTTTGTGACAACCATATTGTCCCCATTTAACCGATTAATTTCATTGGTCAGCTTTTCAATTTCTGAATTAAAACTCAACCTGTCTGATATGGAAAAATGTCCATTGATAACCTGACTGGAAAGTCCTTCCATTTTCTTCATCATATCCTCAAGTTCTGTCTCTCCCGTAAAGGTTTCCTCTGCCGCTTCCTTCTCCGTCTGTTTCTCCAACTGTAGACTTCTCTTAAGACCTGCTGCAGATATTGAGAGCATAACCGACTCATCATCAAGTTCCTGATTCTCCTCGGGAACAGCACTGTTTACCTTCATCGCATGTTGCTGTTCCTTTCCGTTTGAACCAGAATTGTCAATTGCCGCTGCCGCCCTGTTTGTTAGGGCTATATTTGCACTCCGAACCTCCATAGATGCTCCTTTCCCTTATATATACTGTGCCGACCCCCTTTTCCGCACAGTCATGCTAAGATAGTCATTCTGTTTCTAATTAATATATCGAACCTTTTGAAGAAAAAATTTAGATTGTTTTCTGAATTTTTTGAACAAATCATACAACTTTATAATTCTTCCGTCTTTTTGTATAATTTTGGTAAATAATCAGACAATATAATTAATTCTACTCAGAAAGTGCTTCAATTACCACACCATGTGCAATTCCGGGGACATTTTGCCCTTCATTGAACGATGTCTTATTGAGTAGTGCCCCCGTAGGTACAAACAAAATGCGTTTCCACTCCCCTTTTGCAAGTTTAGGCAGAATATGTGCTGACAACACAACTGCGGAACACCCACAGCCACTTCCTCCTGCATGGACATCTTGCTTTTGTGTATCGTAGATTAATAACCCGCAATCATAATGCCTGTCACGAATATCAATATTTTCTTGGGACAATAGCTCAAACAGTGCTTGCTGACCAACACTTCCCAAATCTCCAGTAAAAATTGCATCATAATCCTGTGGTTTTCTGCCAAAGTCTTTTAGATTTCCAGCGATTGTCCATGCTGCTGCTGGTGCCATTGCGCACCCCATATTAAAGGAATCCTTAATACCAAAGTCTTCTATTCGCCCTACAGTAACGCCTGTAATGCCAATTTTATTTTGATATTTGCCCTCATATTCATTTTTAATTGGTCTGCCGGACACAGATCTTCCTGATGCATTGACATTTTGTAGCAGAAATCCCGCACTTCCTGTCACAGTCCACGATGCATAGAGGGGTCTTTGTCCACCGTATTCCAGCGGATATCGGAACTCCTTCTGTGCACTTGCAAAATGGCTTGAAGTCAGGCTGATAACTCGCTCCGCATAGCCGGCGGCAATACTCATACTCCCCAGACAAAGAGACTCCCCGCAAGTAGAACACGCACCGTACAATCCAAACAATGGAATATTATAATCCACCAACCCAAAAGAACTTGCTATATTTTGACCAAGCAAATCACCAGCATACAAAAAGCGGATATCACCTGTCTCCGCACCTGTCTTTGCCAGTGTGAGCGCCACTGCTTCCTTTTGAAGCGCACTCTCTGCCTTCTCCCAAGAATCTTCTCCAAACAGGTCATTTTTGTCTTCGCTAACCTTGTCAAAACTTCCTGCAAGCGGTCCTTCATTTTCCATCTGCCCTACAATTGACCCACTTCCCATAATTAAAACGGGGCTCCCATACACAATACTAGATGTTCCAATCGCCTCATTATTTACTGTATTCTTTTCCACCTGACTTCCTCCCGCCTGTTTCTTTTTTTAATAGTTTTTCTTGAAATCCAATGATTTATACCTTAAATCAAAAAGACATCTCTTTTAGAGCAATATCATTTTTAAGTTATGTTTTTGAAAAAGTTATGAACTGAATTTTGATGGTATGTGATGCTGGCGGAAAGGAAGGAATATTGGAACTATTATTGCAAAAGATATGAGCCGATTGCGAAGAAATATCCGCTACCGCAAACCGAAAAGAATAAGCAATAAACAAAGAGAATAGGCAAGGAAGATGATGTTAAAAGTAAATTTAAGCGGTAGTAATCCGTAAACATTACTGCTGCAAATTTATAATTTCTAGTCTCGATTGGAGGGAATATACCGAACAATATCCTTTATGTCACAGTCTAAAATTCGGCATAAATCATTCAATGTTTTCGTTGACACATCTTTGTTGTGTTTTAAACGGTGGAGTATGCTATGTGATAAATGAGGTCTATTTGTCAAAGTATACCAGTTTTGAGTTGATTTATTTAAGGTTTCCCAAAACGGAAAATAGTCAATCAGATTCAACACCTCCTTTGATGTTATCTTTCACCATAGAATAAAATATATTCTGGTATTTAAATATCTTCGTAATAACGAATATATAAAAAATTACAACCTATTTTATGAATTTTTCAGCAGTTTACAACTTTTTACAGGTATTCCCAAAAGTGGTGAATAGATGTATAATATTCCAAAGACAAATGGGAATTTTCAGGAGATATTTATGAGTCGAGATAAAGCAATTTCCCTTTATTTGTTAGGAACTTTAGGACAAATATGGATGATGTGTATTATAGTTTTTATATTGCGTAATTTTGGTATGGTTATAGATTATACAACGCCAATTGGAATGGTTGCTATTGGAATTGGAGGAATTTCATCTGCTCTATGGGGAACTCTTATTGCGGTAAAACACAAAAAATATAGTATAAAGAAATTACTGAAAGATTTTTTTGCTATTAAGCAAAAATGTAGTAGTTATTTATTTGTTTTCTTGTTTATGTGTTTAGATTTTTGTTATGTTGTATTCAATGGCAAATTGACCATAAACGCATGGTATATTCCAATTATCTTATTTTTTAAAGCAATTATATTTGGAGGGATTGAAGAAATAGGATGGAGATATGCTTTTCAACCTATTTTGCAGGAACGCCATAGTTATATCCTATCTACGATACTAACATTTGTTGTATGGGGAATATGGCATTTTTCGTATTTTTATATTGAAGGGACATTACCACAAGTACAGCAAATTGCGTTTCTACTTGGGTTGTTAACGAATTGCTTTATTTTATCAGCTTTATTTGTAAAGACAAATAGTTTGTGGATATGCGTGATGACACATTCGTTAATCAATGTTTTCTCACAGTTAGTAATAGGTGGGAATCAATATGTGTCGTATGTTTGTAAAATAATCATTATTGTTATGGCAGTTGTTCTTTCAATTAGAGAAGAAAATGATTTTGAAATTCATAAAATATGATTGTCTAAAAGGGGTGAAAAAATGCAGGCATATAAGAAATGGGCTGGATTGCGTCTGGAGGTAATTCAGTATTGCAAGGAAAAAGGAATTTCAGAAAGTGATTTTCGGCTTTTGGGCATTTATGAATGGCAAAATGTTTATGACAGATTGTTGAAGATGTTCGTGGATGAGGAATACGCAAAAAACTGCGGATTATACTGGTCTAATATTGAGGCGGGATTTCGTAAGGAGATACAAAAAATTTATTCTTTTGAGGAAGGCAGTAAAAATCATGCTTCCTATGAATGGATTGAAAAGCTTCCACAGATTGTGGAATGTGAAAAAATATATCTTTTTTTGGAGGAAAAGAAACAGACAGCAAAATATTGGATAGCGGAATGCAGCCCCGCCATTGTCCATCTTATTGTCAATGATGCAATTGCTCCGACAGATTATTACATAACAAATAAAAAATTTGATTGGCTTATCACAGAGAACCACCATGATATTGTCCAGTTTATTGGAAAAGGATTAGATATAAATACTATAAAAGCTGTATGTACAAAGTAGAGGAAATGAAATAGGATAAGGGCAGGCAAGACAGCCGGTTATCGAAAAGCTTTCAGTGAAAGCGTATTTGGAACCGGCTTCTCTTTTTATCCTGAGCCTATTACTCTAAATTTAATTTAACCGATACGGTCATTTTTATCCTTGATAGCGCGCACTCTGCGCCTGAATTAGTTCCATATCCTCGAAATAGTCAATCTTCATAGCATGTTTTACCTCTGCTAATGTCTGTGCCGCCACTTCGCGCGCCGCCTCAGAACCCTTCTTGAGTATATTGTAAATCTCTGGAATATCCTTTCCAAACGCCGCACGTCTATTCCGAATTGGCTCTAGCTCCTCCTGTATAACATGATTCAAAAACTTTTTGACCTTTACATCACCAAGCCCGCCTTTGGTATAATGTTCCTTCATTTCATCTAGATTTGCATAATCCGGGCAATAACGCGCAAAATGCTCCTCGCGTGCAAATGCATCGAGATACGTAAACACTGTATTGCCTTCAAGATGCCCTGGATCGCTAACCTGCAAATGTAATGGATCTGTGTACATACTCATAATCTTGGTGCGCACCTCATCTGCGCTGTCCGCAAGATAAATGCAATTGCCAAGAGATTTACTCATCTTCGCCTTTCCGTCTGTTCCCGGAAGTCGTTTGCACGCCTCCGCCTCTGGCACCAATGCCTTCGGCTCCACAAGAACTGGATTATCCGGCGCATACACGGAATTAAACTTGTGTACAATCTCTTTTGTCTGCTCAATCATAGGAAGTTGATCTTCCCCTACAGGAACCACATTTGCCTTACAAAATGTAATATCCGCCGCCTGACTAATTGGATACGTAAAAAATCCTACTGGAATACTTGCCTCAAAATTCCGAAGCTGTATCTCACTCTTTACCGTTGGATTGCGCTGCAGTCTTGAGACAGTCACCAAATCCATATAATAAAATGTCAATTCAGTTAACTCCGAAATCTGTGATTGGATAAAAAGGGTAGACTTTGCAGGGTCAAGCCCTACTGCCAAATAGTCTAACGCCACCTCAATCACATTCTGTCTCACTTTCTCTGGATTCTCAATATTGTCTGTAAGCGCCTGTGCGTCTGCAATCATAATATAGATTTTATCGTACTCTCCCGAATTCTGCAACTCTACCCTACGGCGAAGCGACCCCACATAATGACCAATATGAAGTCTTCCTGTCGGTCTGTCACCTGTTAAAATGATTTTGCTCATTTTTTTATTCCTCCAATTTATCTAATTTATGCTATCGAAATCTCCTCCTTCAGATTTCGCAGCATTCGCTGCATCCAAATCTTGATATCCGTAGAAATGGACTGTGTTTTCCATAATTTCACGCGCAACATTTTTTCCTTCCTGTGCGTGTGTCACAATATATCGTCCATACATCTCTAGCATTCGGTCTGAATATGTTCCAAGTTCTCCTCTTAGATAAGTCTCGTAAGAGGTGTCATTTGGCAAATCCTCTGATGTGTGGATATGGCGTGCATCTTCTGCCAGATTAGGATATGCAAGGGCAAATTCCTCCATCCATTTTACCTGCAATCCTATAATCTGCTCCATAATCGTCTTCTTTTCTTCTGAGAGTATTGGAAGCTGGTCTGCAAAAGCCGCATATTCAACCGGCGCTGTAGACTCCATCATACGAGCATACTTTTCTTCCACCATATTCCTGCCATTTTCATAATTTGTCTTGAACTCATACAAATACTGAAGCAGCATATCCTCTGTCCATGTCATATACTGACTCATACGCATTACCTTAAACGTGGGCCAGTTATTCTGGCAGGAAGCTCTGCCACCCTCATTCTGCACTTTGTCAAACGCCTCAAACTCCGCCTTTGCAACGGACAAGGAAAGCGCTGTAATCACTGGCGTACTGGCAACAGTCGCCGTCAAAAGTGCATCACTTTTTGTTATAAGTTCTTTGGTACAAGCATCCAGATAAAGGTCACATTGCCCTACCATATCCTGTTTTTCCAATTCATTTGCAAAAATTACAGCAAGCGATTCAATCGCTGTGGTCAGCTCCTGCTCATGTGCACGATCCGCTGGCAGCAAACTGATTTTTTCCACTAACTCCGCTACATCTGTATGGTCCACTGTCATCAATGGATTTTCTGGGAGACCCTTAAAAAGCCATTTGTCGTGCGGCGCATATGTTCTATTTAGCAGATAGTACAATTTCATTGCATGTTTGACACACTCCGCTTTTACAAGCTCTGCCGATACAACTTGCCCGCGCCTGCGCATACGAGGCAAATTATATTGACCACTCTGAGAAAACAGCGCGCAAGTCTGTGCTATCTTTCTATACCACACAGCTTTTGGATAATACGCCTGCAAAAGTTCCCTATATTTTGTAAAGATTCCCTCATCATCGCGGAACACTTCTCCGTTTACTGCCGCTGCAAGCGCATAATCCTGCACTGCAAGCCAACTTTTAATCGCATCCATCTTTTCCTTTCCAGATGTGTTGTCGTTCTCTGAATGTACAAGGATTCCTGTGAGATTGACACCAAGCACAGTTTTATAAAATTCTTCTATAATTATAACACCACAGCGGTCCTTGCCATGAAATGTCTCAATCCTATCAACTCCCATAAAACTTGTCGGCAAATTTTCATATGCCACCTGCAAGTCCTCTCCAATCTGATCATAAACCTCTTTTGTAACCCACATGACAAAGCGCGGTCCAAAATCATGATCTCTTGACAAAACATCATCAAAGCCAAAACAATCGGAGCCTTTTCCCACAAGCCCTACCGCAATGCGAGATTCATAGTCAGGAAACTTCTCTGCAATCATTGGCTGACCATACTCCTCATAATAGCGGCGGCACAATTCTAATCCAGTCATTTCTGGCGTAAGATTTTCAACACTTTCCTCAACAGTTTCTGGTTGTACTTCTTGCTCTGCTTCCTCCAAAGCTGTCTTCTCACTCTCCCGAATAATATCCTCTATAACACTCTCAAAGAGATCTTTTTCAACCCCTTCATTATATGCCTTTTCCGCATCTGAAATTTCCAATTTTATTGTTTCTGCCTTCTCTGCTTCTGCATTTGTTATTTCTGTGTCTATTGTCTCTATGGTTTCCATTTCCGACATATCCGGCTCCACACGATCCACAATCTCATTTTCTGGCATAGTTTCCTCTAAAACTTGCTCTCCTAATTCCTGATTTTCCAATACGCTTTCCAGTGCAGTATGTTTCGTCTCCTGAGCCTGTACAGGCAAATTTTCAGACACATTCTCCTCTGACGAATCCGTTTGGTTATCCATACAATTTGATGCTGCCGTTTCGCTCAATCTGCCTTTTATAATCTGAATATTATCACTCAGTCTCTGATATTGAATATTGTCTGTCCCCAAATACTTTGACACACAATCTCTACTTTTTTCCATAACGCTCAGTGCATTTGTATAATCCTTATCCATGTAATACAAACTTCCCAGCGCGGACAGTGCTGCACTATAATGTGCATCATCCACACCAATTTCCTCAAAGATGCGAATTGCCTCCTCCGCTCTCGCCTTCGCCTCATCATCCTGTCCAAGCTCAATACAAGTGTTGGCAAGATTTGCCTGTGTAACCGCTACCTCAAACTGTTTATCCGATACGTGGGTTACAATGTAGAGCGCGTTTACAAGCTGTTCCTTTGCAGAAGCAAAATCTTTCATTTCCTGATATAGAAGACTAAGATTATTGTAAAAATTTGCAAAATACATATCGTCTTCTTTTAACTGCGCCACATAGATTGGTCTTACTTTATTATATAAGTCCAATGACTCTTGAAGCAACCCCGCAGCGCGATGTGCATTGGCGGCATTCAGCAGTGTTGTCGCATATGGAATTGTATCTTGTATTCCCATCTCGTCCATAAGTGCAATTGCTTTGTGACAGTTTTCTATAGAAAGTGCATACTGCCCTGTCTCTCTGTAAAATCCAATAATTTCATTGTAGAGCGTCAACAAAACATCTTGCGCATTCTCGCTGACTGCCTGTGCAATATGGGACTCCAAATACTGTGATATCTCCTCTATTTTCTGCTGCGCAAAAAGATCATCAAGCTCTTTTGTTACTTGGTTAATGTCCATTGTTCCTCCTCACTTTTAGAAAAACGGTTTCTCAATATATCAACGGTATGTGCACCTGCACCAATCAAATCAGCGCGCTCACAGACAGCCATCTGATAGCGGACAAACGCTTCAAATTCCTGCTCACTAAGCTGATTTAAAAACGATCTTATATAATTTGCTGGACCGTCGGGCGATAGAATCTGTATCCGCTGCAAACCTACGGCTTGATTGAGCGCATCAATCTGCTCTATGCGCATATAGTCATACAATGCGCTTGGTCCAGAAATTGTCTGAAAATCCTCATTAAAGCGTCCTTCTTCCATACAATCCAGTATATGCCGTTCCTTAAAACCATATGTGATCACGCTGTATTCATTCATACAATATGCCACGAGTATCACACCGTCTGGTTTTGTGACACGTCTCGCCTCCTGCAATGCCCTTTGCTTGTCGGCAAAACCAAACAAATGATACATGGGTCCAAACAGCAATGTTACATCAAAACTTTTGTTCGGAATTTTTTTTAAGTTTATGGCATTTCCCTGAATTGCCTTGACAGGGCTTGCCTTCTTTTTTAGAATGCCAAGATTGTATTTGACAAGCTCAACCGCAGTGACATCATAGCCTTCTTCTGCCAACGGCACGCTGTAGCGCCCTGTTCCCGCACCAATGTCAAGCACTTTTACCTGCTCTGTGCCCACCCTTTTTGCGGCCTCATTTAGATATTTGTGAATATATTTCATGGAGACACGATATTCCACCTGCCCATGACGGGAATTTAGCCGTTTCTCCTCATTAAATTTATTATAATATTCCTCAAGCTCTGTCATTTATGCAATCAGTACCTCCATCTTTTTCTGCATCCATGTGATGATTGGTCCGAGAAAGAAAGCCACAACAACAGTGACAATTCCCACATCTCCGCCCAGAACAAAGCCCGCTGTCATAAAGCTGATATCCCAAATCATACGTACCACTTTAAAAGAAACTTTCTTTACACGTCTTGAGATAATAAATGGCATCGCATCATACGGTGAGGAGCCAAGACCCGCGCACATATAAGCCGAAGCTCCCAGCAAAAAGACGATAAGTGATGGTATCAACAATATGTATCGATTTCCTGTCACCTCAAAAAATCCTGCTGGAAGCAGTAAAGACCATATCCAGCGAAAAAAGTCAGAGATATATCCCAAAAAACACATATTGCCAATTGTTCCAAATCCAATCATGCTAAGGTCAAATCGAATGACAAAGAGAAATGTCACCATATGACACAATAGCTGACAAGTGCCAAAACTGAGCGGCACATAATTGATAACTCCCTGTGTCAGACAGGAACAAGGATCTGTCCCCAAATTTATAGACCTTAACAGGGATAGTCCCAGCCCCTGTACTGTCACACCACAAAGCATCATTATCATTCGATTCCGAAATTTTGGTGGTCTTGCAAAACATTTGATATTTCCCAACTCAAAACTCATAGAAATTATGCTCCTCTGTCTTTTTTTGTTCTTCTGGCACAGAAGCTTGTGCAAGCTGCTTTGTGTGCACTGCATCCGTGCGGATATCAATCACGGGACCTCCAGTGCCATTAATATAATCCCCTGTGATAGTCACCTCACCGATATTGTCATCCTTTGGAATCTCATACATAATATCCAGCATAAAATCCTCAATAATCGCGCGGAGTGCGCGTGCACCTGTATCGCGTTCCATCGCTTTCTCTGCAATCGCCTCCAGAGCGCTGTCATCAAAATTCAGCTTTACTTCATCTAACTCCAAAAGTTTTTGATACTGCTTAAGAATTGCATTTTTTGGCTCTTTCAAAATTTTAACATAGCTCTCTTTGGTAAGGCTGTCCATTGGGCAGATAATCGGTAAACGCCCAATAAATTCTGGAATCATACCAAATTTCTTAAGATCCTCTATTGTCACTTTTTTTAGAATATTTGCTTCCTTGTCAAAAGCGTCTTTTAGCTCTGCATTAAATCCAATCGAAGATTGTTTTGTAAGTCTTCGCTTAATAATATCCTCCAAATCTGGGAACGCACCTCCACAGATAAAAAGTATATTTCTGGTGTTGATTGTCGTAAGCGGGACCATTGCATTTTTGCTGTTTGCCCCCACAGGAACTTCCACATCAGAACCCTCTAAAAGCTTTAACATTCCCTGTTGTACGGACTCTCCACTCACATCGCGCGAAGTGGTATTCTTCTTTTTGGCAATCTTATCGATCTCATCAATAAACACAATTCCCTGCTCTGCTTTCTCCACGTCATTTTCTGCCGCAGCCAACAATTTAGAGATTACAGACTCTATATCATCACCGATATATCCCGCCTCTGTCAATGATGTTGCATCCGCAATGGCAAGTGGCACATCCAGAAGTTTTGCAAGTGTTTTTACTAAATAGGTCTTACCACAACCAGTAGGCCCCAACAAAAGAATATTTGACTTTTCAATCTCAATCTCATCCATCGTCCCTGTTGTCACGCGCTTATAGTGGTTGTATACTGCCACAGAAATCACTTTCTTTGCATAATCCTGCCCCACTACAAAGTCATCAAGTTGCGCCTTGATTCTATGTGGAGCCGGCAAATCATTGATATTGAATACCGCTGCTTCCTTCTTATCCTTCGGCTTTTTTTTCTTAAGTTTCTGGCGATTTGGAATTCCACCGTCCCCCTGCAAATCTGCAATGTTTACAAAACTAATATTCGGAAATCGTCTTTTGCCATCTTTATTGTTATCTTTGTCAAAATTGAACGTTGTATTGTTGAGCATTCCTTGGTAATCGAACTGACTAACTGTGTCCATTGTCTTGTGCATACAATCCGAACAGACAGAGATATTGTTTGGAAGTTTAAACATTTTCCCAGTCTTGCTCTCAGGACGCCGGCAGATAAAACACACATCTTCATACTCGCTTTCCTTCTCGTTGCTTTCCTTCTCGTCCTTTTCTGTCTCCTTTGTCTTCTCGTCTTCTGTCGTATCTACAATTTCTAACGTTTCGTTATTGTCATTGTCAAAATTGTTATCCAATATTATTCCCTCCGTTACTACTCTTTTGAACCCAGTTTTACAGTGACTGTCATTTCCTTATATTCTCCTTTGGTTGGACGCATCAGCACAACCTCAATCTCTGTTCCTATAGTATAATATTGTAGGAATCCCTGCAGTTCATCCATGCCTTTTATCCGTTCACCGTCTATATAGGTAATAATATCTCCCTTTTGAATACCTGCATCATCGGCGGCTGTATCAGCGAGCACATTTGATACAAACGCTCCCTCTGGCATCTCGTATCGCTGTGTTGCCTCCTCAATCACATCTGTACCTGCAACTCCCAAAAATGCCCTCTCTGCCTCAGGTACTTTTTTCTTTGTCTCCCTCAGCATCAAATCCTCAATAATTGGCTCTGCAGTTGTAATCGGAATCGCATATCCCATACCTTCAATCACATAGTCTGCAATTTTGCTGGAATTAATGCCAATCACTTCCCCCTTTACATTGAGCAGAGCGCCCCCTGAATTGCCCGGGTTAATCGCTGCGTCTGTCTGAATCAGATATCCCTGCTCAGTCATATTCTGGTCATCTGTGTACGCAGTTCTATTTAGTGCGCTGATAACCCCCGTTGTGACAGACTGCCCATATCCTAGAGAATTGCCAATCGCAATCGCCGGTTCTCCTACCTGCAAACTGTCGGAATCTCCAAAAGCGGCAATTGCAATATTATCCAGTGTCTTTTCAGACATATCATCCAAAAATACGGAGACAATTGCAAGGTCATTCTCCGGAGAGGTTCCCTTCACATACGCCGTTGCTTCCCTATCATCAATAAATTTTACATATAAATTATTATTGTCTTGAATGACATGATAATTCGTCACAATCAACATTTCCTCATCGCTCTGAGCAACAATAATTCCAGAACCGTTTGCCTTCTCATCATATTCCTCGTCATACCAGAAATCATAGGCTGTATATTCATTTGTAATGGATACTACACAAGGCATTGCTGCTTTGACTACCGCAGTCACGTCTGCTACAACAGTAGGCGTTTGGTCCTTCTGCTCCACAATCTCAACATGACGCACTTCATCGGAGGGCTTTTTCTTGCGCGTCTCTTCTGTGTCTAATTCCGTATCTTCTTTTTTCTGCCTTGTTTTTGTCTCCTGTTCGGTTTCCGTCTCCATTTCGGTTTCCGTCTGTATTTCCGTTTCTGTCTCTGATTCAGTCTCCTGTTCGATGTCTGTCTCCGTTTCGCTTTCCTGTTCAGTCTCAGTCTCCGTTTCAGTTTCAGTTTCCTCCTCAAACCGCGGTTTTTGAAGAAAATCCCCTGCTCCTGATCGGTCCTTACTACCTCCTCGGGTTCCTGTTTTTACAGGAAATGGCACGTCATTCCCCGCCCTGTCAGAAGTCTGCGTCATTGCGCCGTTTGCAACTTTCGCCTCCTCATCAATGTAAATCTCCACTTTGTCCAGCCATGTCGGTCGCGCAATCCCCTCCTCTATAAAATTGCGGATAAAGCAACTAGCACCCAGAGCATATGCACCAGCAAATGCAGTACACCCCAAAACTACTACTATATTTTTGAACGTTGAATTTTTCTTTCCCATACCTTTGTGCCTCCTTCATTACTCCACTGTAACGGATTTTGCAAGATTTCTTGGCTTGTCGACATCACAGCCTTTTCCAACTGCCACATAATATCCAAAAAGTTGCAGTGGTATGATTGCCAATGAATTTGTAAAATATTGATTGGTTCTCGGAATATAGATTACATAGTCCGCAGCTTTCTCTATCTCTGTATTTCCCTCATTGGTGACAGCCAGCACAAATGCCCCTCTCGCCTTGACTTCAACCATATTGCTAAGTGTTTTCTGAAAAAGCGCATCTTGCGTAACGACAGCCGCAACAAGCGTTCCTTTTTCAATCAGGGATATCGTTCCATGTTTTAATTCACCTGCTGCATACGCCTCAGAGTGAATATAAGAAATCTCTTTCAGTTTTAGCGAGCCTTCCATAGAAATTGCAAAATCAGTGCCCCTGCCAATAAAAAATACATCTTTTGCGCCAATATAACGGTTGGCAAAGCGCTGAATGCGCTGTTTGTTTGCTAAAAGCATCTCAATCTGTGCTGGAAGACGCTTTAAATCCTCCAACATTCTGTAAAACGCAACCTCATCTAACTTTCCGCGTACCTTTCCAAACTTTATCGCAAGCAAATAGAGTGCGATAAGCTGTGCACTATACGCCTTTGTGGTGGCAACCGCAATCTCAGGTCCCGCCCATGTATACATCACATTGTCCGCCTCGCGCGCAATAGAACTGCCAACAACATTGACAATACCAAGCACTTTATGTCCAAGTTGCTGTGATTCCCGCAGTGCTGCAAGCGTGTCTGCCGTCTCACCAGACTGGCTGATTACAATCACCATTGTTCCCTCTTCTAAAATTGGATTGCGATAGCGAAATTCACTCGCTACATCAACCTCCACCGGAATCCGCGCAATTCCCTCTATCACATATTTTCCAGTCACACCAGCATGATATGCAGAGCCACACGCCACAATAAAAATCTTGTGAATTGCCTTGATTTCCTCCTCAGTCATGCCTAGCTCCTCAATCACAATATCCTTGTCTTTTATACGCGGACTCAATGTATCCGTCACAGTCTTTGGCTGCTCATACATCTCTTTCAGCATAAAATGCGCATAACCGCCTTTTTCTGCGGCGTTGGCATCCCACTCAATCGTGACAGGTTCTTTTGTGATTTCCTCCTCGTCCACCGTATAGAAATGCATGTGATCAGCACGCAGACGAACCACTTCCTGATTCTGTATAAAATAAACTTTTCTGGTATACTTTAAGATAGCAGGCACATCTGACGCAATAAAACATCCATCTTCATTCTGCCCAACAATCAGTGGGCTGTCTTTTCGCACTGCAAAAATCTGATCAGGATGTTCCGCAAATAAGATCCCCAGTGCATAAGATCCCTGAACACGATGCATTACCTTGGTAATGGCTTCCAAGGGATTTCCCTTATAATAATAATCAATCAAATGTGCTAGTACCTCTGTATCCGTGTCTGACACAAATGTGTATCCTTTTGACACTAGTTTCTCCTTCAATGGAAGATAATTCTCAATAATTCCATTGTGAACCACTGCAATCGTCTCCTCAGCATTATAGTGTGGATGCGAGTTGATATCACTCGGTGCGCCATGTGTCGCCCACCGTGTATGCCCAACACCAATATTTCCGGGCATTGTGGCACCACCATGTGTCAGTTCTTCTAGTACTTTAAGTCTCCCGGCGGATTTCCGAATCTGAATGTGTTTCCCATCAAAAACAGCCATTCCCGCTGAGTCATAACCTCTGTATTCCAGCTTGGAAAGCCCATCAAGTATTACTGGCGCCGCCGCATGTTTTCCGATATATCCTACAATTCCGCACATTTTTCCATCCTCCATTTATCACTGCTGCCCTATAAAATATTCGTAACAGTTCAGCCTATGGCTTCCTGTTATAAGAATCAAGCCATGCAAAACCACTTCGTGGTGGCTTGATTCTTCCCAACTTCAACGCTGTTTTACGGACTTTATAGTAAATACAAAGTCCTAGACTGAACTGTAATAAAATATTCTCATTTTAGTCCCAATATGTCTTGCTAGCACTGCATCGTCGCACCATGCCAGCCGGAAGAGACTGAAAATGCTTTCCCAACTGATACCCAATAAGTTTAAAAGCACTTGACACAAACAGATATGGTATCAATCTTTTGTGTCCTGTCTTGCACAGATACCGAATCGTATCCCGAATCAACTTCACACCCTCCCGTTCCGAAGATACAATATGAAATACTTCAGGATGTTCTGCCTGAGAAACTCCCAAATCAAAATTTCTATGAAACTGTTGCATACAAGTATAATTGTGTGAATGCTGCACACACGCATCGGCGGCATAAGCGATACTGTAACCCGCGTTGACTGCATGCCCCGCATAAATCATATCCTCATTAAAGATTGCCCTCTTCACAAATCCGCCCATATTCTCATAAATCTCACGATTATAGGCAGCGCATACATTGGAGCAGAAAAAAGTTTTGATGCCAAGCTGATCCACATCTTGCAACGATTTCACAAAAGAATTCTTCGGATAATTAAAACTTCTTGTGTATTTCTCAATTTCACGACAATCAGAACGCGGAAGTTGCCTTGCATATGCGGCAGCAATATTATCCTGTCTGGTCAATGCGCAAACCAAATTTTGAATCAGTTGATCATCCACTGGCATAGCATCCTGCGTCATGCATACAAAGACATCTGATTTGGAGTATTGCACCCCTTTTGCCCTTGTCCTTCCGTGGTCAAATTCCTTCTCTGAAAGGTGATGAACCTCAATATTTTTGTACTTTTCCAGAAAGCCTGTCCCATAAAAAAGACTGTAAAAGTACCGTTCTTCCGTATTCATAATAATAATTTTCCGCACGGGATACGTCTGCCCCTCTAATGCCCTAATCAACCCGAGAACTGGCTTTGTGGGCTTGTAGGTCAGCAAAATGACATCTACACTGTACTGCATGAATATCCCCCTTTGAATCTATATTTACTGATAGAATATATGCTGAAAAAGACAAAGACAATAAGGAACCGACGTTACGGTCCCTTATTTGGCTCCTCTATTCTCCATTATAACTGATACCCGTTTCTGCCGCAATACGCTGGCTACACTCCTTTACAGTCTCTGATGGAACATAATCTTGTTCGTCAAACAAAAACTCATGCAGCAAGGTTACATTCTTTTTCAGATCGATTGGTACAACAACACTCTGATTTCCCACGTGTCCATTCATTTTCACATGATCTGCAAATGGAAAACCGGACGTCTCACCAATATCATAACTTGCAATATCTGCAAGCAGTGATAAAATTTCCTGTATTGAGAGGGACGTCGCTATCTCACTAAACACAGCATTTGTAATCTCATCAATCTTGGCGGGCTTCATCTGCATTGCCTTTTTCGCCATCTGTGTCAGAACCGTTCTCTGTCTTTCTGTTCTCGCCCCATCTCCTCCAACATAGCGGATACGCGAATATGCTGTCGCCTGCAAACCATTTAATGTCTGCAAGCCTGGTTTTGTGACAGGAGTATAATCCACGCCCGCCTTTGCCTCAAAATTAGGCTCTCCTTTTGCATTCAATCCTGTCTGCTTTCCTACCATTGAAATCTGATAGTTGTTTAAGTCTTTAATTTCTGCCTCAGTCACATTAATCTCAACACCGCCAACTGCATCTATTACATGAATTACTGCATCAAACCCCACGGTGACAAAATCTGTAATATCCATGTCAAGGTTCATATTGAGCATACTGATTGCCTGCTTTGCTCCACCTTTTGCATAAGCGGCATTTGCCTTGCTGTACTTATCTGTTGATAGATTTAACCAAGTGTCACGGTACACAGACACCAGCTTAACTTTCTTTGTGTCCTGATTAATCGACGCAATCATAATTACATCTGTTCGTGTATTTTTATCAAGTTCTTTATCGCGCGAGTCCACGCCAAACAACGCAATATTTCTGTATCCTTTCATAGTAGTAGTGCCATCATCAATAACCTGTTGGACTTCCTTATTGATATGCACATCATCTGGTTTTATATCAACATATTGAATTAACTGTGACTTTTTGACTGCCCACAGCGCACCAACTAGTATCAGCAGCAAAAAAATTTCTGATATAAACAGTATAATCTTTTTTCTCTTTTTCTTTGACGCTTGTTGCGGGGTCAAACTTTTTTTGTTTTTTCCACTCTTTTTCTTTGGTGCACTTCCTGCCATGTTTTGTACTTTTTTATTGGTTGGCCGCACCTCCGACACGGGTCTCTTTGATTGATTGTTTGGTCCTCCCTGCCCTGTCGGCCTTGGTTGACCGCCCTGCATCGGTCTTACAGACTGTCCATTCGCTGGTCTGTGCCTTGTCTGTCCCTCCGCTGTACTTTGGCGCATGGACCTTGACTGGTCTTCTACAGTTCTCTGATGCATGGACCTTGACTGACTCTCCGACGCATTCTGACGCATTGGTCTTTGACTGGACGTAGTCCCCTGACGCACTGGTCTTGACTGACTCTCTGCCATCCCCTGACGCACTGGTCTTGATACAGGTCTTCTTGCTTGACCACTCTGCATCTGACTTCTCGGCTGTCTGTCACTGCCGCTTGGCATCCTCCTGATATTATTATTTTGATTATTATCATACTCCTGCATTTTATAAACCTCCATGCTGCCAAAAGCGGCCCACAAATTTGTACTTCTGCACAGAATTATTGATAGAAAAGTGCTTACAGAAAGCCTTGCTGCAGCCCGCTACACCTATGTTTTTTGCCTACAATCTCGAAGAAATATCCTACGCAATCTGTATCACTTATTTTCCTACAATTCCTTAATAAGCATTTTTATTAATAAATCCTTTAAATACTGTAAGAAATAAAATTTTCAAATCAAATGTCATCGACCAGTTTTCAATATAGTAAAGATCATACTCAATTCGCTTTTTAATCGAGGTATCTCCCCTATATCCATTTACCTGTGCCCATCCCGTTATCCCAGGCCGTACTTGATGTTTAATCATATATCTGGGAATCTCTTCCTTAAATTTTTCAACAAAAAGAGGTCTCTCAGGGCGCGGACCGATCAGACTCATATCCCCCTTTAACACATTAAAAAACTGTGGAAGCTCATCGATACTCGTACTCCGGAGAATCCTGCCCACTTTTGTAACTCTCGGATCATTTTTAGTCGTCCAGCCTTTCTTTTCATCAGCGCTACTTTGTACCTCCATGCTCCGAAATTTATACATCTGGAAAGGCTTGTTGTGCAACCCTACCCTCTCTTGCTTAAAAATCAGAGGTCCTCTGCTCGTCGCTTTTACACTAATTGCTGCCGCCAGCATAAACGGAGAAGACAATATAATAGCAACCAACGCGCCTACAATGTCCACCAACCGTTTTATTAACATGTTTGCCATATTGTTAAGTGGTACTCTCCTAATATTTACCACTGCAAGCCCATCAAGATCTTCCAGATAGGGTCTGCTTGGAATGACGCTATTGTAATCGGGAATAAACTTTGTATGAACTCCTGATTTCTCACAGATATTAACAATACTTTCTAGTCTGTCATAATCTGACAAAGAAAGCGTAATACCAATCTCATCCAGCCTATTCTCTGGTAGTATGGCGTTTAGCGCGTCAATTTCTCCTGTCACTTGAACCCCTTTATAGACAGCTCCAACAGGAACATGGTCATCCAATATACCACAGACCTCGTATCCCCACTCAGGATTCGCCTTAATCTTATTGATATATTCCTCCGCCGCACGCGAGTATCCCACCAGTAGAATATGCTTGACATTGTAGCCTTTCTTGCGCATTCGTCGCAGTCCATATCGAACAGATTTTCGCATAAGCGACTCTGCCACAATGTTTATTCCGTAGAAAACACCAATCATACCACGCGAAAAATCTGGGATATTAATCGCAAAAAGTACTACCATAACCGCCAGAAGCCCAATGGTATTTGCCCTTATAATATTAAAAATCTCGTATACTGTCTTTGCTGTACGCTTGGATGAATACAGATCAAACGTATTGTACAGAATCAGATATCCCGGAACGATTACGACAAATGCAGTGAAATAAATCTGCACTGCCAAAATACCTGTACCGGGGTCATTTTCTTTCACATATCCGCCGAGCCACAAAAACCAAGAAAGCCAGTAAGAGGCTCCTATAACCAGTGCATCGAGCAAAACCAGCAGTCTGTTAAAATACTTCTGATTATCTCTTATCAATTTCTTCACCTTAATTCCAATGGAAAGAATTTAACTCATTATATTCTACAATATTTGAGCAAAAAGTACAACTTTTTTTTTAACTCATGCAAAAAGCCGAAACAAATTCCTCCAAAGTTCAAACTGTATCAACACGTAATTTCTGATTCTCTTCTTTTCAAAGCGCTGCCTGTGCCTTCTTCCGGCGGGTCCCACTGAAAGCTCAATTCCTTTCCAAAGACCTGTTATATATTCTCTTCCCATTCCTCTTCTAGTAAAAAATAACATTTTTATCAAAAAACCTGTAATTAGAAGCGGCAAATTCAGCAAAATCTGCAAAACTGGCATATTTTTATAAATCAGATAGACACTGTTTCTCGATGCTAATCTGGTCTTAAATGCATTGTACCGCGAACCACTCGTGGCGCTTCCTGCATGGTATACTATAGAGTTTGCCGCAAATCGATTTCTATATCCAAAAATTTTTGCACGATAGCCTAGGTCAATATCCTCAAAGTATGCAAAATGCTCCTCATCAAACAATCCGACCTGATTCTCTTCCAGCAATTCCCTGCGATAGATAGCCGCTCCTGCACACGCTGCAAAAATATCACAGTCTCGGTCATAGTGTGTTGCACTCTTTCCCTTGCCCCTTGCAAACGCCCAACCCAACGCGCAATAATAATCGCCTGCATCATCAATCTTCTCTTTATCATACAGCGAGATAAGCTTTGCAGAAGCAGAGAACAATCGTTTCCGATTGTCGTTATCCATCACTTTTTCCAACTCATGCACAAACGATAGATCCGCCTGCGTGTCATTGTTTAGCAAAATCACATATGGCGTATTGCTCAGGCGAATTCCTTGATTGACTGCATGACTAAACCCTGTGTTGGTCTGATTGACAACTAATTTCACCTGTGGAAACTGATCCCGCACCAGCTCCATACTCCCGTCTGTCGAGGCATTATCCACCACAATCACTGCAATCTCTTTTGTGGTTCCGCTATACAAACTCTCAAGACAAGTTTGTATATATTGCATACCATTAAAATTTGGTATCACAATTGTTGACTTTATCATACCCTACTTTCAACCTTGTCCAGCAACTAAAGCTGCTGCCCTTCACACTTTCATATTTTTCTCACACAAACGGGATCCAACAACAACCTTGCCCGGTTTTTTATCAAGCGCTTACACAGCTCTTGGCTAAGTTCCATCAGCTTCTTGTTCCCCTCTGTAGTTCGCCCTAGGTCCTGAATCCACTGTGGCAACTCTTTTTCCTCCGCAGGAAGCGTACTGATGTACGAATGCCCTGTAACATCCTCATAGACAGACTGATATGCCTTGTTGACCGCCATATTGCGCAAATCAAGCCATGTGGTATTCTGATACAAATCCATCCTGTTCATATAACCAGCATACAATAAAGGTTGTCCTTGGTAGATACCAGATATCACTTTGCCACGTTTTGTGACAAAACCGCCAACCGCAGCCAAATCTGGTCTGTGCGTAAGAATACTGTCTCCATATTCGATTCGATAAAATCCAAGATGTTTATTGTGACGGACATCAACTTTCCAGCCCATGCGCGATGCAAAGTCAATCAATGCCTTTTTCCCAGCCTCATATGCATACATTTTGCTCTGTGGATTATCCGCTGTAGAATTTTCATGACACCGCCAGTGATAGAGCACTTTTGGCACATGCACAATAAATTCCTCCACTGGCCTTGCCTCCTTATTCTCCTTTTCCTTTATCAAAAGATTACTCACAATCCTTAGAATAATATCATAGTCCTGTGAACCATCATACTCTTTTCTAATCTGCAACTTTTTGAGTATGTCTGCGCGGACAGCCATAAAATGACAGATATAATTGTTCGTCAAAAGCAAATCCAAATTAAAATCAAGCTTAAAATGCGGGTCATAAAAATGTTTTCCTGATATATCACACTTGTCCTCGTCAGAATACGCTAAAATTGGGCGACTCTTTTGTACAGCGCGCGCCATCTCATACAAAGCATCCGGAGTCAACAAATCGTC
Organism: Lachnospiraceae bacterium; assembly: GCA_949383255.1. Classification (GTDB taxonomy): domain Bacteria; phylum Bacillota; class Clostridia; order Lachnospirales; family Lachnospiraceae; genus COE1. The sequence continues at coordinate 64,594 of CASJPF010000009.1, read as the reverse complement.
ATGGTCTAGCAAACCATAGTAATCGCCTGTTGCAGAGGCAATCGCCTGATTGGTGTTCTCGGCAATCCCATTGTTGCCTTCCAGACAAACATATCGTATCCTTGTATCCTGATACTGATGGACCAAATCGCTAACTGTATTCTTTTCACTTCCGTCTGCAATAACAAGCTCCCAATTCTCATAAGTCTGCACAATGCAGCTCTCTATCAGCGCACTCATATAGACTGCCTGCGTCTCATACGCTGGCACTAATATTGAAAATTTAATATCAGATACACTTTTGTCTGCTCTTTGCCTCGCTAAGACTTCCTCATTGGGTGCATGATAATCATAATTGGCATAATACTTTGCCGTCACCCGCTCCCACGCTGCAACTGCCGCCTCTGTATATCCATTCTTTTTACTGTAATTGATTGTCTTTCTAATATTCTGTGCCAATGACATAGCAATCCCCCGCTCTATGCTTTCTTCTCCAAAAATATCTTTCTGCTAACAAAATTGTACACCATTACAACCGCTGTCGCCACTACCTTCGCACCTGTGTATGCAAAATTATAATTTAATAGTCTGCGCAGGAACGCTACATTTCCATAAAGCGGTCCCACACATACCCAGATAATAAACTGATTCAGCCCCAACCCAATCACGCTCAACACAATAAAGACAACAAACTCAGCCTTACGGTTGAGGTCTTCCTTGCGCTCAAACACAAACTTAAAACTCAAGATATAATTTATAATTACAGAAACTGTAAATCCCAGCGCGGAACCCGCCATAGAGGCAAGTTCAAAATACTGTTCACCGCTCAGTTTCAAGATAATATTCAACACCACAATCCCAATCACATAGTCAATCAAAAAACAAGCTACGCCCACCACACCAAATTTCATAATCTGCGCCAGCAATCTATTCATATCGGTTAACACTCCACTCTTCTCACGAAATGAAACCAGACAACTGCCGCCCGCAGCGTCCGGTTTCATCTAACTTGCCGCTTATTCTTTATTCTTCGATAACAGCCTTAACCTCATTCGTCAAGTCTTCTACCTTTTTCTGGGCATCCTCTAAGCTTGTTCCCTTAACACCCATGTAAAACTTAATCTTGGGTTCTGTACCAGAAGGTCTTGCACAGCACCAAGAATCATTTGTAAGGTCAAAATAAAGTACATTGGACTTTGGCAGCCCTGTTGGATAGGTTTTGCCGCTCTCAAGCTCTGTGATAACATCGTTCTCATAGTCTCTTACACGCACAACTTCCAACTCGCCAAATTTTCTAGGCGGATTGTTACGGAATTTGTCCATCAGTGCCGCAATCTGCTTTGAGCCATCAATACCTTTCATTGTGATTGCATATTGTGTCTCTTTGTAGTAACCATACTTTTCATAAATCTCAAGCATCATATCATAAAGCGTCTTGCCATTCTTCTTGCACCATGCAGCAACTTCACACAGACACATTACCGCGACAACCGCATCTTTATCTCTCGCATGTGTTCCTGCAAGACATCCATAGCTCTCCTCAAGACCAAACACATAATTGTTAGATCCAGTCTGCTCAAACAACTTAATCTGCTCACCAATAAACTTAAATCCTGTGAGCACCTCAATCAACTTTACATCATACGCTTTTGTGATAGGCGCTGTCATATTTGTTGTCACAATCGTTGTGACAAGTGCAGGATTTTCAGGCATTGTTCCTGTAGCTCTGCGTTCTCTTAGAATATATTCTGCAATCAACATACCCGACATATTGCCTGTAAACGCCTTGTACTCTCCGCTCTTTGTATCAAGCGCATAGATGCCTAGTCTGTCTGCATCTGGGTCTGTCGCAAGCACAATATCTGCATTCTTCTCTTTTGCAAGCTTTAAGGCATATGTAAATGCCTTTGGATCTTCTGGATTTGGATAGTCCAATGTTGTAAACTTGGGATCCGGATTTTCCTGCTCTGGCACAACATATACATTCTTAAAACCAAGTTCTGAAAGGATTCTTCTCACTGGCTTGTTTCCAGTTCCACACAGTGGTGTATATACAATCTTAATGTCATCTGCAACCGCCTGAATCACATCTGGATGAATAATCTGTTTCTTTAATTCCACCATGTATGCGTCATCAATTTCCTTGCCAATTACCTGATACAAACCAGCATTGATCGCCTCCTGTTTATCCATTGTCTTGACCGTATGATAATCGGTTACAGCCTTCACTTCATTAATAATGTCTTTGTCTTTGGGTGCCGTAATCTGTGCGCCATCTTCCCAGTATACCTTGTAGCCGTTGTACTCTGGCGGATTGTGGCTTGCTGTGATAACAATACCAGAGATGCAGCCAAGTGTCCTCAAAGCAAAAGAAAGCTCTGGTGTCGGTCTCAGCGACTCAAACACATATGCCTTAATCCCATTTGCTGCCATGCACAGCGCTGCCTCATCAGCAAACTCGGGAGACATAAAACGTGAATCGTATGCGATGGCAATCCCCTTCTCCTGCCCATTTGCTTTGATGATATAGTTTGCCAGACCCTGTGATGTCTTTCTTACTGTGTAAATGTTCATGCGGTTTGTACCTGCGCCAATTACACCTCTAAGTCCACCAGTACCAAACTCAAGCTCCCTGTAAAAACGGTCCTCAATTTCGCTCTCATTGTCCTTAATCTTTAAGAGCTCGTCCTTTGTTGCCTGGTCAAAGTAATCATCATTGAGCCAGAAGTTAAATTCATCCATAAAACTCATACTGCTACCTCCACATAAATTCATTAAAATCAGTGCGTTGTCAGTTTGCACTACATTCCATTTATATTAAACCAAAAATTTGGAAATTTTGCAAGATTCTATGAGAATTATCCAAAATTTAATTTATTCTTAAAGAATAATCGCTGCGGTCCAAAGAAAAGTTTGGATTGTAATAAGGATCCCCTTTTGCCAAAAGCTCCTTCCACCGCTCCCGAAACAGCACCGACTCCTTCTCGTAGCGCTCTGCCTTTTTTGCATCCACAACATCGCTGCCGCGCGAAGCGGACTCAAAATGATACAGCTCTGCAAATGGAGTGAAGACATTCAAATACCCTTTCTCTCTGACACGCAGACAGAAATCCACATCATTAAGAGCCACCGCAAACGCTTCATCGAGTCCGCCAAGTGCATCATAAAGGCTCTTTCTAACCATCAAACATGCACCAGTCACTGCGGATACATTCTGTGCATAACACAGTCGCCCCATATAACCAAGATTGTCATAGTTGATTTTATAGTGTGTGTGCCCTGCCGTTCTATGTGCGCCAAGTCCAATCACTACCCCTGCATGTTGAATTGTTCGATCGCCATAATAAAGCTTTGCGCCGACGGCTCCCACGTCAGGGCGCTGGGCGTACATCAACATAGACTCCATCCAATTCATAGAAATTACCTGCGTATCATTATTTAATAACAAGAGATATTTTCCTGTCGCATAGCCAGCGCCAAAATTATTGATCTTTGCGTAGTTAAACGCGCCTGTATACGTAACAATTGTTATGTTTTTCTGTTTTTTAATGGTGTCATAATAGTCAAAAACAGTTTTCTTTTCACTGTTATTCTCTATTATAATAATCTCATAATTGCTGTAAGTGCTTCGTTCTTTAATCGAGTCAATACAACGTTTTAAGTCCTCCACGTGATCCTTGTTTAGAATTAAAATCGAAATTTTGTCCTCACTGCGAATCTCATACTTAATCTCAAAGATTGTGTCAAACGCACGGGTGCTTTTAATTTCAAAATTTTTAAATCCGCAGCGTGTTAAATGGTCTGCCACTGCCCCTTTTGCCGCCGCTATCGCATAGGGTTTTGCATTGATATCACTCGCCACACTTGTTTTATGCGAACGCCAGTAATACAGCAATTTTGGCACATGTACCACTTTTTTTGCATTTGCGGTCAGCCGCAGAATCATATCGTGGTCCTGACTCCCATCAAAACCACTCCGGAAAAGCTCAGTTCCTTCCAGAAGCTCCCGCGAAAACACGCTAAAATGACAAATATAATTGTTTGCGCGCAGATTATCTGGTGCAAAATCTGGCTTAAAATGCAATGTAATCATATTGTCAATGCTGTTTCCCTTAAACGTAGTCTCGTCACAATAAATATAATCCGCTTCCAGTTCATTAATTGCCTTCACATACTCGTAAAGCGCACAAGGATGCAAAACATCATCTTGGTCAAGCAGACCAAGATAAGTGCCAGTGGCAAGTTTTAAGCACTCGTTTGTATTTCCAGCAATGCCATCATTTTTCTCTAATTTATGGTAAATAATTCTGCCGTTTGCGCGCGCGGCATATTCTTTGCAGATCTCTGCAATATAACTGTGTGTCTCGTCAGAACCATCTGCTAGACAAAGTTCCCAGTTCTGATACGTCTGGTTCATCACGGAGTCAAGCATCTCTATCTGGAACTCCCGCTGATTATTCCATAGTGGCACCAAAATACTAATTTTTACCATCTGGTCAAACACAGTGTTTTTTTGCCGCTCTGCCTCCTCCGGCGTTGGGAAACTTGCGGTTCCATGAAGCTTCTTTGCCTCCGCCTCAATGCGCTTTTGTTTTAATTTTCTGGCAATTCCTTTGGGTCCGCCTAGATTCCGCAGACGCCGATAATTGCGAAGTCCCCAGTGCATTGTCTGGCGCAAAGGCTTTGATGCCTTCCACAGCGGATTCTTTTTGATGCGGTCCAATTGAAATTGCAGGCTGTCCGCCTCATTTCTGGCATCTGCAAGCCTGCCTGCAAGAGACGCTGCGCGCGCCTTCTCCTGCTCATATGCCTGCTTATAGAATTGCACATCTTGCACTTCCTTATTCTGATGTATGTCAATCATATCCTTTGCCATTTTGCCCCACACCTTTCTACTGTGAATCTTTTTCAACTTTTACAAACACCAAACTTCCTGCTTGGTCTTGTATATATAGCATATGTTTCTTATCAACAAGAACTCCTATTCGATATTTTCCAGAGCGCAAACCTTGTTTTGCAAACAATAGATTTATACCTGAGAGCGCCACATGTTCTGTATTTTTGTCCCTTGCAAACAATTCTGCCACATCTTCGCGCAATTTTGGCGGCAAATCAAACGCATAGATTGTTCCAGTGCCAAGTTTTTTTGTCTCCTCAACAAGCCAAATTGTTCGAGAAATGCCTGCGTTATCCTGATTGCGTTTTACACACCAACCAGTTATTTTCACTTCTATATCATTCTGCTCCACACCATCTATTTGAAGTATAAAACGATGCCTGCCTGTGATATGGTCATACACTTTTCCAACTGTGGTATTTTTTTGATAGAGCTGTTCCCGAAAATATTCTCTCTGTATTATTTTACTTATCCCTTTTCCACTCTTATGCTTTTCCATCTGCCCAGTTAAAAGCACAAGCTCCGCCATTTTATCACACGCATATAAATAATTGACATTATAATCTATATCTTTTTTCCACTGTACCAAATGCGGGCTATAAAAAGGGTCTGCGGCGCAAAATAAAGGATATTTTTTATATAAACGTTCCTTTTCCTCTTGCAGTCGCCGCTGTTTTTCTGGAGAAAAATCATATCCCCGACTAAGAGATTCATGGTGAATCAGTACTGCCTCATTAACTTGCACCGAAAAATATCCCTGCTGGTATAACCGAAAACAAAGCTCTACATCATTGTACGCTACTGGAAAAGATGCATCAAATCCACCGACCGCATCAAACACATGTTTTTTTATCAGCATACAGGCAGCCGTAACCGCCAACATATTATAATTTTGTGTGTTGCGCCCATAATAGATACAGCCTGTATCTTTTCTACCATTTAATTTATGTGCAGGTCCAATCCCCATATTGGTAATTCCCACATGTTGGATTCTATCACAATCCTCCTCTAAAGAACTTGGATAATACAATTTTGCCCCCACAGCGCCCACATAAGGCTTTGCGGCATATACCATCATTTTGTCTAGCCATTTTCTACCTTCCGCAGTCCCCATTACTTGCACATCATCATTCATAAAAAGTAGATAACGACCATTTGCATACTGCGCGCCAATATTGCACAGTGCAGAAAAATTAAATTCCTGTCTCTGATAATAATAGAAAATCTTATGTTTTTTATCTGTGTTATTGTGTGCATCTATTCTGTTCAATATCCGCTGTTTTTGTTCTGGACTGCTGCCATTATCCACAACAATCACTTCATAATTTTCATATTCTGTGTACTGAATCAATGTCTCCAAACATTTTTTTAATAATTCTGCATGGTCTTTGCTTAAAATAATAATAGATACTTTTTCCTTTTTTGGCTCCTTTTGATACAGCTTTTGAATTTTTTGGGAACACTCTATTTGCTGTGCTTGCCTTTGATAGCCATTGGTGTACAATACCTCTGATATATGGATAATTCCAGTATTTTTTCCCGACTGATGTCGTTCTAACGCCTCCTGAAAAATCCAATAGACAAGTTCATAAATATCAATTTCATTCTGATATTGACCAATTATCTTTAAAATCACATCTCCGCGAATCGCAAACACGCTGCCAAGATAGAAAAAAGAAGCGAGCGTATCCGGTGAAAAATCCGGTTTAAACCAAGGGAGTCCTCTGTAGTACGTTTCTCCCTTTTCCATACAGTATTGATAAGGCATTGTGACCGCAACATCAAAACACTGTTCCTCTATACCGTAAAGCGCTTGCAAGCTTCCTGTATAATCTTCATCTGCATAGACAAACAGTGTTCTGTCATTCTCCTCAGATGTAAGAAAATGCGCTGCGATTTTCTGTTCTGCATATGCTGTCAGTGTCCCGCCCTCTCTTACAAACAGATAGATTTGCTCCGCCTTAATTTCACCAAAGCATTTTATACAATCCATACACGAAGAAAAGGGAAGCTTGTTTATCTGCTTCCCCGAAACAACCATTGTATCTGTATCTTGTGTCTTTTGCTGTCTTAACCATTGCAGATATGGTGTCTTCTGTGCAAAAAGTTCTTTCTGATATTGTAATGTTTTTTCTTTCATTCGATTGCCAGCTTTTTCTCCATCCTTCGATATAGTCTCTGTCTCGAACAGCCATCTTTTGCAGTCATCCACAGTTCATACGTATCTGGCGGCAGCGCGCCCTCAAAAATCCAGCTACAAAATCCAGTCAATTCTACATTGGTTTCGTCTGGCAAAATTGCCGCCACGTCTTTGCGATAACGCTTCTGTACAGGAAGTTCCCACACATTGCCTGCATTATTGACAAAAAGGATTTTATAGCGGTAGCGTGCATTGTCTACGCCTGGTATATACGCCCAACCTTTAATAAGATAGTATGCCTTTTTTGCATGACCTTCCCGCCCACAATCTTCCAAGGCAATCATAATTGCTTGATTCATCTTTTCCTGTGGCGGAAGCTTTTTCCCTGCTATGGGAACATCTCCTACAGCAATGGCATCCGAACGCTCATACCCTTCTAGCCAGCGGCAACTGTACTCCGAATCACCACTGTTTAACAGCGTTCCAATAAAAGGATCTTTTCGGTAAAGATTGGGGTGTCGCTCATAAAGTATATCTTTCTCTGCTGTCAAGCGTTTCAATTTTTTCTCATCTTTTAAGTCATCTCCGCGGCTGAGCGATTCATGATGATACAACACAACATCGTTGCGTTGGACATTGTATAACCCTCTGTCCCACAGGCGGAAACATAAATCGACATCATTGTACGCCACAGCAAGCCCCTCATACAATCCTCCCATAGCAAGAAAACAGTCCTTTCGTATTAAAAGGCAGGCTGCTGTAACACCAATCATATCATAGACAAAGCGATTTCTACCATAATAGTAAGACAGGCTGTCATCAAGGAGTTTTAGTTTATGTCCGGGACCCGATATGGTATTGGTAATCCCCACATGCTGTATTTTGGTTGAGTTTGGATATAAAAGTTTTGCGCCTACTGCACCGACATGTCGCAGCGATGCCTGCCCAACCATTCGCGTCAGCCATGTGTTCTCAATTACCTCCATATCATCATTGAACAGAAGAATGTATGTTCCTTTTGCCTCTTTCACTCCCAAGTTACACATTCGTGAAAAATTAAAGTCCATTGGCAAATACAAATAGTGAAAAAAACACTCCTCCTGAAAATGTTCAAGTGCGGCGCGCACTTCCTCCCGACTGCCATTGTCAACCACAATCAACTCAAAATTGGGATAATCTGTATGTGCATAAATAGAGCGAATGCACTGTTGCAGCACTGTTGGGTTATCCTTCGAGGGAATAACAATACTGACAAGCGGCTTGTCTGGCACCTCATAAACTGGATAGGAGATTCCGGTTTTTGTATCTACTACCATTCTTCCTGCAAGGTTGCGCCGTGTCATTGCCTGTACGCGAATATCGTCATAGGCATCACCCACACCAATAAAATCCGTTCTGTGCATCAGTGTGTCCTCAATCGCTTCCCTGCTAGTTCCCCGCTCATATGCATGAAAAAGTATCTTCTCAATATGATTTGGACAATTGCCTTGTTCCGATGCCTTCAAGACAAAGTCATAAATATTTCTACGATAATCCGTATCTCCAAGCCACACAAGCGACAAGAAAGCCTCCCTGCGAACTGCAAAGATGTGTCCAAAATAGAAGAATGAAAACAAGGTATCCGGTGACCACACTGGCTTTGTCCACGGAAAAACCCGATGCGCACCCCCGTCATCTTTCAGAACATTCTGTGATCTGCTTTGATCTAACATCCACACATCTTCATCCGGATAAATTATATCTGTATCCTGACGAGATTCAAAATACTCCACAATTTCATGTATCGCATTTATTGCCATTCTGCCTTCCCGTGAGACAAACAAAAGATACTTTTTGTTTATGTCAGACAAAGAGAAGCGACTGCCACAATCCTCCATATAGACAAGACCAAGTTCGGGATATCGCTCTGCTCCCCCTCTTTTAGAAGCATTTTGCTCATTCTCTTGAACCCACACCAGATAAGGATCGGTCTGACAGCGCAAGTCTCTCTCATACTCCTCAATGCAATTCTGATACAATCTGTCCTGTATAGCACCTTTTATCTTTCCCAACATTCCTATCCTCTATCCCCCATCTCAGAGTATACTTTTGTTATTTCTTTGGCTTAAAAAACGCCTTTGTCCTAGAAAGAAATCCCTTCTTTGTTGCATCCTGCACAATCTGTTCTGCAAACTGTGGTGGCAGTTCCAGAACGTCTAACTCTGCGATAAGGTGCCTGCCTCCTTCCACATCAAACGCCAGATTCGGATCTTCATGATCAAACACAACCACACCGCATTCCTGCCAACAGCCATTCGCCACAATCTCCTCTATGGCATAAACTCTATCTCCCACCTGAACTTTAAGAACCTCTACAACACAGGGAAACGAGCAAGGATCAATCCGAAACTTTACTGCGCCTTCTGGAATATCAAACTCCAATTTCATATGTCTTCCTAGAAGATAACAATTTCGTAGTTTTTGGGAATTTTCCTCGCTAAATCCCTCACCATAGTCTATAAAAATCTGTACCACATACTTAAGATCCGCATGACGACAATACTGCACCATTCCTTCCAGAGCATATGCCTGATTTCCAATCAGTTCCCGCATTCGTTCTGCCGAGGCGCGGCGCTGTGTAATCCGAAGCTGAAACTCCTGTTCCTCCATAGCCGCCTCTGTTATTTGTGCATCAGAAAATCCCAAAATATCATTCATAAGAAGGTCCTTGCACGCTCTGCGCATCTCTCCGCCAAGCATATAATTGTAAAATGCCCGGAAAGCAATGTCATTTGAATCAATATGTTTGTCAAATGTCCACTCATAGTCAATGACATGCCATGTCTCCCCGTCCACAAGAATATTGGGAAAAATAAAGTCAAAGTTGCTGACTGCGAACGTGTCTTCTTTGTAGCGTAACCAATACAGATACTCTTCAATCAACGCCTTAAATCCTGCGACATCCGCCCGCATTAAGCACTCGTCAAGCAAGGATTCTAGTGTCCTTCCATTGCAGTACACAAAAGAGAGTCCATTTCTAAGGTCCTCCCCAATCGCAGTGCAAGCATTGATTTTAATTTTTGTCCCCTCATAGCGCATTGACAATTGTTCATATGCTTGTTTGGTATTCTTTAAGTGCTTATATGCCGCCTCCGTGTCTGGCAACTTCTCCACATGAAGCAATCCTGACTGCTCCTTGACAATTGATGTGCGGACTGCCCATTTTGCAGCCCTGTCATTAGAAAACTTGGTGTAAATTACATTCGGTGCACTGCCAACTACCAATAAATACGAATTGGAAAACAGCGGAAATGCATTCTCGTCTAAAATCTCATCAAACACCTGTTTCTCATCAAATAAAAGCACGCGCTCCCTGTCAAAATTTCTAAGATTGTTGCTTAACTCCCCTTTTTTGGGAAGATAAGCATCGGAATAAATGGCAGTCACAAACTTATAGTCTGGATAAGGATAATAAAACTTATATTCTTTTATTCCAACTTTATTCAATATTTTTTCTAGTCCATTTCTGGTAAACGTTCTCGCGGAACCACCTTCGCGATACCCTTCTAGTCCTGAAAAATAAGTCCCTAAATGGTCTTCTCGGCAGCCTGCCCAATATTTTAATCCAAATTTATTTTCAATCGCAATGACAAGACGTCCCTCCTGCTTCCTGTGGCGGTTACAAATCCGCATAAAATCTTCGTAAGGAGATGCCCCACCGATGTATGCCTGCCCATACTCAAAAACACCAATCAGTAGTACATAGTCATAATCGGTATCCAAATGCGGCTCAATCTCTTGAAAATTACCAACTACAATTGTAAGATTCTGTGCATCACAGTTGCGATATGCATTGACCAAACTGCGTTTCTTGGATAAATCCACACAAGTGACGCTACCAACACGCTGAACCAGCACACTGGTAATTGCCCCGCATCCAGCTCCAATCTCAAGTACCTTGTCCGTTTTTTTGAATGGTATCCAGTCAATAATATTTGTGCGCAGCGGCGAGAAATGATAAAAAATCGGCCAGCTTTTCTTCTCCTCAATAATCTGCAAAAATTGTTCTGGCGAATTGTTCATTGCAATATCCAACATCTCATCTTCCACTGCGCCGTCTGAATACAAATCCTGCCCCGCATAATAGGTGTAATCCATAATTACACCGCCGATTTTTTCCTGCCTTATCCGCATTTTCTCTGCCATACTGCCTCCACCTGCTCCTGTTCACTGTATCTTTGTGTACTTTATAATGTTATCCCCCAAATCGCTTTTCTCATGCGCATCTCTGACCACCACTTTGGAATCCATGTCATAGTATCCCACTGTATTTTTGTCGGACACTACTGTCACATCCAACGCGTCATAGAGTCTGTGATACACCTTAAAATCATTTCCCTCGTATCCTGTAACACCAAATGAAATTAAATACTCACCACCTTGCAGTGACATTTTCTGTGTGAAACGAATATCCTTTACCGCCCCTGCCTTCACCGGCTCCAAAAATGCCTTTTCAAACATAGTATTCGTTCCTGTAATTTCAGTACCCTTGGCTGTCTTAATTGAAAAGGCAAAAATCGGCGCTGGCAAATCTTGCTGAAATCTTACGCGCATACAGATGCTAAAAGAAAGTCCTTTAATAATAGCATTGGTCTGTGTTCCGCGGTCATCTGTCAAATAAATTTCCTCAATGACTGCCTCCTGTGTGCCATACTCAAGCGTCTTTGTCTCCCTGCCATCTGACTGTTGTCTTGCACGTTTTTGCGCAGCAGCTTGCGACTGAACTGCCTCCTGTACTTCCGCATCATTTACTAGACTTTGCTCTGATTTTGATTCAGGCAGCTCATACTGTCCTACCAAAACACGCTTAAAATCGTCTATCATCTCTTTGGGTGAACCCTCGCCAAGCTTCACTCCCTGATTGAGCAAAATTACTCTGTCACAATACTTGGCAATGCTGCTTAAATCATGGCTGACAATCATAATCGTCTTTCCCATTCTTTTGAATTCTTCAAACTTGTGATAACACTTTGCCTGAAAAAACACATCGCCAACAGAAAGCGCTTCATCAACAATTAAAATTTCTGGGTCAATATTGATAGCCACTGAAAACGCAAGGCGCACAAACATTCCACTCGAATAAGTCTTTACCGGCTGATAAACATAGTCACCAATATCTGCAAAATCAAGGATATCCTGCATTCTCGCCTTAATTTCTTCCTCAGAAAAACCATTCATAGTACCATTTAAATAAATATTTTCAATGCCAGAATACTCCTGATTAAATCCTGCGCCCAACTCCAAAAGCGCAGAAATCCGCCCATTCACAGTGACCGAACCGCTTGACGGATTTAACACCCCAGTAATAATCTTTAAAATTGTCGATTTTCCAGAACCGTTTGTTCCAATAATACCAACACACTCTCCCTGCCGAACATCAAAGCTTACGTTCGACAACGCATAAGATTCATGATACTTCTGCTTTCTGGTTAATTTAAGTGCTTCTTTTAATCGGTCCGTTGGCTTATCATAGAGACGGTAAACCTTGCAGACATTCTCCACTGCAATTGCAACATGCATTGTTTCCTCTTTTTTTTCTTCCATATTTCCCCCTCGCTTACAGTACATCTGCAAAGTGCACTTTTAACCTTCGGAATATTAATGCTCCAATACCAAAAAAGACCACTGTCACAATCCAAAAGTAAGCAGTCGAATAAAAATCCTGCCAAAACCACTTCTCTGCAAACATTGCATCCCGATAGCCATTCACAATATAAAATACTGGATTTATCTTCATAATCTTTTGAAGAATGGGACTGTTATCCAGCAGGGCAATATTCCATAAAATTGGAGTCGCCCACATACCAACCTGCAATAAAATATTAATAATCTGTGTCAAATCCCGGAAAAAAATAACAATCGCGCAGGTTGAATAGCTAAGTGCCAACACAAACATAAACATGCAGAAACTATAATACAAAAGTTGTAACAGGCAGATAGATGGTCTATATCCATACACAAAATACACAAGCAACATAAACGCAACAAAAAACAAGTGGACAAATGACGCCGCTATCAGCTTTACAATTGGAATAATGCTGATTTTAAACACAACCTTCTTAACCAGATAACTGTACTCCAACAGCGAAGTTGTACCGTTGTTAATCGCCTCACTAAAGTAAAACCACGGCACAAGTCCTGCTGTAAGCCACAATACATAAGGCGCCTCCACACCGACATTAAGAATCTCCTTCTTGTCTTGTCCCATAACATGTCCGAACACAAACCAGTACAACAATACTGTAACTACAGGCTGCGTAAACGCCCACACACGCCCCAGATACGACCCCGCATAACGGTTTTTAAAATCATTTTTTGCAAGCTTCCAGATTAGCTTGCGCGACTGCCATAGTTCTACTGGAAGTGTGATCAATCTGTCATAAAACCGATAAAAAATCACCATCGCACTGACAATAATGAAGCAAGCCATCACCTTTTTAATCATCTCTTCCTGCGGGTCTGCCAGCGGATTGTGATGAATTAAAATCACAGCCGCAAGCACTGCTGCAGCAAGGGTCACATATAGTTTGACAGCGGTCTTGGACAATTCTTTTCTCATCTCTTAAATTCCTTTATGCCACCCCAGTTCTGATCTCTCTCTAGGATTGTCAGCTCCATTCCTTCTGGAATCGGCCATTGAATCCCAATATCTGGATCATTCCATAACAAACCACCCTCGTCATTTGGGTGATAAAAATCAGTACATTTATAACAAAACTCCGCATAGTCTGAAAGCACCAAAAAGCCATGTGCAAAATTCTTTGGAACAAAAAACTGTTTCTTATTCTCCTCCGATAAATAGACTCCATACCATTTTCCAAAGGTTTTTGACCCTTCCCGCAAATCAACTACAACATCAAACACTTCTCCTCTGACAGCGCGTACAAGCTTATCCTGCGGGAACTTCTTCTGAAAATGCAGTCCCCGAAGCACTCCTTTTCTGGAAGCAGACTGGTTGTCCTGCACAAAAACCTGATCGATACCCGCCGCCTTAAAATCATTATAGTTGTAGGTCTCCATAAAATATCCTCTGTTGTCGCCAAATACTTGTGGTGTAATCACTTTCAATCCTTCTATGACCATCCCATCTGCAACACATTCCTCTACTGTAATCTTTCCCATGATTTTTCATTTTCCTTTCTAATTATTTCAAGAATGCCGATGGCATTCTTGCTGCGGCGTGCGCGTCAGCTCTGCTGACAAATTACGGATTCGCACGCATGTCGTCAGTCGACAATGCCACCGCATTGCCTCCTTCCTCCGCCTTGCACTGACGCAAATATCAAGCACTTAGTATACGAGGGTTAAGAAAACGCTGTACTAGTTTACACCCAGATAACTAATATTCAAGTCAACTCTTCCCTCTATACCAGCAACTGCACCGCTTGAAGTATACTGCCACATATCATAACGCCCCTCATACAAAGGCGTCTGTCTGTACTCTGCAAGCCAAATATTTGGCGCATTCATCTCCTCCACATAGAGATTATTTAGATACCAGTTGCGGCTTGCATACACACCTGCGTCAAGCCCTGCATTTTGAATGGTCTGACAGAATGCATTGACCACTGCAGTTCTTGTCGCCGCATCCAAATTGTCTGCTCTGCCATTTCCGCCTGCCCCTTCTGTATCAATAAAAACTGGATAATCCAAAGTTGTCTCGCCCAGAAGTGTTACAACCATACTAGCCTCCTCAACTGCCTCCACCTGATTTGTCGCCTGTGTAAAAAAGTATAGCCCAACCTTTATGCCCACTTTTTTTGCCTCTGTCAAATTTCGGTAAAAAAATGGGTCCTCAATGAGCCATCCTGAAGAAGAACCTCTGTATCCACATCGTATAATTGCAAAATCAACTCCTTCGGCTTTCACAACCTCCCAGTCAATCTCACCATTCCACTTTGAGACATCAATTCCTAATTGAACTGCGTTTCCTTGCTCCTCCTCTACATCCAGAAGCGCTGTATACTGCGTATCATCCTCATCTTCACTGTCAATCTTCTTTTCTTTTGTGTCCTCCTTTAAGATATCAACCTCCGCTTCAGAGTGCACAAAATACTCTATATCATCAATCACTGTATAGGATACCATTGACCGAACCCGAACACTCACTGGTGCAGCAGGCACCTTAAATCCTGGCTGTTCTTCCAAAGAAACCTTATACTCTCCAGGTTTAATATCTGATATGCGTATAATACCATCTTTGTCCTCATCAATATATACCCCTGTGTCCGCGACCTCCACAGAAAACGGTTGTCCTATCACAGTCTCTCCATTGTCATCGACAATCTTCACTCGAATATCGCGCTCTACAGAACTTGCCAAAAGCGTTAGATTTCGTACTGTTTCGCCGTTTTCGTTCATCTCATCATATGTAGTTTGATTCGATCCTTTTGGCACCTCGACATCAAAAAAATCATTGTCTCTCATAAATGCTGACAAATCCGCGCCGTGTACCTTTCCGTCCTCCTCTATAATCTGTTTGGGATTACTATTCGTACTGTTGTTCGCCACCGTTCCAGAACCATGTCCTACAAGTTTATTGTAATTGACAAGCGCCACTGCCGCCATAGCAAGCAACAGGGTGCACAGTACGAGCAGTATCCCTATCCTTTTTCCCTTAGAGTCCATTTGCAACCTCTACAAGATACTTTCCATAATCTGTCTTCATCAGTGGTTGTGCAAGCTGCAAAAGCTGTTCTTTAGTGATGAAACCCCTTTTATATGCAATCTCTTCAATACAGGAAATATAGAGTCCCTGTCGTTTTTGGAATGCGCAGACAAAATCTGCCGCATCCAAAAGAGAGTCGTGATTTCCTGTGTCAAGCCATGCAAAACCGCGCCCCATTGTCTCCACTGTAAGCGCTCCCCGCTTCAGATATTCATTATTGATGCTTGTAATCTCTATCTCTCCGCGCGCAGATGGCTTTACATTTCTAGCAATCTCCACAACATCATTGTCATAAAAATAAAGTCCGGGCACCGCATAATTACTTCTAGGATGCTCTGGCTTTTCCTCAATTGATATCGCTTTTCCATCCTCATCAAACTCCACCACGCCATATTCCCGCGGGTCACGCACATAGTATCCAAAAATTGTAGCACCACTCTTTTTTGCCGCAACACGCTGCAATAGCTTAGAGAAACTTTGCCCATAGAAAATGTTGTCTCCCAACACTAGCGCCACAGAATCCGCGCCAATAAAATCAGCCCCAATAATAAACGCATCCGCAAGTCCCCGCGGCTGTTCCTGAATTGCATACTCCATATGAAGTCCAAGCTGGTCCCCTGTTCCAAACAATTCTTGGAACACCGGAAGGTCCCGTGGTGTCGAGATAATTAAAATATCCCGAATTCCTGCAAGCATCAAAGTCGACAGTGGATAATAAATCATCGGTTTGTCGTAGACTGGCATAATCTGTTTTGAAATGGCCTTAGTCAAAGGATAAAGCCTTGTGCCAGAACCGCCCGCTAATATTATTCCTTTCATCTTAAAATAACCTCCTGTATCATTTAATATTCTCTCAAAACAACGTTGATACAAAAGACTTTGAGAGAATATTTTACGCCAAAGTGGGAACGCCATACCCGCTGTGGTATTGACGTTCCCTGCACTCTGCTCAGCCAAATTTACTTGTACATTTCTTGATAATATTTCTGATAATCGCCACTTGTCGCATTTTTCATCCAATCCTTATGCTCAAAGTACCATTTAATTGTCTGGCGAATACCATCTTTAAACATTGTCTCCGGCTCCCATCCAATCTCCGCCTTAATCTTATCCGGTGCAATTGCATAACGCCTATCATGTCCTTTTCGGTCTTCCACATAGGTGATTAGGTTATCAGATACCAATTGCTTTCGCGGATCATCCTCTGCAAGCTGCTCCTGCAATGTCTCAAGAATAATATGGATAATCTCTATATTTTGCTTCTCATTGTGTCCGCCGATATTATAGGTTTCAAACAGCTTGCCCTGCTCTTGCACCATATCAATCGCCTTGGCGTGGTCCTCGACATAGAGCCAGTCACGCACATTTCTGCCATCTCCATACACAGGAAGCTTCTTTCCTTGAAGTGCATTGTTAATGACCAGCGGAATAAATTTCTCTGGGAACTGATAGGGTCCATAATTATTAGAACAATTGGTAATATTTGCCGGAAACTGATAGGTGTCCATATAGGAACGCACAAGCATGTCCGAGGCTGCCTTGCTCGCAGAGTAAGGACTGTGCGGCGCATAGGGAGTTGTCTCATAAAAATACCCGCCATCTTCCTCCAAAGAACCATAAACTTCATCTGTCGAAACATGCAAAAACTTTTTCCCTTCTCGGAAACTACCATCTGGAAGCTCCCACGCTGCTTTTGCACAGTTAAGCATCACTGCAGTTCCAAGAACATTTGTTTGAACAAAAACTTCTGGATTCTTAATGCTTCTGTCCACATGACTTTCCGCTGCAAAATGAACCACTCTGTCAATATCATTCTCCACAAAAATCTTTGCAATCGCTTCCTTATCTGTGATATCCGCCTTGATAAATGTATAGTTCTCTCTGTTTTCAATCTCTTTTAAATTCTCAAGATTTCCAGCATAGGTCAGGGCATCTACATTGATAATCCGAATTGCATTGTCGTATTTGCGAAACATATAATGAATATAATTGGATCCAATAAACCCCGCACCGCCAGTCACCAAATAAGTTCTCATCAAAAATTTACCTCCATAAGCAACTATCTTTTTTGCTATTTTATCCTAAAATTGGAAATAATGCAAGTCTAATGAAAAGTAATTCTAGTTACAGTTCAGTCTAGGACTTTGCATTTACTGCAAATTATGGCTTTATAAGCCACGTAAAACAATGTTGCGATTGAGAAGCATCAAGGCACGGTACGTGGCTTTGACACCACGAAGTGGTTTTGCATGGCTTGATGCACGTAACAGGAAGCCGAAGGCTGAACTGTTACTAATTCTAATACCCTAAGTAACTATAGTTTAAATCTACTTTTGTACTAATTCCGCTAATTTTACCTTTGCTAGAATACTGCCACATATCGTATCTGCCACTATAAGTAGGCGCAGTAGAATACTGTGCAAGCCAAATCTTATAATTTCCAATCGCACCCATATTTAGTTTGTCCTCAAACCATGTTTTTGATGCATAAATTCCCGGCTTATATCCGGCACTTGCAACAGTCTGGCAAAAGGCATTGACAACTGCGGTTCGCGTCGCTCTATCAATTTTGTCTGCCCTGCCGCCGCTGGACTCTGTATCAATAAAAATTGGATAAGTAAGATTATAGCCTTTTACAAGGCTTACCGCCAAAGATGCCTCTTTGACCGCCTCAACCTCATTGATTGCCTGCGAGAACACATACACGCCAACTTTTAAGCCGGCTGCTGTAGCCCCCTTAATATTTGTCCGAAAAGATTGGTCCTCAATTAGAACTCCTGTAGCAGAACCTCTATATCCACAGCGAATAATAACATAATCTACACCTGACGCTTTAACTGCATTCCAATCAATCTTCCCATTATGTCTAGACACATCAATGCCAAACGTAGAGCCATTCACCGAAGTTGCAATTGCTCCATCTGCACCAAAATTATAAGTCACACCCTGAATAATCTGTGTCCCAGTCACAACATTACCAGTTTTGTCAAAATAATACGTCTTACCGTCTATTGTCTGCCAACCTGTATAGATATATTGTGGCTGCGATATAATATAAAACTCCTCGCTGTTAAAATAGTCCGCATAGACTGCTTCCCTATAACTGCCATCAGTATTTTTAATATAAATTTGATTTCCATTCTTATCTTTTAGTTTTGTTGTTGTATCTGCTTCTACATTGGAATGAACTGTGACGACACAAGTTGCTTTTAGCGAATTGCCATCTGCATCTTGCTCCTTTGTAATTGCAGTAATTGTCACACTTCCTGCCGCGATTGCAGTAACCACTCCTTTTTCATCAACTGTCGCCACATTTGTATCAGAACTTTCCCATGTCACACCCGCATCCGACTTGTAATTGGAAACCGTTGCCACAAGTGTTGTTGTTCCTCCTACTGGCAAGGTAACATCTTTTGTCCGATCAAGCGCAATTGTAAGCACCTTTTTATCTCCACTGGTAATACGAATTTCCACATTGCTGCTAATTTTTAGCTCCGTCCCATCAGCACCCTGGATTCCGACAGTTCCTGTAATCTGCACTTTTCCTTCTTGAATACCTGTCACAACACCTTCTGTGTCAACCGTGGCAATGGAAGGATCTCCACTGTTCCATGTAATCGCTGGAAACTTTTCTGTGATCGTCTCTGTGCTTCCATCCTGTTTAGTGTACACCAATTTTGACGGCTTTACAGTCAATGTTTCCCCGACAGTGCAGCTGTCCGCACTCTTTACAATTTCCAAACTTCCTGATGCAATTTTTACTGCCTCGACAGTTATCTTACACTCAGCACTTGCAGTTTCCGTTGTCTCGTCTGTCTTTTTTTCTGGTTCTGTTACTTTTTGATAGATATATCCAATTGTCTGATCCGCGTCATCTTTAATTGGTGTGCACTTTTCCTTCTGCTTATCGTTTAGACTCTCATAATCTTCAAGGGTAATTTCCAACGTCTCTTCCACTGGCTCCTTGGGCTCATATGTGGTTGTAATTGTCTTTTTGGTAACTGTGTATGTAATAATTGCTGTTCCTTCTGCCTTTGCTGTTACCTTACCATCACTGACAGACGCAACACTTTCATCAGAGCTTTTCCATTCTGTCTTATACTGATATGCAATATCTCCCTCTTGTGCATCTGTAAATTTTGTTCCTTTCAGCTCAAGTACAGCCCCTGTTGTCATTACTGCCTCTGACTGATCTAACGATACATTGAGCGTGTCAAAGAGCATTCTTGCTGCCAATCTTGAAACTTGTGATGGATCTGCAATGGTATTTTTATCCACAAGAAGATAACTCTCTGAACCACTCACAGGAGTCTTTGTAGATTCCACCCACTCCACCGTATCTTTGAGTACTTCTGCCTCCGCTGCTGCGTCATTTTTTTGCGTATCCTCCACCGCCACATCAATCTGCTTCTCTGTCTTCACCTCATCTTGCACATTAATTACAACATACTCAACCTTATCCTTCACTGTTACATGCTGCGCAATTGCTGGGAATTTATATTTTTCTGTCGAGGTCACAATCGCATCAAACACGCCTGCATTGATATTCTGTGCATAAATCATTCCGTCCATATCGTCATCTGTCAACACAAGCTGTTTTCCTTTTGCATTTGTCAATGTCACCTCAAAGGGTGTCCCAGTAATCAGCTCTCCTGTATTGGCATCTGTAAACCGTATTTTTAGATCTTTCTCCACTGACACAAAACTCACATTCACTTTGGCAGTCTCTGGTTCCGCAACCACTTCAATCGAAGAAATCTCCTCTGAACTTGTCTCTTCTTCTGCAAACATGCCAGAAAGCGCAGCGTTTGACATGGCAAGCAAACCATCATCACCCACAATTCCTAAGTTCTTTAATTCATCCCCCAAAGGCGCCAACGCTTCAATCTGCTTGTTTAGCTGATTGGACTGAATAAACATACTGAAAATCACAACCGCAGCCACCAACACAACAACACCTGTACAAGCAAGGACAGCATCAAAAACTGTCAGATGGTGCATTCGCAATTTTACCCTCTGCAAAAAACTTATTTTCTCTTTGGTATCAAACGTTGCAATATCATTTTGATAGCTGTCATTATATGCACCAAATGCTATGTCAAAAGAGTCCTCGTCATAATCCTCGTCGTCATAATACTCATATGTATCCTCATCATAATCCTCCTCAGAATGTTCATAATAACTTTCTGTGTCCTCCGCATAATCATCAGCTTCGTACAAATCAATATTGATTTCTTTCGTGTTAAATTGTGATTCTGCCTCTTCTAATTTATACTTCTCTGACTCATAAGATTGCGACTCCCCATACTCCTCGGAGTCATATTCTTCGGGTTCTTCATACTCCTCGGAGTCATATTCTTCGGACTCACAAGTCTTGGGGGCCTCATACTCTTCAGAGTCATATTTTTCGAACTCATACTCTTCGGGTTCTTCATATTCTTCAAACTCCTCAGAATCATATTCTTCAGATTCATAAGTCTTGGGGGCCTCGTACTCTTCGGAGTCATATTCTTCGGACTCATAAGTCTCAAGTTCCTCATACCCCTCGGAGTCATATTCTTCGGATTCTTCATATTCTTCAAATTCCTCATACTCCTTGGAGTCATATTCTTCGGGCTCATAAGTCTCAAATTCCTCATACTCCTCATTTTCCAGCTCTGATGCATACTCATCAGCATACTCCTGCATCTCCTCCTGTCTGTATGTACCAATAGTCCTATCTTCACTGGAATACGCAACAATGTATTCGTCGTCATCCTCATCTGTATCAAAATGCTCTTGTTCTGATTCTATATCTTCCCTGTAAAAATCTTCTGTATCAATGTCAGCGTACTTTGTTGGTCTTCTTCTGTCCATATTCTGTAATCTCATTTTTTTCTTTTTTTTCATAACAACTCCTTAAATCATCAGCCTTCCATTATTCTGTAACATTTGCGTAATAATTATAACAAAACATAGAACTTTGCTCAATATCTTTTTATGGAAATTGAAATGTAAATTTATTACAGCGTTATTATTAATGTTATTGTTCACGCCCAATGCGAGTTCGTTAAGCAGCCCTGATAAACACTGAGTTTATTAGCACCTTTTATATTTTTTATGCATTTTTTGGTTACACTCCCTCAAAATCGAAGGGGTATAACCAAAATTTTAGCTAAAACTTCCTGTGAAAAGGCTTGAAAGGTCCATAAAAAAACATTTTTAAGATGTTTCTCCTTATATCAGTTTTTCGCAGAATTTTAAGCATTGCTGGCGTAAACAACAACCTTTTTGCACACAAATAGATAAAGGGCATCCATTTGGCGCACACTTTTCACTACTCTTGCATCCCCATGAACAATAACATTACATTACAACAAATATCCTATAGATTAAACGTAATAATCCCTGCCATAATACACGCAATTCCTGTAAATTTTCTGATGCTAATCTTCTCGCCAAACACAAAATATCCCAGCACCAACACAAACACATTGCCTAGTGATTCAATAATTGGTCCATTTTTATAATCCATGCCACGATATGCATACACTGTCAGGAGCATAGAAACCAAAAGCAAACCATAACCACCAGCCACATATGGATTCAGATACTCTCTCACCCATGTTTTATAATGCTTTTCAGCGCTTATTTTTAAAAGAACCTGCGAGACAGAAGCAATTGCCACTGACAGAAACATAGCAATCGCAAATCTACTAATCATCTATCTTCTCCTTTGCATTTTCAGAATTTACAAGAATGGTTCCAATCACTACCAACAACACACCTGCAATATTTTGCAATGTTATTGTATTGTGAAAAAAAATAACTGCCCACACCATTGACCACACAACTGCCATAGAACGATTTGCATAGGCAACAGACAGCTCAAACCGCTTGATCATCTGCTGCCAAAGCACCGCATAGACTGCCAAAATAACAAACTCCATTCCAAAGAAAAACAAAAACCGCGTTGGATTTCCCTCGCTCCTAGAAGCCTCTTTGGACATCACACTCGAAATTGTATAAATTACAATCACCGCCTGCAATAGTATGATATTTTTTAATGACTGCATTCTGTTTATCCCCCTGCTTCAATTACATCTGCATCCAAAAGTCCCTGCTCCTTAAATACCCAATAATAATTATAATCCATATAAATAAAATATCCCTGTACAAATCGAAACAGAAAATATCCCTCTTCCTCCATACTGCCATGCATTTGTTTTCCAGATGACAGCACGACAAACGCGCACTGATGATTGCGCGCACATCTGGCTACTTCTGCCACATCATATGCATTGCGGTCCCCTTCCATTGCGTCATACAATTCATTTTGAAAAGTCCATGCCGGCTCTAAAATATTTCTGCCATAAGGCGTAAAAATATCCGCTGTATACTGTCGCAAAAAGGGCAGTAACTCTGCCGGAAGCACCGCAATTGGGCGATAATTTTCCAGCTTAAGTGCATCTGCCACATCAATTACAATCTGCGGAATATGGTACGCATTTCCCGCCTTAACATGCATTGACTTTGTGTACACCAAATCCCCATTGAGCATAATCACCAACACCGCCATTATAAAAATCAATGCCTTTGCAAAAACCGTGCGAAAGCGCGTCATCAGTTTTATTACACTGTAGCAAACCAAAATCCCCATTGGCAACGACCACAAAACACGATAATAAATATCCGCATCAATCTTCATTCCAATCCATGCATAGAGTGGGCACAGAAAGACCACGCCGAGCGCTGCCACGAGGTACAGCAAGACAACGCGCACTTTTTTGTCCTTCTCTGTCACCCACAGGAACAATAGGGCAATTAGAAAGAGCGGTATTAGAAAACTATCATTATTATACAAAAGCACATCTTCAAAAAGTGCTTTCATCACTTCAATCAACTTTTCCAACATCTTCTATCTCCCGTTTGACAATCCCTGCTTGTTACGATTTTGTAAACAGCAACCCCTATTTTATAATAAAGTAACATACTGCCAACAGCAGACAGGGCGCGCAACACAAAAAAAGTTCCACTGCAAATTTAAAACACTTCTTTCGGATACCAATTAAAACTGCCGCCAATCCAGTAATTGTTGGCACAATCATAAAAGAGGTGCTTGTGGCAAAAACTCCTGACACACACACACAGATAAAAAACATCCACATTCCCTGACTGGTTGTTTCCTGCGCTAAATAAAGCAAACACAAAAACAGTGCGGGAATAACCATACCCGCCATCAATCCTTTTCCTTGCCATGTTCTAGTCATCGCAAACGTTTCGGTGGTATACAGCGAAATATTTCCGTACAGGAACCATACTGCAAGCAATATCATAAAAAGTGGTTTGTAATTTTTTTTGTTCCACAAAAGTCTGCTGCCAATCTGTCCATAAATACAGTACAAAAAAACAAGCCATACAGGTGCCAAGACACTGTGCGCAACCGCCGCAGGTGCAATGCCGCTCAGTCTCGACAACCACGCCTGATAAATAGGCGTTGGCGAAAAAGCATGTCTTGTGTCAAGCGGATAGATATAACCAGTATAGGTGTCCCGCAGATACATTGTGTCAAATGCATCTGTAAGCACCGCTGTCGCAATATAATATGCATCATCTCCATCATAATACTCGTACAGTACTGCATATCCAATCTGAAACAGCACAATCAGAAAAAAAACAATCCACCCTAATTTTACATATTTAGGCATTTCTCGAATTTGACGAATCTGCTCAAAATAAACTTTCCAAAGTCTATGTCCTTTCCATAAAGAAAACACCATCACAACCGCAACAATTCCAGTATATACAATTACCAGCACAGTAAAACTCTGCTCTAACAAGATAAATGGAACCGCAGTCAGCTCAAACAGAAAAAAGCTCACAAACCACCCGCAGACATAAGTCATTGCGGGTGTCTTTTGCAAGCGATTCATATGCATTACAGGTATTAATCCCAGAAAAAACGGCACTGGCAGAACAAGAGCCAGCAATATTCCCCATCGAACAATTTCCACCAAATGTATTCTCCTGATTCTTTGTAGTTCCTTAATATTTCTACAGTTGTATCGTTCCCGTTTTTATACTTTCGTATGCATCCGCTGTCTATCTCGCTATTTTTGCCCAAAATAAAGAGAAAGCTCCGCTGCGATATGCTCTCCCAAAACAATATTCCCATTATCCTTTGGGTGAAGACCATCGGCTAAATAATAATCAGATGTTCCCGGGTCGGAACAGTCCATAAATCCAATGTTATACAATTCAATTATATGAAATCCAAACTCACTTGCAAGCTTTCGCTGTACATCAAGATAATCATTTAGCGTCAATGGCTCCGCCGCGTCAGAGTAAGTACAAGTGACTGTCTTTGAAATATTGTACATTGTCACAAAAAATACGTCTTTATCTCCATAGTACTCTTTGAGCTGTTTCATAAAATACCGCACAGAACCGCAGTACCCCGCAGTGCTGACTGTGTCATTAATATCGCCGTAGCGCTTGTTTTCAGGCGTGCTTAAATAATCGTTCACTCCCGCAAACACAACAATAATATCCGATTCATTATTTGTGATATTGCCAAAATTCATTGCCAGAGACAACGCATCATCCGCATAAGGGGTAAACATTCTACCGCCGCCACCGTGATTGAGTGCTCTCTGAAAATGCAAATAGGAATCTGCATAATTGACATAGCTGATAAAATTCCCCTCATCATCCACTGCGCCCTCAATTCCCTCTGTAATACTATCGCCGATAAATACCACGTTGCGACCACTAAAATCATAGGCATTGTTGGCTAAAATCTGCCTGTCCATCTGATTAATTTTCTCTGTCTTTTCCCTAGAATTTGGAAGACTATATAAAGCCTCTCTCGCCTCCACAAAATTTGCCTGCTGCTCTTTTCTTGCTGCAATCTCTCCCTCTGAAAGTTGACTGACTTCTTTTGGACCTTCCTCCGACGACAGCTCCGTTGCGGAAGATTCTGTTGTTTCAGATTCTGATTCCGAAGTCTGCACAATAGAAGTTTCTTGTTCCGTTTCAGTCTGTTCCTGTCCTGTCTCCGCGACAGTTGATGCTGGCAATGTCCCTGTCTCTGCAAGAGTGGTTTCATAACAGATACAACCTGGAACACATCCTGGCGATGTTTCTTCTTCCTGAATCACAATTGTATTATCTGACGCCCCCTTACAGCCCACAAGTGACATGGAAGTCACTACAGCCATCAAAATTGCCGTTCGTCGCGTATTTCTATTTTTCTTTGTCATTTTTTCATAATCTCCTTCATCCTCTTTAAACATTTCGCCTCATGCTGTCTGTTGTCAGACAGATAAAACGCTGCAAGTTCTCTGCTCCTCTTATCCAATAGCTCACCGTAATCTGTAAGGTTTCCAGGGTGAAACATCAATTCCAACTCCTGTTCCTTTTTGTCCGCATAAGCCTTGTATGCCGGAAGCAATGCCTCCACAACCTCCTTTTTCATCTCACAAGTATAGAAAATACCAAAAAAAACCGGCACTTTTATCCTTTTGCCACACAGTATTTTTCTAGTTCGTCTCGCGTATATCTTTAGAATACACCATTTCACCCAGTTAATTGGCGGCACACCACTGCACATACGCACACTGTGTAATATTGGCATGACTGGATCGACAGGGATTCGGATATAATCAATTTTAAGCTGTTCAAACTCTTTCCTTGACAACACTTTTATCAGACTGTCAAACACAATCGGTATCATATGATAATGTTGGTGAGAGTCAATCGCTGTTATCCTAAAATCATTCTTTTTTGTCACAGCGCGCACCTGCGCTGCAATCTCCAATTGAATCTGCCTGGTAAGCGCCTCTCTCTTTGCGCCTTTTTTCAAATAATTCCACCGAAAAAATTGTAGAAAACTTTTGTCAAAATAACCAGTCTTATCCACCAAATCTGGCACATTTTTCGTCCCTGCAAGCGGTTTTCCCTCCACAAAATTCAAATGGAGAACACGCCGAATCTTTGTTCCTTTCGGGTCAGCCCGATCCAAGAGTTTAAGCGATTCTTTTAAAACAGGGGTATTGGGCAACACACTGACACTGTTTAATGCGCCATTCTGCCAGCAGTCCAAAATGCGCTTGGATTGTTCGATTGTCACTCCATAATCATCTGCATGAAACCAAATCTTATCTGTCATCTTTTTTTGCTGCCCTTTCTCTGATTCAAGAATGCCGTTGCATCTGAAATAAATACCAGATAAATCGCGCATTGGTGGTCACATACCGCTTCCACAGCCGTTTTGGGTCTTGCAATAGCCTGTAGAGCCATTCTAAGCAAAGCTTCTGCATTATGCGCGGGGCACGCTTAATATTTCCTGCCAGATAATCAAAGCCTGCCCCCACGCCAAGCGATACTGCGCAAAGCTTTCCTCTATGCGCATACATCCACTCTTCCTGCTTGGGAGCACCCAATCCAATCCACACAAAATCAGGCGCCGCATCATTGATTCTTTGTATGATTTCAGCATCTTCCTTCTCTGTAAGCGGTCGAAACGGCGGCGCGTACATTCCGGCAATCGCAATTCCCGGATAGTCTCTCTCAAGCGCACTTTTCATTGCGTCAAGCGTCTGCTGCGTCGCGCCATAAAAAAAATGTCTGTACCCCTTCTTGCGAGAAATCCGAAACAATTCTACCATTAAATCTGGTCCCGTAACGCGTTTTGCATCTCGAAATCCCATTCGTCTGCTATAACGGGAAAGCGGCGCTCCGTCAGGCAACGCCATCGCTGCACTGTTCTGTATTGTACGATATTTTTTATTTTCGTATGACATCACCGTTGTATGCACATTGGAAACACAGATATACTTCCCCCGCAATGCATTCAAATGCTTGTCAATATAAGAAAGTGTGTCCTGCATATTTGTCACATTAATTCTTGTCCCTAATATCTCACAATACCGCAACTTTGTCATTTTCTTCTCTACTTTGAACCCTTTCTTCCCAGAACAGTAAACACTGTCATAAACAAAATCTTAATATCCAGCCCCAGTGACCAGTTGTCAATATATTCAAGATCCATCTTTACAATCTCTTCAAAATCCTGAATATCACTTCTCCCACTAACCTGCCACAGTCCCGTCAACCCGGGCGTAATGCTCATACGCCTCCTATAATAACCACTGTATTGTTCAAATTCATCTTCTGTTGGTGGCCGCGTGCCAACCAAACTCATATTCCCCACCAAAATATTGAGAAATTGCGGCGTCTCATCTATGCTTGTCCTGCGCAAAAAACGCCCCACCTTTGTGACACGTGGGTCATCTTCCATTTTAAACATTAGACCATTCATCTCGTTTTGCGCCTGCAATTCTTTCTTTCGTTCCTCTGCGTCAATATACATTGAGCGAAATTTCCATATTTTAAAACGCCGTCCATTTTTCCCAATGCGCGTCTGCGAAAAAAATACAGGACCTGGCGAGTCCATCTTTACTGCAAGCGCCACAAACGGCGTTATAAACGCTGTGAGAAAAAGTCCCACAAGCGCTCCCAAAATATCAATTAGACGCTTAATTAACATCCTTCTGGAATCCATTGTCTTTAATGCAAATGATATGACACTGTAACCTGCCATCTGCTGCACATAAGTATTAGGATTGGCGCGGCGAAACAAATCTACATTGTAATGGCAAGTCAACCCCATCTCCTCAAACCGCTGCACCATATCGCGAATTTCAGTCACTGGCACTTCTGGAAGACAGATAAACACTTCATCTACCGCCATCTGTACAACTGTTTCGTACAGATTCTCCTTTGCCGCAACAATAGGAACTGCTTTGATTGACTTCCCCATTCGATTCACATCATATACGACCGCCGCCGTAATATCATAATACCATTCTTTTCCTTTTATTAGATTGCCGATTACTTCCTCCGCCATCAAATCCCTTGTGATAACAAGCATCTTTTCTGCGCTGGTGCTCTTTCTATAATACTTCCACAAAATTTTTTTAAAAACCATGTGCGCAGCATATGTGAACAGCGTATTTAAAATGGCAAAAATCCCATATACAGACCGAGAAAACGCATAGGACTGCTGTGTAAAATAAAGCACTACCACCAGTCCCACCACCAGAATCAGTGTATATCGCACAGTGTAGTAAAACTCCTGATAATAGCCTCTAGTAAAAAAATTTCTGTTCGCATCGAGAAACATATTGTAGAGCAGGCACAAAACCACAATATATGTCCCCACCATCAAATGGAACTGCCTAGGATAATTTTCATAGTGAATCAGGCGAAAACGAATAAATAGAGACAGTGCATAAGAAATGACAACACTTAAAATATCTATCAAAAGGATACTGTATGTCTCTATCATTTTGTTTTTTCTTCTAATGTTCTCCATTTTGCTCCCTCTATCTCAAAACAATCTGCAATCCATTTATTATACCATGTTCCATAAGATGCTGTAAAGCTGTACTCCTATTTTTGTCAGGATTTTGGATTATATTCTCCTCGTAAGTTTTGAAACAAAATCTTTAAAAGCTCCGTATTTCCTTTCCAGAAATGAATCTTTGTAGGTGTTTTTCCCTTTTTGGGATAAGCGCGTGTCACAGGAATCTCACATGCTCTGTAACCAAGCTGTGTCGCTCTGACAGACAAATATGCGAGAAGTTCGTAACTCATAAATACTTCCCGCAACGGCGCCACACGCTCATCTTGCAAATACCGCGCAGAGTATGCTCGATAAGCATTTGTTGTGTCTGTAAAATGCTGCCCAGCAGTCAGAGAAATAATTGGCGCATGAATTAAACGCACTGCAATATTTCTAATTAGAGGGGTATTGATGGCTCTTCCTCCGCTAATAAACCGAGACCCTTGCACAAAGTCATATCCCTCCTCAAGCTTTTGAATAAATCGTGGAATATCCTCAATGCTGTCTTTATTATTCCCATCAATTGTAATTACACCTTTATAACCTCTCTCAAGCGCCCAGTAAATTCCCATGCGTAGCTGTGCTCCCTGCTTTCCAATATCGTTTTTGACGAGCAATGTATTTACCTGAAGCTTTTTTAACTTTCGTTTTTCCATGCTGCCATCTGTTGATCCCCCATCGCAGATTACAAGGTCTGCATAGTCTGCAATATGATGCTTATATGCGCGATAAAGCTCTTTTAAGATGCGTTCTCCCTCATTGATAACAGGGATCAACACCACATAGTCCTTTGTTTTTGGAACATACTCCTCACATACAAAAAGCGGAACTCCTGTTCTTTTATCATCCATCATCCAAAGATCTCCCTTCCATATGCTAGAACCTCTTCAAGCAAAGCAATTCGGTCGATACCTTCCTCTGTCTTTCCCATCTCCACAGACACATAACCTTGATACTCATGTTCTTGCAAAAAGGCAGCTATCTCCCTGTGAAATTGCCTTCTACTACTGTCCATAACAATTGGCTTCAAAAAAGGTTCGCTGATATGGACATGATGAATCTGTTGCTCATGTCCCTCGAGCACCTCCACAGGCTCTCTCATCTCAATCATTGTGCCAAGATCCAAATTAAGAAGAAACCCTTTTGATCCAACTTCCTCTATCAATGCGATGGCTTCCTTCGTTGTATTGATATAGTTGGTATTATAAATTGGTGGGTTGGCTTCCATTGCAATCGCAGTCTGTTTCTTGTGCGCATAATCACCAATTCTCTGAAAAAATTGTACCCCTTGCCGCCAAAGCTGTCTGTCAGAAGGGTCAGGAAGCACTCTGTTTCTGGGACTCCCAAACACAAGGTTTGCACACTGCACTGCCTCTGCAAAATCAACCGCTTTCTGTGTATATGCCAAAAGCGTTTCGCGTTGGGCAGTATCAGCAAAGAGCACCTCTGTTCTGCCATACCAAATAGATTGCATGGAAGAAATTACAAAACCTTCTTTGGCAAAGCACTCCTGTCGCCATCTTTGAACCGCTTCCATATTATGATATGGTTCTGACGCAAAAAAACGCGTTGGCGCAATCTCCAATCCACAATACCCATATCTGCGCATTAGCGCATATACTTTTTCATCCTCTTCTGTTGTCCACGCAATATTGGAAATGGAAAGCTTCATCTCTGTTCACCCTCTTGAATCATATGATTCACAAACATTTTAATATCTGTCAGAACTGCCTCTTTGTTACAGAGGTATCCATCTCTGCCGCCAAACTTTGCTGCATATGTAGTTCTGAAATCATATTTTGCAGGCGTACCTTTTAGCTCATTCTTAAATACCTGTCCAGTCAATGCTTTATACACTTCCGCAGCGGAAACAGGCTCTGTCGCAACATTAAAATACAGCATATTTTCATTCAATGCAGTCTGAATATCCTCCCACAAACGCCCCAGCGAATAGAATTGAAATGTGCTGCGACTATCCGTAAAATGAAGTGCTGTAAATCCTAGCTTCTTAAACTTTTTCTTTAAAAGCTCCCTTCGCTCACGGTCAAGCTTTACACAGCGATAGAATCCATTTTGGGCCACCTCATAGCAGTCTTCTAAACGAATCGCATCCTCCGCCTTCTCCAAAACTTTTAATTCAAGGTACTTTTCCTTCTTCAACATAGATGGAATTACATTCATATAATCATAAATAAAATTTTTCTTAATATTATATCCATAGAGCGCTGGCAGTCTGACAATTAACGCATTTGGATAATTTTTTCGCACCCACTTTTCCAAATAATAGCGATTTAGTCCATATGGCTGAAAATGGTCTTCCCTTCCGCCCTTTCCATTAGACAGCGGAGAATCCTTCTCATCCACACCCACAGGATTGCTGTAAACATCTATGGTAGAAATCAGCACAAGACGCTGTGGATTAATTGCTTTTATATTCTTCTCCGCTTCCAGAATCTGTTCCAAATCCTGATCTGGAGCATTGTTTGCAAGATATTTTTCTGCACGCACACCTGCATAAATAAGCACCTCTGGCTCAAGACCATACGCTTTCTCTATATTCTGTGAATTGTACACGCCCTTAATGCGATTCCTCGCCCTCGAATAAAGATTGCTTCCTACAAACCCAGTGTAACCTACCAATGCTACCATATCCGTTCCTCCTATAACTTTTCTATACTCTCAAAACTGTATTTTCTTCGTTTAAATATTAAATCGACTAATATTTGAAGATACTTTATAATCACTGTCAAAATCCCAAACAGTCCAAAAAAGGCAAACGACATAAAAAATATTGTTGTTGTCCAGCCGGCAACTGGTGTGCTAAACAAGTATATAACTGCTGAGTATACAGCGACAAACACAGCGACAAACATCATAATTACGGTCATTGTAACAGAAAACCGATACCCCAGCCCTGTAAATAGAATCATACTGTTCACCGCAAGCTCTGTGCGATATTTGCGCTCAGCTGGATCTGGTTTTATCACCTGCCTTCGCGTAACACTATATCTTATATTCGCAGTTTTTAATCCACAGTTTGCATACACCGCCTTCCTATATGGCACAGATTTGTTCATACTGCTAATTCGATTGATTACCCGTCGGCTTAGCACCCGGAACCGTTCTGTGCCCAGTTGATAGGAAAAATTGGTAAACCGGTTAAATATTTTATAAAAAAGTCCGGAAGTGAACCGCTGTCTTTGATTGGGCGAGGCGCTCACAATATCAAATCCCTCCAAAGATTTTCGGTAGACTTTCATAATTTCAGCCGGCTCAAAATCCAACAGACAAGTATCAAACTCCAACACGAAATCACCAATCGCCAGATCCATTCCCGCATTCATCGCAATTTCTTTCCCGTGAAAATAACTCATATTCAGAACAGTAATCGTAGCACTTTTGGTCTTCCTACCAATTGTTTTCATTACATCTGTGCTATTGTCCTGTGAGTAATCGTTGACACAAATGACTTCTGAATGTTCAAAATTATCTTCCAAAACCTGTAACACAGTCTGTAAAAAATCTCCAATTCGTTCTGCATCATTATGCACGTAGATTACAGCAGACATAAAATTTTTTTCTTTACTTGTCATGTACTCTCATTTCCTTACTTTATTTTTATTGTGTCTCAACCTTCACAGTGACAAACTTATTTAGGCAGTCAAAATTTCATCCAAATCATACACCGTGTTAATCTTTCCCGACAACACACCCACAAACGTGGGATTTTCAGAAAAAATGCGCACAACAGTCGGTCTCGAATCATCAATCTCTGAGCTCATAAGAATCGGCTTCATAGAAAACAGGGATTCTTTGTACGCAAATGCATACTCTTCCCGCAAATATTTTCGCGCCAGATTTGCCATATAGGGAAATGCCGTCTGTGGTCTTGCTTTACAGTCATTGCAATTGCCAAGATACGTGCCACTGCAATATCCGCCACTATCCGCCTGACAAGGAAACTGCGGAACTGCATCATAGCTTGTCGCATGCGGCGTAAATGTCACGGAAGTAAGCGAATGCATACCAGTTTTCCCAAATGGCATAATTGAGAAAAAAGGTCCATCCATCACTGTAAACCCATACTCTTTTAATTTGTCGTTGACCTCACAAAGTATAATCTCACACAATTCATACTTAATACCAAACTTATCAAATCCAAGCATATTAAGAATCTGGTTTGTGGAGGCATAGGTGGCATTGAGTACAAATCCCGTCTTATATTTTATTGTTCTCTGTTCTTCTTTGACATACAGTTCATATGCATCTTGTGTCTTTTCAATCCGTTCAATTTTAACACCAAAATGGATTTGCGCCAGACTACCTACTGTTGCCAACTGCTCCATAAAAAAATCTCTTAAAATCATGGCATCATATGTGTATTCTCTTGTCAAAAATGCCCCATCACACATACCCTCCCGAAAAAATTTTTCCGGGCGCAACGCTTCACATGGAATCTGTGCCGCCTCGCAAAACTTCTGAAACTGTGCCCCGTCAGACCATGAGTATTCGCTCGACGTAGCATACACCTTCTGAAACGCTCGGTTAATGCAAAAACTATAATCCTCATTAAACCGCGCAAAATAACCCGCAGACTTCATAGCAGTGGAAAGAGAACGGGGATAGTGATACCCTTGATGCACTCTTGCTTGATTAATGTAAGTCGCGCGCCGAAAGGGACCGTCATCACACTCCAAAACCAAAACATGTTCCCCGCGCTTTGCACAAAAATAGGCAGAATAAAGACCATACAAGCCAGCACCAATGATTATTTTATCATATGATATGCTTTCACTCACTGTCCTCTCCCCTCTCATCTCTCGAAAGAATCTCCCAGAAATAATATCTGGGGCGATGCTTTGTTTCCAGATAATTCCTGCCCACATACTCTCCTATAATGCCAAGCGATAATAATACAGCCCCACCAAGTACCCATATTGACATTAGTATAGAGGACCAACCACTGACTGTATACCCAAAATAATGCTCATATACAATGTGTATAATCATAAAAAATCCTACTAGCAATGCCAATATTCCCATCATAAAGACCATGCGAATTGGCTTAATACTAAAAGAAGTGATTCCATCCACTGCCAATGTAAACATTTTTGACAAAGAATATTTCGATTCTCCTTGCATTCGTGGAAATACTTCAAAATGTACAACCGAGGACTTTAATCCAATATCTGGTATAATTCCTCGCAGAAACAGATTCACTTCATTATACTCTGACAGTGCTTTCAAAGCTTTTTTGCTCATAAGCCTATAATCCGCCGAGTTTTCATAGATATTACAATCCATTATTCTCATGGTTTTATAAAATAATGTAGCCGACAGTTTTTTAAAAAATCCATCTGTATCTCTGGAATTACGCACACCGTACACAACTTCGTTGCCCTCCATATATGCCTGAATAAAATCCTCCATAGCATTAATATCCTGCTGTAAATCTGCATCTATGGTTATTGTAAAATCACAGTATTTTACAGAATACATCATTCCAGCCAGAATTGCATTCTGATGCCCTCTGTTATGTGCAAAACGAAGTCCAATAATCTCTTCATTGTTATTATATAATTCCTGAATAATTTCCCATGTTTTATCCGCGGAACCATCATCCACAAACACAATTTTGCTTTGATTGGAAATCATTCCACTTCTTACCAGTTGATGCAGTTTATCCAAAAGTTTTAATGAAGATGATACCAGTGCTTCCTCTTCATTAAAACAAGGAATTACAATATAGAGTATACCTTTTTGTCTACTGCAATCCATTCTCGTTACATCCTTCCATACACGATACACAGCGTTGTCCGCTAATGTGTAGTTTCCAATTCTTTTTGTTTTTTGTACAGGAGACTCCAATGATTTATTTTATCAATCTCTCCATCAATTTCATACTTTTCAAGTACATCTGGAGTTGAAACGTACATATAACGTACTCTTTTTTCATTGGCTCCAATCTCAGCTAGTCCTTTGTCTGTAGCAATAACTCCAATGTTTTTTCTAATAGTTGCAATTAAATCTTGATGACATACTGGAGCGCTGCTTGTAACCATATTCTCATGCGAATCATATGGCTCTTTAACAAACAAAATAGGATAAGAAGTATCTATCATATTTCCATCAGAGTTATATAGTTTTTCTGTTATGCCATGATCCGAAGTAATGACAATCAATGCATCCTCATATTTTCCCAGCTTTTTTAGTTGCGCTATATATTCATATACAATTTTCATAGCACCTTTTCGCTGTGAAACGCCACTTCCCCAATGTTCATCCCTCCTAGCATCATATTCAATGTGTTGAAAATCCTCCGTCATTGTATAGGGTGGATGTCCACCATGCATATGAATAAACCGAAATGTACTCTTTTTGTCTTCCTTAGAGACACTCACCCCTTCTCTTACCAGCCTATGATAAAAAGGTAAATCATCTTCTATATTTACTATTTTATCATTTACAGTCAACAACGCAATATCACTTGTATCATAAATATAATAATATTTCACTGCAAGAGGAGCCATCTTATACATAGAACACTGTTTCATCAGTGAAAACAAATCTATCATACTACATGTCCTTTGTATGCCTTCTTCATAATTGGATATTATATCTTTCATTTGCTCTGCGACATATCGTTTATCTGTGTATACACCAATATCATATCCTGCATCGCGAATATCCGTCAATAAATTTGTGTTATCATATGCGTATTGTACATAATCTATGTGACTGTCTTCATCAAACGCAGATCCAGTAAGTAGGAACGGAATACTATCATATGTTGGATTAAATGTACTTGCTGCATTTTTATAAAACACAAAATCATTTAAAGGCTGAAAAAAGTTTTTATCCTCCTCCAGTATTTCATCAACATAAATTCCATCAAATTTATCTAAGACAAAAATAACAATATTATCCTTTTCTCCAACATCAAGCATCCCATCTGTCATCAATATCATCTCATCTTTTGATGAAATTTCCTCAGCAGTAATAAAGAGTGTTCCAAGCGTTACTATCTGAATCAATATAATCCAAATGCTTACAGTTCTCATTAATTTCTCAAAAAATGCATGTTTTTTCCATGCAAGAAATACAAATATACCAATCAAAACAAACCATACAATAAAATTAATGATTATGCTTGTATTACTATATACATTGTTTCCTGTTCCATCCAAAACCCCCATACTTCCATTGAAAAACAAACCCTGAATATATCCTGCAGTCAAAAAAGCAAACATAAAAATTAAATATATATTGAGATGCTCCTTATTTAAATATAGTATCATTCCTGCCATGAGCATCAAGACTACAATCACTCCTGACAG
Source organism: Lachnospiraceae bacterium (assembly GCA_949383255.1). Classification (GTDB taxonomy): domain Bacteria; phylum Bacillota; class Clostridia; order Lachnospirales; family Lachnospiraceae; genus COE1. Next base: position 28,147 of record CASJPF010000009.1, on the reverse strand, counting down.
CAGCAATTTTCCAAAGAAATACCAGTACGGTAAAGGAAAATCCTTCGCATTATTTAGATAAAGTTCATTTGGTGTGAAAATCACCACTGTTATTAGATAGTATAACAAAATCGGCAGAATTTGTCTTGCTTTCTGTTTGATCGAATCCTTACTTAAATCAATCAAGCAGTCTGATTTTATCTTTTTTAAAAAGACCGCCGACATAACAATCATTACTGCCAGCACAAACGCAATGCAAAATGTTTTATTATTTAATTTACGAACAAAGAAAAATGTAAAACTAAACGCGAGAAAGAAAGAAGAATCAAAATAACAAATCAATTTTATATCGTTCTCCCGCAATAATAATTTCAGCAAAATTGGCAATGCAACAGCTATTATAATCAAGGGAACACTGTAGTGTAATAAAGTAATAAATTTTGCATTCCAAAAACTTTCTATTAGATTTTCCTTTCTATATCCCAAATAATACTTTGCGAAAGATAGTATCCATAAATTTACACAAAAATAAAATGACCATTTCCAAAAAAAATATTTTTTTGTCTTTATAAAATCTATTTCTACAGCAGACAACAAGCTGAATATTGCTATCATTAGAATGATTCCATAGTTATAAAACATATCAATCCTCCTACCTCCCCATAAATAGCTTGTTTGTAACTGAATTTCTCTGCAAAAGTTTACTCAATACAAAGGACAACCCTGTCAATACAATCGACATTAAAAAGATATATGTTGCCTTGATCAAATACCGATAAGAATCTGAAATTCTAAAGTATTCCTTAATCCAAAAGAAAAATACAATTCCCGTGGATAAATAAATACTAATGGACACCTCGCCTAATCTGCGCAAAACGCTAAAATGATAACGCTCACTTAGACGATAAAAACCTACAATAACCAATGCGCTCCCAATTGTCCCTGTAATCAATTCTATGCATCCTAGTCTTAAAGTTAAAATATAAAGTCCTCCAAGTGACAATAACAATAATATTTTAGGAATTGCCTTTATTTTGTCCAAAAGATTATATTGATTTAACAATATTCCCATAATAAAAAAAGGCAGCATTCTCTTTGTTCCTGAATAATTTCCAATATTAGGCATAATATAATTTACGCACAATAGAACAATATATCCCAAAATATGACTGCGAAATAGATATTTTGTGATAAAACCATATAAAGAACAATAAAATACTGCCCACAAAAACCAATTGGAAAAAGCTGTATAGCGTAAATATCCACCCAAACTTATATCGGAATATCCACCTAACAATACATCACACATCCATGTCAAAAATCCCCACGCCGCACATGGTATCATAATTCCCTTTATCTTTGATAGTATACCATGAATCAAATCATATCGATTTAGCGAATACCAAAACAAATATCCACTAAGTATCATAAAAAGCGGCATATGACATCCATAGATTAACTGAAATACTTCATTTGCACGAAATTCATAATTCTGTGGTGTCCCATATTGAATACTATGACCCAGCACTACAGAATATATTGCCAATCCTCGTGCTGCATCTACCCAATTCTCTCGTATCTTCTTCAATTTTAGGACCTCCCATTTTACTTGTATTATTCTTTCTGCAACGACTCCATAAAATGAATCCCATTTTCTCGTGCGCTCTCTTTGGGTCTGCCAAGATCTGCTCTTGAATCAAGCGCAGTCATCACTTCAATCATCGAAAGTTCCTGTCTATTGCTTGTTGTCTGCAATGCCTTTTCCAGATCAGAATCTGTACGAACTGTATCTACATGCTTATATCCACAGGATTTTGCAATCTGCGCATATGTTTGCCCGCTAAAACCTGTGGGTATCGCTCCAACAGACTCATGCGCAGCATTGTTAATTACAATATGCAGAAAATTACTTGGCGACTGTTTTGCAAGAAACGCCAATGCTCCCATATGCATCATTACTGCGCCGTCACCATCAACACACACAATGCGTCTTGCCTTATCCGCCTGCGCAACTCCATATGCAATCATAGAGGCATGTCCCATACCTCCCACTGTCATAAAAAGTCTATCATGATTTCCATACAGTGCTTCACACTGTTCATATAACTCCCTCGATATTTTTCCTGTTGTCGATATAATATAAGAATTTTGATAAACATTTTGAAGAATTACTCTTAGTGCGTCTTCACGCACAAGATTATAACCATTTTTCCATAAAAACTCTTGTTCTTTTTCAAAAGTCCCTTTCTTAACAATAATTGCATATTGTCTGTTATCACACAGAACATGGTGGGCTTCTTCAAAAATCGCACTTAGTTGTTCTTTTGTTGTTGTCTCGTCAATCACCGCATAGGACACATTCATCACTTCCAAAAGTGTATCGGTAACTTTTCCCTGATATACATGCTGTGGCTCATCTTTTTTGCCTGGTTCTCCACGCCATCCAACTACAAACAACATTGGAATGCCATACACTTCGCAGTTGGCAATTGATGCCAACGGATTGATAATATTTCCAAGACCTGAATTTTGAAGGTACACCAAACAAGGCTGTTTTGTCGCCAAATAAATTCCTGTTGCAAGACCAACCGCTGCGCCTTCATTTGCAGTCACATAATGTCTAAATTGTTTGCCAGCGTCTAACATAATGGCATCACAAAATTGTTTTAATGTGGAGTCTGGAACGCCTGCAACAGTATTGATTCCTATCTTCGTTAACTCCTGCAAAAAGACACGCGCCTTCATTGATTCTCCTCCTCTGTATCTGCATTTGCTATCAATGCCTGTTTATCCAGTGCGACTAGCTCTTCCACTGTGTCTATTTCTACAATCTGTCCCTCTTCCACTGGATATATTTTTAGCCGAAAACAATCTAAATTCCAATCCACGACCTCATCCCAATATACATTGGCATTTTCCTGCAGAAGATACGCCTGCTCAATCTTATCTGCAAGAATCACAGCATCCTCTTTCTTAAAAAATGAGATGCCAACCATGTTGTAAGTATCCGTTCCGCCTTTTCCTACCTTGGAAATATACCCATTTTTTAATTCAAATATCCAATCATCTGAATATCCTTTTACCATTTTTCCATAATACCCCGAACGATCCAGCGTTTTATGAAATATCGTTAAATCTGAAACCAGCAGATCTGCTTCGCATATAAAGCAGTCTGCCTTTCCTAGTATATCCTTTACAGCATAGATAGAAGAGATATTATTTTTTTCCAAATAATCCGGGTTTTCCAACAAGCGTATTCCCTGATACTTCCTGCATAGATAAGAAAACTGTTCTTTTAAATGTCCAACAATAATATAGATTTCTGTTACTCCCCTGCTTTGCAACCCTTCAATAACCGTCTCAATCATTGGTTTTCCAAACACTTTTATGAGCGGTTTTGGTCTCTTTAAAGTCAGTGGAAGCATTCTAGTGCCAAGCCCTGCTGCCATAATGATTCCAATCTCTTTTTCCATATAAATCTCCGTATCTTTATTTTTATAGATCATCTATCAATCTGATAATCTCCTGAAACGGCATTAATTTTGTGTCAACTTCGAGTGCTCTGTGATTTTTTAGAATCTCAATTGCTGTACTTTGCATTGCTGGAAAAGCACTTCTTGTCAACTGATTTGCATAAATAACAATATTAACCCCATGTTGTGCAAGTTCCGATTCTGTTACGCTATTAAATGAAGTTGGAACAACCACAATAGGCGTATCCTGGTTTGTCTTGCGGAATGTATCACAGAATGTAAAAATTTCATCAGGAGATTTTTTTCTGGAATGAATCATAATCGCATCTGCTCCGGCATCCACATACGCAAAAGCGCGCTTTAGAGCATCTTCCTGTCCCTTTTCCAAAATTAAACTTTCAATTCGCGCAATAATCATAAATTCTTCTGTTCGCTGCGCTCTTTTACCAGCACGTATCTTATTGCAAAAATTTTCTATAGAATCCTGTACCTGATCCACTTCTATTCCAAACAGAGAATTTTTCTTAAGCCCTGTTTTATCCTCAATAATAATGGCTGATACTCCCATACGCTCCAATGTCCGAACATTGTATACAAAATGTTCCACCAGCCCGCCTGTATCTCCATCCAATATAATTGGCTTTGTTGTCACTTCCATCACATCATCAATTGTGCGCATCCGCGATGACATGTCGACAAGTTCAATATCTGGTTTCCCTTTTGCGGTGGAGTCGCACAAGCTTGACAGCCACATTGCATCAAACTGATCCAGTTCTCCATTATGTTCAACAACTGTCTTTTCTGCAATCAATCCAGTCAGACCACTGTGCACCTCTATCGTTTTTACCACTGGACACAATTTTAACAATTGGCGAAGACGTTTCCTCCGATACTCTGGCATAGCGAGTCTTTCTCGAATCGTATCATCTATCTTTTTAACATTTTCATTATAAGTATAAGCAATCTCAATTAGTTCTCCACCATACTTCTTTAAGTTTTCTATAACATTATTCCGAATTGCGCGCTCTGGTCCTTCACACCAATTATCGCCATGAATCACAAAATCTGGTTTTTTCTCTGCAATCACTTTGTCATACATAATTTCATTTTGGATAACAATAGCGCTGACAAGCCCTGTATTTCGTACAATCTGCTTTCTTTCCTCCAAAGTGATGGTTGGAAATCGATTAAACTTAATCATTGCAGCATCACTTAAAATTCCAACCGTTACCTCTCCATATTTCTTTGCCTCACGAAGAAGATTTAAATGTCCTTCGTGTATCACATCTGTACAGAAACATGTATATACTTTCTTCATCATAATCCTGCCTTTCTTTGACTGTCAGCCTCTTTATAGTAAACAGGAATCTGTACATGATATTCCCTAAGTGCCTGCTCAAATACGACAAAAAAATCAGCAATATCTTGTGCTGTGATTGCCCCTAATGCACAGAGTCGAAATGTATCTTGTGTGGATATTTTTCCCGGATAGATTGTAAATCCCCGCTCATAACAGTAATCATGAATCTTCTCAAAATCCCAGTTTGCATCCTCTGGATATTTTACAGACACTACTAGCCCTGCCTGCAACTCTCTTTTTATAATATCTCGAAATCCAAGTTTATCCAATCCAGCATGAATTGCCTCAAAGACACTTAGATGGCGTTCCCACTTTGCCTGTTCTCCCTCAGCAAAATACTCATCCAGCGCTTGTCTTGTCGCATAGATCGTCTGAACAGGCGGTGTAAAATGCATCTCTCCAGTCGTCTCAAAAAAATGATACTGCAAATATAAATTGCAATAATAAGACCGTTTGGGATACACTGCGGACTTTTGGATTATCTCTGTATTTCCCACAATAAAAGATAAGCCAGTCATCGCCATAAGTCCCTTCTGTGCAGATGCCATACAAAAATCTATATTTTCCTTCTCTATATCAATCGGTCTCATCGCATAAGTAGATGTTGTATCCACTGTAAACACTGCTCCATAACGATGTGCTAGCGCGCCAATCTCTCGAATTGGATTTAATATTCCAGTTCCTGTCTCATTATGTGTTGTGTGAACAAGAGCAATATCAGGATTGTCTTTTAAAATCGCTTCTATCTTATCCAAATCTGGCAGTTCATCCACTGGAAACTTTAAATCAATATAAGGCAGATTATAATACGCACAGATTTCTGCCGCCCTTGTGCTGTAAGCACCGTTATTTATAATCAAAATCTTCTTTTCTGCTGGCAGCAGAGAATTGAGACAAATATCTATATTGATTGTCCCTGAACCACAGAACAATACAGCTGTATACTTATTTGGATCTCCATGTACAATTCGCACCAAATCATCACGCATCTTTTTCATCATCGATGCAAATTCTTTCTCTCTCGGGCAGATGTCAGGCACAATCTGCGCCATTTTAACAGAGTCTGTCGTGGTTGCTGGTCCCGGATTTAACAAAATATTTCTCTTAATTTTTTCACTCTTCTTTTCTATCATTTCCTGCATTTAATAATCCTCTTCCTCCTCATGTTTCTTTTTGTACCACGCCAGCCTATCCATAATATATTGTGCCCCAATCTCTCCACTACTGCCAACATGATAAATATAGCTGTCTCTAATCTTTTCCAGAGCCTCTTTTGAAAATGCATCACTTCTCAAAAGCTCATCCACCACTTGCGGAAGTGTTGAAAGCTTGTCCATATCGACACTTTTTCCCACTTTATCCCGAAGTTCAATATCAATTGGAGTAATCTCTAACTCTTTATAATCCTCATTCATAATCTTCATTGGTGTATTGATAAACAATGCCGGTTTTAGCGTGGCAAAAGCGTATTCAAATGCAATGCTAGACCAATCCGTAATTACAAGATCTGCCTGATATACTGTCTTATTTGACGAGAAATCCATTTGTAATTCCATATCATCACGATTGTTCATATCAAACTTTTCTTGCAGACAAATCAATCTTTCCTCTTCATGGCGCACAAACTGAGGATGCGGTCTGACAATAATGCGGTATCCCCGCCCTTGAAGCCGTTCTAGTATTTCCTCAATACAAGACACCAAAATATTTCCCTTCTGCCAAGAAGGCGCAATCAAAATCTCTTTTACAGTCTTCTCTTTTTCATCCATCAACGCATATGCTTCAATCATATTATCGATTACGCTTGAGCCCCACTCAATAATCTTTTTCTCTGGCAGTTTATATAGTTCTTCCCGTTTTCTAATTTCTTTTGTGCAAAGATACCCAGAAGAAAAAATCGTATCAAAGTGATCAAGTGCCTCTTTTCTAAAGGTCAGATTAGGGCTGTTCACATCATGTGGCACATAGATATATTCATTGTCCTTGCGAACAAGAGAACGCTTAATATGAAAATTCTCCAAATCAGGTGTTGTCATCACAACGACATCTGCCTCAAGTTTCATCATTAAAACAATCAACTTATTCTCGCCAATATAGTAGGGTTTAAAACGGTCGCTCTCCATCTCAAATACTTTGTCATTTGGATCACTTGTGATATAATGAATTACCACATTTGACTTTTCTAACAACACTTCTATAATATTCTGAAAATATTTATAAAATCCATTTTTTTCTGAATAAAATACAAGCTGCATCTCATAGTCTTTAAAAAATCGTTTGTAATCTGCCTTTTCCTTCTTTTTATATGGGTCTTTCTCAAACAACTTCTTTTTATTTTTCTTCTCAAAAGCACTGGCACTTCTTAATTCCTCTCGGCTTCTCTCAAGTGCATCATAGTCAATATATTTTTTTGGATTCATAATGAAATTGAGAAAATAGAGTTGCACAACAGAAAAAAGATTACTAAATGTCCAGTAAATTCCAACTCCTGTCTTGACAAAAAAACCAAGATACAATGATAGTCCAATCGACAATATCATTGTTCCCATCTGATTCATTTTTCCCTGCTCTGCCTGTAACACATTAATTTTATTTTGTATAAAGCACATAAACCATGCAGATAGTGCCGCCACCAAAGGAATTAAGTATGCAATTCCCCCAACTTCCACTGGTACAGACGACAAATCTAAACTGCCTAACATTGTGTCAAGCACTCCTGGTTTTCCGCGAAAAATGTATTCTTCTGGATGATTAATTACCTCGATAACCCCCATCAAAAGAATAAGTTGTAACGCGAGCGGAATCAAATCTGCAAGCGGCTGATAATGCTCTCTCTTATATAACTCATACTGCTCCTCTGAAATCTTTTCGCTGTTTCCATAATATTTTGCCTTAATAAAATTCATTTCCGGCTGCATTTTTACCATCTTAATTGAATTTTTTTGCACCCATAAGGAAACTGGCAGGAGAACGATCTTGGTTCCAAAAGTAAAGACAATAATTGATATAAAGTAATCTGGTAAAACACGATAGCAAAAATACATCAGCCATCCAAGAATATCACCAATCAGGCCAATTATATAATTCATCATTGATATTGTTCTCCGTTTTGTTTTCTACTCTTCACTGGATTGATTCTTTTTTCTGGCACGTTTCTTTTTCTGATTTCGGATAAACTTCATAATTTTATGCCTGTACACAGTGCAGGCTGCCCCTACCGCAATTGCGACTCCTGCAACTGCCTGTATCACATAAGTAACTGCGGAAGGATCAATATACGCAAAAGACGTATTGCCAAGCAACATAAAAAAACAACCAAAAAAATACAAAAATTTCAATACTTTCCATCTCTTTTTCATTTTCTATACCCTTTCTTACTATGTTTTAATGTTAATGAAATCCTAGAGATTATACCATTATTTCCAGTAAATAACAACGTTAACCCGAGAAGTTATTATTTTTTTATAAAATTGTACTATTACTTCAACAGTTCTTTTAAACGCCAGTTTAGGATTCATTAAGCATTTCACCACTCCAACTATTTATATCATGCACATCTCCGTCTATTGTATACTTAACATACTCTGGATACAGCTTTAAAAATGTACGTTTTTTGTCTGGTTCTTTAGAAACTTGTTCTAGCGTTAAACCGTATTTTTTACTCTCCATCCCCATTGTTTTTACCATAGATGCCATCATCTCCGCCTGTGAGACAGGAACATCTTCTATCTGTAATTGTTCTTGATCAATATATGGCTGTTTTACTAGGATTACTGGAGAAGATACTCTTTCTGGTTTGCCTGTTTCTTCTATAAAATCTGTCTGTTGTCCGTGGTCAGCAGTAATAATAATCATTGCCTCCTCATATTTCCCTAACAACTTCAATTGGTCGATATATGCATACACAATCTTTAGGCTTCCGCGAATTTGTGAGTACAATCCCGATTCTCTTCCTGTTTTATCGTATTTCATATCCTCAGAAAATGTATATGGCTCATGTGCGCCATGCATATGATAAAAGCGAAAGGCTTTTGTATTGTTATCTGCTATTGTCAACCCATTCTTTAACAGATTTTCTGCAAATGGATAATCATTTTCTGTATTCCAAACTTGTGGTGCCTTCACCATGCTTTCAATATCCTCTGTGCAATATGAATAATTGTGTTTTAACATAAATGGCATTGTCTGATACAATGCACACTTCCACATTGTAGTCATTGTTGTACCAATATCATACTTTTTTTCTACAGACGCATTATAATTGGAAATTTTATCATACAACTGATTGGAGACATAACTGGCATTTGTATAAATTCCCACATCAAATCCTTGTTGCTTAATTTCCTGTAAAAGCGTGCTGTCACGGTAGGCATTTGGCGCATAATTTGTCCCATACTCCTCTTTCCACTCTGTTGCCGTCAACAAATATGGGATTCCTGCCGCTGTATTTGCAAACGGTGACGTAGCATTTCTATAAAATGTAAAATCCGAAAGTGGACTGCAAAACTCCATATCTTCTTTATAAAGGGTGTCCATCCAATCGCTATCAAAACGGTCCAAAACAAATACCAAAACATTTTGATCCTTTGCAACTGCAAGAGAATTGTGAACGGTCAATGCCTCTGATTGACCAGAATCTGCCTTGTCTGTAGAAATTATTAGATACCCTAACGTCACTGTCTGAATTAGTATTATATAAATACAAATTGTTTTCCCTACTTTTATAGCAGCCTTCTTTTTAAAGCATATCACAAGCAATACTATAATCGCTGCAATCCATAAAAAACCATTTACCACTAACTTCCACGCAGACCACACTTGTACATCGCCATCTAATATCTCAAGCTTTCCATTCAAAAAAATATTTTGTATATATCCCATTAATGTAATACTCATAACAAAAAGATTCATTCCATGTACAGCGTTTTTAGGAAGGAGAAATAATTCTCCAAAAATGAAAAACACTGTTACAAGCAAAGCACTCATAATCGTAATTGCCAGAAGTGGAAAATACTTTCCAGTAAATTCACTTGGATTTCCAAGGTATAATTCATTGGGAAGAAAAATACAATGCATTACAACCCATGCCCCAATCAATGGAACTGCTTCCTTAATTGCTTGTCCAAATTCTTGTCTCTGGTAATAAACCAAATCTTTTTTTATCAGAACCTTCAATCCAACTGTCAAACCTGCACTGACGATAAAAAGAAAAAGATATGCCCTATTGCTAATTCTATTATTAATAAGAAATATCAATATTAATCCAAAAAACATCACTGCACAGAACAAATCCATTAATTGCTTATCAGAGCACCACTTTACTTTTAATAACAACACAAGCACAATAATACAAAAAAGCACAATTGGTATCCCATAGTGAATATATGTTCTAAATTCCATATCCCAAAAACTTTCCATTAAAGTGCTTTCTGTATTTCCTAGATAATATTTCACTGCGGAAAGCAAAAAATAAATACTTAGAAAAAAGAAAAAACTCACTCGAATTATCCTTGATTGGTCGCGTTGAAAAATTTTCCAAACAAACGCAGATGCCAAAGCAAATGCAATTATAAAAATAAAAATCATATTACTCTGATGCATTGATTTCTGCCCTCTTTCATTCATAATTTTATCTATTTTATATCTGTCTTAACACCCAACGCAATATGATATTCATATGTCCCGGATCCCAACTCCATATTTTGATATTGTGCATCTGGTAAGGTCACTGTCGCAGTCGTATTTGCTGGAATTACAAAGCGAAATACGAATTCATCTTCATTCACTTCCCAACTACTCTCAATCGTTCCATATACACATTCATAGCTTCCCTTTGCATAGGTTAGCCCACCACCTGGCAATGGACACAAATAAAAATGTTTAAATCCCGGACTTGTCTCATCTCTTTTAATACCAAGCACATCACTATAGAACCACTGCCCTACAGTCCCAAGTCCAAAATGATTGAGCGATCCGTGAATTGCGTATGTCCCATCTTCTGTGTCATATCGACCGTTCCACGCTTCTGTAATCGTAGTCTGGTCTAATGCAAGCATATCATTCCATGATGGATAGGTATCCTGACGAAGAATGCGATATGCAGTGTCAATATAACCATATTTGCAGAGCACAGGCAACAAAAACTGCGTGGCAATATACCCTGTATTTAGGTGATTATCATTTGCTATCACAGCACTATTTAGGCAGGCTGCTCCTTTTTCCTCCAATTCATCTGGATACAGACCATAGGCAAGCCCAAGAGTATAAGCCGATTGTAGCCAGCAATCAATCGATCCATCTTCATTGATATAATGTTCTTGCCATGCTCTTTTATATTGATTGTAAATCATTGTATATTTGTTGGCAATCTCGTTCTCGCCAATATCAGCACTCATTTTTGCCAAAAGCCTCGCCACATAAGCACACTGCGCTGTATTTGCAATATCATCATCAAGCCCTGATATTGCATTGTGGTCGCTGTAGTGATGCTCTGTGCGCACATAATCCTCACTTGTATCCACTAGATGGTCAACATATCTACACATCGCATCCAAATTCTCTCGAATTAATTCTGCATCTCCATATTGTTGATACAGTTCCCACACCAAAATAACACCTGCGTCACTCCAACCGTTCGCTGCACTGCTCATGCCAACACTTGGCGCAATTTCGGGAAATGCGCCGTTTTCATCCTGTCCTGCAATTAACATCATTGTATATTTCCGAAGATAATTATAGATGTCTGCATTGTATGACGCTGTATTTGCAAACACCTGTGCATCTCCTGTCCAACCAAAACGTTCATCCCGCTGTGGGCAGTCCGTTGGAACATCTAAGAAATTGCTGCGCTGTGTCCAATAAATACTTTCATACAACCGGTTTACCTTCTCATCCGAGCAGAAAAAGGAACCTGTATTTTTATTGTCTGTGCTAAGAACCAAACCACTGATATTTTCTGACGCAATTGGTTCTTCTATTCCAGAAACCTGCACATAGCGAAACCCTCTGCACACAAGACTTGGGGTGTAAGTCTCCTCACCGGCACCACTCATAATATAGTAATCGGTATTGTCTGCCGTAAATAGATTCTGTGTCCAAATTGTTCCAACGGTATCATCCTTGCAGGACAGTTTCTCATCGTTAAGTGCTTCCGCATAGCGCATTGTCACCACCTGTCCCGCTTTTCCAGTTGTATCCCTAAAAGTAATCTCACAATTTCCATTAAAATTTTGTCCAAAATCATATACATAGGTGCCCTTTATTGGCTCTGTAATCTGAATTGGCGCAATTCTTTGAAGACATTTTACTGCGGGCGCCTCACAGGCTTTTTTATCCAATCCATTATATTCTGTAAATACATCTACTTGCTGCCATTGACTGGCATTATATCCAGATTCGCTCCAACCAGCCTGTTCCTTTGTGGCATCATAAACCTCCCCTAGAAACATATCATCATTTCTAATTGGTCCATCTGCATAAGCTTGCCATGTGTGATCTGTCACTATGGTTTGGCGGCTGCCATCTGCATACTGTATCACCAGCTTTGCCTGAAATGCAATATTTTCTCCCTCATGCGTGTTCGATTTATTATATCTTCCATGCCCAAGCACTGCACCAATTACATTTTCTTCTCCTAGTTCCTTTAAAAGCGAAATCACATCATAAGTTCTATAATAAGTCTCTTTGCTGTAAATCGAACGCCCCGGTGACAAATACTCCTCACAAATATCTTTTCCATTCAGATAAATCCGATAATCTCCAAGCGCTGTGGCATATAGTCTTGCTGTGACAATACTAGATGCACTCTCACAGATAAAATTACGTCGCAGCATTGGGGCTGGCTCTTCTACTCCTGACGTGAGCAGAAATCCCGAAGACACTTCGCACCACCCATCTAAAACTTTTATATAATAGGGTGAAAAAATGTTATTTTGACTGTTATTAAATCCTTCTTCATAAACAATACTATTGTCCTTCTTATTTACAATACGAATATTGTCATAATAAGCATAGTATGGTCCTCTGTCAGTCCAAAAACCAATATTTTCAACATCTTTCTCTTTTCTTATGCTTGTTTCCATAACCTGTATTCCATCGACATAAGCATGTAGTGTTGTACCATTCACCTCCAGCACCACGCAATGTTCTTTTTCGATAAAGGTCTCCAGACTGCCAAACACTTCTGAAAAATCCTGATTTAATTTCACTGACTGCGAATATTCTTCCCCCTCCAAAAATTCTACAACAGAAAAAACAATGTCTTCTCCTAACGTATTAAAATCACATCGAAAATAATCTCCATATTGATTTGTATCCATTCCCCATACAAACCCCGAATATGTCCTTCCCAATTTCACATTATATGTAATCTGATACGCTACATGTGTTACTGCTTTTATATTTGGCTCTTTTCTAATCCCAATCCAAGAAGCCCCTTCCCAATCCTTATCGGTCACTCCCATTTCAAAAAACGCTTCTTCATGGCTTTCTAACTGCTCTCCACCCTTGTCCCACACATACACCTTCCACCGATAGCTTGTCTCCGACATTAAATCTGCTCCCTCATAAGGAATAGCAACAGATATGCCAGAAGTTCTTTTGCCACTATCCCACACATACTCCTGCGCTTCCAACTGCTTTGCTGTCTTTGCTACAACGATTCTGTATGCTGTCTGCAACTGCCCTTCTACATCAGATTCCATGCGCCAGCCAAATTGCGGTGTATTTTCAATACCAATTGGATTTTGTTGATAGTTTACTGTCAAGTTTGTTATTTCTGTAACTTTCCCCGCGTCTTCTTTATTCCAAACTGCAACTTTTGTGTCATGACACCCTGCACTCCACACAACTGTCAATAAAATTACAAAACAAAATATTATCTTTTGTATTCTAAAACGCATCTTTTCTCCTCTTTCAAAAACAACACTCTTATTTTCACTTCTCTATCATACTCCAATTGCTCTCATTTCACAAGACGCAAAAAACCAAGCAAAAAGATACCTGTAACAGTTCAGCCCTTGGCTTCCTGTTACAGACATCAAGCCATGCAAAACCACTTCGTGGTGGCTTGATGTATCTCTGCCACTACACAGTTTTACGGACTTTGCAGTAAATGCAAAGTCCTAGACTGAACTGTAACAGATACCTTCTGCTTGGTTTTTCACTACTCTTTTTCAAGAATGCCATCGGCATTCTTGCTGCGGCGTGCAAGTCAGCTCTGCTGACAAATTACAGATTCGCACGCCTGCAATACTGTACTAATAAGTTACTTCTCCATCATGGTCAATCATAGACACATAAGATACACCCTCAAGGCTGCTTAATTTTTGTACAAGACCGCCGCTGTCCTTCACTCGCAACTCCATAACAATACTTGTTCGCTCTGGCGTAATATTTCTTGATTTTACTTTAAAATACTTTGTGTATTCTAACACAATCTTGCTAATGTCCTCCTCCATATCGCAATACATGGTCTGCACCATCAATATCATAGGTGCCTGAACTGTGGGAAACTTATCCATCACAAAAATCATTGCTGTCACAACGATTGACAAGATTCCAGCCACATAAAACAATCCTACACCACATATAATTCCTATTGCTAATGCCCAGAACATAAAAACCAAGTCCAAGGGATCTTTTACCGCAGTCCGAAATCTAACAATGGACAATGCACCTACCATACCAAGGGAAACCACAATACTTGACTGAATGGTAATAATAACAGCCGCTGTAATGATTGCTGTCGCTGCAAGCGAGATATTAAAACTTTTATTATAAAAAGTTTTTCGTGCAAAAATCTTATAGATAAAATAAATATACAATGCGAAAACCAAAGTAATGACAAAGATTAGTATTATCTCCGACAGGGATAAATCAGCCATCGTAAATGTATTAACAAAGGACTTTTTTAAAACATCATTAAACTTCATAGTGTATTTCCTCCTGCAATGCTGTATTTTCTACACATATAATATTTAGAATACGTTGTCTGACACAGCCGTTCTGTCTGGACCGCCGCATAGATAAAATCTGGAATCAGTTCGTCAAACTTAACTTCCAAAATATGTTCCCCTAAAGGCATCACTGGTCTTGTGACAATATTGTCATCTAAAAATCCTTCTACACAACTTGCAGAACAGATATTTGTATCAAAAGTTACTCTGACATTGCCGTCTCTATATATAAAAGGAATCCTGTCATATTCCACAATCACTTTGGGTCTTAGAAGCCGTGTATTCTGCCATAAGCAAAACTTGCGATACACATCTGCATCCACTGCATCCATATCCACTATCAATCCCTGCATCATTTTTCTGCACAGTGCTTCATCAATTCTGCACGAAAGTTTTTTTGTTTTTCCATGCTCTTTTTTCTTTAGTTCTAATCGAATGTAAGTTTTGTTATAATTATAAATCCTCAGCCGAAATTTCTCACGCGGATCATTTCCATTAATATTGTCATAAAGACATCTGTCTTGATAATCATCAAAATACAAACTTCTTATTCTATATCGCCTATCTTCACCAACATATGGATCAAATTCCAGCAATCCTTGTATCTTATTTGCAATCAATGCTAACTGCTGTCCACTACAAATATATTTATATTCATGTCGGTATTCACTCATACTGTATTTGCCCCCACTCGTCTTTTAAGTAATCAAGACGCTGCTCAATAAATAACAAAAGTTCCTGTACTTTTGCCTCATACAGTTCCTGCCTCTGTGTAAGATTCTCCTCCTCCGAAAAGGTACCCCAGCGAATCATATTACAGTCATTTGACTTTGCAATAAGTTCCTTATTTTGATAAAGAATATCCTCTGCCCAACGCCTAAGCTGCGGTTCAAATTCTTGAAAAAATATCTTCGCCACTTCTTTTCTAAAATCCTCATGTTGATATAGGGCATACCAAATATCAGAATCTTTCTCCTGCGACGCGGCATATAATCCATCTGGATCATGCAAGTTAATTCCAGATTCCGTAATACCAGATGCAGCAATGGACTTGTCATAATCCCAGCAAGGTCCCGCAAAAAATTTATCGCTAATACTGTCATCATATTTATAGAAATATTGACTGGTAAAAGAAGCATCCAAATTTTTTACAAACTCTTCAAGAAGATATTTCCGCGCAAAAGAATCTAAATCAATATAGTCACTATATGCTGCCCCAGTATATGGGCTATGTCCATCTTCAGAAAAGATTGCATCTTCAAAATCCTGATAACGATTGGCAATGTAGGACACTTGTTCATAAGACGCATATTTCGGGCTTGTAAATACCACTGGCTGCATTCGAGATGTGAGAAATCCACTCGCCTCGAGTCCATAGCGGTCGCTGGAATCAAGCTCTAGCAAATACCCACCAGAAATGTCCTCCGGCTCTTTTGGTATTCTATATCCTTTAGTGCTAAACAACCTTCCCTGAGGTTCCATAAAAAACTCCGTAGATTCAAGAGGCATATCATTGTTTAGCCTTTTCACTTCCTTTTTTAAATCCCGAACAGAAACCCTATCTTTTCCCACTTCAATTTTTTCTGTAAGCAAATAGTTTCCAACAAAATTGCCATTTATATAAACATCTACATACTGTGCATCTGGCGTATATGCCAGATTTAAAAGCCTTGCCATTGAAAAGGCTGTTGTGTTTCTAAGAAGTGTATTATCAAAAGCATTTGCAATTAGAATCCACTTTTTTGCAGAACCCATATGAAACAAATCTATCTTGTTTTCTAATTTTATAGTATACGATTTCTTATCGGTATCCTCAAAAGAAGAATTGCCGCGACAGTGAATTTCCTCAAGATTACCCTCATAATATTTATGTCCTCTCCCATCTAAAAACAACAGGGTTCCTGACTCCGAATAGTCTTTTGCCGCATGTAGTTGGTCGAGGGTTCCCGACTCTGTTTCCAGAAAAAGCGCAGGAATCTCAGAAGTGTATAACACTTCCAATTTATAAGCAGGACTGTCCTGCGAATCATTCCTATGAACTGTATGTTGCCCTTGTGTAAAACGATACTTTCCACCATTCTTTATTTTTTTTCCGTCAATAAAAATATGCTCTGCACCGCCAAATGTTAGCTCTAACTTTTTTCCCTCAAATGCTCCCGGCAAAAAGAGAAAGTATGTGCTGTTTTGCGTGTCCTCCCACCATTTCATACAAAGATTTTTCTTAAGCCATACAGAAAGCTCAAATTCTTCCTTGGAAGTTTCTGTATATTGTGCTTTTACAGACTTATCTTCCATCAAATCCAACATTCCAATTCCGACTGTTATCAAAAATAATAGTAAAATGATACTTGCTCTTCTATAATTTCTAAAACGGATTTCCATTTATACTACACCCTTATTATTTATTCACTCAAACTCGCTCTAAAGTATAAATCCCAAACAGTCGTATCACAACATACTTAGCTTCTTTTTAACAAAACTTTTAAGTAATTTATATTTTATTTATAATTATCTTTTTCCATTTTTGCAAAAATAGAGTAAAAAAATAATGCATCAGTTTTTCCATTTCTGATGCATTATTCCATCTCTTATTGTTTATTATTCACACATTTTTACAACCCATACATCATTAATTTTTTGCACACACCCATTTTGCGGATAGACGCTCATCTTCTGATACACATCTGTCTCCATAAGCATCAACTTTTCTTCCATATCAAGTGCAGCCGTTTCATACCCAAGAAAAGTACGAATAAAGTTGTCCCGCACGCCAGATGTGATTAAACCATTCTCTAGTGCCAATCCAGACAGCTCTCGCAAATCTTCCGAATCAAAAATATCAATCTCTACGCTACTTGGATTATCTTTATAATAAAATTCCCCCAAAATTGTAATTTTATCATCTGCCTGAAAACCTTCTTGCGATTCTGCCATAACAATTACACGATTGAAATACGCCTTTACGCGCTCCGTCGCAATATCTGTTCGCAAATATGCCTTATTGGTTAGCAGATAATTACAATAACAACTCAAAGCCATTGTCAAAACAGTTATAATTACAATCCCCCACTGTATTGCTTGCCGCCATATTGTATGGCTGAAGGCTTTCTCCCAATCTTGAATACAATATTCAAGCAATGCCAAAACCAACACAAAAACCAACACATACGCGTACAACATAAGCATTGAATAATCGACCTCTGGTGCCATAAAATAAATAAACGCTGCTGCCAAAGGTACAAAAAAACAGTACAATACCAAAAGCAAAAATGATAAAATATCCCGATATAATTTTCTCTGTATTGTTACAATGACAAATAATCCAACTGCTAATCCACATGTAATTTGATTTATCCGCTGTGCTGTCGCAGTTACAAAAGCAAATGGCTTCCACAAAAAATATTCCAGAAAACGTTTATAACATCTTGCAATTAACCGTGGCATCTCACTGACGGCAATCTGCCCCATATTCCCAACACCACCATATGTTTCATTGTCCAGATTGGGATAAATTATATGGGAAAGTTTCATATAAACTAACACCCCCCCCCCAAGAACAACGACACATACAATGCCTTTTTTTAACATTTCAGGAAATTTTTTGTGCTGAATTAAATCTACAATCATCCCCATTAACATTAATGTAATTGCAAAGCTAATATAACTTTGATAGATACCAAGAACACAAACTAATATTGCAGTACAAGGCAGCCAGCCATATCGATATTGACGCAGCAAATACACTGCCAAACACACCATAAAAATGCCAATTCCTGAAGTGTGCGCCATAAACATAAATGTCATTGTACTCACAACACTTGGAAAGGTTATCATAAGTGCAGGAACCAAAATTGCTGCAGTAACACTTTTTAATTGAAGGATTTCCAATACCAAACAAGCTGATAGTGCAAGAAACGCAATAAGAAGAACTCCGTGAACGGCTGGAATGCTGTGAATACTTCCAAGCTTATGAATATACTTTAAAAACCACCGCCCAAGATAATCGCCGCTTCCTGGTGTGCTTAGATTGTTCGCATCATCCCAGTTCACCAATTTATGTGAAACCATATAAAAGTGCGTCAGCCACCCTACAAGCATACCTGAAACAAAACAAATCTGGATATGTTTTGGAATTTTTTTCCCGAATTGTGCCAATATATCAAATCTCATCTCATTCATCTCACTTACTCATACCTCTCATGATCCAGCATAAAGGTAGTCCCAACAATATATTCATCTGCCTTATAAAAATTTAGTCCACAATCCAGATATTCTGTAATCTCTTCCTGTGTAAACACAAAAACATAGGTATCATTTGGATTGGAAAGACAATATTGTGTGTCTTCTATCACACTAATTCCTCTTGCAAAATAAAAGATATTCATTGTCAGCCTATTATCATATGCCCACTTTGCCATCTCCAATATCTGCCTATTCTCAAAATTGTTGGATACCCAGACAAAATGTTCAAGATTTTGTTGTTTTGCAAGCAAATCCCAAACCTCATCTTGGAGTGAGGACTTGTAGACACTTTTCTCTTCAAGCCACTCTCGCTGTCCCGCCAGTCGCTCACTAATATCAAATATTTGTAAAAAACAACACCCTGTAAGCACCAACGTAGTAACCACTGATGCCACAGTGCTCTTTTTGAAAAAAATGCTCCATAATTTCCCATTACAAACAATTACAACAAGGTAGATTAGATAGCACACCGGCCAAACAACTCTTCCCGTCGCACGAAAAATACTCCAGTAATTTGTCAGCGTACTACTGTCTGTCAGAATAAAGAGCAATTTATTATTCCAAGTCACCATTGGCGATGCCGCAAACAAAATAAGCCCTATTGAAATAAGTGAACCAGACAACAATTCTACAAAATAATCTTGTAGCCATCTGCCCCGTTTGCGCACTGTCTCCACAAGCATAAAGAGTACCGCAATTGCAGCGAGAATAAAAATTCCAAATCCTAGATAAGCAAAACCTTCATATTGGCTTTCATGATACATTGGAAGTGCATTAAAAAAACGCGAGTATCCCTTCTCATTAAAAAACCCATTTAAGTTAAAGCTGCATTCTCCAAGCCCATCTGCACTAGACGTAGCACGCGTCGAAAATCCTCCCAATAAATACGTAACCAAACCAATCGCCCCAACAAACGACCCCCCCGGCAAAAAGCGATTCAAATAAATCTTTTTGTCTCTTAAAATACTGCATAGCAAATACCCACACAAAAATGCGCCGCACATTGGAAGAAAATATAAATGTATTGCAGCAATAAGAGCTCCAAGTCCACCCCAACACAACGTGGTTTTTATCCAGTTTTGATAGTCTTTCTTATGTCTTATAAACAAATAGATTGCTATAAGAATTAACCAGTGCCCCCCTAGTGCTGTATGTCGAAACATCCGCTCAATTACAATCGGTGATACAATAAAAAAAATACTGCCTATCAATATTTGTAACTTTTCCGACAAAAATTCTTGCAAAATTTTAGCAGAAAAATAGCCTTGTAATGCAAAACTCAAGATTCCCCACCAGCCAAAATACTGAAACGTCTCCGGTAAAAAAGGCGATAATACTTTAAACAATACAGCTAACAGTGGAATAGAATCCGTAAAGATCACAGAAGTATAAGAAGGATATGCAAGATTGTTCGCAAGCCCAATAGGAACTGTCCAATCTGAGCGCCGATAAAAACACCAGCCTAGGTAATGCTGTGTTAAATCTCCTTGTCCCAGAAGCCAATCATCATAGACAGGATTTAGTACAGTTACCCCATAAATTAAAATAAATGCTATGCAGCCAATCAATGCAGCCAATCCAACTAACACGTTGTTGTCTTCTTTTCTTTCGCGCATCTTTCCTCCAAATAAATTTTCTTATTCTTTATGCATACAGATCTGTTGTGCAAAATCCCATAGATTTTTATATAAATATTTCTTATACTTTTCTTGCAGTATTTCGGAGACATAATGACCACTCAAAACCAATGCGCCCTCACATCCAGCATTATGTGCTGTCATTAAATCCGATTCCTTATCCCCAACCATATAAGATTGTCCCAAATCGATATTCCACTCGTTCACTGCACGGTCAATCAGCCCAGTAAGTGGTTTTCTACACAAGCATCGATCTTGTTCCACATGAGGACAATAATAAAAGGCATCAATTGCTGCATGATGCTCTTTCAAAATCATATTCATATAACGGTGAAGCTGTTCGACCTCTTGTTCCTTATAGTATCCTCTGCCAATCCCTGATTGGTTTGATATTACAATTAACTTATAATGATGCGATTTTAACAAACTTAATGCCTCAAATGTACCATCAATAAACACAAGTTTATCTGTCTCATGCAAATAGTCAACCTCTACATTTAGCGTACCATCTCTATCTAAAAAAACCGCTTTATTCATATTCCTATGTTCTCACTTTACTTTCTCTATGACAGCGCGCGAATTACTTGATCTACCTGCACTTCATCTACACACTGATACCTTCCTGTCTTTAGTAGATTTTCTTTACAAGCAGCCGTAATTTTTCCATATGCACAACCTGCACAATCTTTCTTTGCGCTACACACAACAATTGGCTTATGCTCCTTGCAGCCACGCTCACAGCGATATGGCAAAAACCTGCCATATGCAAATTCTCCAAAAATACAAATTCCTTTTGTATTTACAGCCGCTGCAAAATGAATACCGCTTGTATCATTTCCAATGAGTAATTCTGCATTTCGAATAATTTCCGCAAGCTCAGACAATGTTGTCTTTCCAAATAAATTATGGACTCTATCTTTAAGCTCCCTATGTTGCATTGCCTCCACAAACTGGTGAAATAGGTATTCCTCGTTCTGACCTCCGCACAAATACAAATCCATTTCTTTTTTCCTAATAATATATTCACCTACTTGTGCATAGCGATTGATGGGCCACATTTTTTTGCCAGAACTTGCTCCAGGGAAAATAATGGTATATGGCTTTTGTGGTATTACGTTCTGGTGAACAGATATTTGTGGAAGGGAGGGATACCCCGCCTGAAAATCAAATCCAAGCCCTCTAATAAAAACGGCATTCCTCTCAAGCTCCATTAGATTCTTTCCTCCTGACGGAATTAGTCTGTCGTAACTATCATCCAATTTTTTGCGAATATGCCGGAATGTGATATATCTGCTTAGATTCACTCTGGATTCATCTGCCACAAAAGCAATTTTTTCTTTTGCTGGAATGTTTCTTGCAAGAAGGTCCATATCAACTGTGCGTGAATATGCAGTT
Organism: Lachnospiraceae bacterium; assembly: GCA_949383255.1. Lineage (GTDB taxonomy): Bacteria > Bacillota > Clostridia > Lachnospirales > Lachnospiraceae > COE1. The sequence goes on along the minus strand of CASJPF010000009.1, from coordinate 6,105 downwards.
TGTAACAATGTATGAAACGCTCTGTCACAAAAACGACTCCAAATTTCTTTTTTATATTTGACATTGAATTCAAATTTTTTGGTCTCTATTGGTATTACTTCGTCAAAAAAACCTGTGTTTTTTGCTATTTCAACACAAAAAGTATTGCATACCAAAGTAATCTTTTGCCCGGAATACAACTTTTTATACTGTTGTGCACTGTCAAGCCAAATTAAAAAGTCCCCAATTGCATCTATTTTTATAATAATAATTCCCTGTGCATCACGTTTCGGTCTTTGGTTTCTAAGCCCTACTACTCGAAACTGCGTAAACCAAATATTTATCCATCTGTAGGCTTTATCCCATATACTCCGCCATGCCATATCACTCGAAAGCCTCCGCCCAAAATCCTTGTTCTTGCAGTCCTCTTTCTATCAATCCGCAAAGTGTATGAATCAACAGAATATGCATTTCCTGAATCCTTGGCGTATTCTCTGAAGGAACATTAAGCAAATAATCTGCTATACTTTTTATCTTTCCACCTGTAGAACCTGTCATTCCAATGGTATATATATTCCGTTTTTTTGCCTCCTCTAAGGCATTGATAACATTTGCAGAATTTCCACTCGTTGAGATACCAAACAATACATCGCCCTCTTTTCCCAAAGCTGTAACTTGCTTTGAAAAAATATTTTCAAACGTATAATCATTTGAAATCGCTGTCATCACTGTCGGATTTGCATTGAGCGCAACTGCGGCAATGCCTCTGCGCTCCATCTGGTATCTGCCTACAAGTTCTCCTACCATATGCAGTGCATCTGACGCACTTCCACCATTCCCACATATCAGAATCTTATTTCCGCTCTGATATGCACTGATACAGACTTGCGCTACTTGCTCTATCGTTCCAATCAGCATCTCATCACGCAAAAGTTTTTCTTTTGTCATAATACTTTCTTGGATATTTTCTTTAATATAGTTTCGCATCTATCTCTGCCCCCAATTTAGTAAACTTCATAGCCTTTTGCCAGATAGTTACACACATAATCACTTGCCCCTTCCTCAAGAGAAGTAAATGCTTCTTGATACCCCACACTGCGCAGCTTATCCATTACCGCCTCCGTAAAATACTGGTATTTGGGCCGCAACGTCTCTGGCATATCAATATACTTTATCTTTGGCTCCAATTTCATCGCCCGAAAAGTCGCTGTAGCCAAGTCATAAAAGCTTCTTGCCTTACCTGTTCCAAGATTAAACAGCCCATTTATTTCAGGATGATCCATCATAAACAAAATAACCTTACAAATATCCTTCACATACACAAAATCCCGCAATTGACCGCCATCTGCATATTTATTATGATAAGATTTAAATAATCCCATCTCACCTGTTTCTGTAATTTTATTAAAAGAATGAAAGATTACACTTGCCATTGAGCCTTTAAAGTATTCATTCGGACCATAGACATTAAAAAATTTAAACCCTACATGCTGTTTGGGTTTTAATACTTGTTTTTCCACCCACAAATCAAACAATTGTTTAGAGTACCCATACCCATTTAGCGGGCGCAATTGACTAATATCTGTTCTGTCATCAAATCCCTGCGCTCCATCGCCATAGGTGGCAGCACTGCTTGCATAGAGAAAACAAATCTGGTTCTCCACACAAAAATTCCATAATGTCTGTGTATACTCTAGATTATTTTTATATAGAAAATCAAAATTTTTTTCTGTGGTAGCGGAACATGCTCCCATATGAATCACATGCGATACTCTACCCGAGTATTTTGGAAGTTGTTCCAAAAACGCATCGCGGTTAATATATTTAACATATTTTTTATTTCTTAAATTCATCCACTTATCTGTCTCTGCAATATGATCGACAATAATAATATCCTCCAAACCGCGGTCATTTAATGCTCGTACAATACAACTTCCAATAAAACCAGCCCCTCCAGTTACAATAATACTCATGACGACTCCTCCATTGTTTTTTTTATTTTCTCCACAATATTTGTGGTCGAGCATCCATCCATCATACTGACGTAAACAACCTTGCCTCCATAGGCAGCAGTATGTTCCATTTCTGGAATCTGTATCCCTGCATAATCGCCGCCTTTCACCACAATATCCGGCTGTATTCTGTCAATTATACCACAGGGGGTCCTATCCGAAAAGATACACACATAATCCACACTCTCAAGTCCAGCGATAACAACTGCCCGCTCATTCTCCGGTACAATTGGCCTTGTACTGCCTTTTAAGGCCCTGACGGAACTGTCCGAGTTAAGTAGTACCACCAAAATATCTCCTTTTGCTTTTGCCTCGGTCAAATAAGTCACATGCCCCGCATGAAGAATATCAAAGCATCCACTTGTAGACACGATAACCTGTCCACGCTGTTTTGCATCCAATACTACTTTTTCAAGTTCATCCAAATTTATAATCTTTCTTTTCATTTAGCCTCTCCATTAACTCATCTCTTGTGACAACGGCTGTGCCCCTTTTTCCTATAACAATCCCCGCCGCAATATTCGCTAAAATGACCGCATTATCCATTGTAAAACCACTTGCAAGTCCCAATGTAACCGCGCTGATAACCGTATCCCCTGCACCTGTCACATCAAATACTTGAACTGCCTTAGAAGCATAATCTCTTCTGTCTCTACCGTGTTCAAAAATTGAGATTCCTTCAGCCCCTCTTGTCACAATAATACACTTTGCCTTAGAGCGCTCCAAATACGCTTTTCCTGCCCTGTCAAGGGAGTCCAAATCCACGATCTTTATATTCACTGCATTTTCTAATTCCAAATTGTTTGGTTTTACAAAATCTGCATTCTCAAAAGCTTCAATATGCCGACTTTTTGAGTCAATTGTAACAATCACTTGGTTTTCATTGCAGATCTGAATAATCTTTCTCACAAACTCTGCGTCTTCTAACACACCTTTGCAATAGTCTGAAAGCACGATTGCATCCCACTCTGAAATATAAGATACAATATAATCTAAAATTTTTGTGCGGACAGCCTCTTGTATTGGACTGCTATCTTCCCTATCCACTCGCAAAAGCTGCTGCACCTTTGTTGCAAACCGTGTCTTTACCGTTGTCATGCGGTTTTCATCTGCAAAAATTCCCTCCGTATTAATAGACGCATTTCTCAAAAAATCCCTAAGCCATATTCCGCTGTCATCCAACCCTGCTACACCTGCCACAGCAAGTTTTCCCCCCATAGCATGCATATTGAGCGCTACATTAGAGGCTCCTCCTGCATTTCGCTGTGTTCCTCTATAGTTTAAAACAGGGACTGGGGCCTCCGGTGATATTCTTCCTACTTTGCCCAGAATGTATTCATCTACCATTAAATCTCCAAGTACCAAAATTCGTTTTTTATTAAAATCATTCTGGACAGCGTTTTTCAATCGGTCCTCCATCATAAAGTTACAATCCTTTCTCAGAGTCTGTATTATTGCCTGCTATCAACGCCTGCTGTTCCTTTTCTTTATCACCCTTAATATTTGTCTCCCGCTCAATATAGATAGGGCGATTCTTAACCTCCATATATATCCGTGCAAGATATTCTCCTATTACTCCTAACGTTGTGATAATTACACCACCTAGAAATAATAGAACAATCATAATGCTGTTATATCCAGTTCTAGGAGCCAACGGGTTTTTTAATGCCATTATCCCTATTTTAATAGCATACCAAAAAGAAGCAATCGTTATCAATATTCCTAGATATACAACTCCACGCAGTGGTGTTGTCGCAAATGCAATAAATCCATTGTACGCGTAGCGCAATAACCCTAAAAAGCTCCACTTTGTACGCCCAGCAACACGCTCAACATTTTCATACTCTATCCATTTGTTCTTAAATCCCACCCATGAATAAATTCCCTTTGTAAAACGCTCTCGTTCACTCATAGACACAATAGAATCCACCACAGTTCTTTTCATTAGGCAATAGTCTGTACTTCCTGATATTAAATCTAGAACAGTAATATGATTGATAATCGAATAAAACGCCTTTGAAAAAGCACTTCGTACCAAAGGTTCCCCTTTTCTGGATACCCGTCTTGCAGTAGCCCTGTCGTACCCTTCTTTTTCAATTGCATCAATCATTGGAATTAACAATTCTGGGGGATGCTGTAAATCTGCATCGATAAGCGCCACATAGTCACCTGTACTTTTGCTCAGCCCTGCATAAATTGCCGATTCTTTCCCAAAATTTCTTGAAAGGGCAATATATTGAACTGAACCTTGACCTGCAATTTCCACTACCCTTTTAATTTCGTTTAATGTATGATCTCTGCTTCCATCATCAACATAGGTAATAATAAAATCAAAATCAGGAAGCTTCCTAAAAACCTCCCTGACAGCATTGTAAAATAATTCAATACACTTCTCTTCATTATAACATGGTACGATTAATTCTATTGTTTTCATGAGTTTTCCTTCTTAATTATTTGAATAGTTCTTCTCCCAATTTGTATAAAATACTTTATCTTCAACATATCCTATTCTTTATTTTATCCAAACATTAATTGTAAACACATTTTTTAACTTTTCTTAATTATGTGTTTAGAACCTAAACTTTAGATAAAACATTCGCTCAATTTTAATCTCCCTATCAAAAAATACTCCCTATATAATACATTTTATTTTGAGATATGTCAAAGTAGGAAATCGCCATTGATTGAATCTCAAATAACATTATATAAGGAGTTTTATAATATCTATAGTATAATTAACACATTTATTTCTAAATTTCTCTACTCGAATAAGTTTGCAAAACCTTTTGTACACATTCGAAAATAATTTCCATATTTTTACAGCAAATAAAATATTTCTAATACTTTGACAAAATATGAATACTCTTATACAAGGCGAAAAAATAATACTTAATGGTGGTTATATGATTGATAACAACACAGTAGAAGAATAATCAAATAAATCAATGTATCAATTAATTATTATACATTATACTAGGTAATTGCACATACATTTTATATCCATAATTTAGTCTACAACAATTTTTTTAATTTTGCAATAATATGTTATGCTACTTTTGACAGTTTAAAATATCATACGAAAACTTGTATCACTTTTACAAATACGAATTTTTATCTTTCTATTTTATATAGACATATGCCAAGTTCTTTCTACATCTGTCCAAATCAATCCAATCTCCAAGCCTTAATGCCCATTCTTCTGGTTGAAATTGATTTACACCAGAATTTGGAAAAAACGTCATCTCACTGAGATAAACTTTCCCATCTATGTTATACAAATCCACTCTGCAAAAAGCAAATGGTTTTGAAAGAATCTGTGCAATATCAACCATTTTGCTCCATCCATTTGGCTTATTCAAAGCTAGCGATGATGGATTATCTCCCAAAATAGTTATTTCAGGAATTTGCTGAAAATCAGGTGTATAGAAAGAACGTTGCACTCCACTGGCATGCTCACCCTCACTTGTGGCAGTCCCTTTATTGACCATCACAAGCTTTAAAATACCATGAAAGCAAAACAATCTATAGTCCAATAATGGCTCCCCTGTTTTATTCGAGAGTTTCTTTTCCACAACAATTCGAGGTATGATATTCTTATATGACCATTCCCGTTTCACTGCATAATAACTATATTGTTGATATAGGTGAAACAACTTTTTTAACCACTTTTCATCCGTCATATTCTTGCGATATAAGTAATTATACCCCGATGAATGATTACATTTAATATAACATTCATCAGGCAGCGATTGAAAATCCACTTTATCCAAACTATCATAAATGCCACATATTGGCACCAAAATATTCTCTAACCCGCATTCCTTCACATAATCTCTGACTGTAACTTTATCCGCACACCTTTCCACAAGAGAACTGTAAAAATGTTTTTTCATGTACCACATTTTATCATCAAATGTTTTTGGATTGTCAATATCAATTGATTCTCTTTTCCTGTTTAACCACAATATATTATCAAAACTTAATTTTGAAAATATTGAACACGCAACAAGTTTCATTCTTATTTTTATTAATCTATATAACTTTGCTGCTTTTCTAATATCATAATTAGTGTCTGCTGATTAAGCAAATATTTGCAACTTCCAACTCTTACATC
>CASJPF010000008.1 GCA_949383255.1 Lachnospiraceae bacterium | reverse complement strand
GCAGATGTAAGAGTTGGAAGTTGCAAATATTTGCTTAATCAGCAGACACTACTTATATCTTACGTGATTTTTCAGTTTTTTCAAGTATTTTCTCGATTTTCTTTCAGGAATTTATTTCATTTTTTGCAGAAAAATCGAGCAGGGAAAATACTCCCTGCCCGTTGGTATGAATGGGAAATTAAAATTTTTCCATATTGTGTTCTGCAATTCGTAGAGTTTTTGCAATTGGCAGAATTAGTATTCCACAGAAGAAATTGCTAATGCCATGAATACAGTCGAAAGGAAAACCTGCGATAATCCATGCAATCATTCCTTTAAAACTTAACCCATATAGAAGTGCCTGTGCAGGTGCGTACAGTGTTCCATATAAAAATCCATGTGCGGCACAGACTGTCATGTATACGAATGGTTGTAATTTTTGAGGCATTTTTGTGGGGAGAAGCATAACAGCGCCCCAGAGGATAGTCCATAAGTACAGATATGGTATCCACCATGTCGCAAATCCATAGAACATTCCTGTCAAAAGGACATAAATGTAAATTGGATAGAGTGCCTTTCTGCGATAGACAATGGTAAAAGCGACAATAAATGTGCCAATCAAATGGATATTGGGTGCAAATTCCATAATGATCTTAGAGGCATACATGACGGACCCTAACATTGCAAAAACAACGATTTCTCTTGTTGAAAGTCTCATAGTTACTCCACTTGAAAAGAGTAGTTTGATCCGGCAGTAATTGGAGTGGTATCTACGCCGGAAGTAGCATACTCCCCATCGACATAAAATGCCCAGTATTTTCCGTCTTTATCGTAATCAACTGTAATATTGTTGACGGTTTTTACAAATAGGCCATATTCACTGTCATCGCCGTCAATCAATCCAAGTTCGAGCAGTGCGCTGCCAACAGTGTCTTTGTCGGTGTGAATTTCAAATGCAGTTGTGTTTCCTTCTAAGTCAACAACTGTGAAAGCAAAGCTTGTACTGCCCTCGCCAAGAACAGTGACATCCGATGTTGTGCTTTCTTGGGAACCATTTTGGGATGACTTGTTTTTTGGATTGCCATTACAACCGGTCGTAGAGAGTGCCATAGCCACAATCAGCACCACACAAAGGATGAATGACATTGTTTTTTTTCTGTGTTTCATCTGCATGTTTTGTATCTCCTTTGAATATTTTAATAAATTAAATTTTCTCTACAACCGGCACTCGCGGTTGGAAGCAGTGGATAATAATCACACTTCAGAGAATCAGGCTGATTCGATATTTCGGCTTGACACTGCATTGACCAGCCTTCTCAGAGAGACTCCAATGGCTTGTCCTAGAATTGTGGCATTCCAGTGAGGACAATGACAAGGATGTGCCTTACGGCGACGGGCTCGCGCAGGAGTTACACCTGCTTCCCGAAACAGTCCAGTTTTTATAATAATCGTTCACAGCATTTTCGTCAAGTATTAGAAGCGGATTTATGGCAAGCTGATTTTACACGTTTTCGTGTAATATAATACAGAGCAGCAAAGAGCAGAAGACTCAATATAGAGACAGTCATGCCAGGAATAAGACCCTTTGGAAAATAGCGAAGTGCAATTGTGTGGGAACCCGTGTCGAGCGCAATGCTGATAAAGGTTTCTTCAAATAAATTTATATCTGTTTTTTCACCATTCACATATAAAGTCCAGCCCGGATCATATGGTATAGACAACACGAGATTCCCGGGAGTGGTAATATCAATATGCCCATTTAGAGAAGTCTCATCATAAGAATCAACTGTCATGGTTTGATGGTTTAACTGGCTGACAAAGGCACTAAGTACAGACTCGTTGATTTTGTAAGCTGTCAGATTAAGGTCTTTTCCATTTTCGGATTTGAAGGATAATGTCTCGCCTGCGTTATGATAGCCAAGATCGAGGATGTATTTTTTCTTAATTTGGCTAAAACTTTTGGACTCTTCTTCATACTGCATCTTAATTGTGTCAATTTTTGTATTGGAGGTATAGGCATAGTAGTGCCCATCTTCTTCAATGTAAAGATCGGCTTGACTGCCATAAGAGCCAATAGAAACTTCTGAAAAAATATCTTCTTCAATACCAAGGCGGTGGACCAGATTGATTTGACGTTGTATCGGGTTTAAGTTTTTTTCATCAGTGTCTTCCTCGTGAATATTTTCTGTGACATTTTGTGCTGTGTCAAAACGGGCTTCAGAAGAAGTAACCACATATCCAAGAGGAAGCGAATAGTTATTTTTGTACAAATATAGTTTTCCCTCTGTATCAACGAGTGTAAAGAGATTGTCATATCCCCTATCTAATGTATATAACATATACCGATTGGCAAGAAGCGCCGCAGTAACTGGGGTTGCACCATCATAACAGTAATTGACCCGACTGCCTTTCATACCATATTTCTCATAAAAATCTGATACCAATGAATTTAAAGTTGATGAGAAATAAGAACCGCCTTGAAAGCCAATAAGCATAGCATCATTCTGTGTTCTGCGCGCAAACTTTTCAAATCGGAAAAAATCATTGTTTTCGTTCTCCACTGTTCGATTCGTCAGGGTTTGATAGGAATCGTAATTAGAGAGATAAGTGGTTCTTGACACTGTGGGTACGCTGGTGAGATAGGTGTTCATACCGGACTCTGTTATTGTGATAAACACTGTGCAGACACAGAATAGCGTGGTAAGTGTGCCACAGTTTCTACGATAGTAAATTAGGAGGGCATAGAGCGCTAGATAAATGCCAGTGACTAGAAAACATGTGCCTGTAATTGCGTCATCATCGGATAGTTTCTCACTTAGTAGGAGAAAGAACAGTACTCCTGCAAAGACAGCGGCAAGTTCTGCACGGCTGTATTCCTGTAAATATAAGAATGCCTCATAGCATATGGTAAGTAGCAGTAATATATACAAATAGGATTGTCTTGCAGGAAGTGAATCTGGATAGTTTAGACCATGCCAGATAAAATTTAGGGTATTGGTGGAGAAACTAACTAAAATAAAGGCGAGCAGCAGCAGCTTAGGTGCCTTTTCCCGCAGGGGGACTTTTTTCTGTAGGACGTACAACGGAAGTAGTACAAACACAAGAACACCACAATAAATATTGGGCCAGTGGTCCAATCCTGTCTCAACAGTTACATTAAAACGATGTCTGGCGAGCATGTCAAATACAGGGAAGTATGTTTTTACTTTGCTTGGAAAGTTGATATCGCTAAATTCTGTAAAGCGAAGTGCGGCAAGCGCGGGCAGCAAAAGAACTGCCGCCATACCTCCTGCAAGTAAGGAGTACACGCCAAAACGAATGGTTGCCTTACCATAAAAGTTTTTGATGTTGTCCAATCCCGGGAATGCAAGTGGCGCGGAAGTTTTTTCTTGCAAAGGGTTTCTAGCAATTAATAATACAATAAAATAAAGTACAAGAAATATACATAACATTATAGAAAGATAATAGTTTGACAAGATAGACAAGCCAAGAGTAATACAATATAGATAGCATTTTCCCTGGTTTACAAGCCGTTCTACACCAAGAATGACGAGTGGTGCGAGAACGACAACATCGAGCCACATAACATCCCAATTATAGGCAGCCATAAAACCAGACAGTGCATAGAACAGGGAAAAACACAAAATACCCCATGAATTGCTACTAAAATGCTTACGAATATAATAGGTGAATGTCAAACCGCATAATCCCGTTCTTACAACAACCATATACGACAGAAATTCCATAAGATAATGCTCAGGAATCAGCACGCAGAGCCAGTTAAAGGGGCTTGCTAGATAGTAGGCATAGAGTGCGACAAAATTGGATCCAATGCCAGTGTGCCATGAGAAAAATAGATTTTCACCGCCTTTTAGTTTGTGATAAAATTCCACCAGAAAAGGAAAATACTGATGATACATATCAATATGAAGAAAAGAGCGATCACCAAACGGATATATTTTCTGCACGATAAAAATTGCGAGCAGAATGAGTGCTGGCAGAAAAAAAGAACATAGATACAACAAATCACAGTGTAGTTTTCCGATTTTAAATCGTTTGAAATTCATAATTGTCCTCCGTGCCGCTTGCAGCGGCGATAACAGTTTCCAATCTATCTTTTGCCAAAGATACAGTCATATTGTAAGATTGCATAGTTGTTTAATTCGCCCATTACATTTTTCGTGTCAGTACTTTTGCCAGTCGAATTTTCTGTGCGAATTGATGTAATTACTGGATAATTCTCGGATAGCTTATGGAGATATTGCTCATATGCAGTCATTGGAATGCCTGCGGCTGCAAGGATATTTGATGCGAGAAAATTTGCACTGGTTTCCGCGTCGGCTTTTGTTTCAAGTGCATAATTACACCAGATAAAATAAGGGACTTTATATCTGTTTGCCTCGTCCTCGACAGATAGTTCATTTCCGTTTTTTCCATTGAGTTTCCATACATTTGAGACGACGGAATTTGTCGGCTGGTGATCTCCAAAAAAGACAATAACAGTGTCCTCTGGCACTCTTGAAAAGTAATCTGTCAAATATTTTATGGAATTATCCGAAATTTTCATAAGCGACAGATAATTGTTAAGCGCTTTTGACTTGCTGTCTGTCACTTTGATATCTGGACTAAAATTATCAAATTCCTCTGTGTAGGAAGAGTGATTTTGCATAGTGACATTAAAGACAAAAAATGGGGTTCCATCAGGTTTGGATTCGTACATGTCTATAATTTTGTCGTAACATGCGCGGTCACTTACATATTTGCGGATTCGTTCTGGGTTTTTGTAATCTTTGATAAAATACATTTCATCAAAACCAAGCAGTGGATATACTTTATTTCGGTCCCAACCCGTACTGTTGTACGGATGTGTAGCAATTGTCTGATAGCCAAGTGCTTTTAAGTGTGAGGCAAGAGAAGGAATCTCCCGCTTGAGATATTGTTGATATGCCACACTTCCATGTGGCAAAAATGCCATTGTATTTCCAGTAAGAAATTCAAATTCTGTGTTTGCCGTGTTACCGCCAAGGACAGATACATTTAGATATCCCGATATGGTGTTAGGAATTTCTCCATTTAAGATTGAATGTACATAGGGCATGTAGTCCTCATTGGTTTCAAAGGAGCCGAGCACAGCAGGGTCTGAAAAGGCTTCATTCATAATCACAATAATATTTGGAAGTTTCTCAGAAACAGTTTGTGTCTTGTCTGGTTCGCTGTAGGGGGCAAGAATCTCGCTGACAGCAGAAGCACTGTAATTAGCGGGCTTGTCCACAGAAATATATTGTAATTCCATCAAAAATGCGACAGCAGTGCCATCGCGCTTACTCATGACAGTCGGTGTAAAAAGTTTGTCATACATGCCATATTTGCTGATGGTGCTTTCTTGATGGAGCATGTTTGTGAAGCTGCACAGCAATGCGAAAAACAAAACGGTTCCTACAATACGAATTCCCCAGAAACGTTTTTTCCATTTGTCAGTACTTTTTAATTCCAGATTAACGACAGACTCTGCGATTATCAACAGGACAAAGCCAATCAGGACAATAATTGCTTGTCGGTTGAGCGTGTACTTAAAGTCTCCGGCAACGCTCAATGCAGTTTTGACAGAATAGATATCCCACGGCATAATTGGTGCAGAGCGGAAACTTAGGACGTAGTAGTTCGCCAGTCCGACAAACATGAAAAAAACGCTTTGCAGGCGCAGAGACCATTTTAGGCGTCCAAAAAGAAAGAAAAACAAAATCATTAGCACTTCAAAAAGGTAAATGTTAAGAAATTGGATTGGAACTTTCATGGACTCCCACGGATTGTGTGTGTACCATTCAAAAAGATAAAAATTTGCAACTGGAAACAGTAGCATTGGAATCAGGTTTCTAATACACCATATGATTTTATGATGTTTTGATATAAAATTTTTCATTGTAATCCCCTTTTCATCTGTATATCATTTACAAAATACTTCTTTTCTATGATATATTCTTGTTTTTATAACAGTCCCCACAACGGCAACCCTGTATAACAATAGCATCTTTTTCTAGTGTTTTCAAGTTTGTTTTTATGGTTGGGGCATTTACGAAAGGAAAGTTGTTGACGTGAGGAACAGATTATTCTATAATACATAGGAATCAGAAACGAATAATCAGGAGGAGAGGCATGATTAAAAGTATGACAGGTTTCGGCAGATGTGAGATTACAGAGGGGAATCGCAAGTATACTGTTGAGATGAAGTCCGTAAATCACAGATATCTTGATGCCAATATCAAGATGCCCAAGAAGCTCAGTTTTTTTGAGAGTTCTGTCCGAAATGAGCTAAAGAATTATGTGCAGCGTGGAAAGATCGACCTGTTCATCATATATGAAGATTTTTCCGAGGATAATGTGTGCATTCGCTACAACAAGGATATTGCGGCGGAATATATTGGATATCTAAAGCAGATGGCAGCGGATTTTGGATTGGATAATGATATTCGAGTTTCAACGCTCTCGCGCTATCCAGAGGTTTTCTCGATGGAGGAGCAAACTGTGGATGAAGAAGAAATCTGGAAAGGTCTTGCAAAAGCGATTCAGGGTGCTGCGGAAGGGCTGGTACAAACACGTATTAGAGAAGGAAAGAATCTGGCGGAAGATTTAATTGGCAAGTTGGATGGAATGCTTGAACATGTCGCATTTATTGAGGTGCGTTCCCCACAGATTATCGAGGAGTACAGAAAAAAACTTACAGAGCGTGTACATGAGTTGTTGAGTGATGCGACGATTGATGAGGCAAGAATTTTGACAGAAGTTACTATTTTTGCGGACAAAGTATGTGTCGACGAAGAACTGGTGCGTCTCAGAAGCCACATAGAAACGATGAAACAGTCTTTGACGGACGGAGGCAGTATTGGAAGAAAGCTGGATTTTATTGCGCAGGAGATGAACAGAGAGGCAAACACAATTCTTTCCAAAGCAAACGACCTTGCAGTCTCCAACCGTGGAATCGATTTAAAGACTGAAATTGAGAAAGTAAGAGAACAGATACAAAACATTGAGTGATCTACAGTGAGGTGGCAAGTGAACAGACTGATTCATATAGGCTTTGGAAATATTGTCAATACGTCAAAGATTATAGCAATTGTTTGCCCTGATTCGGCTCCTGTAAAGAGATTGGTGCAGAGGGCGAAGGAGAATGGTACTGTCATAGACGCCACGCAAGGAAGGAAAACCAAATCGGTTTTGGTGATGGAGAGCAGTCAGATTGTGCTGTCAGCACTTCTTCCTGAGACAATTGCCGGAAGAGCACAGGGGGCGTTGACAGACGAGGAAATGGACGAGGCAACAGAACAATAAATATAGAAAAAAGTGAGGAAAAGATTATGTTACATCCATCTTATACAGATTTAATGAAGGTAGTGAACAATGGAATAGAACCAGGGGAGGCGCCCGTTGTCAACAGCCGCTATTCGATTGTTATGGCGACATCAAGACGCGCGCGACAGATTATTGCAGGTGAGGAGCCGCTTGTGAACACAAAACAGACAAAACCACTGTCAATTGCCATCGAAGAGTTAAACGAAGGCAAAATTAAAATTACACATGAGGAGTAGAGTTTGAAGATATTATTTATTTCCCTTGGCTGTGACAAAAATTTGGTCGACACAGAGAAAATGCTCGGTATACTGGTGCAGCGGGGATTTTCCATTACAGATGACGAACAGGAAGCAGATGCTGTGGTTGTCAACACATGCTGCTTTATTAATGATGCTAAACAGGAGAGTATCAATACTCTTTTGGAGATGGCACAACTGCGCCAAAACAATAGTGTGAAGGCGTTGATTGCGGCAGGCTGTCTGGCACAGCGCTATCGGGAGGAGATTCAAAGAGAGATTCCAGAAGTAGATGCGATTCTAGGAACGACAGCGATTGATGCGATTGCAGATGCACTGGATGATGTGTTTTCTGGAAAAAGTAAAAATTATTTGGAGGACGTCAACCGTAATTTAGCGCATACAAATAATTTAAGAAAAAGAATTGTTACAACAGGAGGGCACTACGCGTATTTAAAAGTTGCCGAAGGGTGTGACAAGCATTGCAGCTACTGTATTATTCCAAAAGTACGGGGAAATTATAGAAGTGTTCCTATGGAGGATTTGGTTCAGGAGGCACAGAAGCTTGTTGCATCTGGGGTAAAGGAGCTTATCCTTGTGGCGCAGGAAACAACCTTGTACGGAGTGGATTTGTATGGAGAGAAACGCCTTCCAGAATTGTTGCGCAGACTTTGTGCAATTACAGGACTCTATTGGATAAGGCTTCTTTACTGTTATCCTGAAGAAATTACTGACGAGTTGATTGAGACAATAAAGAGCGAGCCGAAAGTTTGTAATTATCTCGATATTCCTATACAGCATGCTTCCAATACAATATTAAAGCGTATGGGAAGGCGCACTGATCAAAACAGACTTGTCAAAATCATTGCGAAATTAAGAAAGCAAATACCAGATATTTGCTTGCGGACTACTCTTATCACAGGCTTTCCGGGTGAGACGCCAGAGGACCATATCGCCCTAATTCAGTTTGTGGATGAGATGGAGTTTGACAGGCTTGGTGTCTTTTGCTACTCGCAGGAGGAGGACACGCCAGCGGCATTGTTTGAAAATCAGATTGACGAGGAAGTGAAATTGGAGCGACGGGAGGAACTTATGGAACTCCAACAGGAAATTGCGTTTGAGAAAGCACAAGATGCGATTGGAAGCACGTTTCTTGTCATGGTGGAGGGCAGTGTGCCGGAGGAGCACGTTTATGTGGCCAGGAGTTATAAAGATGCGCCCAATGTGGATGGCTATGTGTTTATACAGACTGGAAGAGAATTGATGACAGGGGATTTTGTGCGAGTGCGGATTACAAACGCGCACAGGTATGACTTGATAGGAGAGATAGAAGATGAATTTGCCGAATAAACTTACTGTTTTCAGAGTGATTTTAATTGTGCCGTTTGTGATTTTGTTGTTGGGCGGACATGCACAGTGGGGGTGGTTTCAGGCGGTGTTTGGAGGAATTGCAGGTATTACAGATTATATTGCGCTGGGAATATTTATTATAGCAAGCCTCACAGATATGTTAGATGGAAAAATTGCCAGAAAGTACAATCTAGTCACTAATTTTGGAAAATTTATGGACCCCTTAGCAGATAAGCTGTTAGTTTGTGCTGCGCTTATCTGTCTGATTGAGCTTGACAGGATTCCGGCATGGATTGTGATTATTATCATTAGCAGAGAGTTTATTATAAGTGGTTTCAGGCTGATTGCTGCGGATAACAGAGTGGTGATTGCCGCAAATTATTGGGGAAAATTTAAGACTACGTTTCAGATGATTATGGTTTGTCTGATGATTGTGAATCTGGATGCTTTGACAGTACTCACACAGATTATAATGTGGATTGCGCTAGTGCTGACTGTCATATCACTTGCGGATTATATCCTAAAAAATAAGGGCGTATTGTTTGATGGAAAAATATAAAGGAATGAAGGCGGGCAGGGAAATCTGTTCGCCTTTATTTCTCCTGTAACTTTGTGAATTTTATGTTCGATAAAATGTAAAAAATCGCACTTGTTTTGTTATGGTTCCTATGTTAAGGTTAATAAAAAATAATGTTTGAATTTGTGTCATCTACCATATAAGCAGGGACAGCCTTGCTTGTCAATAGCGAGTGAAGCTTATTCATCTTAACCGTTGACAAGTGTGGCTGGTTTTGCGATTGTTACTATTTGTGGGATGGAAGCCGTTCATAGTAATGATTCGGGGCGATATTTAAAGTTTTGCTTCGCAAAAATCGTCCCTCGTTTCTTAATTATGTTCTTATGGAATATGCTGTTTATGTGCATTCTTGACCCGTGAAACAATATTGGCTAGTTAAGAAGATTTTCCAAACTATGGTCCCATAAAAAGTTCTAGAACAAAAGTAAAACATAAAAAATTCAAACTTATTTTCAGCCTGTTTTTTGGAATTTGGTCTTAACTAATGATATTGCCCGTGAAAAGTAATTTGCAATTTTCATATAGGGTAGCATTATAATTGAAAAAATTGTTATAGTTCAGTCTGGAATTTTGCGCTTACTGCAAAGTCTGTAAGATTGCGTAGTGACAGAAATGCATTAAGCCGCCATGAAGTGGTTTTGCATGGATTGATGCTTGTAACAGAAAGCCGAAAACGGAACTGTTACAAAATTACTATCGTAGATGGAAAAGAGTGATATAAGAAGTATAAGATAATTTTCGTCTATAAAAAATAATGAAATAGGGCTTGACAATTGCGAACAAATGTTTTAAAGTAGAGATATCAAAAACATTCGTTCTGAAAAGGAGAAAAAGTATGGAGAGAGAAGAAAAATTAAAGGCATTGGACGCCGCACTTTCGCAGATAGAAAAGCAGTTCGGAAAGGGAGCAGTTATGAAACTGGGAGACCCTGCGGCACAGATGAACGTGGAGACAATACCCACTGGCTCACTGAGCCTCGATATTGCACTGGGGTTAGGTGGAATTCCTAGAGGAAGGATTATTGAGATTTATGGACCAGAATCCTCCGGTAAGACTACAGTCACGCTCCACATGATAGCGGAAGTACAGAAACGAGGCGGAATTGCAGGTTTTATTGACGCAGAACATGCGCTTGACCCTGTGTATGCTAAAAATATTGGTGTGGATGTAGATAATCTGTATATATCACAGCCTGATAATGGGGAGCAAGCGTTGGAGATAACAGAGACGATGGTGCGTTCTGGTGCAATTGATATTGTGGTGGTTGACTCGGTGGCAGCACTTGTTCCAAAGGCGGAGATTGACGGTGACATGGGAGATTCCCATGTAGGACTTCAGGCGCGTTTGATGTCGCAGGCACTTCGGAAACTGACAGCGGTAATCAGTAAGTCAAACTGTACAGTGGTTTTTATTAATCAGCTTCGTGAGAAAGTTGGCGTTATGTTTGGAAATCCTGAGACAACAACTGGTGGGCGGGCGTTGAAGTTTTACTCCTCAGTGCGTCTTGATGTTAGGAGGATAGAGTCCTTGAAGCAAAGCGGAGAAGTGACAGGAAATCGGACGCGGGTTAAAGTAGTCAAGAATAAGATTGCGCCCCCTTTTAAAGAAGCAGAATTTGATATTATGTTTGGAGAAGGAATTTCCGTGGTGGGCGATATTCTTGATTTGGCGGCATCACAGGGGATTGTTGTGAAGAGCGGTGCATGGTATGCGTATGAGGGAAGTAAGATTGGTCAGGGACGTGAAAATGCAAAACAATATTTAAAGGATAATCCTGAAACATGCGAAGAAATTGAGAGGAAGGTGCGACAGCACTTTGGATTGCAAGGAGCGGAGGAAGAAACAACCACAACACCTGAAAAATCCGAGGGCAAGAGCAAAGCCAAATCTTCAAAGACAGAGGCTACAGAAACAACAATTGCTGAGTAGAGTCAGGACAAGAAAATGATAATTACAGATATTGTGGAAGTAACTGCAACAAAAGCGAAAGTTTGTGTTGACAATGGAGTAACCTTTGTGCTTTATAAAGGCGAGATTCAAAAATTTGCGCTTGAAAAGGATGGCAGTCTATCAGAGGAACTCTACAACAGGATTATAAATGAAGTACTGCTAAAGCGGGCGAAGCTTCGGTGCATGAATCTGTTAAAGAGCAGAGATTATACAATGTACCAACTTGTGTCAAAGCTTCGTCAGGGAGGATATCCGGAGATCGTTATTGAAAATGCGACAGCATATGTTGTTTCGTTTGGCTATGTCGATGATTTTCAATATGCCAAGTCTTATATTATGTCTGCAGCACAGACAAAGAACAGAAGACAGATAGAGAAAGCGCTCTTGCAAAAGGGTATATCTAAAGATCAAATTAGTGAGGTATATGCACAGTGCTCGGAGGAGGAAGACATAATACAAGAGCGAGACTTGATGGAAAAGCTTCTTGAAAAAAAGCATTTTGACAGGCAGAACGCCACTTATGCAGACTGTCAAAAAATGGCGGCATTTCTTTATCGCAAGGGTTTTGCAATCGAAGATATCAATCATGTAATTGGCGCGGTTCGTGGAATACAAGATAGCTTTGACGCTTAAAAAAGAATAAATGCTTGACACAGCCTGATTAAAAGAGTAAAATTAGTATGTTGTAGTATCTGTAAAGATACAATACAGTGACTATTCGGAATACTTTATAGATTTCAGCGTTGAGCAGGAAACTGTGGAGGCACTGAACAGTTGCACAATGAAAATTTAATAAGGAGGTGCTCCTGTACATGCTATACTACGTACTAGAAGCAATTGTCATCATTGCGGTATGTGTAGCAGGCTGTTTTTTTGCATTTTCAAATTACAAGAAGAATGTAGAGACTACTATTGGAAATGCTGAGGACAAGGCGAGGGAAATTGTTGATGAAGCTCTAAAGACGGCTGAGACAAAAAAGCGAGAGGGACTTCTTGAGATTAAGGAGGAATCCATTAAGACCAAGAATGAACTTGACAAGGAAATCAAGGAGCGCAGGGCGGAAGCACAGCGCTACGAGAGACGTGTTCAGCAGAAAGAGGAGAGCATTGACAAGAAGGCAGAAACAATTGAAAGGAAAGAAGCCACCCTTGTTGCACGGGAAGAAGAGCTTGCAAAGCAATCGGCAGTTGTTGCAAGACTGAACGAAGAGCGGATACAGGAACTGGAACGGATTTCAGGATTAACCTCTGAACAGGCAAAAGAGCATTTATTAAAAATTGTTGAAGACGAAGTAAAACATGAAACAGCAGTGATGATCAAGGAAATGGAAAGCAGAGCGAAGGAAGAAGCTGATAAGAAGGCAAAAGAGTATGTTGTCACAGCGATTCAAAAGTGTGCTGCGGACCATGTTTCCGAGACGACCATTTCCGTTGTACAGCTTCCAAACGATGAGATGAAAGGCAGAATTATTGGCAGGGAAGGACGTAATATCAGGACTTTGGAAACACTGACAGGTGTTGAACTGATTATTGATGATACGCCAGAAGCAGTGATTCTCTCAGGGTTTGATCCGATTAGGAGAGAGATTGCCAGAATTGCACTTGAGAAGCTTATCGTGGATGGACGCATTCATCCAGCAAGGATTGAGGAGATGGTTGAGAAAGCCCAACGGGAAGTTGAAGTGATGATTAAGGAGGAGGGCGAAGCAGCGACCTTGGAGGTTGGTGTACATGGCATTCATCCAGAATTAGTAAAACTTCTGGGCAAAATGAAGTTTCGGACGAGTTATGGTCAGAATGCATTGAAGCATTCCATTGAGGTAGCGCATCTCACTGGGCTGCTTGCTGCAGAAATGGGATTTGATGTCAGAATGGCAAAGAGGGCTGGTTTGTTGCATGATATCGGCAAGGCAGTGGACCATGAGATGGAAGGATCGCATATACAATTGGGGGCAGAATTGTGCAGAAAGTATAAGGAGTCTCAGATTGTTATCAATGCGGTCGAATCCCATCATGGTGATGTGGAGGCTCGCTCATTGATTGCCTGTCTGGTTCAGGCTGCGGATACCATTTCGGCTGCGAGACCGGGAGCAAGACGTGAAACACTCGAAACATATACAACTAGGTTGAAACAACTGGAAGAAATAACCAACAATTTTAAAGGTGTCGACAAATCTTTTGCTATTCAGGCAGGTAGAGAGGTTCGGGTAATGGTAGTTCCTGAGCAGATTAATGATTCCGACATGATATTGCTGGCACGTGATATTTCTAAGCAGATTGAAGCAGAGCTTGAATATCCGGGACAGATTAAGGTGAATGTTATCAGGGAATCACGTGTCGTTGAGTATGCGAAATAATTAATATGAGCATTATAAACCATCAAAATCGAAAGAGATTTTGATGGTTTTCTTATGCGTAAGCCGATGTGGAGAAAATACGTCATTACATGACATTGCAGCGAGTAGGGAAGAAAGCCACGGACACTGAAAGGAAGATTTGTAAGCAAAGTTTAAGATTGGTATTACTTGTCTTTTACAGTTCCTTAAGCGCATGCGATATATAGAAAGATTAGAGGGTTTTATATGAACACAGAAATAAAGAGGGTAAAAAGAGAACTACAATATAAGGGAAGTATTATAAATTATTATAAAGATACTGTAATCCTGCCAGATGGCAAGGTAGAACAGTATGATTTTATAGGGCATAATGGCGCTGCTGCGGCGATTGGTGTGCTGGATGATGATAGAATTGTGATGGTTAAACAGTATCGCAATGCTTTGGACAGGTTTACATTAGAGATACCTGCTGGCGGATTAAATCCTGGGGAGCCAACAATTGATGCTGCGGTGAGAGAGTTAGAGGAAGAAACTGGATATCGGTGTGGAAAGATTGAGAAATTGCTTACAATTCGTACAACAGTGGCATTTTGCAATGAGAAGATTGATATTTATCTGGCTTCAGAACTGCAAAAGACAGCGCAACATCTTGATGAAGATGAATTTGTAGATGTGGAGATTCATACGATTGAGGAACTTGAAGGTATGATATATGAAGGAACAATTGAAGATGCAAAAACAATTGCGGCGATTCTAGCATATAAAAATAAGAAACAGTAAACTTTCATAAAGTGGCAGAGTAGTCCATATATTAAAGTAAGGAGTAAATATGGGTGAAATGTTGGATGAATAAATTTGACGTAGAAGAACAAATGGAGGAGCAAGTAGTATATCGTGTCGAGCAGAACAATGACGCATATATTGATTATAGAAAGCTGCATTATAAAAATACGATGCTTGATAACAGAGTACTTGTATTTCTTACAGGATTTTGTATAGGCATGGTATTTTTTTATTTATCAGGAGGGCAAAGTTCTGATGAAAAAAGCCTACTAGATAGAGAACATTTGTTATTAATGCAGAGCTTTGAGGTCAATCAGTCAGGATTTCTAATGTATACGTTAGGACTTCGGATAAAACAACTTCTTTTTATTGTGATTTGTGCATTGAGTAGTATTGGCGGTCTGCTGGCATATTCTATTATGGGCTGGTGTGGATTTGAAGCTGGGTTGTTAATATTTTCGCTGGTATATCAATATGGGATAAAAGGTATTTTTTTGATGTTCTCAATGTTTTTACCACATGGTATCTTTTATTGCATGGTTTTTTTGATTGTGTTTCGTAAATACTGGTCAAGTAACACAAAATGTTGTCATAATGAGGAGACCATAAAAAATAAAAAGCTACATCAAAGGATAGAGTCCTTCAAAACAATATTGTTAATATTGCTAATTTTTGGCATTGGTATATTATGTGAAATCTATATAAATCCTGAAATTATGCGGAAAATGGCATTATTTTTTTGATGAACAAACAATTGTAAAAATAGGAACAATAGGCGCAATTTATGCTTAAAAATAAAGTTGTTTGAAAAAAATAAAAAAAATTTGAAATTTTCTGAAAAAACATTTGATTTTATGTAACATTCAATATATAATAAAAACAGGCATAAGGGGTAAATTAAATCTTTTAGGAGGTTTTTCAAAATTTATGGAAAAAGAAATTAATAGTTTTATTTCTTATTTACATAATATAAAGAAAACTTCTAACAATACTGAATTATCGTACAAGAGGGATTTAGGCAAGCTGCGCCAGTATTTAGAAGAAAAGGGTATCAATGATGTGAATGGCATTACATCGGAGGACCTGAAATCCTATATTGTGTATTTAGGTGACAATCATTTTGCGGCTGCAACCATATCCAGAAATGTCGCTTCTATAAAGGCTTTCTTTCATTATCTGTGCAAGGAGGGCATTCTAGAAAAAGATGTGTCTGATGGGTTGAAAGCACCAAAGATTGAGAAAAAGATGCCTGAGATTTTGACTCCAGAGGAAGTAATTTGGCTTCTGGAGCAGCCAAGGGGAGATACTCCCAAAGAAATTCGTGATAAGGCAATGTTGGAGCTTTTATACGCGACAGGAATCCGCGTTACGGAACTGATTACCCTAAAGGTTTCCGATGTGAATATGCAGATGGGATTTATTATCTGCAGAGATGGCAGCAGAGAGAGAGTGATTCCGTTCGGAGCTGCTGCAAAAAAAGCAATGACAAATTATCTGGAGAAAGCGCGTGATGTTATGCTTTTTGATTTGCATTCGGATATCTTGTTTGTAAATTGTTCGGGTCAGCCGATGAGCAGACAAGGATTTTGGAAGCTGATTAAGTATTATGCAAAGAAAGCTGGTATTGTGGCTGACATTACACCGCATACACTCCGCCATTCTTTTGCTGCGCACTTGGTAGAGAATGGTGCAGATTTAAGAAGTGTTCAGGAAATGCTTGGTCATTCTGATATTTCGACAACACAAGTGTATACGAATTTGACACACAACCGTATTCGAGAAGTGTACGCAAAAGCGCATCCAAGAGGATAAGATGGCATTGAAAATCCACTCTTTGACAATAAATATATTGCAAAGAGTGGATTTTTATGCATATGGGCGTCCAAATGAAGTATGTCAGCAGGGTTGACGGACGTCCGGTACGTGAGTAGGGAAGATGAGACTTCCCTACTTGAGTGTGCAGACCCGTGCACGTGTTAAATAAAATCTGCAATTCTATAAATTAAATCTTCTGTATCTTTCCAGCCAAGGCAAGGGTCTGTGATAGATTTCCCATAAATATGTTCTCCAATCTTTTGACATCCTTCCTTAATATAGCTTTCGACCATTACTCCCTTCACTAGATTTGCCAGCTCGTCGTTTGTACGGCGGGAGTGCATAATCTCGTGGACAATGCGAATCTGTTCTTTAAATTGCTTGTTGGAATTACTATGATTTGCGTCGACAATACATGCTCGGTTCACAAGGTCGCGCTCGTTGTATTTTTCTAACAGAAGCATTAGGTCCTCATAGTGGTAATTGGGAATATTATTGCCGTGTTTATTAACTGCACCACGCAAGATTGTATGCGCGAGTGGGTTTCCAGTGGTATTTACTTCCCAACCGCGGTAAATAAAAGGATGAGGATGTTGCGCGGCGTATACAGAGTTAAGCATTACGCTTAAATCGCCACTTGTTGGATTTTTCATTCCTGCGGGTACATCAAAGCCGCTGACAACAAGCCGATGTTGTTGGTCTTCAACAGAGCGAGCGCCAATTGCCACATAAGAGAGAATATCGGATACATAACCCCAGTTTTCGGGATAGAGCATCTCGTCCGCGGCAGTGAGCCCAGATTCACTCATAACACGCAGGTGCATTTTTCTCATAGCAATAATACCTTTGAGGAAGTCAGTGCCTTTTTCCGGGTCCGGCTGATGAATGATACCCTTGTAACCATCGCCAGTTGTCCGTGGTTTATTGGTGTATATTCGCGGGACAAGGATTAGCTTATCATTAACTTTGTCATTGACTTTTGCAAGTCTTGACACATACTCACATACAGCGTCTTCATTGTCGGCAGAGCAAGGACCTATAATCACTAAAAATTTGTCTGACTTGCCGGTAAAGACATCGCAAATTTCTTGATCTCTCTTTTTCTTTAACGCTTGCATCACATCAGGAACAGGATATTCCTCCCGAATTTGATCAGGCGTTGGAAGTTTTTTTATAAATTCAAAACTCATTTGTTAAACTCCTTTCGTAGAAGCAATAAACGCTAGTACAGCGTTGTCGGTGGCATTGTCTAAAAATTTTAACGACGCAATGATGCAAAACAAGGGGTTCGCAATTCTAATTTATGATTGGATGAAATACTAGTTTTTATCATATAACATATAGCGCCGTAAAGCAAGAATAATTAGAAAATCAAAAAAAATCTGACTACAGAGCGTGCCATAGATATAGCCGGAAAATCCAACTGTAGGAACCACGAAAAGTACAAATACAAGACGTAACGAGATACTTGACATATTGAAAAGAAAAGTGATACCAGTTTTGCCAAGTCCATGAAGAATGCTGCAAAGTGTGCCTGACATATACAGAAAAGGACATACAAAAGAAAGTGCGCGAATCTGGCTTGCGGCAATATTGCTGCCAAAAAGCATTTCTCCAAGCAAATCTGCAAATGTAAAGAAAAATAGAAAACAGCAGACTCCAAGCAGAAAACAAAAACCAATTGTCAGATAGATGGTCTTTCGTATTCGCCTATTATTGCCTTGTGCTTGTGCTTCCGATACAGAAGGGAGTAGAAGGGAGGCAACGGAACTTGTGAAGGCACTTGGAAACATAATGAGCGGAATTGCCATTCCTGAGAAAACGCCATATAACGACAGCGCTGAGGAGGAGCTTAGACCGCTGGCAACAAGCATTTTAGGAAGTTGTATC
This sequence comes from Lachnospiraceae bacterium, assembly GCA_949383255.1. Lineage (GTDB taxonomy): Bacteria > Bacillota > Clostridia > Lachnospirales > Lachnospiraceae > COE1. The sequence goes on along the minus strand of CASJPF010000008.1, from coordinate 92,473 downwards.
GTTTCTACAGAGGAGATAAAGCTAATACAGATTCTATTGAGACTGATTGGCAGTGCGAGGGATACTATAGATTTACCCTTTTGAAAAGAAAGTGCTCTGCGGATGCGAAAGTCTGTTTTGTCTTGTCGGATTGCAAGCATGAAGCAGGAGAATAATGCAGAAGAAAATTCGCCTACAAGTAGCCCTATACAGATAAATGACAGTGAGATATTTAGGTCAGATTCAATAGAAAGACGACATAAAATATAAACAGTGACTACGCGACAAGTCTGTTCTATAATCATGGACCACGCCGGGATAGCGGCTCTTTTTTGCCCATAGAAAAATCCATTAATGCACGAATGGAGCGTGGCAAGAGGAAAGGAAAGCGCACAGATGCGTAGTAGAGGAATGCATCGCCGTTCACCAATTAACTGGATTGCGATATAAGGTGCATGGTTAAAAATAAGATAAGCCATAGTGCCAGAGAGAATAGCGGATATTGCAATTCCAGTGAAAAGAAAGCTATAAGCATCCACAGTTCTGTTCTTCTTTGAAGCGGCGACAAACCGTGTGATGGCATTCTGGATACCAGCGGCACAGACAGCGTGCACAAGCATCATCACAGGACCAATCAGACCGAAAATGCCAAGACTTTCTTCATTAAAAGTTCTTGAGAGGAAGATACGATAAAAGAATCCAATCAATTTTGTGACAATGCCTGCAGCAGTGAGGAAAAAGGTACCAGTGACAATGGGATTTTTTAGATATCTGGGATTAAGATAACTGCGGAGTTTTGGTGTGGATATGTTTGACATAAGGTGACTCCAACATGTGTATTTTCTATAATGTATGGAAAAATTTTATAAATATGTCTCTGCCTTGACAGGATTGAGAGGGAGTGTTATTATCCATGAAAGAAAGGCGGAAATGGTTATGGGGAAAAAAGTAGTAGTTGGCATGTCGGGCGGGGTGGATTCATCCGTGGCAGCATATCTGTTAAAAGAACAGGGATACGATGTCATTGGGGTGACAATGCAAATTTGGCAGGATGAGGAGACACAAGAAATTGAAGAAAATGGAGGCTGCTGTGGTTTGAGCGCGGTGGATGATGCGAGGCGAGTTGCCGCAAAACTTGAAATACCATTTTATGTGTTGAATTTCAAGAAGACGTTTCGAGACTGTGTTATAAATCCTTTTGTGGAGGAATATCTGCGCGGCAGAACACCAAATCCTTGTATTCTTTGTAACAGGCATGTAAAGTGGGAGGCATTGTTGCGGCGAAGTTTGGAACTAGGAGCGGATTATATTGCGACAGGACATTATGCGCGTATTGCACAGCTTGAAAATGGCAGGTATGTAGTACGCAGTTCGGTCACTGCCCGAAAAGACCAAACTTATGCGCTTTATAGTCTCACACAATATCAACTTGCGCATACGCTAATGCCAGTAGGTGAGTATAAAAAAGACGAGATTAGAGCACTTGCCAAGCAATTAGAACTTCCTGTCGCAGCAAAGCCAGACAGTCAGGATATCTGCTTTGTGCCAGATAACGACTATGCGGCAGTGGTTCGGAAAGAGGCGGGGGAGCGTGTGCCACCGCCGGGAAATTTTGTGACAGCATCTGGGGAAAGCCTCGGTCGGCACAAGGGAATTATACATTACACTGTGGGTCAACGCAAAGGGCTGAATCTTGCGATGGGACACCCTGTTTTTGTGACAGGGATTCGGCCAGAAACAAATGAGGTTGTGATAGGGGAAGCAAAGGAAGTATGGACGGATGTGCTGTTGTGCAATGATTTGCATTTTATGGCAGTTGAGGATATCACAGAATCTGTGGAGGTGATGGCAAAGATTCGCTATTCCCATGCAGGGGAAACTTGTGTGATTGAGAAGCTGGCGGACGGAAAAGTAAAATGTCATTTTAAAAAGCCCGTCAGGGCAGTCACACCCGGACAGGCAGTTGTGTTTTACATGGATGATTATGTTTTTGGTGGAGGGACAATCATACAGTGATTTCCAAACAGTTGTTTAGAGTTTTAAATATTCTGGTATATGAGATTGAAAAACACAATAGTATTTAAAACCACATGTCAATAGAAGTTCGCATGTTTGATTAAACTCATGTGCGATTTCGCTAGACTTGTGCGCGTCAGAACCAACAGTAATGATTTCTCCGCCCATTTTGCGGTATTGTTTTAGAATATCAATACAAGGATTTGGCTGATTGAGTCCGGCGCGGAACCCATTTGTATTAACTTCTATCCCTTTTTCGTTTTCAATAAGGTGAGATAAAATTTTATTGATAACATCAGCATGCTTTGCGTAAGTGTACTGTTCGTTTTTGGTAGGACCATAGCGCACCACATAGTCCAGATGGCCATAAACATCAAAATAAGGAAGAGTCTTAACACATTCTAACACAGATGTAAAATATTCGTGATGTGCCTCGTCCTCGCTGCGTCCTTCAAAAAAGGCAGGATAATAGGGATCTTTTCGATTGCACAAATGTGAGGAGCCAATAATAAAATCAAAATCATGGGACTTGGCATACACTGCTAGAAGACGTTTTAAATGGGGTTGTAAGCCAAGTTCGACACCAAAGCCCACGGTAATTTGGGATTTATATTTTTCGCGCAATTTTAAGAGTTCATATAGATAGGAGTCAATATTGAGTTCAAAAATTGCGTGCTGTCCTGGTACATAGATATAATCGGGATCATAATGTTCGGTGATGCAAATATGTGTGAGTCCAAGTGCGATAGCACGCTGTATCATTTCTTCCATTGGGACGTTACTGTCCCCGGAAAAACTTGTGTGCATATGAAAATCGGCTTTAATTGCCATGTGAAATCCTCCTTTGTCAAATAAATAAACTCTTGATGGTTCTTCTATTTGTGTTGCGAGAAAATTTTTGCACAAAAAGCATATATAAGAGTGATTCTATAGAGAATATAAAAGTCTATTTCTCATTTTAACATAGAATATAATAGAATCCTATAAAAAATATGATTAAAAAATATTAAAATTTTTTATCAAAAATTTTACACAACTTTTTAGGATTTTTTCAAAATATGTCTTGAATTTTATGCCATAATTAGGTAAAATAAATTTGTTGATAAAATTTTGTCAAGCATTTTACACAATCTGTCAAAATACATGACCTTTTTAACAGTTTTTCTGTATAAAATTATAATTGGGTCAGAGACTAAGTGATATCTGTGTGTAATTTGGGGACAAGAGAAAGATGATAAAATAATATTATCTATTTTAGGAGGAAAATAACATGGCAGTAAGAGTAGCAATCAATGGTTTTGGTCGTATTGGTCGTCTTGCATTTAGACAGATGTTCAATGCAGAGGGATATGAAGTAGTTGCAATCAACGATTTGACAAGTCCTAAGATGTTGGCACATCTATTGAAGTATGATTCTTCACAGGGAAAATATGAGCTGGCGGACAAGGTTTCTGCAGGCGAGGATTCTATCACAGTGGATGGAAAAGAGATTAAGATTTATGCTTTTCCTGATGCAAACAACTGCCCTTGGGGAGATTTAAAAGTTGACGTTGTATTAGAGTGTTCAGGATTCTATACAAGCAAGGATAAAGCTCAGGCACATATCAATGCTGGTGCTCGCAAGGTTGTTATCTCTGCTCCGGCTGGAAACGATCTTCCTACAATTGTATACAATACAAACCATGAGACATTGAAGGCATCTGATACAATTATTTCAGCAGCCTCTTGTACAACAAACTGTCTGGCACCTATGGCAGATGCACTTAACAAATATGCACCAATTCAGTCTGGTATCATGGTGACAATTCATGCTTATACAGGTGATCAGATGACACTTGACGGACCTCAGAGAAAGGGTGACCTGAGAAGATCTAGAGCAGCAGCAGTAAATATCGTTCCAAACAGCACAGGTGCTGCAAAGGCAATCGGATTAGTTATTCCGGAGTTGAACGGCAAGCTTATTGGTTCTGCACAGCGTGTTCCGACACCGACAGGTTCTACTACAATCTTGACAGCAGTAGTAAATAAGGCTGATGTGACAAAAGAGGGCATCAATGCAGCAATGAAGGCAGCAGCAAATGAGTCTTTCGGATACAACGAGGATGAGATTGTTTCTTCTGACGTAATTGGAATGAGATTTGGTTCCCTGTTTGATGCAACACAGACAATGGTAAATAAGATTTCTGATGACCAGTATGAGGTACAAGTTGTATCTTGGTATGACAATGAGAACAGCTACACATCTCAGATGGTTCGTACAATTAAGTACTTCTCAGAGTTAGCTTAATTTGTTAGAAAAGACCTATTAAGGGTCCGGTCTTAAGGACCGGACCTATTTTTGTACAACATAAGGATTCATAGGGAAATTATTCTACTATAATGATAAAATGTACTTGCTTGATTTTATGTGAGAGGTGGCAATAAAAGGGTATCACTGCCCAAATGTAAAAAGATATTGGAGGATATTAAAATGGGATTGAATAAGAAATCAGTTGATGATATTAACGCAAAAGGAAAAAGAGTGCTTGTGAGATGTGATTTTAATGTACCACTCAAAAATGGTGAGATTACAGACGAGACACGTATTGTAGCAGCACTTCCCACAATCAATAAGTTGATTAAGGACGGCGGAAAGGTAATTCTCTGCTCTCATTTAGGAAAAGTAAAGAATGGACCAAACGAGGGTGAGTCATTGGCTCCAGTTGCAAAGAGACTCTCAGAGAAACTTGGAAAAGAAGTAAAATTTATTTCTGACTATAATGTAACAGGAAAAGATACAACGGATGCAGTGGCAGCAATGAACGAGGGTGATGTTATACTGTTACAGAATACACGGTTCCGCGGCAAGGAAGAGACAAAGAACGGTGAGGAGTTTAGCAAAGAGCTTGCAGAACTCGCTGATTTGTATGTATGTGATGCGTTTGGTTCTTCTCATAGAGCACATGCATCTGTTGAGGGTGTCACAAAGTTTATCACTGCAAAAGGCGGTGAAAATGCTGTTGGATACTTAATGCAGAAAGAGATTGATTTCCTTGGCAATGCAGTGGAGAATCCGGTAAGACCATTTGTGGCGATTCTTGGCGGCGCTAAAGTTGCTGACAAGTTAAATGTTATCAATAACTTACTAGAGAAGTGTGATACTTTGATTATCGGTGGCGGTATGGCATTTACCTTCTTAAAGGCAAAAGGTTATGAAATTGGAAATTCTCTGGTAGATGATGAGAAGATTGATTACTGTAAGGAAATGATGGAAAAGGCTGAAAAGCTTGGCAAGAAGCTTCTTCTTCCAATTGATACTACAGTTGCAGACAGCTTCCCAAATCCTATTGATGCAGAAATTGCAGTAGAAATAGTTGATGCGGACAAGATCCCAGCAGGCAAAGAAGGTCTTGACATTGGTACAAAGACAGCAGAACTCTTTGCAGATGCTGTAAAATCAGCAAAGACAGTTGTATGGAATGGACCGATGGGTGTATTTGAGAATCCAACATTGGCAAAGGGAACAATTGCTGTGGCAAAGGCGTTGGCAGAGACAGAGGCTACTACAATTATCGGCGGTGGTGATTCCGCAGCAGCAGTTAATCAGTTAGGCTTTGCGGATAAGATGAGTCATATTTCTACGGGCGGCGGCGCTTCTCTTGAATTTTTGGAAGGCAAGGAGCTGCCGGGTGTTGTTGCAGCAGATGACAAATAATAAACCCAATGTAAAGAGAGCATTTGCTAAATCGCGAAACAGTGCAGAATAGTGAGGAGAATATAAAATGGCAAGAAGAAAAATTGTAGCCGGCAACTGGAAGATGAATATGACTCCCAGTGAGGCTGTTAAGTTGGTTGAGGAATTAAAAGATTTGGTAAAGTCCGATGATGTTGATGTAGTATATTGTGTGCCGGCAATTGATATAGTTCCAGTTGTAGAAGCGGTTAAAGGTACGAATGTCGAAGTCGGCGCAGAGAATATGTATATTGAGGAAAAAGGCGCGTTCACAGGCGAGATTGCACCGGGAATGTTGGTAGATGCAGGTGTGAAGTATGTTATTATTGGGCATTCTGAGCGTCGTGACTATTTTAAGGAAGAGGATGCATTTCTTAATAAGAAGGTTGCAAAGGCATTTGAGCATGGTTTAACACCAATTCTTTGCTGTGGAGAATCTCTTGAACAAAGAGAGATGGGTGTGACAATGGATTGGATTCGATTGCAGATTAAATCTGATCTTGTTGGTATTACAGCCGATCAAGTAAAGAATTTAGTGATTGCATATGAGCCAATCTGGGCCATTGGTACAGGCAAGACCGCAACGACAGAACAGGCGCAGGAAGTTTGCAAGGGAATTCGTGACTGCATTGCTGAGATGTATGATACTGCGACAGCAGAGGCGGTTCGTATCCAATACGGTGGTTCTGTCAATGCAGGAAATGCAGCAGAACTTTTTGCACAGCCAGATATTGACGGTGGGCTTGTAGGTGGTGCAAGCTTAAAGGCTGATTTTGGAAAGATCGTCAATTACAAATAAGTAACAAGATACACAATAAAGAGCACCGGATATGGGGGATAAAACCCTTATATCTAGTGCTTTTTTGTTGCTTTCTAATAATATATTTTCATTGCACCTAAAATATAATAATGTCAAATTGATACAGTTATTGATTTTTTTGAAAGTAAAGTATTTTATAGTATTATTTGGATTAAATACAAAATTAAAAGAGTCAAACGGAGTATCTATTTAGCTACTTTTCATGGACAATGTCAATTAGTTAAGCAACCTTGATAAATGCCGGGGCTATTAGCACCTTTTACATCATTAAAAAGGCATTTTCAAGATAACTGACATTGGATATGAATGATAACTCTATTTATCAAAATATTGACATTCGTTTAGAAAAATGGTTAAAATAGTATTGTTAGATACAAGTTATAATGTCAAACAAAGTGAATGAATCAACGTTTTGATGATATTTTTGACTTTTAAGAGGCTGTATTTATAAAAAGGAGAATGTATACAATGGGAAAAATGTTAAGTACGGAAGTAAAACAGGCATTGCAAGATATTTATTACAATGAGAGAACAGGGAAAGGAAAAGAAGCACTTGCACTTTTGGAAAGAGCATCCGCTGCCGGCGATGGAGATGCGACTTGTATACTAGCACGGTGTATGTGCGGCCATCAGTATGTATGGAGTGGGCATGGTTTCCCAGAGGATGATGACCGTGCAACTGCTCTGATGCATAAATCGGTGGAACAGGGAAGTGCATTAGGGGTGTTGGTAGCGATACGCTGTGGAGAGTTGACACCAGAACTGGAAGCGAAAATGCCGTTTGCGAATTTGAAGGAGGCATTTGATGAGGTATTGGAGCTGGCAGAGACAGGAGATGCGTTTTGCCAGTATGTTGTGGGCAATACATATTTTTGGTGGGATTTTATTCGAATCCAAAATATAGATATGGAATCATTTTCCGATCCAATTGCTTTAAAATCATTTATGAAAAGCAATATTTCTAAGTGTGAGGACTGGTTTTTGAAAGCGTTGCGGGGCGGAATGTACTCGGCTGCAAGTAATTTGAATCAGTATTATACTAAGGGGGATGAGGATATTATTTTACCACAGCCGCAAAAAGCCAAGGATTTATGGAAGATTGGGGCAGAGTATGGCCATCCGCTTCATCAGCGTATTTACGCAGAACATTTGGAGGAGGCAGGAAGGAAAGAAGAGGCATTACATTGGTACAGGGAGTCAGCAGAAGGCGGGCAGCCAGATGCATGGTCTGAGGTGGGGCGCTGTTATTTTGAAGGAATTGGCACGCCAGAGGATGCAGTCTATGCTGTGGAATGCTTCCAAAAAGGCATTTCTATGGGAGACATTGACAGTTATGATAGAATGGGTAAAGCATATTATAAAGGTAAGGGCGTTTCCAAAGATTATGAAAAAGCGTTTCAGATGTTTTCTTATGCATATGAGAAAGGTAGCAGATGGGGCGTATTTTATTTAGGGGAGTGCTGTTTTGAAGGCTGGGGTACTCTTCAGGATTATGGCAGAGCAAGAATGTATCTGGAACAGGTAGATTGGAATAATACAAATGCATTTTATATGTTGGGCTTTATTTATGGTCGAGGCTTAGGGGTTAGCGCAGATATTCCAAAGGCAGTTGATTATTTAAGAAAAGCGGGAGATAATGCACGGGCAAAAGAAGAATTGCGTAACTATAAAAAGACTTTATTTGGGAAATGGGTACGCCGCTAGAGAAACGCTATGTTTGTGCTTTCTAGTTTTTTGGAGGTTTTATGTTTTTACAAAGAAATAAGAAATTGTTCAAGAATTCTAAGAAACTTGATTTTTGTAGTGATAAATCCAAAAAACAGGAAAAACTAGAAACAAATAGGTATTTTATAGAAAACCAAGCAGTGCCGCGATATATGTTTGATAAGGAGAATGAAGAAGCACATTTGCCAATTCAGCGATATGTGAAAAATAATGGCTATACGCTATCAGCACCAGCAGAGGAAGGAGCAGAGGCGGGGCACAGATGTTTGATGGTAAAAGATGGCGAACCGGCATCGTTGTATATCAATAGGATTGTTGGTGATGTGGATTTAAAGGATAATTTAAAAAAAATTGGTATTGAACCGAAAGGAGAGATAGTAGATTGCCTCGAAGAACATTTTGTAAAATATGGGCAGGGGAAAATCCCAAAAATTTGTCAAAGACCAGTTCGTAGAATAACGGAAGTAATTCCTTTTGGAGAAAGAAGTTTTGGGCAAATACTAAGTATTTTTGGGTCTTCTGCTCCTACGCGGGAAAGAGAGATATACGGAAATTTAGAATTGAGCGAAGAAGGGCAATTGACTCGTTCTGTGGATAATAAACAAAAAGCAGAAGCGCGTTTGCGGATACAATATAATATGCTTGAAAATGTGATATCTATCGCTAAATGGTATTTACAAAAATTGGGGTCAGAAAGCTCAGATGCAACAGAGGATGAATTTCAACAAAATAAGACGCGATTAGATGAATTATTTAATCGGTATCAAGTTAATGAAGAAGGCTTATCATTAGTAATGATGGGAACAGATACCTTCCGTTCAATTAGATTGATATATGAAATTATAAATGGGAGATTAGAGAATTTAGATAGAGGGGTTGAAGCAAGTCGCTTGAAAGAGGATAAAAAGATAGCACTAGAAATGGCTATAGAGGATTTGCAATACCGTTTTGAACAGATTAAAAGTGAACAGAGCGTATTGAACACATTAGCTTTGGAACCATATATGCCAACAGGATGTAATGCTTCAGCCGATAGACGCTTTGGGCTGCTTGGTTTCAATGCGAGCAATAATGTTGCAGTAACATTTGAGAACAAAAATGTTTTTGGTAACCTGATTTCTTGGGCATGGCATTATGCGACAGAGATAAAGCAACAACTGACAAAAGATTCATTATTAATTGAAGATGCTGTTGGTAAGTCGTTAAATGAAGATGAGATGATGAATGCACATTGGTCTGCCCATATTTATGGAGCAGATGAAGGGGCGTCAGATGAATTTAGGCTTACATTCCTTGATGGTGGGAATGCAGAGCATAGGATGGAAAAAATTATAATGTCTAAATGTCGATTTAATCGAATGTCAGATAATTTTCGGTCACTTTGCTTGGAAAATGTGGACAGAGATAGAACATGGAAACTTAAATATCAAATATGGAATGAAGTAATAGGAACATTGGAAGTTCTTATAGAAAATAATTTGATAAAGTATAAATTTATACCACAGGAAGGGAAACATTTTACTGCTGCAATGCAACATTTTCTTTTGGAAACAGCAGATTCAATTGTTGAGGATTTTGTGATTACGACGATTGTTGGGAAAGTGGACACAATACAAAATCGACCATATAAAGAAATTATTAACCATATCTTCTTTTCAGAGCGGCCAGGTACAAGAGTAAGTATTTCTAATTATTTAATAGAGGAAGTGAATATAAGAAATAGTTAAAGTTACTTTTCATGAGTATGCAAAAGCTATGAAAAGCATGTGCCAAATAGATGTTATTTAGCAATTTGTGTGCGGCATGAGGAAATATGCCGCTTTGCGGCTGCGGTTGGCGCGATACTCACGGTAGATTTCATCTGTCGTGATATAATAAAATCCTGCCTTGTGATATTGTTTCAATCATGATAGAATAAATGACAAAGCGAAAAAAGATCGAAAGACTTTAAGAGTTTATATCATATATTTGGAGGCAGAGCATTGTGGGTGAAAGAATTTTAGTGGTTGATGATGAGAGAGAAATTGCAGATTTGATAGAAGTTTATTTAAAAAATGATGGATATACTGTCTACAAATTTTATAATGGCATGGATGCGATAAAATGTATTGCAGAAAAAGAACTTGACTTAGCAATATTGGATATTATGCTGCCAGATATGGATGGGTATCACATCTGCCAAAAAATTCGAGAAAAGTTTTTCTATCCAGTGATAATGCTTACAGCCAAGATTGAAGATGAAGATAAGATTATGGGGTTGACACTTGGTGCAGACGATTATATCACAAAACCATTCAATCCACTGGAAGTAGTGGCAAGGGTCAAAACGCAGTTGCGGCGATACACTAAATATAATATTGAAAGGGGAATAGTGGCAGCACAGAAAGAGATAGACATTAGAGGATTACATATTTCAAAAGACAATCATAAATGTCTGCTCAATGGAGAAATTTTGACATTGACACCAATTGAGTTTGAAATATTGTGGTATTTGTGCAGCAGACGTGGTACAGTCGTTTCCTCGGAAGGGTTATTTGAGGCAGTTTGGGGAGAAAAGTATCTTGACAATAACAATACAGTCATGACACATATTGCAAGGTTGCGCGAAAAAATGAAAGAACCTGCGCGGCGCCCCAAATATATTAAGACAATTTGGGGAGTGGGGTATACAATTGAGTAAGCAGTTTTGGTTTACGAGGTTGAAAAAACAACGAAAAAAGAAGGACGACAGCTATCAGCAACTAAAGACCAAGCTTTTTCTGGTTTCGGTTATTGTAATGTTTTTATCTATTATTGGTATAACTGTTTTATATAATTTTGTGATTCATGGACGATTTGCGGATTTTGTAGTGGAGTTTTTGCGCCGTGTTATTTATGCTGGGCAAAAAGATGCGTATGACAGGGCTTTGGAAACATATCGGCAAGTGGTGCGAAATTACAGAGAATGGTATTTTATGGGGGGTGTTTTGTTCCTGCTGATGGTTGCCCAGATGATTTATCTCAATAGTTTTATTAAGTATTTTACAGAAATTAATCGAGGTATTGATGCGTTGGTTACAGAAAATACAAGCGATGTTATTTTACCACAGGAACTTGCTGCGACAGAGCGAAAAATTAATACAATTAAGCATACGTTAGAAAAGCGTAAAAGTGAAGCACAGCTTGCTGAGCAGCGCAAAAATGATTTGATTGTCTATTTGGCACATGATCTAAAAACGCCTCTTACAAGCGTTATAGGGTATTTGACATTGCTTCGAGACGAGCCACAGATTTCGCAGGAGCTGCGTTGTCGGTATACGAATATTGCACTGGAAAAGGCAGAGCGGTTGGAGGAGCTAATTAACGAGTTTTTTGATATCACGCGTTTTAATCTGACGACGCTGACTCTTGACAAAGAGCAAATCTACTTTAGCCGTATGTTGGAGCAGCTTGCAAGTGAATTTCGTCCCATTTTGGCGGAACGGGATTTGGAGTGGAAATTGGAGATTGCGTCAGATATTATGTTGATAGGAGATGTGGACAAGTTAGCGCGGGTTTTTGATAATCTGATACGAAATGCAGTGAATTATAGTTACACAGGAACGGAGATTCTTTTATATGCACAGATAGAAGGGAACCAACTAAAAGTGATGCTCAAAAATCGAGGAAAAACGATTCCGCAGGATAAGCTGGAACATATCTTTGAGCAGTTCTATAGAGTGGATGCGTCGCGCTCATCAGTGACTGGGGGTGCGGGACTAGGACTTGCTATCGCGAAGGAAATTGTAGAGTTGCATGGAGGAACAATTACGGTGGCGAGCGCAAGTGAGAACACAGTATTTATTGTCATGCTTCCAGTAGATTAGAGTGCGTTGGAAGAACTGTAAGAAAAATGTAAGATTTTGAGAAGAAAAACTTTATAAAAAAGAGGGAAAATGGAAAAACATTAAGAAACCTGCTTTGATACAATTTTAGTATCAAGGCAGATTTTTTATGCACGAGTTTTGCAGTGAGTAGGGGAGGATAAACCTTTCCTGTTTGATTTAGTATAGCCTTTTGAGGCTTATTAATTAAGATAGAGGAGTAACAGAGAATGGGAAACGTAAAAAATATTGCAATTCTTTTTGGTGGCGCATCATCAGAATACACAGTGTCTTTGCAGTCGGCATATGCAGTGATTGGTAATATGGACAGGAAAAAATATAATCCAGTGACAGTCGGTATCACGCAAAAAGGGCAGTGGTTTTATTTTACAGGGGAAATGGATAAAATTCAAAACGATACTTGGTGCAATGAGACGGACTGTGTGCCAGCAATGCTTTCGCCCGATAGAACGTTACAAAGGTTAATGGTGTTCTATGAGAAAAATACACAAGTAAAGATAGAATCAATTCCTATAGATGCTGTTTTTCCAATATTACATGGGCGAAATGGCGAAGATGGGACGATTCAGGGTATGGTGGAGCTTGCAGGAGTTCCGCTGGTGGGCTGTGGTACACTGTCCGCCGCGTTATGTATGGACAAGGATAGGGCACACAGATTGGTGGAACTGTCTGGTGTACGTGTGCCGCGTGCAATGGTACTGATGCAACATACTGCGGTCAATAAGGCATATGACTTTGTTAAAAATATTGGTTTTCCAGTCTTTGTAAAACCTGTTAGAGCAGGTTCGTCTTTTGGCGTGACAAAAGTGGTTGATATGATTCACTTGGCGCCGGCTATTACGCTTGCTTTTAAATATGACAATCGCGTCATTTTGGAGGAAGCGATTGACGGCTTTGAGGTGGGGTGTGCAGTGTGTGGACTTGACAAGTTGATTGTTGGGGAGATTGATGAGATTGAGCTGGATAAGGCAGAAAATGTCAGTGGATTTTTTGATTATACGGAGAAGTACACACTAAAAAACGCTGCAATTTATGTTCCAGCAAGAATTTCAACAAAAAAGGCGCAGGAGATTAAGGAGGCTGCAAAACGGATATATAGAGCATTAGACTGTGCAGGGTTTGCACGGGTGGACATGTTTCTGACACCAGAAGAAGAAATTGTATTTAATGAAATCAATACAATACCGGGTTTTACACAACATAGCCGTTATCCAGCAATGATGCGGGAAGCAGGATATGATTTTGCGGAAATTATAGATAAGATTATTGGGCAGGCATTTGTGTGATGTATCATATCTCCTATTTGATTATGGAAGTCAAGCGGAAGATGCATTAGAGATTTGATGAAGATAGAAAGGACAAATCATGAAGACAGTAAATAAAAGTTATATAGGAATTGATTTGTTTCGGATTGTTGCGGCGATTCTTATTATTGTGATTCATACTTCGCCGCTTAGTACGTATAGTGAGTGGGGGGATTTTATTCTGACCCGTGTGATTGCTCGCATAGCAGTTCCATTTTTTTTTATGACATCAGGTTTCTTTCTAATTTCCAGATACCAATATAACACCAAAAAACTGAGAATATTTGTCAAAAAGACAATGTTAATCTATGGTATAGCAATTATACTTTATATTCCAATTAACATATACAATCATTACTTTCAGATGGAGAATTTATTGCCTAATTTTATTAAGGACATTGTGTTTGATGGGACATTGTATCATTTATGGTATTTGCCTGCTGCGATTATTGGTGGGGTAATTACGTGGTATCTGGTGAGGAAGCTAGGTTATTATAAGGCGTTTGTGGTGGCGGCAACACTCTATTTTATAGGTTTATTTGGGGATAGCTATTATGGATTAATAAAAAATAATTCTATTTTGAATGGTTTTTATATTCTTTTATTTCAGATATCAGATTACACAAGGAATGGTGTTTTCTTTGCGCCGGTTTTTTTTCTATTAGGAGGATGGACTGCAGATTGCCAGAGCTGTTTGGGACAGACAACTGCAAGGATAATGTTTGTTTTAATGATGCTGTTTATGTTGGCAGAAGGAATTATTTTACATCAGTTTCATTTACAACGTCATGACAGCATGTATTTTTTTCTGGTACCAAGTATGTACTTTTTGTTTCATATCTTATTGCATTTTAGGGGCGAACGTCATAATTGGATGCGGAATCTTTCGCTTTTGATTTACATTATTCACCCAATGATAATCGTGATAATTCGTTTTACTGCAAAGATATTGCATGTACAGATACTTCTTGTAGAGAATAGCATTGTGCATTTTGGAGCGGTAGTAGTGATGTCTGTACTTTTTAGCATGGCAGCAGTGATGCTGTGGAGCAAAATTACAGGAAAAAAGAAAAAGCAAGGTACAGAGATAGACAGGGCTTATATTGAAATCAATCTGGATAATCTGACACACAATGTAAAGGTATTGAGCAAGGCAATGCCGCCGAAATGTGAGTTGATGGCGGTTGTAAAGGCGCAGGCATATGGGCATGGGTTGTATGAGATTGCAACGCACTTGGATAAAATTGGCATCAGGGCATTTGCTGTAGCGACGATAGATGAGGGGATTGCGCTGCGCAAGTATGGCATTCAAGGGGAAATTTTAATATTGGGATATACACCGCCTGAACAGGCAAGAGTAATTCAAAAGTATAACTTGACACAGACATTAATTGATTATGACTATGCATATAGGCTAAATGCCCAAAAATGTAAAATTAAAACAAATATTAAGTTAGACACTGGAATGCACCGACTGGGATTTGATGTATGGACTGACAAGCGCCTTGAAAAAGAAATGCAAAATGTTTTTAGTGTATTTTCAATGAAATATCTTAAAATTAATGGCATTTACACACATCTGTGTGTGGCAGACAGTCTTGCACAGAAAGACATTCTTTTTACGCGGCAGCAGATAGCAATCTTTTATAAAGTTATAAATAGATTAAAAAAACAGGGAGTACCTATTCCTAAAATTCATATTCAAAGTAGTTATGGGCTGTTGAATTATCCAGAACTTAAATGTAATTATGTCAGGGCAGGTATCTCTTTGTATGGCGTTTTGAGTACATCAAACGCACAAACAAAACTGCAATTGGACCTAAAACCAGTACTTGCACTCAAGGCAAAAATTGTCTTGATTCGGAAGGTGCAAGAAGGGGATAGTGTGGGGTATGGCAGGATTTTTGTGGCAGACAAGGACTGTTGTATTGCGATATTGTCAATTGGTTATGCAGATGGATTTCCGAGAATGCTGTCTGGAAAAGAACAATATGTACTTATTAATGGGCAATTGGCACCAATTATTGCAAGAATTTGTATGGACCAACTTGCGATTGACATAACAAAACTTTCTAGTATTTGTGTTGGCATGACTGCTACGCTGATTGGCAGGGAGAATGACAAGGAAATCACTGCGCCGACTGTAGCGGAAAATGCAGAGAGTATTACCAACGAGCTATTGAGTCGCATAGGAACAAGAGTGCGTGTGAAAGAAATTAAATCGTAATTCTTGCATTTTAAGGGATTCCTCGCTATGATAAAACTATAATTTTGCAAATCTTTTGTTTTGTTTGTAATTGGAGAGGAAAGGAAGTTTCTAATAATAATGAAAGTACATAAAATTGCAATTATATCAGACACACATGGAATGCTGCGCCCAGAAGTTTTGGAAATTTTAGAAACTTGTGAGGCGATTCTTCATGGCGGGGATTTTAACAGCCAACAGATATTGGATGCATTAAAGGAAATTGCTCCAGTCTATGTAGTGCGCGGAAATAATGATAAAGCGTGGGCGAAAAATCTTCAAAAAGAGCTTGATATTACCTTGTATGGCGTGCGAATTTATATGGTGCATGATAAGCAGCACAGGAGAAAAGAGTTATATGGAATTGATCTGTTTGTCTATGGCCATTCACACAAATATGAAGAGAAAATCATAGATGGTGTGTTTTATCTGAATCCGGGCAGTTGTGGACCAAGACGTTTTCGACTGCCTGTAACAATGGCTATTTTAGAGGTTGAGGAAAGTGGTAGTTGGCGGGTTAAAAAAATAGATTTGATGGAGCAAAACAGAGATAGCGAGATATTTATGGAAATGAAAGAAAAAAATCTAAAGGCAACAGTAGAGACAATTATTCGAGAGATGCAGGCGGGACGCAAGATAGAACAGATTGCAAAAAAGTTGTGTGTTGATAGTGTGTTTGTGGAACAGATATGTCGTATTTATGTGACACACCCGGGAGTGGATGCATAAGGAATTGTGGATAAAATGGAAGTCAGTGCACTATTTGAGCGAAAAAACGGGTAGCGGAAGAGACCCACTACTCAAATCTTTGTATTTCAATTTCTATCCGGTCAGACTCAATTCTAATAGCTTTTTCAATAGTATCTTTATCAATAATTTCCATTGATAAATAGTTTGTGCCGGGACTTGTGTATACATTAATCTGTTCGATAGAATCTGAAACATTTATAGAAGCTTGTTCTGTTACGCTTTGTTCGATAGAATCTGACTCCAATAATTCTTGTTGGAAAGTTTTTTTCAGTATTGGATTGACAGGCGCAAAAGAGGAGTATAGATCCAACACTGAAAAAGGTTATTATTGTTTTTCTATAAATTTTTAACATAAGCTATCTTCGTGATGATACAATTTATTATATCAGATGTGCCTATTAATTGGAATACGCAGGATTAAAAATATAGGATTAGTTGCGCACACAAGCAATAAGAACACGCACACAAGTTCCGTCAATAGAATGAATTTGGTATGCTCCGGCAGCCTCGGGTATAATACACGTTTCTGCATAGTGTAGCTCTAAGGGAGCGAAGTGCTCATCTTTGCTAATAAGTTTGACACATGCGCCTTCCACTAGATTAAGCATATGAACACTGCCATTTCTGTGAATTGGGAGCGTTGCCGATGTACTGACGCGGTAGGTGTCCAGAAATTCCCGCTCATGTAGTCCAGTGCGCTCAATGGTACCCTGTTCACTCTGATGTACAAGTGTAACAACATTGACAAGATTTTCTTGTACCCACTCTGTGTTGCGGTACCACTGGATATTTGCTGCGCCGTGGTCTATGTGGATTGGCCGAGGTCTGCCGTCGAGATCAAGGCGTCCCCAATCCCACAGTTTAAAGGTAAAGATATAAGGTGTGGCGCTGACTTCCAGAACCATAGTATTTGCGCCAGAGCAGTGGACAGTTCCAGCGGGGATCAGTATATGGTCATGTTTTTGTACAGGGATGCGATTAATATACTTTTCGGTTGGAAAAGGTTTGGTTTCTGTTTGTGCTTCTTTTAAGGCTTGCATCATTTCATTGGGAGCAGTTCCTGTCCGAATTCCCAGATAGACACATGCGTCGTCTCCCTGTGTGTCTAGCAGATAGTAGCTTTCATCTTGCGTGTAGTGCATGTGGAAATTTTGTTGAATATATTCTGTTAAAGGATGGACCTGTAGGGATAAATTTTGCCCATTCATAGTATCTAACATGTCAAATCGAATAGGAAATTCTTTGCCAAACCGTGCGTGAACATGATCGCCCAACAGTTTCTGTGGGTGGGAATAGACTAGATTTAAAGCTGGTGTCTGAATCATCTTTCCACCAAAATCCAATAGAAGACTGTTTTCTTCTGGGACACCGTCAAAACTCCACGCATAGTTGCTACCATTTTCGGGAAGATCAAAATGCGTTTTCATCCAGTTGCCACCCCATACCCCTGGATCAAAGTAAGGCACCATGCGAAAGGGCTGACCTGCTACTTGCTCTAAAGCATCACGATAGGCGTCGCCAGAAACCATAGCAGGAGCATTCTGTACTGTCATATCTAAATAAAAATCTATTTTAGGAAGAATTCTATCCTTAATGCAGTCTGCCCAGCGCCATTCGGCAAAAAATCCTCTTTTATATTTTTCATTGCGTGGAAGGTCTGTGTGCGTTGTCCGCCAGTTGGATAGCCCGTTTCGGTAACGCTGTTGGATTTCCCAGCGCGTGATATCTGCCAAAATAAGGATGTCTCCTTTACATATAAGAGAAGCACCCACGCCATAAATGAATACAATACCAGATTGGATATCATTGATTTTGCTGCGGGCTTTCTCTAGGTTTTTTGTTGGAAAAAATTCTTCTAATCGACGGGTAGTCATAATGCCAAAAACCGGGTCCTCTGTCAAATCATGTTTTATTTGGGCATCAATTTCTGCGGGCGGTAATGCGAGATCGTCGCTGTGGATGAAACTGTTAATTTTAAGTGGAGAAAATAATGATTTTAATTCAGTCTGATTTACGCCCGGATAGCATTCTATCACAATAATAGTCTTAGTGTTCCGCTGACAAAGCAAAGATATTTGCGAACAGATAGCATTGCAGTCTATAACAGCATCCTTGTCATGACCGTTTATTTTAATAGAAGGGAAACGTCGAAATGCGTTTTTCGATTCCATAAAGCACCTCCGATTTTTAATGTTAAGAATTTTTTATTTTCTAAAAAATTAACGATTAATTTCAATCTGAAAGCTACTTCGGCTTGCTGGATAGTAGCTTTCTGTGTATTCTATTACAAGTTTGTCTTTTGTATACCCGAGGGAAGTGATATATGCAGTAGGTTCAAAAGTAGTGATGCCAAGACTCGCTGCAATCTCTACAGGAGGCATAATAATTTCCAGTTTGCGAGAGGCGTGGAGGACAGATAGTTTTCTGCTATCTAGTGCATCATAGAAAGAGATGTCTGTGAAATCCAACTGAATCATTTCTGGAAATAGTTTTTGTGGCACATACACTGTTGTGTATACAACAGGTGCATTGTCATACATATTTTCTAGATGTCGGATTCTTGTCAGACGTGTAACAATTTCATTTGCATTAAGATTTAGGGCTGCGCCAATCCGCTCTCCAGCTTTTTCTGCTTGAAGACAGATTACTTTTGTATGTAGAATACGGTTCTTTTTTCTGCTCTCTTCTCGATAGCCAGTTACAAAGCTAGTGGATTCATGGATTAACTTTGGTTGTGCCACAAACGTACCGCTGCCTTTTACACGCACCAATCGCTCTTCTGCAGTGAGCAAATCTAGTGCATGACGTACTGTGGGCCGACTTACCTTTAGAGATTGCGCCAGTTTGTTTTCTGTTGGAATTTTACTTCCGATAGGATATTCTCCGCTAATAATCTGGTGGCGGAGCTGTTCAGCGATTTGAATATATTGTGGGGGCATTGTGTCAAACCTTTCTTTATATGTTCTGCGATTGTGATTATTACTTTTTATGTCTCTGCAAAATTGCTGTTGTTTGTACTAACAATATCTAAAACTTTGCTAAAAGCGGATGGATAGAGGCAGCGTAACGATTACACATCACACATTATATAATAATAAATTAAAAAAGTAAATATGTAAATACAAATTATAAAAATTATATATTTGTATTTACATATTCTATTGACTTTTTTATGCAGGTTTTGTATGATGGCGAGTGAGGAGAGCATTAAAAAGTTGACAGTGTTATAGAATGTAATGATTGTAAGAAAGCGAGGAATGTTTTATGGGAAAACAGATTAAAAAGGTGTACATTGTACATCATTCTCACACAGATGTAGGGTACACGGATTTGCAGGAACAGATTATATACAATCAGGTGAATAATATTCGCAGTGTGATATCAGTTATTAAAAATGGATATCAGAACAATACTTTTGAGAAGGATTTTAAGTGGAATTGTGAAACCTATTATTGTGTGGAGCAGTTTTTGAAGACTGCCAAAGAACAGGAAAAAGCAGATTTTTTTCAACTGATAAAAAGAGGTAATATTGGTATCTCTGCCACATATTTGAATTTTAATGATTTGGTGGATGCCAATATGCTCAATCGTAAAACTGCAAGGATGCAAGAGGTGTTTCAGGCAGAGAATATTTCTATAAAAACGGCAATGAATGCAGATATTAATGGGATTTCCCTAGGGGCAAGAGATGTCTTGATAAAAAATGGAATTGAATTTTTATTTACGAATATCCATACACATCATGGAATGTATCCGCTGTATCATAATCAGACCCCTTACTATTGGGAAGGTAAAAATGGCAACAGGATTTTAGTGTGGAGTGGAGAGCACTATAACTTAGGAAATGCATTAGGAATTGTAGTAAATAAAAATATTAATTTTATGACTGAAAGTTATTTTGGTAAAAATGTTAATATCACTGCGTTGGATGCTTTGCATGACAAGTTAAGTAAGAGCATTGCGGAGTATGAAGAGAGCGGTTATCCTTATGATTTTTATATTACGAGTGTCAGTGGTGTTTTCTCTGATAATGCACCGGCCAATCCAGATATTATTACGACAGTAAATGACTTTAATCTGCGTTTTGGTGAGGAAGTGTCACTTCATATGGTAACATTACAAGAACTTTATGATTTAATCCGAGAAAAAGTAATAGATGCACCAACATATCAAGGCAGCATAAATGACTGGTGGGGAAATGGTGTAGGAAGTACCCCATATGCAGTTAAGCATTATAAGGAAGGTTTGCGTCTTGCGCATATTTGTGAACAGTTGGAAAAAAAGACTGGTAAATGTAACGAAAAATTACGGGAAGTGGGAGAGGAGAATGCATTGCTCTATGCGGAGCATACATGGGGACATTCTGCTACAATTACAAATCCATATGATACAATAGTAACAAATTTGGATATTCGTAAGACAAGTTATGCATCAAAGATACATGAGGCCAATGCATTGCGCAAGAGTGAACAGTGCCATCTGATGGGAGATATTCTGCGCTATTATAGCACAAAGGGACAGGTAAAGGCGGTTTCCATGAGTAGCCAAAAAGGGGTGTATCCAGTAGAATTTTATGTAGAGACAATGTCCTTGTCAAATGTAAAGGTGACGGACACAAGGACAAATAAGGAAGTACCAATACAGCTTTCTGCGCATCCAAGAGGGGTATTAGTAAGCTTTCTCGCGGAATTTGATGCAATGGAGGAGTGCGTTTTTACTTATGAAGAGCAAGAAGCACCATCACAGAATTTGTATACGCGCACTGCTTGGATAGGCGCAGAGAGGGTTCGTGATATTGTCAATAACTATGATCAGGAGTCGTATCAGCTTCCATATCGTTTGGAAAATGACTGGTTTTGTATTCGTTATCAGATTGGGCAAGGAGTGGTATCATTTTGGAATAAAAAAGATAATACAGAACTGTTGAAGGAAGGGCTTGAAAAATTTTTTATGCCAGTTTATGAACGCACAAAGATTAATAGTGGAGTCTATGAGGAGCGCCGCTTGCTGGGACGTAATATCAGAGGACTTCACGCAACACAACATCAAGGAAAATTGCAGAATATCAATATATTGGAACATGGTTTAATATTTGACAAAGTAGAACTTGTATTCGATTTGGAAGGGACATATTATACAAGTGTCATTATAAAAATGTACAAGCAATTGCCGCGGTTGGAATTTACTTGTCGCATTGCCAAGACTCTGAATGAGGATATCGAAAGTATTTATTTGCCGCTTTGCTTAAATTTGGCAGACAGTACACTTTATATTCATAATGGAGGCGCGTCTATGCGTCCCGGTGTTGACCAGCTTCCGGGCAGTAATATGGAATATTATATGACAGATGAGGGGGTGTTGTATCAGAAAGGTACACAGGGAATATTAATTAATACATTTGATACACCCCTTATTTATATGGGACAGATGCAACATCATCCAATTCTGTTGTGCGACAATAAAGAGCAGAATAATCACAGGTCTGTGTACAGTTGGATTATGAATAACACATGGGAGACAAATTTTAAGATGGATTTGTCTGGATTCGGCGAATTCCGTTATGGGCTGGAACTGCGAGAGGGTTCGTTAAAGGAAAATATACAGAAACTTCAAGAAAATGATATGGGTATCCTATCATTTATTGTTGGCTGAGTAGACAGGACTGGAAAATTTATTTGGATTTTCCGGTCCCGTTTGTGTATACTATTCCTTGATATGTGGTATGATAATAGAAGGTTTTACAAAGGTTAACTCTTGTGGGGCTTCTGGGTGTTCAGAGCGAAACAGCAATTGCAGGGCAAGACGCTTTCCAAGAAGGGCTGTCGGTACATTGGCAGTGATAATGCGCCCTGCAACATTGGTATATTCGCCAGTGTTGTCAAAACCAGTCAACACAACAGGATGCGGAAGGCGAGCTGCATTGTTGTCAAGGTAAGCCTGCACAAAGTTCGCAACGTAATCACTAGCACACACAAAAGCACTGGGCCAGCTTTTTAGCTCATCTAGGAAAGCGTGCAACTTTTTATCATAAGAGAAGATATCAATACGTCCAGTTAGACAATACTCTGAGCGGACAATCAACTCATGTTTGTCCATACAATCACAATAACCAAGATAGCGTTCTTTGTTTGTCATTGCGTAGTCGATATCCCCCAGAAATCCAATTTCTGTATGCCCATTCTGTATCAATAAATCTGTAATTTTGGCTTCTGTGCGGAAGCCCTCAATTAGAATTAGATCACCGTTGAGCTGATTGTCTGTCAGGGAAGGGATTGTGTCCAGAAATACTTTTGGAACAGAGAGGTCATTTACCATACTTAGAATTTCCGGGTCATAAACATTTAATACAACAACGCCATCAACGCTTCCATTTAAAAGAACAGAAGGCAGATTGAACGTCCCTGTGTAAACGGAAGGAACATAAGTGTAAAGCAAGTTTACATTGTAATTGGCAAGTTCTTGTGCCATGCGATGAATAATGTTAGTCCAGAATTGGGCAGAATCTGGTCTTGATACAATCAGCGAGATTGTGCGTTGTTCCTCTTGTGGTTGTTCTATGATCTGATAGGGAATTTTAGCATATCCAAGTTCTTTTGCTTTTGCAAAGATTAATTCCCGCAGAGTATCTGAGACGCCCGCTTGATTGTTAAATGCTTTACTTACGGTAACTCTGGATATATTGAGGGCATCTGCAATATCTTTCATTGTAATTTTTTCCATAAATAAAATGCTCCTTTCTGTCAAGGTTTCTATATATAAAGGTACATTGATAGAAACTTCTTATTTGTTTTATACATTTGTAAATCTGATACAAACAAGTGAAAAGTAAATTTGTCTGTACAGCGTGTAGTTTATTGTTATTATAGCATAGCAAGGCGCAAAATACAATCGAATAGTTTACAAATGTTAAGGCAGAGGCAAAATTTGATGAAATATTATGATATTCTGATAATTTTTCGTCAAAACGTATGCCTTAACGTTGCTTAAACAGATATATCCAAAAAGATTTTATACAAATCGCTGACACTTATGCAGTATAATGGAAAAAATATTGGTATATTTTATGAGTGCCCAACAAAATAAACAGTATAATTTAGAATCTTTATTGGTTAATGTTAATAAATGTAATTGTGCATGATGTGTATAATATTTATGGTTATAAAATAAAACAAGGAAGTTTTTACAAAATTTAAGGTTATAAATTGGATAAAATAATGAAAATGCTAAAATTTGTTGACATCGCAATTTATAAATGTTAATATTGTGTTAACAAAAATTAATAAAAGGAGGTACAACAAATGGGAAATCGCAAGACGACTGATGGAGGGAGGATAAGTGGTAAACCCTGGTGGAAGCGATGGTCGCGTGACGACACGGAGTTGTTTGTACTGTCTCTGCCGACGTTAATCTGGTTTTTAGTATTTTCATACTTGCCAATGTTTGGTGTTATCATCGCATTTAAGAACTACAAGCTGCAACCCGGCGGACATGGTTTTCTCTACAACTTGCTGCACAGTGAATGGGCAGGAATTGGAAATTTTAAATATTTCTTTACTTCCAACTCATTTACAATGTTGCTGCGAAACACCATCCTTTACAATATTGCATTTATCATTATCAGTGCGAGTGTTGCAGTAGGAGGGGCGTTGATGCTCAGCAGTATGCGCAACAAAAAGGGTTCCAAAGTTTATCAAACCATGATGTTTCTGCCTTATTTTATGTCATGGGTTGTTGTCAGCTACTTTGTATATGCGTTGTTGACACCAGAGAGAGGATATATTAATGGAATTATCACTTCTCTTGGCGGAGAGCGCATTATGTGGTATCAGGAGCCAAAATACTGGCCAGCAATACTAATTTTCCTAAATACATGGAAAGGTATGGGATATGGAATGGTACTTTACCTGGCAAGTATCACAGGAATTGACCCTTCCCTTTACGAGGCGGCAGTGATGGATGGTGCCACAAAGAAACAGCAGGCTAGACACATTACACTGCCAGCGATCAAGCCAGTGTTTATCATGATGTTGATTCTGGACTGCGGTAAGATTTTCAACTCAGATTTCGGTTTGTTCTATCAAGTAACTGGACGTATTCCGGCATCATTGTACACGACAGTATCGACTTTTGATACCTATATCTACAATGCGATTCAGTCAACAGCGCCGATTGGACAGACAGCCGCTGCTTCATTCTTCCAGGCGATTTGTAGTTGTGGAACAATCTTGTTGGCAAACTGGGTTGTGAGCAAATTGGACAACGAAAACAGAATTATCTAATAAGGGGGTGCTCGTGTGGCAAAAGAAGAAAGTGGTCAGTCATTAAACCAAATAAAACAATCCACCAATGTCATTTTCAATATTATATTTTTGATTTTGGCAGTGATGTGTGTGATTCCACTATTGTTCGTATTTTCAATCTCTATTACAGATGAAGAGGCATTGCGTACAAATGGGTATCAATTGATTCCTTCCGTTTTATCCGGTTCCGCTTACACGTTTTTGTGGAACGAGCGCGGCATGATTCTGCGCGCAGCATTTATGTCAGTGCTTGTTACAATCGTTGGTACGATTATTGCAATTGCGCTGGATACATCAATGGGATATGTTGTTTCCAGAAGGAATTTTAAATTGAAAACACTGTATACATGGCTGATATTTATACCAATGGTTTTTAATGGTGGTATGCTTGCAAGCTATGTGGTAGTAAACAATATTTTAGGTCTGAGTAATACAATATGGGCATTGATTCTGCCGCTGGCATGTTCTTCTTTCAGCGTGACAATCTGCCGTACATTTTTTAGAACGACAGTGCCCGACTCCATTATAGAGTCCGCAAAGATTGACGGTGCAGGACAGTTTCGGATTTGGTCTCAGATTGTAATGCCAATCTCTAAGCCGGTTATCGCAACAATTGGTATGTTTGCAGCATTCGGATACTGGAATGACTGGTTCCAGGCTTCCCTGTACATACAGGATAAGAACTTACAGACACTGCAATCTTTATTGAACAATATACAAAAGAATATTGAATACATTGCCAATAACCCTTATGGCGGTTTGTCTTTACAGCAGTATAAGGCTTCTATGCCAACTGAGAGCGTGCGAATGGCAATAGCAATTGTTATTATTGTACCGATTGCATCTACGTATCCGTTTTTCCAGAAGTATTTCATTTCCGGCCTAACCATCGGTTCGGTGAAGGAATAAATTAATCTTAGAAGGAGGAAGTTATTATGAAGTTAAAAAAAGTATTGGCATCGGGTCTTGTAGTAGCGATGATGGCAGGAATGTTGACAGGCTGTGGTGGCGGTGGCGGAGACACTGGAAGCACAGGGAACACTGGAAGCGCAAGCAGTGACAATACAACATCTTCGTCAAGCAACCAAGGCAGCAGCTCAAACTCTCAGAGCGCAAGCAGTGGGGAGATTGTGAATCTAAAATGGGTGACAATCGGAAATGGTATGCCAACAAACTATGATTCTTGGATTGCATCTGTCAATTCTTATATTGGTGAGAAGATTGGTGTAAATCTGGAGATGGAAGTTATTCCGTGGGGTGACTGGGATAACCGCCGCAACATTATTGTCAGCACAAATGAGCCTTATGATATTATCTTTGGAAATGGCAATAACTATATTGCAGATATTAACTTGGGCGCATATGCAGACATCACAGACTTAATCGATGCAAATATGCCCGGTTTGATGGAATTGATGCCAGAGAAATATTGGGATGGTGTTCGTGTAAAAGATAGGATTTATGGCGTTCCTACGTACAAGGACAGCTCTATCACAAACTATGCAATCTGGGATAAAGAGCTGGTTGATGAGTATAGCATTGATATCAAGTCTTTGACTACACTGGATTCTTTGACAGGAACTTTTGAGACATTGAAGGCTGACAAAAATGATTATCCAGTTTATATAAAGAACGATGGTCTGTACTTTATCTTTGACGTTTATGATCAGATTGGCGGCGGTACACAGATTCTTGGTGTGCGGTTTGATGACAAAGAAGGCAGAGTATGTTTCACTTTGGAAGAGCCAGATATTATGAACCAGCTCAAGATTATACATGAGTGGTATCAGAAAGGCATTATCAATCCAGATGCAGCGACATTGACAGAGGGACGTGTTTATAATATGTGGCGTGTTGCACAGGGTTGGGAGTCCGCTGGTGTGACCTCATGGGGACCACAGATGGGCAAAGAGGTTGTAGTACAACAGATTGAGAAAACAATTCTTTCCAACGAGACAGTGCGTGGTTCTTTGAATATGGTTTCTATCAATACAAAGTATCCTGAAAAATGTTTACAGCTTTTGGATTTGGTAAACTGTGATACCAAACTCCGTGACTTGTTCTATTTTGGCGAGGAAGGCGTAAACTTTGAGTACACAGCAGATGGAAAGGTACACAAGATTAACAATGACTGGGCACTTGCAGGTTATACACAGGGTTCTTTCTTTACTGTAACTCTGGAAGATACTGCTGAGTTTAATCAGTGGGATGAGGTAAAGGCTCTGAATGAAGCAGCAGAATCCTCTGTAATGCTTGGATTTACATTTGATACAAATCCTGTATCCGATCAGCTTGCAAACTGTCGTGAAATTTGGCTTCGTTATAAGAGTGAGGTTATGACCGGTGTTCAAGATCCAGAAGTTGTTGTACCAAAGATTAAAGAGGAACTGTTAAAAGCAGGATGGCAAGACGTTATGGATGAGGCTCAGAAACAGGTTAACGAGTTTATGGGGAAATAAAATATAATATGGAAGACAGAGGTGTCAGAGTATGGCGAAAATAATCGGAAAGAATCTGCCGAACATGCCTTGGCAGGAGCCAAAAAATGTGGAGAATCTGCCAGTGTGGCGTTACGATGCAAACCCAATTATAGAGCGATTTGCAACGAAAAATTCCAACAGTATTTTTAACAGTGCCGTTGTTCCTTTTGAAGATGGATATGCAGGTGTATTTCGCTGTGACAGTAAGTCAATCAGCATGGATATTTTTGCGGGATTTAGCAAAGATGGGATTCATTGGAATATCTCTGACACCCCACTTACATTTCAAGGGGCTGATCCAGAGGTCGCAAAAAGGGACTTCCGGTATGACCCTAGAGTTTGCTTTATAGAGGACAGATATTATATTACATGGTGCAATGGCTATCATGAATATCCGACAATCGGTGTGGGATATACCTATGATTTTAAGACTTTTTATCAGTTGGAAAATGCATTCTTGCCATTTAACCGCAATGGTGTGCTGTTTCCGCGGAAAATTCGGAACAACTATTATATGTTAAGCCGTCCAAGTGACAACGGTCATACGCCATTTGGGGACATTTTCCTAAGTGAGAGTCCAGACTTAAAATATTGGGGGTGTCATCGCTATGTGATGGGGACAATCAAGGGTGACGCCTCGGCATGGCAGTGCACAAAGATTGGTGCGGGAAGTGTGCCAATTGAGACAGATGAAGGATGGCTGCTTATATATCATGGCGTTATCAATACATGTAACGGTTTTGTTTATCGAATGGGTTGTGCGTTGCTGGATTTAGAGGAGCCGTGGAAAGTAATAAAGAGAACAAAGAATTATATTTTGGGACCTCATGAAATTTATGAGTGTGTCGGGGATGTGCCCAATGTAGTATTCCCATGTGCGGCGCTTACAGATGCGGCAACGGGAAGGATTGCTATTTATTATGGTTGTGCAGATACTGTGACAGGGCTTGCATTTACGACTGTAGACCGTCTGATAGATTATATGGATTGAGAAAGAATTTTATAGAAAAATTCATATAAAAACTGACAGGCTGCCGCAAAAAATTGAAAGCAGAGAACAAAAGTTCTCGTTGCTGAAGTGTTTTTTTGCGGCAGCTTTTTTGGATAATCGGGATAACTGCGCATTTTGTAGGAACATGATTGGGAAGTGAGGGGCGATTTTAGCCAAAATGCCAACACATTTTCTGTTTACATGATGGAATATTGTGATATACTAGGTACGAGATTGTGCGAAATCGGGACTGACAAGCGAGGACCAATTTTCAAAGCTACTGCTGACAGATGCCAGCGCGATACTCACAGCAAATTTTACGGGTTGTGAGTGCAAACAAAATAAATTCTGCATTGAATTGCAGATATGGAGGGAATTATGCATTTTTTAGACAAAAGGGTTAACGTGATCTGCGAGGAACTCAAAAAATTAAAAGTGAAGCAGAAATTTGTGATTGATAACTGGATGTATAAGGAAGGGAATTTTATTCGCCCAGAGGAAGCCGAGGCAGACACTACAGCATGGGAAAAATTTGACTGTCAGAATATGCATTGGTATGGAAAAGATCGTCATTATTGGTTTAAGACGACTTATCAGGTGCCGCAGGAATTGGACGGGAAGCGCATGTGGCTTCATGTCCGCACGCAGATTGACGAGTGGGACGACGCAAAAAATCCACAGTTTTTATTGTTTGTAAACGGGGAAGTCATTCAAGGAATTGATATGAATCACCGCGATGTATTGTTATCGACAGCCGCAAAAGCCAAAGATACATTGGAGATAGGTCTTCAGTCTTATACCGGAATCCTGCACAAAGAATTTAATCTAATTGTAGAGATGCAGGAAATTGATGCGCTGATAGAAAAACTTTACTATGATTTGTGGGTTCCTCTTGCAGCGTTTTCCAGAATGGAAGAGGATGACAAGAACCGCAAGGATATTTTGGAAATTTTGAATAATACCATTAATTATCTGGATTTGCGCACACCGTACTCCGAGGAGTTTTATCGTACTTTACAGCAAGCATCTGACTATATTGACAAGGCATTGTATTCTGATATGGCAGGGTATCAGGATGTGATTGCGACTTGTATTGGACATACACATATTGACGTTGCTTGGTGGTGGACTGTTGCACAGACAAGGGAAAAGACAGGGCGAAGCTTTGCGACAGTGCTGAAATTGATGGAAGAGTATCCGAATTATAGATTTATGTCAAGTCAGCCACAGTTGTACGCCTTTTTAAAAGAGCGCTATCCTGAACTTTATGAGAAGGCAAAAGAGCGCATTCAAGAAGGACGCTGGGAGCCAGAAGGCGGCATGTGGGTTGAGGCGGACTGCAATTTGACTTCTGGAGAGTCTCTGGTGCGTCAGTTTATGCATGGCAAGCGCTTTTTTAAACAAGAGTTTGGCGTGGACAATCGGATTCTATGGCTGCCAGATGTGTTTGGATATTCTGGTGCATTGCCACAGATTATGAAAAAGTGCGGAATTGACTATTTTATGACCACCAAGCTGGCATGGAATCAGTTTAATAAAATTCCATATGATACAATGATGTGGAGAGGAATTGATGGCTCAGAAGTATTGACACACTTAATTACAACATTGGGAGTAAATCAGCCAATTAAGGATTTCTTCACAACATACAATGGAATGCTTCACCCAGATGCAATTATGGGTGGATGGATGCGCTATCAGAACAAAGATATTAACAATGATATTTTGATTTCTTACGGTTATGGTGATGGCGGCGGCGGCCCAACGAGAGAGATGCTTGAGACTTCTATTCGTATGGAAAAAGGAGTGAAGGGAATTCCCAAGGTGCGCCAAGAATTTGCACGTACTTATTTTGACGAATTAAAGGAGCGCGTTGGCGACAACAAGCGTCTTCCAGTGTGGGAAGGAGAATTATATTTTGAGTACCACAGAGGCACACTGACTTCTATGGCGAGAAACAAACGTTCTAATCGTAAATCCGAACTGGGATTGATGGATTTAGAATTGTTGTCTGTTTTGACACAGGAGACAATGGGGTATCCGCAGGAAGATTTGGATGCAATGTGGAAGGTTGTACTGTTAAATCAGTTCCATGATATTCTGCCCGGGTCTTCGATTCATGAAGTTTATGAGGTGACAAAGAAAGAATATGATGCGCTTGCAGCGCAGCTTGCAGAGATGACCGCACAGCGCAGAAAAGCAATTGCTGGAGAGGGAGACGCAGTTACTATCTTTAATACTACAGGTCAGATAAGAGATGATATTGTAAATCTAGGTGCTTTGGAAGGAAGTGCATTAATTGATACAGACGGAACAGTATATCCTATTCAAAAGACTACAGATGGAAATATCGCATTTGTGCGCAGTCTGCCGTCAAAGGGCTATAAGTCATTCCATGTGAGCGATACAGCAAACGGCGCAGACGATAAGGCACCGTTTACACTGGTTGGCGTCCATCAGTTGGAGACACCATTCTATACAATAAAACTTGACGATCAGGGAATGTTTACCAGTATTTATGACAAGGAGAATGATCGTGAAGTGATACAGGAAGGACAGCGTGCAAATCTATTGCGCATGTATGAAGATAAGCCAATTTATTTTGACAACTGGGACATTGATATTTATTATACAGAGAAGTTTTGGGATATAGACAATGTGGAGCACATGGAATGGACAGAGATTGGTACAGTGCGTGCAGTGCTTGATATTACTAGAAAAGCGTCACAGTCTACCATTCAGCAAAAAATCGTTTTCTATGCGGACAGCCGCAGAATTGATTTTGTGACACATGTGGATTGGAAGGAACATCAAACTCTGTTAAAAGTACATTTTCCAGTGGCTGTGCATACAGATGAAGCGACATTTGATGTGCAGTTTGGTAACTTGACAAGAAAGACACATCAGAATACAAGCTGGGATGTTGCGCGTTTTGAGAGTTGCGGACAGAAATGGATGGATTTGTCAGAAGGCCATTATGGTGTATCACTCTTAAATGATTGTAAATATGGGCATTCTGTAAAAGATGCAAATATGGCACTTACGCTGATTAAATCAGGAATTGAGCCAAATCCAACAACAGACCAAGAAGAGCATGATTTTATCTATGCAATTTATCCTCACGCAGAAGGATGGCGCGCTGCGGGAACTGTTGCGGAGGCATATAAGCTCAATCAGCCGTTGTTGGTACAATCGCAGGCGAAAGCGTTAGATGCATTTTCTTATGCGTCTGTCTCAAATGCAAATGTTATTGTTGAGACAATCAAACGCGCTGAAGACGGAGAAGGAACAGTTATTCGTATGTACGAGTCAGAGAATGCTTATACCAAGACAAAATTGACTGTAAATGCGGATTTCAAAAAAGCATTTATTTGTAACTTGCTTGAGGAGACAGAATGTGAGGCGTCTGTTTCAGGCAAGCAGATTGAAGTGGTGTTGAAACCATACGAAGTGGTGACTGTAAAACTCGTATGAGTATAATAGCCTTTCAGATCTTTTTGCAAGGAAAGGTCTGAGAGGCTATCATAGAAAAAAAGAGGATATGCTAAGTAATTAAAAATAATGTTATATATAAGTAAATAGACTTAAAAGTACTCAAAATCCAGAGTATAGTTTGTGCTGACTTTAAAGCAGGCAAAACTGCGGAAATGATTCCCTTACTGGCTGAAACATTACAGTATAACAAAGATGGCAGTACATCTGTGGGTGCAGTTGGTCAATGGATAAGTCCCAAAAACCAAGGGCAAAAAATAATAAAATTTAGGAAAGGAAAAAGCTATTTCAGATGAGAACCTATATGAATCAAGAAAAGGATTTATAGGTATGTACCGATGGTTAGTCGGGAATTTACGACTGTGGAGTGTACAATGTGTTCGATAAACACATCGAACTTGTGAGTAGTATATTGATACAATTATGAAAGCATACACGTTGAAACAGTAACCACAAATCGTGAGATTGTGGCGAATCATCTAGTATATACACTTTTGTATATATTTTTAGTAGCAGACACAAAATTATGATACGAAAAAAAATATATGGGAAGAAAATAATGAGTATTCTTCTGGTGGCATCGATGATGGTTAGCCTAGCGGCTTGTGGAGGCAATAAAGGGCAGGATACACCGCCAGCCGCATCGCAGGAGCCGGTTCAGACAGAGGCAAATTCAGAAGCAGCGGCGACACCGGAAACAGAGGCACCGCCAGCCACATCAGAGACCACAAAGTATTCTGTGACTGGAGAGAATGAGAATAAAGAACTTACAATGACACGCCAGCCTGAGGCTTCCTATTGGTTTCCAGCGCAATTATTGGAGTGGGAAGCCGCAGAGGATGAGGATTTAATTTTTAATGTGAGTACTGTGCCACTTGCAGAGCGCGCTGACATTGCTTCTCTTGAAACTGTAAATTCTACGCAGAATAAAGAGACAAAAGTGATGTCTATCTCTATTATGAATGGCAGTACAAGCGGAAATTCTCCACATGGATTGAATAAGGCGGAGTCCAACGCTTTTACCTACTGGCAGTATGTTGACACACTGGTGTACTGGGGTGGTTCTTCTGGTGAGGGATTGATTGTTGCTCCTAGCCCTGATGTAGTGGATGCTGGGCACAAGAACGGCGTAAAGGTAATTGGCACTGTGTTTATGCCGCAGGCAGCACATGGCGGAAAGACGGAGTGGCTTGATGATTTGTTACAACAGACAGAGGATGGCAGTTTTCCAGTTGTGGATAAACTGATTGAAGTGGCAAATACATATGGATTTGATGGGTGGTTTATTAATCAGGAGACAGAAGGAACAGACGAGGCACCATTGACAAAAGAACATGCAGATTTGATGCAGGGATTTCTCGCTTATTATAAAGAGAAGGCACCAGAGTTAGAACTGGTGTACTATGATTCTATGACAGTGGATGGTGAGATGGACTGGCAGAATGCATTGACAGAAGAGAATGCAGCTTATTTGAAGTCGGAAGAAGGCGCTGATGTAGCAGATTCCATGTTCCTAAATTTCTGGTGGACAACGGATACCCTTGCGCCGGAAGAGCTGTTAAAAACTTCCGCAGAATTGGCGGCAGAAAAGCAGATTGATCCATATGATTTGTACGCAGGAGTTGATATACAAAGCAATGGCTATGACACACCAATCAAATGGGATTTATTTGAAAACCCAGATGGTGGAACCTATACTTCCTTGGGAGTTTACTGTCCAAGTTGGGCATATTTTTCTTCCCAGATGGTGCAAGATTTCTGGAAAAAAGAAAATAAACTGTGGGTAAATGGAGCAGGAGATCCTTCCGCAGATGTGAAAGCGACAGAAAATACAGACTGGCGAGGTGTATCGACTTATGTTGTGGAGCGTACTGCGCTCACAGAACTTCCATTTGTGACAAATTTCTCTACAGGAAATGGTTACGGTTTTTATAAAAATGGAGAGCTAATCAGTATGCTTGACTGGAACAATCGTAGTATTTCTGATGTGCTTCCAACCTATCGCTATATTATTGAGGATGGCGAGGGCAATAAGCTGGCAGCGGACCTTGATATAGGCGATGCATATTATGGTGGCAACAGCATGATTTTGCGCGGTACTGTAAAGCAGGGCGTACCTTCCACCATTAAGATGTACAGTGCAGATATGCCGGTCTCTGACAAAATGACTTTTACAACGACTGCTCGGGCAAAGGGGGCAGAGGTTGCACTGGATGCAGTGTTGACCTTGGATGACGGTTCTGAGCTGGTACTTGAGGGTGATAAAAAGGTTGTAGATGAATGGACAACTGTGAACTATCAGACCGCGGACCTTGCAGGAAAGACAATCAAAACAATTTCCTACAGATTGACATCAGATGCAGACGGCAGTTCTTTACAGTTCCGTTTTGGAAATATTACAATGATTGAGGCAGATACAGTGCAGACAGCGACTGTTAGCAATGTACAAGTGCTTGACAGTGAGTTTGATGAAGATGGAATGTACGCAGGCGTGCGTCTTTCATGGGATAGCGATGTTGCGTCAGATTACTATGAAGTATATCGCATTAATCAGGACCAAACAAAATCATTGTTAGGTGTATCAAATACAGATAGTTTTTACATCAACACATTACCGCGTACAGACGAGACAAATAAGTCTACATTTGAAGTAATTCCAGTGAATAAATTACTGGTTGAAGGTACTGGCGCGACTGTGACAATGGATTGGCCGGACAACAGCATTCCAAAGGCTGCATTTACAGCAGATATTACACTGGCAGCACCGGGAGAAACAATTACATTTGAGAGCTTGTGCTCACAGAATACACAGAAAGTAACTTGGACCTTGACTGGATCAGACACAGAGACCGCAGAGGGGAACAGTGTGTCTGTGACATACCCAGAAGCGGGTGTCTATGCAGTTTCTATTAAGGCAGAGAATGCGTCTGGCAGCAGTGAGGCATCAAAAGAAGGCTACATTGTTATCACAGAGAAAGCTTCAGAAGGTCTTGTATTGCTCTCACAAGGTGCTGGCACAGAAGCAGATACCTATGTCAATGATAATGAGGCGCCACAGTTTGCAGTAGACGGCGATTACACAAAGAAATGGTGTGCTACAGGAAGTGCACCACATGAGATTACTTTGGACCTTGGTTCTGTAAAGACTGTCAGCGCAGTGGATGTGTATCATGCAGAGGCAGGCGGAGAGAGCGCAGATATGAACACGAAATCTTACGCAATCTTAACTAGCGAAGACGGTGCATCTTTTGAGGAAGTGCGCAGTGTAACGAGAAATACAGCGGGAACAACTCATGACGCGTTTGCTCCAGTTCAAGCACAGTTTGTCAAACTTGTGGTAAATAAACCAACACAGGGAAGTGACAGTGCAGCGCGTATCTATGAGGTAGAAGTTTTTGGTTTAGAGGAAACATTAGAATAGTTTTATATCACAGCCCGGTTTTCCGGGCTGTGACAATATAGGGGGATGAACGATGTCAGACAATAAAAAACAGGTAGTCATTGCAATTGACCTTGGAGGAACCGCTGTAAAAATGGGAATCCTAGATACATCTTATGAAATTTTGGCGCAGACATCAATACCGACAAATGCGCAGCGGCCATATGAAGAGATTATAGCAGATATTGGAAAGACAGCAGCCACACTTTTAACAGAAAATGGGTATGCACTATCCGATTGTCGTGGTGTTGGTGTGGGAAGTCCGGGTATTATTGACAGTAAGAATGGAGTTGTGTTATATTCAAATAATATACGTTGGGACCATGTTCCTTTTTCGGAGACACTACAACAGTACCTTCCAGTTCCAGTCTATATTCAAAATGATGCGAACTGTATGACGCTGGGTGAAGTGTTAAAAGGGGCGGCAAAAGGATACCAAAATGCAATTTTTCTAACACTTGGAACCGGAGTTGGCGGTGGAATTGTAATTGATGGAAAGATATTTGAAGGCGGACATTCTGGAGGTGCGGAGTTGGGACATATCAAAGGTGGTTCACAGCGACGCAGATGTACTTGCGGCAGATATGATTGTCTGGAAGCATATGCGTCCGCAACGGCGCTGATTGAAGATGCAAAGAAACTTGCAGAACAGCACCCAGAATCACTTTTGTGGGAGTTGTGTGGTCATGATTTGGAGACAATGAATGCGAAGATTCCATTTGACGCGGCGGATGCTGGTGACAGTTGCGGCAAAACATTGGTGGAACATTATATTGGTTATCTGGCGGATGGCATTACGGACCTTGCAAATATTTTTCGGCCAGATATTATTGTACTTGGCGGCGGTGTGTGCGCGCAGGGTGAGAAACTTACAAAACCGCTCAACGAATTTTTACAGGAAAATTGTTTTGGCAGTGAAGTTACCTACATTCCAAAGGTTGTGATCGCTCAGAATGGAAATAACGCAGGAATGATTGGGGCGGCAGGCCTTGTGCTTGGCGCTGGTGAATAGTGCTTGCGTGATATATTGGGGCAGAATAAAAAAATCTAATGCGGATTATGGTCTGTATTGGATTTTTTCGTTACTGTTCACTACGTTTCAGTAACGGGTAAAAATCTATATAAAATCACCTTTGGTGATGGATTTTTACTTGAATGTGACACATTTTTGCACGGAATTAGCAGTGAATGCGAAATCCTGTCTGAATAGTAACTTTTTTGCATGAGTCACATTACAGTTCAGTCTAGGACTTTGCATTTACTGCTAATTCCGTAAGAAAACATAGTGGTTGAGATGCAACAAGCCATCGCGTAGCGATTTTGCATAGCTTGTTGCGTTACAATTCGGCAAGGCTGAATTGTAACTGAGTCACTTTATAGATTGCATTGACAGTGGTTTTTTTGGGTGATATGATAACAATATAGGAAGAACGAACAATTATTTAGATAGTTTAATGTATTTTTGCTGTATTTTATGTGCAGAATGTATACTTGAAAATAATTTTTAAGGCACAACAGAGAGGGAGATTATATGACAAATAGAGAGGCACAGATATTTCAATGGATAACAGAGAATCCAATGATCTCGCAGGAAGAACTTGCAGCAAAGGCCGGCATTGCCCGTTCATCGGCAGCAGTACATATTTCAAATCTGATGAAAAAAGGGTATATTCTTGGAAAGGGATATGTCACAAGTGGTCCGAGCTATTGTACAGTAATTGGAAGCGCCAATATTGATATTGGAGGAACGCCCGAGGAAGCACTGACAGAAGGGGATTCTAATTCTGGAAGGGCGATACAGTCTCTTGGCGGCGCAGGAAGAAATACAGCGCATAATTTAAGACTTCTTGGTATAGGGGTAAAACTGATTACCGCAATTGGCGATGACCCCAATGCGCGCAGTATTATTGAAAGTTGTGAGGAACTTGGCATAGACATTGCACATTCCTTAAAGACATCCGGCGAGTCCACGCCGGTTTATCTGTATATAGCAGATGAAAAGGGGAATATAAAATTTTCTGTATCGGATATGCGGATTTATGAAAAGCTGACAACGAAATTTATTTCTTCTAAGATGGAACTGTTAAATAAGTCGCGCATGATCATATTGGATACGAATATACCAGCAGGGACAATTCAATATCTTTGTGAAAAGTGCAGAGCGCCAGTGTTTGCCTCCGCAGAGTCGCGCAAGAGAGCGGAGAAACTGCTTCCAGTTCTTGACAGACTTTGCGTTGTGATGGCAAATGAGGCGGAGGCAGAGGTTTTGAGTGGTATTCGGATTCAGGATAAAGATTCGCTGGAACGGGCGGCGGATATTATTTTGGAAAAAGGTGTGAAGAATGTTTTTATTCTGCCAGAAAAAGGCGGTGTTTACTGTGCTTGTGACGAGGAGCAGTTTATGGTAAATAGCTCTGGAGGACAGCATATTCATTGCAATGGAGCAAATGATGCGTTTATGGCAGGCGTGGTGCTTGGATATATGAAGCATTTGAGTATCCGCCAGATGGCAAAAATTGGATTGGCCGCTTTGAGTATTACAGGCGAGGGAAAAATGGCAGTAAATCCACAATTGTGTATTCCTGCGCTTGTGGAGAGAACGAGAATAGAATTATAATAAGCAGGCGTACAGCCTGCTTTTTGTTTTATGCGCAGACCTGCGCAAAGGAAATATGCCACTAAAGTGGCGCGCAGGTCGTGTGGCGAGTAGGGAAGATTACTTCCCTACTCGATTAAGGAATTGACCAGAATGATCCAAATGGATTAAAGTATCCATTTTCGTCTTCTCTGGATTCCTGACGCTGTTGATTGGATTGTGTGTTATCGGCGTCATCTCCGAAAATATCTTTTGTGCCAAGTGTTAACTGAACAGTTTTTTCGACATAGCCCTCTGAACTTTGTACCATCACAACGACATCGACTGTCTCACCAGCACTGTAATAAGTGAGCAGAGACATCAGCTCTTCCCGGGTTTTCACGGTTTGACCATCAAATTTTGTAATGATATTGCCCTTGACAAGCCCGGCAGCTTCCGCTGGGGAGTTTTCATAAACGGTGTTAATATAGATACCAACTGGCATACCATAAGTCTCATAAATATCATTTGTCACATCAATCGGCTGAATACCCAAATAGCCTTGCCTTTCTTCTGAAACCACATCTCTCGTCTCCTTTAGCATAAGTTCTTCAATAATGGATTGAACATCTGAGATTGGAATTGCATATCCCATGCCTTCAACAGAACTAGAGGAAACTTTTACGGAATTGATTCCAATCAGTTCTCCGTTCATATTTAAGAGTGCACCGCCAGAATTACCCGGATTGATTGCTGCATCTGTCTGAATCAGTTTGTTTGTAATACTGCTGCCATTATCGTCGGAGACAGTGACATTTCGACCAAGTGCACTAATAATGCCTGTCGTAACAGACTGACCATAGCCAAGCGCATTACCGATTGCTACAACTTCTTGCCCAAGCACTAGATTGGAAGAATCCCCGACAGTTGCAATTTTAATTTTAGATCGCATTTCATCTGTGATGTCGTCAAGAGAAACGGAGATAACAGCAAGATCTTTGTCTGCTTCATATCCTTTGACGCGTGCGCTGACCAGTGAAGGTTCATCGCTGTCCTCATCATAGCTAAATACAACGCTCAGTTCATTGCTTCCTGACACAACATGATAGTTTGTCACAATTAAGAGTTCTGTGTCGTTCTCGCCAATTATAATGCCAGAACCACTATTTTCTGTATCTTGTTGGTAAGTACCAAACATTGTGCGAACTTCTGTTACACCTTTGTTGGTAATTGATACAACACTTGGCAGACAACTGTCAACAATTGCAGACA
Source organism: Lachnospiraceae bacterium (assembly GCA_949383255.1). Taxonomy (GTDB): domain Bacteria; phylum Bacillota; class Clostridia; order Lachnospirales; family Lachnospiraceae; genus COE1. Next base: position 53,510 of record CASJPF010000008.1, on the reverse strand, counting down.
CGGTAGCAGATGTATTACTGTTGTGAAGTGCGTTGGAGGTTGTCAGAGAGTCCGCTGTAGTTGTGAGCGATGGCTTGCTAGAAGTAGCGCTCTGACTATCTTGCATCTGCTGCATTTCAAGTTTGGCTTGCTTTAATTCTTTTGTGGCAATCGATGCAGGAATGCTAAAAGCTGCGCCAGCAGAAATGCCAAATACTAGACCAAGACAGACAACAGACACTGCTTTTTTGCCAAAACCGTTTGTCTTTTTTTGTTTTATTTTTGGCGCGTCTACTGGAAGGCGCTGCGTCTGCTCGTAGTTGATGTTTGGAGCACCTGTAGAATAATAATACTCTGGATATCCATTGCCAGTGCTTCCTGCGTTATTTGACTGCTGTGAGTAGTTATTGTTGTTTTCGTACATAATAGAATCTCCCTTCAAAATTAAAAGAATGTTATATTTATCATTACAATATTTTTGCTGTTTTATTGCAGGCGTGCAAATTGGTTTTATGTCATGGTTTCTACGCCGAGCAAAAATGTCAATAACATTTTTAAATTAGCGTTGCTATGGGTTACAGTTCAGTCTAGGACTTTGCATTTACTGCAAAGTCCGTAAAAGCGTGTAGTAGTAGAGATACATCAAGCCATCGCGAAGCGATTATGCATGGCTTGATGTCTGCAACAGGAAGCCAAAGGCTGAACTGTTGCTGTTATGGTTATACTATAAAATGAATTTGTGTTTCAATTGTTATCTAATTGTGATAAAATTGTGAAATTCATAAAGATTTTTATTTGATATTTTTGTTTTTGTATGTTAATATATACAATGTAAGAGCTTACATCAGTAAGGAGCAAGAAATATTCTAGTACCCGATCCCGACAGAAATTAAGGTTGTATGTTGTATCATTCTAATTTCTGACGGAATGAAATACTAGGAACGTTTCAGAGATAAGGAGCTGAGCATATGGATACAAACGCAAATACAAATAAGGAAGTATTCAAGAGACGAGAATTTGACCTGCTGGCATTAGGAGAGATTTTGCTTCGTCTTTCGCCGCCAGTAAACGAGCGGCTTACTAGAGGAGATGTGTTTCAGAAGCAGGCGGGTGGCGCGGAATTAAATGTGGTGTCAGGAACTTCGCTGTTAGGGTTAAGGACAGGAATTATTTCACGGGTTCCTGCAAATGATTTGGGAAGGTATATTCAAAACAGAGTGCGTTTTTGCGGTGTGAGTGACGATTATCTAGTATATGATAACACAAAAGATTCCAGATTGGGTATTTATTATTATGAATATGGTGCACATCCAAGAAAACCAAATGTTGTTTATGACAGAAAAAATACTGCATTTACGGAGATTTCCATTGATGATTTTCCAGAGAAAATGTTTACTTCTGCACGTTGTTTTCACACGACGGGAATTACGCTAGCACTTGGAGAGAAGACGAGAAATACTGCGGTCGAGATGATTAAGCGCTTTAAGGAAAACGGTACTTTGATTTCCTTTGATGTAAATTTTAGAGGAAATCTATGGACAGGTGAGGAGGCAAAAGCGTGCATTGAGCAGATTCTTCCTTATGTAGATGTATTTTTCTGTTCGGAAGATACTGCCAGACTAACCTTTAAAAAAGAAGGCACTGTGCAGGAGATGATGAAAAGTTTCACAAAGGACTATAAGATTAGCGTGGTTGCATCAACACAGCGCATAGTGCATTCTCCAAAGGTTCATTCTTTTGGTTCTTGCATTTATGATGCAATCAATGACTGTTATGTGCAAGAGCCAGCATATGAAAATATTGACGTGGTGGATCGGATTGGAAGCGGTGACGCCTATATATCTGGTGCACTGTATGGATTGCTTGCGCACAATATGGACTGCACGAAGGCAATGGAGTATGGAAATGCCACGGCAGCGGTTAAAAATACGATTCCGGGAGACTTACCTTCCTCTGATTTAAAAGAGATTGATGGAATCATCAGGAATCATCATGCCACAGGACCACAGCTTGAAATGAATCGATAGAAAACAAGATGAAAGGAGATGACGACATATAGCGTTGTCTCCTTTTTTCTGCACACAGGCGTTTGATTTTATAGAAAACGAACAACTGATGATGCGATAAAAGTTAGTTCGTAGGGAGCATCTGAATGTTGTGTGCGGAATAATAACTGTAGTGCGAGGCGTTTGCCGAGCAATTCGGTTGATACATTGGCTGTGATAATGCGGCCCGCGATATTGGTGAACTCACCCGTGTTGTCAAAGCCCGTCAGTACAATCGGATGTGGCAATTGTTTTGACTTCTCATCTATGTAAATCTGTACAAAGTGCGCTACATAGTCGTTGACACATACAAATGCGGTCGGCCAGATGGTCAAAGAATCCAGAAAGGTACGCAGTTCTCGGTCATAGGAGAAAACACCGATGGACTTGGTGAGACAGTATTCGGAACGGATTGGAAGCCCATGTTTTTGCATACAGTCGCAGTAGCCGCGATAACGCTCCATGTTGGTGCGCGCATAATTAATATCTCCCAGAAATCCGATATTTGTATGTCCTTCTTGGATAAGAATTTGGGTGATATTCCATTCTGTTTGGTATCCTTCGATTAGGACTAGGTCCCCTGTCAATTTTTGTTCAGACAGCATGGGAACTGTGTCAAGAAAAATTTTAGGAATCGGCAGACAATTAATCATCTCCAAAATTTCAGGGGCGTACACATTTACTGTGATAATGCCATCTACATTATCGTTTAACAAAATAGAAGGCAGCATAAAGTCCTTGGTGTAGATGGAAGGAACATAAGTATATAAGAGATTGATATTGTATTTTAAAAGTTCTTGTGCCATGCGGTGGATAATATTAGTCCAGAATAGGGTAGAATCAGGTCGTGAAACAATGAGAGAAACAGTGTGCTCTTTCTGGACAGGTGGTTTCACAAACGGATAGGGAAATTTGGTGTATCCCATTTCGCTTGCTTTTGTAAAGATTTGTTCTTTTAAGATCTCGGACACTCCCGTCTGGTTATTGAATGCCCTGCTGACAGTCACTCTCGAAATATTGAGTGCCTCTGCAATATTATTCATTGTCACTTTTTCCATAGAAAAACTCCTATCTGCTGGTACATCATTTAATCAATGAAACACACGAATAGCGGTGTGCAGCAAGTATTAATTTATAAATGTAAAAAGTAGGTAACAGTTCAGATAGGTCTTTGCAGGTCTTGCAAAGACCGTAAGAAAGCGTAAAATACAGTTCAGTCTAAGACTTTGCATTTACTGCAAAGTCCGTAAAACTGTGTAGTGGCAGAGATACATCAAACCACCACGAAGTGGTTTTGTATGGCTTGATGTCTGTAACAGGAAGCCAAGGGCTGAACTGTTACAACATAAAGTTTGAGAGCAAAAATCCCATTGCCAAAGACGATTTTCAATGGATTTTTGCAGTAACAGGCCAGCTTGCCTGAACTGTTACAAAAGTAGTAATATTATATGTTTACCATACCATAAAAAGGTAGAAAAAACAATCATAAAGTAGAAAGAAATGTTTGTTGAAATACACATTTTGTAAGAGTAGGATTGTTATTTTATATTACTATTTATACCATAGAAATTGTGAATAGTAACAAATATTGAAGGGATAGCGGCGTAGATAAATTGGCGTTGCGCACACAAAATAGACATATTTACTAAAAAATAAAAGAAATAAGAAATTCTACTTGCAATATGTAAAGTAAGTTGTTATAGTATGATTAACAAAATGTAAAGTATTTTAGTTACATTTCAAAAAAATTTTCGTCATAATTTATAATTTAGGAGGAAACGGAAATGGATCAAATGGTCACACCAGTCCTTATAGAGAGGATATTGGCGTATTACCAAAGTGGGATGCCATATTGTGACAAGGTTGATGTACCCGAGAAAGTGTTGTACGCTTTTGCGGAACATGCGGCTTGGCTGCGGGAGCATGTGGCATGGTGCAGTGAACTGCCTGAAGAGATTTTTTTGGAAAATGTGGCAGCATACAGAGTAAACAGCGAGCGTATTGAGGATTGTTACAAGTTATTTTATGACATGGTGATGCCTGTTTTGGATGGGCTTTCTTTGGAGGAAGCGATTCTGCGTGTAAATCTCTGGTGTGCCCAGAATGCGACATATCATCAGGCAGATGCGCGCACAGCAAATGCAGTAACGGTCTACAAGAGTGGCTTTGGGCGTTGTGGAGAAGAAAGTACCTTTGCGGTGACTGTGTTGCGCAGTGTGGGGATTGCTGCCCGTCAGGTGTATGCGCCTTTGTGGGCGCACTGCAATGACAACCATGCATGGGTGGAGGTGTACTGTGGAGGTCGCTGGCAATATTTTGGAGCTTGTGAGCCGGAGCCAGTGCTCAATCAGGGGTGGTTTAGCCTTCCTGCCTCCAGAGCGATTCTTGTGCATGCGCGAAGCTTTGGTTTGCAAGAGCATGGTGATGATATTATTTCTCACAATGGTGCTGTTACATATCATAATGTCACAGCGCATTACGCAAAGACTGTCACGGCAGTTCTGACGCTGTGCGCTAACGATGGCAGTTTGTTTGCTGATATGCAGGTACACTTTAAAGTGCTTAACTATGCCCATTATGGTTTGATTGCTACGCTGCACACCAATCAAAACGGTGAGGTGCAAGTGCAATTCGGACTAGGGAGTGTGCAAGTGAGTGCAGTGAAGGATAATGTATATTATACGGGAATAATACAGATGATGAAGTCTGGTAAACATAGGGTAGTTTTGGAGCCTGTCACTTTTAATACATGGCAAAAAGGGGAATTTATTGCACCGGAAGGGGATAAAAGCATAGAGGAGAATCCGCATGTGCCGGATGCATTTAAGCAGGAGCTTGAACAGGCGAAAAAAATGCGAGAAGAACGAATTGCATCTTATTATGATGCAGTGCGCGGTGCACAGTTTCCACAGGCAGAAAAACTTTTGAAAATGGCAGGCGGTAATTTTGAGGAAGTGATAAGCTTTCTGGAAAAGGATAAAAACCCTTGTCGTATGAAAATGCTCAAGGCATTGTCAGATAAAGATTATTATGATCTAAATGCCGCAGTGTTAGAAGATCATCTGACAGAAGCGTTAGCGTTTCAAGACAGCATAGAGGAACAAATTTTTGTAGACTACATATTAAATCCACGCATTGAACATGAGGAACTTTTTGCATGGCGCAGCGGCATAAAGCAAATAATGGGAGCATGCGCACCAGCATTTAGAGAAGAGCCTGCACGCATCTGGAAGGAAGTGTGTGCGAAGGTGAAGATTCCGACGGAAGATGCATATCCTACACTTCGCATGAATCCGCTTACAGTGCTCAAAGGAGGTAGAGGAAGCGCAGCAGACCAGAAGATATTGTTTGTGGCAGTTGCACGGAGCTGTGGTATTCCGGCGCGTTTGCATCCTGTGACAGGAGAGCCGCAATATTATCAAAATGGTGTGTTCCATTCTGTTATGGATTCTGATAAGTGTTCTGAGCAGGAATATGGCAACATTGTATTTCTAGCAAATGGAAATAAGTGGGTGTACCTTACGGATTGGAGCGTAGAATATATGGAAGACGGCACATTTCGTGTGCTGGATATGGAGGAGAGCCCTTGGGAAGAGGAGCAGCTTGTGTTGGAGGCGGAGCCAGGAGCGTACCATGTGACAACAACAGTGCGCTTGACGGGTGGCAGCCAACGTTTTATGGAATACTTTTTTACACTTTGTCCAGGAGAGCGTAAGGAGATTGCACTTGAGCGGAGTAATGCAAACCAAGATGCACTGCGTATTAAATTGCCTGAAGTGAGGTTGCATCTAGCAAATGCAGAACGGAATGTTATGCATACACTGGAGTCACTGCGTGATGGACAGCGTGCGATCTGTATCTGGATTTGTGAGGGTGAGGAGCCTACAGAACATATTTTAAATGAATTGCTTGAGCGTATGTCAGATGTGTTGAATTGTCAGGAGCGTATTTTCTTATTGAGTGGGCAGAGACAGAAGCAAGATGGAACACTTGCGAAACTTATGCACGCCGCGCCAGACATTCGTCTTGCATATGTAGATGATACGGAAGCAGCCGTGCAGATTGCGGAGGCAGCAGGGTTGACGAAGAAGACATATCCTCTTGCGGTTGTACTTGATGAAGGTGGTAGCGGAATCTACGCCACTTGTGGATATAATGTAGGAAGTATTGCGCAGATGTTAATGCGGATTTCGTGTTGATTTAAAGAAGAAAAAGGAGGTAATAAGCATGAATCGTTTGATAGGGTACGTAGGCGAAAAGGAACTGGCAAATATGCTGGAGAAGGACGTTCGAGCACTCGATGTTATTAACATTGCGTTTGGCCATATAGTTTCTGGGCGTGTTGTGTGGGAACATCCTGAGTGCTGTGATGCGATTGAAAGGATTCGGACAATTCATCCTGAGGTGAAACTGGTATTGTCCATTGGAGGATGGAGTGCGGGCGGATTCTCTGATATGGCAAGTACGCTGGAAGGAAGGGAGACTTTTGCGAAGGATTGCGTGGCGCTAGTGAAAACGTATGGGCTGGATGGTGTGGATCTGGATTGGGAGTATCCTTGCATGGATTTTGCGGGTATTGACGCGAGGCCAGAGGACAAGGAGAATTTCACATTGCTGTTGCAGAGGATCCGAAAGGCATTTGAGCAGGAGGAGTCAGGGCGTTATCTTCTAACAATCGCGGCGGGAGGAGATACTTATTATCTCAAGAATACACAGATGGAAAAGGTGGTAGCCTGTCTTGATTATGTACAGCTTATGACATATGATCTGCGCGGAAGTTTTCAGGTGCTCACAGGGCATCATACCAGCCTGTTCGCAGACCAGACAGATTTGTTTGACCCCTGTGTGGAGAAGGCTGTGCGGACTTTTCATGAGGCGGGCGTGCCACGTGACAAGATTGTAATTGGCGCTGCATTTTACAGTAGGGAGTGGGAAGGTGTTCCTGATCGAAATCATGGTTTGATTCAACATGCAAAAAGTCCTGTTCCAGGACATCCATTCCATGTGCTAACGGCAGATTTTATTAATAAAAATGGCTATATTCGCTACTGGGATGATGAAGCCAAGGCGCCTTGGCTTTTTAATGGGGAGCGGTTTATTAGCTATGACGACGAAGAGTCTCTTTCGTGCAAGATTGCATGGCTCAAGGAGCAGAAGCTTTACGGAATTATGTTTTGGGTTTACGAGGATGACGGCACACGCACGCTAGTTTCTCATATGCGTAAGGAGCTTGACAAGGAATAAGAGAAGGATTGAAAATTTAGGAGGGATATATTATGGATTATAGAATACCAAAACCAGATATTAGCTTTAACCCACCCGTATATTATTGTAGGCGTGCCACAAAGGCTTTCGAGTTGAATGGGCGTTTGGATAAGGAATTTTGGGAGGACGCGGAGTTTACAGATGCATTTGTTGATATTGAGGGAGACAAGCGGGAGAAGCCTCGTTTTGTGACACGTGCCAAGATGCTATGGGATGACAATAATCTTTATGTCGGTGCGGTGCTTGAGGGAAATGAAATTTGGGGACATTTGACAGAGCGCGACAGCGTAATTTTTCAGGACAATGATTTTGAAATTTTTATTGATCCAGACTCAGATACACACCAGTATTATGAATTTGAGATGAACGCTAAAAATACAGTCTGGGATTTGTTCCTGACCAAAACTTATCGCGATGGTGGCAAACCACTTAATGGATTTGATTTGCATGGTATGAGAAGCGCGGTACATATTGATGGTGCGTTGAATGACCCATCTGCGGACAATCAGCGTTGGTCAGTGGAAGTGGTAATTCCATTCTCTGCTGTAAACGAGTGCGCAAAAGAAAAGAGAAGCCCGAAGCCTGGCGAGTATTACCGCGTTAATTTTTCGCGCGTACAGTGGAAAGTGGACATAAAGGATAACACCTATGTAAAGCGCTGTGACGCGAATGGAAATACATTGCCTGAGGACAACTGGGTCTGGGCGCCTACCGGAGTTGTAAATATTCATTATCCTGAATTGTGGGGATTTGTATTTTTTACAGACGGAACAGAGACGTATGAGATTCCACAGGATGAACGTGATAAGTGGGAGCTGCGTCGCTTGTATTACGATGTGAACTGCTATTATGATGAAAATGGTCATTTTCCAGAAAACTTGTCTTCCTTTATGGACGGAAAAGATTATACGATTAATCCATCTTACGCAGCGACATGCCACACTTTTGAAATTTGGTGTGACAGCAAAGACAAAAAACGTCAACTTGCTGTACAGGGAGATGGCAGAGCTTATGTGTATGAGAAGAATTAACAATGTGTACAATCGCATAGATTTTACCTCAGTCAGAGAATCTTCCCACTTTTATAAGTGGTGAGTAAAATACAATTTTATCTTAGTGGGAGTACAATTTCCAACTGAGATAAGCTTCCAGTAGGATTGCAGGCGTGCGAATCTGTAATCTGTTAGCAGAGCTGATTCGTACACCGCAGCAAGAATGCCGATGGCATTCTTGAAATAAAATGATAGAATGATTTCAGAAAGGATTATAGATATGGAAGCTTTAAAGAAAGAAGTGGATATGGAGGAAACACTCTCTGGTACAGAGCAGAACGGTGAGCAGGAACCGGAGAAGGAGATTGTGGAAAATGGTGTTCATAACTACAGCACAAAGGACCGCTATGTATGGACCAAAGATCCCAAAGTGCTGCAAAAGATTGAGTGGTTTCGTGATCAAAAGCTCGGATTGATGATGCACTGGGGTGCTTATAGTCAGCTTGGCATTGTGGAGTCGTGGGCGCTCTCAGACGCAGATGCTTGCTGGTCAAGACATTGTATTGACTGGGAAGTGACAGGAGAAGCGTTCAAGAAACAGTATTTTGATTTAAACAAAACCTTTAATCCAATTCGTTTTGAGCCAGAGAAATGGGCGGATATTGCGAAGGCAGCAGGTACAAAATATTTGTTGTTTACAACAAAGCACCACGATGGCTTCTGTATGTGGGACAGCAAATATTCTGACTATAAGGTAACAGCGCCAGATTGTCCGTTTCATACCAACCATTATGCAGATATTTGCGCACATTTATTTGAGTCTTTCCGCAAGCGTGATTTAGGCATTATTACATACTTTTCAAAGGCGGATTGGCATGTGGACAGCTATTGGAGTGAGAATTTTGAGAGAGGAAGTTATCAACACAGGGGACCATCTTATAATCCAGCGGAAAAACCAGAGGAATGGGAGCGCTTTGTTACATTTACACAGAACCAGATTCTGGAGTTGGGCAGTAGATATGGGCAGATTGACGGAATGTGGTTTGATGCAGGCTGGGTGTGTGCGCAAAACGGGCAAGATATTCGTTTGGGTGAAGTGATTGAACGAGTAAGAAAGTTTCAGCCAGGAATGCTTTGTGCCGATAGGACAGTGGGTGGTGTGTATGAGAATTATGTCACGCCAGAACAGTGCGTGCCTGACGAACCGTTGGATATTCCGTGGGAGAGCTGCATCACACTTGGAACTTCGTTTTCCTTTGTGTATGAGGACACCTATAAGACACCACGAGAAGTTATTTGTCTGTTGGTAGATATTGTGGTGAAGGGTGGCAACCTTGCGCTGAATGTGGGACCGCAACCAGATGGGCGTCTTCCAAGGGGGGCAGTGGAAAGCCTGCGCGGAATTGGCGAGTGGATGAATGTATATGGTGATGCGATTTATGGTACACGGCCATGTGCTCCATACAAAAAAGACGGAATTGGCTTTACACAAAAAGAACAAGTGGTTTACGCGATTCAGACATTTGGAGCTGAGACAGACGTGGTTTCTGAGACAGTCTGGATTCCCTACGAGGGCAGTGTGCAGCAGATTACGGCGCTGGATACAGGTGCGGTGCTTCCTTTTGAGTGCAAGAATGGTGGTTATCTTGTTACGGCAGAGCCGTGGATAGGTGACAAGGCGCCAATTGGAAGGGTATTTTGTCTGTGCTAGTACAGTGTTGCACGGTGGCATTGTTGACTGACGACAACGCAGTGTTGGTGCAAATGGTAGGTGCTGTATTCATCATTATTTAAGCAATGCTGTATTAGTTTGAGTGGAGGATTATTATGGTAAATATTATAATGAAAGAGACTGTTCCAAAGCAGTTACAAATACAGTTTTTTACGAAAGAGCAGGCAAAGGCAAAAAACTATGGTAAGTTTTTTGAGGGCGATTACTTACAGACCTGTATCATTCCGGCAGTTGGCGGTAATTTTTGCCTGATGGTTGGAGTTGGTGATGGTGTGGCAGACTGGATGGAAGTTAAGAATGTTTATGCGAAGGCGGTTAACGCATCAAAAGCATATACGGACACGCTGACGATTCCGCTTCTGACATCTGACCAAGTGGCGGAGGAGCTTGCAGGAAAGGAGCGAGAGCTTATAGGCGCAGCATTTGAGGGATTGTTACTTGCGTGCTATGAGCCTGCAAAATACAAGTCGAATCCAGACACGTCTGGTACAATGCGTGAGATTGTGTTGTGCGGTGTCATGTCAGACGCAGAGAATGCGCGCATATTGAACGAAAAAAAGGCGTTTGCAGAAGGAATTTATTTTGCGCGTGATGCTGTAAACAGCCCGTCAAATTTACTTCGTCCTATGGAGTATGCAAGGCGGGTGAAAGAGCTTTTTAAAGAGTTGCCCGCACAGGTAGAAATCTACGACCGGGCGGCGCTTGTAGAACTTGGCATGGAGGCGCTTTTGACAGTGGGAAAGGGCAGCAGCTACGAGCCATGTCTGACGGTGATTCGTTATTTGCCGCAGAAAGACGGTGTGATTACTGCGCTCGTTGGTAAGGGCGTCACTGTGGATACAGGCGGTTATTGTGTAAAGGCGTCAGGTTCTATGGAGGGAATCAAGGGGGATATGGCGGGGTCTGCCGCTGTAATTGCTGCCATGTACACGCTGGCAAAGGCTGGCGGTACGAAAAACACGGTGGCAGTGATTCCTATGTGTGAGAATCGTATCTCATCGGATGCCATGCTTCCAGGGGATGTGATTTCTTCTTACAGTGGCAAGACAATTGAGATATTAAATACCGATGCAGAGGGGCGTCTGATACTGGCGGATGCAGTGGCATTTGCAGTTCGACATGAGCAGGCGCAGCGTGTATTGGACATTGCGACACTGACTGGGGCAGCAGGAACAACTTTTGGCAAACAGATGGCTCCTATGTTGGCAGATGGTGAGGAATTCTACGAGGAGTTTGTACGTGCACAGCATATTTCCGGCGAGCATTATGTGCGACTTCCGTTTTATAAGGCACATGAGCGCATGATTGAAAGCAAGTGGGCAGATGTTAAAAATACAGGTGGGGACACTTGTGGCACGATTACAGCAGGGTTGTTTATCCGTGTGTTTGCAGAGGGGCGTCAGTGGATTCATCTGGATATTGCGGGTACTGCGGAGTCTTATGACTCTGAAAATTCCCCTGCATTCTACGCCTATGGCGGTACTGGAGCAGGCGCTTCTACAATGTATGCGCTGTGCTGTTAATATTTGTATAGAGTAATGTAAATTAAAAATAGCGGTCTTTTGACAGAAAAGACCGCTATTTTTTAGTGATTTTTTCCGAAATAATAAATAGATGAAAAAAATGCTATAAAAAAAGACTAAAAAAATACAAAAAAATGCTTCCAAAAGTTAATATTTTATAGTATAATAATAAAAATGAGATAAACGTTTGTCAACATGAAACTATTAACAAAAGTAACTTAGTGTTACGCTTTAAAGAGCAGAGGGGTGATTATTTGAAAACCAAAACAACCAAAAGTTTAAATCAACCAGCTATTCCAACCAAAAAGCGCAGTCTCGTTGAGACGATTAAGAAAGATGCGTCTCTCTATATGTTCTGTGTGCCAGGAATTATTCTGACATTTATTTTCAGCTATATTCCAATGTATGGTGTGCAGATTGCATTTCGGCGTTTTAATGCGAAGCAAGGAATTTGGGGAAGTCCTTGGGTGGGTCTGCGTTACTTTCAGCGATTTATAGAATCTCCGTATTTTGGACGCACAATCACAAACACACTGATTTTGAGTCTATATGGTCTGCTGGTTTCATTTCCAATTCCGATTATTTTGGCTTTGATGCTGAATGCATTTCGGCACAAACGCTACCGAAAAGTCATCCAGACCGTTACATATGCACCCAACTTTATTTCCACCATTGTTATGTGTGGTATGTTGATTCTGTTTCTGTCTCCGAGCGTTGGTATTATTAATACAGTGATTAAGATGTTCGGCGGTGATGCAGTCAACTTTATGGCGAAGAAGGAATATTGGCGACATCTGTATGTATGGTCCGGTATTTGGCAAGGCATGGGGTGGAGTTCCGTTATTTACTTTGCTGCATTGTCTGGGATCAGTCCAGAGTTACATGAGGCAGCAAAATGTGACGGTGCGACGAAATTCCAAATTATTCGTTATATTGATTTTCCGTCTATTCTTCCAACAGCGACAATTCAGCTCATTTTAAGTTGCGGCAGCATTTTGTCTATTGGCTTTGAGAAGGCATATGCTTTGCAGAATGACCTGAACCTTTCTGTATCGGAAATTATTTCTACCTACGTGTATAAAGTCGGTTTGATCGATAACAATATGTCCTACTCTTCGGCGATAGGTCTGTTTAATACTTTGATTAATATGGTCATGCTGATAATTGTCAACAAGATTGCGGATAAGATGTCCGGAACAAGCCTATTCTAAAGGAGGGATGCAGCATGAAAAAAGAAAAAGAAGTGGAAGTTGAATCCAAAATCAAACGTTGCAAAGAAGATGTGATTTTTGATACAGTCATCTTTATTATCTTAACAATTTTGCTTTTGATTGTCGCGTATCCACTCTGGTGGGTTATTATCTCTTCTGTCAGCAATCCCAAAGCTGTGTCTGGTGGTCAAGTAATTTGGCACCCAATCGGTTTTACACTAAAGGGATATGCAGAGGTATTTAAGGATGACTCGGTTGTGCGAAGCTTCTTAAACTCTGTGTTGTACACGGTATGTGGTGTGCTGGTAAATTTAGCTGTAACACTTCCCACTGCGTATGCGCTCTCAAGAGATAAATTTTCAGGCAAGAAAGTTATTACAATGTTTTATGTAATTACCATGTTCTTTAGTGGTGGTTTGATTCCTACATATTTAGTAGTACAAAATTTAAAATTACTTGATACGATGTGGGCTTTGATTCTTCCGGGATGTCTAAGCGTATATAACATGATTGTGGCGAGAACTTTCTTTAAGACCAATATTTCAGAGGAGCTTTATGAAGCGGCGGAGATTGATGGCTGTACACAAGGACGGTTTTTCTTCCAGATTGCGTTACCACTGTCCGGTGCGATTACCGCAATTATGGTTCTGTATTATGGTGTAGGCCATTGGAACTCATATTTTTCTGGTTTGATCTATCTGTCTGATCAGAATAAATATCCATTGCAGCTCGTATTGAGAAGTATTTTGATTACAAATGAGTCTGCACTGCAACAGGCGGCGACAACAGCAGAGGCAAGAGCAGCGCTCAATGAAAAGAAGGAACTCATTGAGGTTATGAAATACTCGCTCATTATCATAAGTAGTATTCCAGTGCTGGTATTGTATCCGTTTATCCAGCGGCATTTTGTAAAAGGTGTTATGATTGGTTCTGTGAAAGGCTAGAATATGAAATATTTTATAATAAGGAGGATATATATATGAAGAAAAAGTTAGTGGCAATGTTGCTGATAACAGCAGTGTGTGGAACAACACTTGCAGGTTGCGGAGGTAGTGGTGATACCAGTGCTAACAAAAAGGACAGTTCCGATTCTACAACAACTGCGGCACCAAAGGAAGTGGATGCAGACGGAAAAGTTGATGGCATTATGTATGCAGAGGGACTTCCAATTGTAGACGAGGGCACATACAGCTTTTCTATTTTCTGTGACGACTCAAGTGCTACAGGTGAGTTCTATATGTTAGATGAGCTTAAGAAACAGACCAATGTGGACGTTGAATTGCAGATTAATGCTTATGAGAACGCAACAGAGAAGTTGAATCTAGCATTAAACTCAGGTTCCTATGCAGATGTGCTCGGCGGCTGGACTTTGTCTGACTCGATGATTCTTACCTACGGTGTGGAGCAGGGCGTGTTTATTCCACTTGAGGATATTTTTGAGCAGTATTGTCCAAATATCTCTGCAATTTTGGATCTTCCCGGTGTGCGAGAGAAGATGACTGCACCAGATGGCCATATTTACTCGATTCCTTATGTATGTGGCGATACCACAGTAAACTATACTCCCTATATTAACAGCAAGTGGTTGGAGAATGTCAATATGGAGATGCCAACTACCACAGATGAATTTGAGGAAGTTTTGAAGGCATTTAAAGCGCAGGACGCAAACGGAAATGGTGACCCGAATGATGAAATTCCATTCTCAACTGATCCAAATAATAAATCTTTGGAAGCGATGGCAGGATACTTTGGTATGCCTATGTCAAAAGAGGCGATTACAGTTGTGGATGGTGAGAATGCCTACGCAGGTATTAGTTCACAGTATAGAGAGTGCTTGAGCTGGCTCAACAAACTGTATGAGCAGGGACTGATTGACACAGAAATCTTTACACAGGATTCTGCAACATGGGAAGGAAAAGGCAATAGAGATATGTATGGTGTATCCATTGCATATGGTTCCAATGAATTTTCAGGAATTGAGCAGACAGAGGAGAAACCCCCATATGATCCCCTTCCTGTTCTAAATGCAGACAAAGGTGGAAAGTGGTTAAGAGCGACACTTGGAAACTCTGTTTACAGAACACAGGCAGTTATCACAGATAATGCAGAGCATCCTGAGATTATTGCAAGATGGTTTGACAATGCGTTTGCGTTTGAAAATGGTATTGGTTGTACTGTAGGACCTGTAGGTCTTGTATGCTTTAAAGAAGAGGGCGGAGATGAGTATGCATATCGCAGAATCGATATAAAGACTCTGGATGCTGAGACACAGGAAAAGGTTAGCTGGTCTAATCTGTGGCCACAGTCTTTGCCAAAATATACACCAATTGGATGGAAGCCAGTTGAAGATAAGCCACTTTATGATGAGAAGAAAGCAGTTGAAACATTTTATGAGCCATATTTGACCAAGGACGTTGTAGAGTCAATTTGGGTCGATCAGGATTCTGTTGAAATTTATTCTGAGTATAAGACTGCAATTGACGATTATTTTAGACAGCAGCAGGCATTGTTTATCTCTGGTGAGCAGGATGTGGATGATGATGCGGCTTGGCAGGCTTACAAAGACGGATTTGAAGGCCTTGGACTTTCCAAATACCTTGAGATTCGCGGTATTACAAATATTATTGAGTAGTTGTCGTTTGATTTGATGTATGATAAGTAAAGTGCAGTAATTTGACAATTTGTGTTAGCTGCAATGCTGTACTGGATAAGGGCAGGTTACAGTTTTGGCTGTGCCTGCCCTTATTTTATCAATATGGTATCATGTCTAACGATATTATACTTGCTCGAATGGGCATGAATTTATTATAATTAAAATAAATATTATAAGAGCAAAGGGAGGGCTTGCTTTATGATGCAGCAGTGGTTTCGAGATGCAAAGCTGGGAATTTTTATTCACTATGGAATTTATGCAGTAGGAGATGTTTCCGAGTCATGGTCTTTTCATAACGGTGCGATTTCTTATGAAGATTATATGAAACAGTGCGAAGGTTTTACTGCGTCTAAGTTGGATATGCGCAGTTGGGCAAAATTGTTTAAGAAAGCAGGTGCACAGTATGCGGTCATGACGACAAAGCATCATGACGGTGTGGCATTGTTTGACACAAAGTATAGTGACCTGAATGTTGTGAAAAAGACGCCAGCGGCGCGGGATTTGGTGCGAGAGTACACACAGGCATTGCAGGAGGAAGGTCTTAAAGTTGGTTTGTATTATTCTTTGATTGACTGGTCGGACCCACGCTATCGCAGTGTTTATCCAGAGGGAAAGACAAAAGAGGAGAGTCTTGATGATATTTATGGATCGCCCGCAGGAAAAGATGAGGAACCGGAACAGTGGGAGCGGTTTCTTGAATTTAATAACAATCAGTTAAAGGAATTAATGACACAATATGGCACAGTTGATTTATTGTGGTTTGACGGTGACTGGGAGAGAAGTCCTAAACAGTGGAAAATGCCAGAATTTCGGGAGTATCTACACACGTTAAACCCAAATGTGGTGCTAAACTCAAGAATGCAAGGTTACGGGGATTATCAGACACCAGAACAGGGCATTCCTATTTATGGGTTAGATGGCGAGTGGGAGTTCTGCACAACAATCAATGATTCTTGGGGCTACAGACCTTCTGACAATGAATACAAGACACCAGGACAGATTGTGCGCATGTTCTGTGATTGTATTACACTGGGTGGAAGGATGCTGCTGGATATTGGACCACGCGAAGACGGCACAATTGATGAGCGCCAAGAGTATGTGCTCACAGAACTTGGCAATTGGATTGATGATAACAAAGAAGCGGTATATGGCACAACAAAAGGGCTGAGTTACCATCAGTTTTTGGGTGGAAGCACAATTTCAGCAGACAAGCAAACACTTTATCTTTTTGTCTATGACAGACCGCAGGAGGCATTGTGTCTGAAAGGAATTAAAACACCAATTCGCCGCGTTAGTGTGTTACATACAGGGGAGGAGCTTAAAGTTACTTACACAGGTTCTCTGCCGTGGAGTGGTATTCCTGGAACTGCATGGATTTGGGCAAAAGACATGGAACTGCATTCTTATGCAACT
Organism: Lachnospiraceae bacterium; assembly: GCA_949383255.1. Lineage (GTDB taxonomy): Bacteria > Bacillota > Clostridia > Lachnospirales > Lachnospiraceae > COE1. The sequence goes on along the minus strand of CASJPF010000008.1, from coordinate 36,697 downwards.
GTATTAAAAGTTGAATTGGAAGGAGAAATTACGTATAATTTAGGTCATGGAGAAGGCTGGATGATGTCGGAGAAATAAAAAATACGATTCATCTTGGAGGATATGGAGTATGGAACTAAACCAAAATGAAGAGAAGCTTAAAGCGTATCGGGAACGCGCAACAGAGCTTGTAAAACAGATGACATTAGAAGAGAAGGTAGCACAGACACAAAATCAGTCTCCAGCGATAGAACGCTTGGGAATTAAAGCCTATAATTGGTGGAACGAGGCGCTGCATGGAGTTGCTAGAGCGGGTACAGCAACAGTGTTTCCACAGGCAATCGGTATGGCGGCGACATTTGATGAGAATTTAATGGAAAAAGTAGGAGATGCTGTTTCCACCGAGGCACGTGCCAAATTTAATATGCAACAGGCGGGAAATGATACAGATATTTATAAAGGACTAACCTTTTGGGCGCCCAATGTTAACATTTTTAGGGACCCACGTTGGGGGCGCGGACAAGAGACATTAGGGGAAGACCCTTATTTATCTGGTCGCATGGGACTGCGTTATGTGGAAGGATTGCAGGGACATGATGAGAAGTATCTCAAGACAGCCGCGTGCGTAAAGCATGTAGCGGTGCATAGTGGTCCCGAGGAGGTACGCCATGCGTTTGATGTGCATGTCAGTGAACAGGATTTACGCGAAACATATTTGCCAGCGTTTGAGGTTTGTGTGAAAGAGGCAAAAGTTGAGGCGGTAATGGGCGCATACAATCGCATAGATGGCGTTCCATGTTGTGGAAATCGTCGATTACTAATAGACATTCTTCGAGATGAATGGGGATTTAAAGGACATGTAGTGTCCGACTGTGGTGCGTTGGAAGACTTTCATCTAAGACATTGTGTAACGGCGACACCAATGGACTCTGCCGCTATGGCAATGAACAATGGATGTGACTTAAATTGCGGAAAGACGTTTGGATTTTTAGTGCAGGCTGCAAGAGCAGGGCTTGTAGACGAGTCTCGTATTGATGAGGCGGTTATCAATCTCTTTATGGCGCGGATGAAACTGGGGGTATTTGACCAAAAAGAAGATAGTCCATTTGACAAGATTCCATTCAGTGTGGTGGATTCTAAAGAGATGCAGGCGTTGAACGAGGAAGTGGCAAGGCGCTCTGTTGTGTTACTAAAAAACGAAAATCAGACATTGCCATTAAATTTATCCAAAATAAAGACAATTGGTGTGATTGGTCCAAATGCAAATAACCGTCGTGCGCTTGTCGGCAATTACGAAGGAACTGCGTCTCGTTATATCACAGTGCTTGAGGGCATTCAGGATTATGTGGGGGACCGCGCGCGCGTACTTTATTCTGAGGGAGGTCATCTTTATAAAGACCGCACTACTGGACTTGCGCAGGCAAATGACCGTGCTGCTGAGGTGCGCCAAGTGTGCGCGGATAGTGATGTTGTGATTGCTGTGATGGGTCTTGACGCCAGTGTAGAGGGCGAACAGGGGGATGCTGGAAACGAGTATGGAAGCGGCGATAAGCAAAATCTAAATTTGCCTGGTGTACAGCAAGAACTGTTAGAAATCGCGAAACAGAGCGGGAAACCAGTAATATTGATTGTGCTGTCGGGGGGCGCACATGCAATTACGTGGGCCGATCAACATCTGGATGCGATTTTGCAAGGATGGTACCCAGGTGCAAGAGGCGGTAAAGCAATTGCACAAATACTGTTTGGAGATGTGTCACCGGAGGGAAAACTTCCAGTTACATTTTATCGGACCACAGAAGAGCTTCCACCTTTTGAGGACTACGCAATGACAGGCAGAACCTATCGTTATATGGAACAGGAAGCACTGTATCCGTTTGGTTATGGTCTGGCTTACACCACATTTGCATATAGCGACACACAGCTTTTAACAGGAAATGCGTTGACAGAGAATGGGGTAGAGATTCAAACCACAGTGAAAAATGTAGGTATGATGGACTCAGTGGAGACTGTGCAGGTGTATGTACATGCAGAACATTCTAAGATGCCGCATGGACAGCTTAAGCATATTGTGAAACTACCGCTAAAGGCGGGAGAGGAGCAGACAATTACAATGCATCTGCCCATAGACGCATTTATGTTATATAACGAAAATGGAAAAAAAGAGTTGTGCAACGGTCATTACAATATCTATATAGGAGGACAGCAGCCAGATAAAAGAAGTGCGCAACTTACAGGGCATACAGTTGAAAAACTGGGAATTGATGTCTAAATTGACACTTCAAAGGAAAGAAGAAAAATAAAGGAAATGAAAATGGAGGGAAATAAAGATGGCAAAAATAATAGGAAAAGATCTACCCAACATGCCGTGGCAGGAGGCGCCAACAGACAGTAAGCAGCCAGTGTGGCGCTATGACAAGAACCCAATTATTGACCGCTTTGCAACAAAAAATTCCAACAGTATCTTTAACAGCGCAGTGGTTCCATTTCAAGATGGATATGCAGGGGTGTTCCGCTGCGATAGCAAATCTATCAGCATGGATATTTTTGTAGGATTTAGTAAAGATGGACTTCACTGGGATATATCAGATGACCCAATTACCTTTCAGGGTGCGGACCCAGAGGTGGCAAAGCGTGATTTTCGTTATGATCCAAGAGTTTGTTTTCTGGAGGATCGGTATTATATTACATGGTGTAACGGATACCATGAGTATCCTACAATCGGGGTAGGTTATACGTTTGATTTTCAAACATTCTACCAGATGGAAAATGCATTTTTGCCATTTAATCGAAATGGTGTTCTGTTTCCACGAAAAATTGATGGCAATTACTATATGTTGAGTCGCCCAAGTGACAATGGACACACACCATTTGGTGATATTTTCTTAAGCGAGAGTCCTGATTTGAAATATTGGGGATGTCATCGCTTTGTAATGGGAGCAATCAAAGGGGATTACTCTGCATGGCAGTGTACTAAAATTGGTGCAGGTAGTGTTCCAATTGAGACAGATGAAGGATGGCTGTTAATCTATCATGGTGTTATTACCACTTGTAACGGCTATGTGTATCGCATGGGATGTGCACTACTAGATTTGGAAAAGCCGTGGAAGGTATTAAAGAGAACAAGAAATTATATTTTGGCACCGCATGAATTGTATGAATGCATGGGAGATGTGCCCAATGTGGTATTTCCATGTGCGACTTTGACAGATGCTGCCACAGGCAGGATTGCGATTTATTATGGATGCGCAGATACTGTTACAGGTTTGGCATTTACAACGGTTGACCGCTTAATGGCAAGTATGGAGTAGTAAGAAAAGCAAAAACGTTAGCTGTTATCAGAGATTTTTATTATAAAGATTTTTAAATCATATAGGAGGAAGCATTATGGATATACTGCCAAAACCAAGACAAGTAGAAGAAAAAGAGGGATTTTATGAACTGAGCTGGAATTGTGTCATTGCGGTTGACAGCGAGATTGGAGACACAGCAGAGGAGCATGGAACTGTTTACGCTACGATTCTGCGGGATAATCTACAGCAAGCAACAGGGATTACTTGTGCGGTGACAAGAGGTGTGGGTCGTGCAGGGGACATTGTGTTGAAAAAGGATACCGCGCTTGAAGCGCAAGCGTATCATCTATCCGTGACAAAAAATGGAATTGTGATTGCGGGAGGTGATGGCGCAGCGGTGCTTTACGGAGTACAGACATTGGGGCAGATTGCGGCGCAGAGCGGCGGTATGATATCATGTGTGGAAATTACAGATGCGCCAGATATTAAGGCTCGCGGGTACTTCTTTGACGAGACACGAGGCCGTGTATTAACACTTGATGGATTAAAGCGTATGGTGGACCGTATCAGCCGCTATAAAATGAATCAATTTCAGCTCTATGTGGAGCATACATATTTGTTCCGTGATTTGACAGAGATGTGGCGTGATGAGACACCATTGACATCGGAGGATATTTTGGAGCTGGACCGTTATTGCAAAGAACGACATGTTGAGCTCGTTCCGGCATTGGCAAGCTTTGGCCATTTGTATATGCTCTTGTCTACAAAGAGCTATGGCGATTTGTGTGAACGTAAGGATTCTTGGAAAGAGCCTTTCTCCTTCTGGGACAGAATGCGTCATCACACATTAAATGTTACCGATGACAGAACATTGACATTGGTTAAAAGTATGCTTGCTGAGTATGGTGCGCTGTTTACTTCAGACAAGTTTAATATTTGCGCTGATGAGACGTTTGATTTGGGCAAAGAGAAGTCGAAGGAGACAGCAGAGCGTGATGGTGTTCATGAGATGTATATTCGGTTTGTGAACGAGCTATGTGTCTTTTTGACAGAGCGTGGAAAGCAGCCACAGTTTTTTGGAGATATAATCTGCAAGAATCCAGATTATATCAATAGACTTCCTAAGAATACATTGTGCCTGACATGGGGTTATGCGCCAGAACAGCGCGAGGAGGAATGCCGTCTCATGGCAGAAGCGGGCGCTAGACAGTATGTTTGCCCTGGTGTCTGTGGTTGGAATCAATGGATGAATTTAATAGAAAATTCCTATAAAAATATTACTAGAATGTGCAGATATGCGCGTAAATATCACGCAGAAGGGATACTCAATACCGACTGGGGTGACTGTGGTCATGTCAACTATCCTGCATTTTCTGTGCCGGGTGTCATTTACGGTGCATGTTTCTCATGGAATCCTTTGGAGATAGGCTTTGATGAGATAAATGAACAGATTTCGCGTTTGGAATATGGCGACCATTCTGGCGCGCTCGTGGGATTAATGGCACAGATTCCAAATTATAGTAAATTTGACTGGTGGGCAGCAAATGTATTTTATGAGAACTATGTGTTAAATCATGCGCCAGAGAATGATAAGTTAGTTCCAGATGCTGTGCAGAATGCAGACGATATTGCACAAGCGAACCAGAAGTTGTGTGATGTTATGCGCCAGATGAAACAGACCGTTGCGAATATGGATTCCTACACTAGACCAATTGTTGCGGAGGTTGACCTTGCAGTGGAGGCGATACAAATCTGGAATATGGTTGGAACGATGCTTGCTGTAAAGGAACGTGGAGAAAACTGGGATGAGGCACAGGCATGTGGGCTGGCATCTCGAATGGAACGTTGGTTTATGGCATACAAGCAGCAGTGGCGTGCGGTTAGCAAAGAGGGTGATTTGCATCACATTGCAGAGATTGTATTTTGGTATGCAGATTGCTTGCGAGGCAGAAAAGAGATAGGATTATCTTAACAAGAAAGAGGGTGCTTATGCATCCTCTTTCTTGTTTGATAGAGATTAAGATTGGTAATATTTTGCCTGTGCGTGCCATAGTTTTTGATACAGACCAGCGGCGGCGAGCAACGCTTCGTGCGTACCAGTCTCGACAAGTTGTCCATTTTCAAACACCATAATACAATCGCAAAAGTGGCAGCTAGACAAGCGATGAGAAATGTAAATAGCTCCTTTTCCTTCGATAAATTGGTTCATTCGCTGATATATATCAGCCTCAGCCACTGGGTCAAGTGCGGCTGTTGGTTCATCTAAAATCGCGTAGGGTGCATCTTTGTATAGGCATCTTGCAATAGCGACTTTCTGCTTTTCACCGCCAGAAAGTTCAACACCATCATCATAGAAATATTTGTAGAGCTGGGTTTGTAATCCATTTGGCAGCGTTTTTAGTCGTTCTTCAAATCCGGCATTTTTAAGCGCCTGTATTACGTCATTTTCATTATAAACACTTTCCGATGCTACATTTTCACCTAATTGTAGTGCAAAGATACAAAAATCTTGGAATACAGTGGAGAAAAATTTTAGATAGTCTTCATAACGGTATTCTCGAATATCTGTTCCGTTTAGCAGGATTGCACCCTCCTGCGGGTCGTAAAGGCGACAAAGCAGTTTGATAAATGTTGTTTTTCCAGAGCCATTTCGCCCAACAATAGCGACTTTTTCTTCTTTTCTTAGCACGCAGTTAATATTTTTTAGACTTGGGGTCTCTGTGCCGGGATACGTGAAAGTTACATTGCGAAACTCAAACACATAATCGTTTAAAATATCCTCGGTGATTGGTTTGGTGCCTGTAGATGTGCGGTTTTCCAAATCTTGATATGCAAAATAATCGTCAATATAGTGGATATTCTGCAAGACATCTCGAATACCATTGCACATTCTGCCAATACCGTCGTTCATCTGTTCTACCATTCCTGTGTATTTTAGCAGACTACCTGCGCCAAATGCTCCGTATAATGCTTTTAATCCTACAAAAATATATGTAAATAGGTGAAAAGCACGCGCTGAGAGAAATGATGTAAGGATCATCTTTTTTGCATATTTTTTCGCGTTTGTCTGGAGTGCTGTAAGCTTATCAAACAGTGCTGAAAGGTGATGACATACCATTCCCTGTGCACGAAACATACGCAAATCTTTTCCGTGTTGGTATTCTGCACAACAGGATTCCAAAATGTTCATAACTTGATTAAAGGGTTGTTCAATGTCATTGTCTGTTTGATAGCGTACTTTTTGTATCTTGGCAGCCGCCCAGATATTGTGGTATGCTGATAGCCCAAAGAACACAAGGAAAATTACTAGCGACAGCCAATGGTTTAGTGCCTGTGAAAGCGCGCTGTCTCCTGTGGTTTTAAGTGAAAAAAATTCAATAACCAACACTATCGAAATAGCGATTGTAAACAAAGCGCTTAAGATTTCACTTATTTGTTTGACGAGGGCGAGTACGCCGTGCTCATATCCCCAGTGGGGAATAATGTTTGCCTTTTCATGCACTTTGGGATCACAGACGGTCTCATAGTCCATTTGCCACGATTTTTCTGCGACCTTTCCATCAATAATTTTCATTTGTCGATATTTAAGCACATCTTGAAATTGATATAAAAATGATAGTAGAAGTCTAACAACACAGTTTGCGACTGCCATTACAATAGCAAGAAAAAATAAATGTTTTATATCTCGGTCTGGCAGGGTAAGTTGTGTGACGATTTCTGCCGAGAGCAGAATGCTGATATAGGGGGAGGCTGCCTCAAATGCCGCCATGACAAACGTGCAAGGAATTAGTAGCGGGGAATCTTTCATCAGCATTTTCAATGCCCGCATTAAACTGGACCATGCACTTCCTTTTTTGACTTTCATTAGATAACCATCTCTCCTTCCAATCCTGCTTCCGACAGTTGATAGTATTTGCTCTGCAATTGGTACATTTCAGTATATTTTCCGCCTTTTTCAATAAGCTCTTTATGTGTTCCCATCTCCGCAATCACACCGTTTTCCATTAGAAGGATTCGATCACAAAAGTGCGTGCTGGCAAGTCTGTGAGAGATAAAAACAGTCGTTTTACCCATTGAAAAATCACGGTAGCGTTCATATAATTCATTTTCCATTAACGGGTCAAGTGCGGCTGTTGGCTCATCTAGAATCATGAGCGGTGCCTGTTTATAGAGTGCACGCGCAAGCATTAATTTCTGAAGTTCACCGCCAGAAAATTCGACTGCATTGTCAATGATTCCCATGCCAAACACTGTGTCTAGTCCATCGGGCAGCTTGCTAATTTTTTCGTCCAAATTCGCTAGCTTTAGACATTCCCACAATTGTGCCTCGTTTACATCACTTTCTGGCACTAGATTTTCGCGGAGCGTAAATGGGAGAAATGTTGTATCTTGGAAAACACCGGTAAAGTAATGAAGCCAAGAAGAACTGCTATACTTGCGGCGGTCTATTCCGTCAATTAGTATTCGACCAGATGTGGGATGATAAAAGCCGCATAAAAGTTTAATAAACGTTGTTTTACCTGCGCCATTTAGTCCTACTATAGCAAGATTTTCACCTGGTTTAATCGTGAGATTCATATTGCGGATAATCGGTTCGTCGGAGCCTTCATACTGAAAGGTGACATCTTCAAAGCGGATTTCAGGAACGTGGTTTTTGGGAAGTTGCAGTTCCGTGTTGTTATCATCGTTTTCATTGGATTGAAGGTCCGCAATATATTGTTCGTTCTCCTCGATATTTAAGGCTGTCTCATGTAGATTTTTAAATTGCCATATAACCGCATTGCAGCACATAGAAAAACTGTTAACTGCTCCAAAGTAAAAGACGCATTGTGCGGCAGTCAGATTTCCTTGACCTGCGCAGTAAATTAGATACAAAGAAGCAGTGATTTCTGTCACAAGCCAAATAAGTCTTGAAGAGAGTGTCATCATATAGTAGTTTGCCTGTTGACGCACTGTGCAGCGCAATCGTTCTGCGAGCACTCCGTGGTATAGCTTTCCAAGCCATGATGGCATATGATACAGATGTATATCTTTTGCCGACTCATAAGAGGAAAGTGTAAGGCTTAGATATTGCATTTGGTTGTCCAGAGCCCACCATTTATGACGATTGTTGACTTCCCAACGGTTGCACCTTGCACACACATAAAAGTTAAGTAATGTTCCGCCAATGCACAAAAAAGGAATCCATAGAGAAATTCGAGCTAGAATGCTAATATAGAGTATTATGCCAAAGACGCCAGTCAGCGCAAATCGCAGGGAGTCCATAAGCTTTTTTGTAAAATTATCGGACCATATATGCATTTCCTGCAATTTTTCAAACACGTGCTGCCGTTCTGGTTTTTCTGTCTTGGCATACTCAGTGCCAATGAGCGTTTCTGTAAGTTCCATAGAATGCAGATAGCGCAATTTTTCCCCAGCAATCACCTGTGTCTGTTCTGCCCAGTTTTGTGCGATATGCATTAGATTGAGCCCACCACCAAGCAATATCAAATCAACAAGTATCAGACTAAGGGTCTTGTGCTCTGCAATATCCGCTACCAGCACAGAAGGAAAATAGTTTTCTAACAGTAAAATTCCAAGCTGTAATGGCACCTGCATGATAAGTAGTAAGACAAAGGGGGGAGATTCATGATAAAGTTTGGAAAGCCAGCTTTTTAGACTGTACAAAAAGGTGAAGGTTTTTTTCTTTTTTGATTTTTGTGTTTCGTTTTCCATATTGTACTCCTATTTCTTGGTACGAAACGGTCTGTGGATAAATTCAAGAATGAATTAATAATATGTTAATGTTTTACATACCGTTTCTTTTTGTTTTGTATGTTATGACAGTATAGAGAGGGGAGAATAGAGATATTATAGCACATTTTCATAAAAAAATAAAGATTTTTTCACATTTGCATAGTGAAGTAAGGGTTCTTTATTGTACAAAAGTACTAAAAAGAAGTAGTTATTTTCTCACATAGAAATTTAAGGTAGATGTATTGACTTCTTTTTGGTGTGCTGTTATGATAAATTCAGATGCGCAAACGGTTGCGCAAACAATTTATATGCGATTGTATAACAATAAGATAAATTCTTATCGCTTAAAAAATAAGATTGGAGAAAAAGGGTGAAAGATATGTTGGATTATATTAAAGGAATGGATATTTCCTCATTAGATGAGATTGAAAAGCTTGGTGCAAAATTTTATGATCATGGCAAAGAGGGGGACTTAATTCAGATTCTAAAGGATTATGGTACGAATTATATCCGGCTGCGGCTTTGGAATGACCCAAAATCTTCTGATGGAAAGCCATATGGTGCCGGAAATACGGACTATGACACAATGCTTCGCATGGCTAAGCGTGTAAAGGTGGCAGGGCTTGGCATATTGCTTGATTTTCACTATAGTGATTTTTGGGCGGACCCCGGCAAACAGCGCAAGCCAAAGGCGTGGGCAAACTTTAACGCAGACCAGCTTGAGCAGGCAGTGTATGATTTTACTAAGGAAATAATGAATCGTTTACAAAAAGACGCAATTGTGCCAGATATGGTACAAGTTGGAAATGAATTGTCAAATGGATTGCTTTGGCCGGAGGGGCAAACGCCAAACTATGCAAATATTGCGCGGTTTGTCAGTGCAGGCATCAAGGCGGTAAAGGAAGTATGCCCCACGGCAAAGATTATGATACACTTGGATAATGGCGGGAACAATGCGCTGTATCGGGAGTGGTTTGACCAGTACATCAATGGAAACAAAGGGGCAGATTTTGATGTGATTGGATTATCTTATTATCCATTCTGGCATGGGACACTGGAGGATTTGTCAAACAATATGAATGATATTGCGGTTCGCTATGGAAAGGAACTTGTAATTGCGGAAGTCTCAATGGGACATACACTTGAAGATTATGCGGATTATGAGAAGCTCGCTCCAGAAAATAGAAAAGGTATGGCGACAAAACCCGCGCTCTGTGAGAAAGTGCCATTTCCAATGACAAAAGAAGGACAGTGTGCATTTATAAAGGCGTTTCTTGAAGTGCTTGAGAAAGTGCCAGAACACAAGTGCAGAGGTTTCTTTTACTGGGAGGCAGGTTGGCTTCCAGTGGCAGGAAGCGGCTGGGCAACAGATGAGGCACTCGCTTATATTAAAGAGGCGGGACCCGGCGGAAATGAATGGGCGAATCAGGCGTTGTTTGACTATGACGGAAATGCACTTCCCGCGTTGGAAGTGATTAGAGATTATAAAGGGTGAAAGAAAAAAAGAGATATAAATAAAAGGAGGATTTTTATGATTACAGAAAACATTGCAACTCTTGTAAACTATGGAATTGCAGCCGGTCTTCTTGCGGAAGCTGATAGGATTTACACAACCAACACGCTTTTGGAGCTGTTCGGATTAGAGGATTATGATGCGCCAGAGAGTGCAACAACAATCGCTAATCCAGCGGAGTTTGATTTGGAGGGACTTCTGAAACAAATGCTTGACTATGCAGTAGAAAAAGGAATCCTTCCTGATGACAGTATTGTGTATCGGGATTTGTTTGACACAAGAATTATGGGAATGCTGGTTCCCCGCCCGTCTGAGGTTATTCGACAATTCCAGAAGCTTTATGACGAGAAGGGAGCAAAGGCGGCGACTGATTGGTATTATACTTTTAGTCAGAATACAGACTATATTCGGCGCTATCGCATTGCACGGGATAGAAAATGGAAAGCAGATACAGAGTATGGAGAGATGGATATTACCATTAATTTATCTAAACCAGAGAAAGATCCAAAAGCGATTGCGGCAGCGAAAAACGCAAAGCAGAGCGGTTATCCAAAATGTCAGCTCTGTATGGAAAATGAGGGGTATGCTGGGCGCGTAAATCACCCTGCGCGACAGAACCACCGAGTGATTCCGGTTACGATTCAGGGGAATCAATGGGGATTTCAGTATTCGCCATATGTGTATTACAATGAACACTGTATTGTGTTTAACAGCAAACATATTCCTATGAAAATTGAACATGACACCTTTGTGAAACTCTTTCACTTTGTAGAGCAGTTTCCACATTATTTTGTAGGTTCTAATGCAGATCTTCCAATTGTGGGGGGATCTATTTTAAGCCATGATCATTTTCAGGGTGGAAACTATGAATTTGCAATGGCAAAGGCGCCGATTGAAAAGGAATTTACTGTGAAAGGTTTTGAAGATATTGCAGCAGGCATTGTCAAGTGGCCAATGTCTGTTATCAGACTTTCGCATAAAGACTATAATCGAATTATAGCGCTTGCAGATGTGATTCTTGCAAAGTGGCGCGGTTATACAGATGAATCTGTATTTATTTTTGCTGAGACAGATGGAGAGCCACACAATACAATCACACCAATTGCTAGAAAGCGCGGAGAGAATTATGAGTTGGATTTGGTGCTTAGAAACAATATCACAACAGAAGAGCATCCGCTTGGTGTGTATCACCCCCATGCAGAGTTACATCATATTAAAAAAGAAAATATTGGTTTAATTGAAGTGATGGGGTTGGCAGTGCTGCCGTCAAGATTAAAATTGGAGTTGGAACAGCTTGCAGATGCAATCCTTGCAAAAGAAGACTTGCGTAAAAATGAAGTGCTGGAGAAACATGCAGATTGGGTGGATGCATTTTTACCTAAGTATCATGAAGTCACAAAAGAGAATGTGATGGATATAATTCAGAAAGAAGTTGGAATTGTGTTTGGAAAAGTGCTTGAACATGCAGGTGTCTACAAGCGAGATGCGGCTGGCAGAGCAGCATTCCAGCGGTTTATAGATGGTCTGTAGAATGAAAGATTCCAAGATTACAATTGCGGATGTGGCAGATGCGCTCCATGTTTCTAAGACCACTGTATCCCGTGCAATCTCTGGCAAAGGGCGTATTAGCGATGAGACAAGGCAGCGGGTTTTATCCTATATTGAAGCGACTGATTTTAAGCCAAATGTAATTGCAAAAGGGCTTGCACAGAAAAAAACATACAATATTGCGTTGGTGATTCCCGGGGATTGCAACCTTGTAGATATGCCATTTTTTCAGAACAGTATGCAGGGCATTTGTGAGGAAGCGTCTGCAAATGATTATGATGTTATGCTTGTGCCAGTAACTGGTCGGCACTCGGAAAATCTTGAACGCATGATAGCAAACAAAAAGGTTGATGGTGTAATACTTAGCCGCTCGCTGGTAAAAGACACAAACGCAGCTTTCTTAAAGGAAGAAAAGATTCCATTTGTAATGATGGGAACTTCGCGGGATGCAAAGATTTTGCAGGTGGACAATAATCATCGGGCAGGATGTTGTGCTTTGGTAGGTCGTATATTAAACAGTGGAATTGCTAGAATTGGATTGATTGGCGGCAGCAAAAACTATGTTGTCAATCGGACCAGAAAGCAAGGATACGAAGATGCTTTTTTGGCAGTTGGCATAGAACAGAATGCGGCATTGTGTATAGAAAATTGTGACAGCGTGGAAAAAGTTGTGTCCGCGACAGAAAAATTGGTTCGGGCAGATGTTGGAGCAATTGTCTGCATGGATGATTTTGTCTGTTCTGTAGTATTACAAGTTTTGGCAGAAAAAAAGATTCAAGTACCACAACAAATGCAGATTGCATCATTCTATGACAGCACATTGTTAAAACATGCAAAACCGGCGGTCACTTCGCTTTGGTTTGACGATAGAGCGCTTGGTGTACTTACATGTAAAATATTGTTACAGTATATTCAGGGGATAAAAGTGGAGTCAAAAACACTGCTGGGGTATGAACTGGTTATTCGAGAATCCACACTTTTTTGAAAAATATTTCTGGAGGAAATAAGATGGCGAAGAAGAAAAAGGGGTCTGTGGAGTTTCGGTTTTATGAAGTACCGCAGGATGAAACAGTTCTTGCGTTAATGGGAAAAAAGTGGATACAGGTTTACGGCGAAAATATTGACAAGATGCATTTTCACAATCTAATAGAAATTGGATACTGCCATTATGGAGATGGGGATTTGATTATTGAGGAGGATCAATACCGTTTTGGAGCGGGTATGGTTTCCTGTATTCCAGCAAATTTTCTGCATATAACCAGAAGTGACACAGATATTATGGCGTTCTGGGAGTATCTATATATTAATCCAACGGATATACTAAGGCAGCAGGGCAAATCTGCACAGGAAATTAGAGCGTTTCTTGATGCAATTAACAGCAGAGCATTCTTTATAAAAGTTGAGGAGAATCCAATGATTGTGACTTTGATTCGCGCAATTTTTGAGGAAATGCAAGATAAAAGCACCTATTATCGGGAGTGTGTTGGCGGTCTTGTGTATTCGCTGTTGTTTGAGATTGCGCGGTTTAATGGAAAAGAGATTGTGCAGTCTTGTGAAAAGAACAACAGTTTGCAATTGGAAAATGCAATTGAATATGTGGATAAAAATTATGCAAATAATTTTAAGATTGCGGATTTGGCAAATGAATGTCATATGAGTGAGACGCATTTTCGCCGTGTTTTTCAGGAAAAAATGAATATGACACCTGTTGAGTATGTAAACTTTGTGCGGATTCGCAAAGCGTGTGACTTGATTGATAAGACAGATATTAGCATGGAAGATGTGGCAGAAAGAGTAGGATTTATCACGCCTTCAACGTTTAACCGGAATTTTAGGCGCGTTATAGGAACGTCTCCTTATCAGTGGAAAAAACGCCCAGACAATCACGAAGGAAAACTGTTGGAGTATAAAATATCAGCCTTAAAAGGATGGTAGCAGGATAGAGAATAAGATAGAGAATAAAATTGCACGAAATAAAGGTGATTATAAAAACATAAAAGAAAGGGCAGATGTTATAATGATGTTACACACGTTATTAAAACCTGCCGTGAGGATAAAAAATGCAAGAAAAGATGAAAAATCCCTTATTTTATGGGGAAAATAAAATAGCGGCACACTCTGACCATAAGTATTATGTGAGTGAGGCTGAATTTGTACAAAATATTCAAAGTCTAAAAAAGTCTTTCGATGGTATTTGGAAGTTTCGATATGCAAAAAATATAGAAGAGTCTCCAAAGGACTTCTATAAAACGGAGGTAGATTGTCGAGACTGGGAGGATATTTATGTTCCAGCGCACATACAGCTTGAGGGATATGATAAACCTCAATATGTGAATGTGCAATACCCGTGGGATGGGCATGAGTTGATTGTGCCCGGTGAAATTCCAACACGATTTAACCCCACAGCAAACTATGTCAAATATTTTACAGTGCCAACGCAGTTTAAGGATAAACGTGTGTTTATATCCTTTCAAGGAGTTGAGAGCGGATTTGCACTTTGGTGTAATGATAGTTATATTGGATATAGTGAGGACAGTTTTACGCCATCAGAGTTTGAATTGACAGATGTATTGCGAGAAGGAGAGAATAAACTGGCAGTTCAAGTGTATAAATGGACCAGTGGGAGTTGGTGCGAGGACCAAGATTTCTTCCGGTTTTCAGGAATCTTTCGGAGTGTCTATTTATATGCAATACCAGATACGCACATTCGTGATATGAAGATTCGGACAGATTTGAATGCGGATTATACACAAGCAGATTTGGTGGTCTCTCTAAATGTGATAAAAAAGACCTCTGAAGCTGCCAGCGCAGTGCTTACACTTTCAGATTGTACGGAAATAGCTGAGACAAAAGTGGAGCTTACAAACGGTGAAAATCAAGAGATTCATATAGCAGTTGATAAGCCAATGCTTTGGAGCGCGGAGTCTCCAATGTTGTATGAGCTCTTAATTACAGTGTATGATGCAGATGAAAATGTGGTGGAAATCATACCACAAAAAGTAGGCTTTCGGCGTTTTGCGCTGGACAATGGCATTATGACTTTAAATGGGAAACGCATTGTGTTTAAAGGTGTTGACAGACATGAGTTTGGCGGGCGTTTTGGCAGAGTGCCAAATTATGATGAGATGTTGCAAGATATTATTACGATGAAACAGAACAACATCAATGCAATCCGAACAAGTCACTATCCAAATGACTCCAAATTGTATGCGCTTTGTGATGAATATGGGTTGTATCTTATTGATGAGTGCAATTTGGAATCACACGGAATTTGGGATATGGCGAATCGAGGGAAATTGCCAATAGAGCAGGTAATTCCGGGCGATAGGAAAGATTGGGAACCGCTCTTGTTAGACAGAGTTCAGTCTATGTATGAGCGAGACAAGAATCACCCATCTATCTTAATTTGGTCCTGTGGAAATGAATCGTTTGGCGGTTCTGTTATTCATGCAATGTCGCAAAAGTTCCATGAATTAGATAGCACAAGACTTGTTCACTATGAAGGAGTTTATCATGATAGACGCTACAACGATACTTCGGATATGGAAAGTCAAATGTATCCAAGTGTGGATTCCATTAAGAAATTTTTAGCGGAGAACAGAACAAAGCCAATGCTGCTGTGTGAGTATACGCACGCAATGGGAAATTCTTGTGGCGCTATGCATAAGTATACAGATTTGACAGATGAGGAACCACTGTTTCAGGGAGGATTTATTTGGGATTACGTAGACCAGTCAATTTACCACAAAGATAGATATGGAAATGAAGTGCTTGGATATGGTGGTGATTTTGACGACAGACCATGTGATTATAATTTTAGTGGAAATGGTATTGTCTATGGTGGAAATAGATTGCCGTCTCCTAAAATGCAGGAAGTGAAGTTTAACTATCAAAATATACAGATTCGAGTAGAAGGTGACAGTTTTAAAGTTATCAACAAAAACTTGTTTACCAATACGTCAAGTTATGAGTGCATTGTCACGTTAGCACGAGACGGAGAGGAACTTGCAAAAGTGACAATGACCACAGAAGTAGAACCGCTTTCCGCAAAGGTTTATAAATTGCCTGTGTTTGGATATATGACGCCGTGGAGTGATGATGCGCGGTGGAAAGCCGTCAAGAGCGGTGAGTATGTTGTGACTATAAGTTTTGTGTTATTGCAGGATACACTTTGGGCAAAACACGGTCATGAGGTTGCCTTTGGACAGGGTGTGTATACAATAAAGAACACAGAGGAGCAATCCAATATGGCAGACATACCCATGTTTGAAATTACGGAGGGCACTTATAATATTGGGGTGCGCGGAATGCACTTTGAAGCTTTGTTTGACAAAGATGGAAAAGGTCTGGTTTCTTATGTGTATGCGGGAAGAGAACTGATAAAAGCAATTCCAAAACCAAATTTCTGGCGCGCACCGACAGATAACGACTGCGGCAATCGAATGCCATATCGCTATGCGCAGTGGAAAACAGCAAGTTTATATCAACAGTCTAAGCCGGCTGTTGTCATCAAAAATGATACAAATGTCGTTGTTCGTTATTGCTATGTACTGCCCACAATTCCTGAATCGGAATGCTTTGTGACTTATAAAGTGACAAAAGATGGAACAATCAACACCACATTGGAATACGAAGCGCCAAAGAATATTACAGACATACCTGAGTTTGGTATGTTGTTCAAATTTGATGCAGATTTAGAAAATCTGACATGGTATGGGCTTGGCCCAGCGGATACTTACTGCGACCGTGAGAAGGGTGGTAAGTTGGGAATATATCATAAAAAAGTAAAAGATAATCTGGCAGAATATCTTGTTCCGCAGGAGTGCGGCAATCACACAGGAGTGCGCAGTGTAGACATCACAGACAACAAGGGGCGCGGTATTCGTTTTACAGGAAACGATTTGAGCGTAAATGTGCTGCCGTACACACCACATGAGTTGGAAAATGCTGCACATGTCTATGAATTACCGCCTGTTTATTACACAGTGGCGCGCATTGCTCTAAAACAGATGGGCGTGGCAGGTGATGATAGCTGGGGAGCAAGAACGCATGAGGAATATTTGCTAGATGCAACGCAAAAGTTAGTATTATCTTTTGATTTTAAAGGAATATAAAAATGCAAAAAAAGGAGGAAAGAAAAGTGGATAAATTTGTTGTAAACATTATCCATCGTCCGGAGATGGTACCGGAGTATTCTGCCACAGTTACGGGGCAGGGAAAGGAAGAGGATATTGGAGATAAAGCACTCTTAACAGAGTCACTCGATATTTTTAAGACACAACAGAGACTGGCACATGAAAACGGTCTTAAAGTGACAATTCAGATGACTTATGCTTCATTATTTAATGATGAGGCAGTGGAAATTGCAAAGCATGACCATGAGGAATACGGAGATGAGATTGCACTTTCTTTGCTTGGACTTCCCTGTGAGGAATTTCGCGAAAAATACAAGACAAAGGATTTTTGTATTTGGATGTTCTCAATGGAGGACAAAAAGGCAATTGTCAATGATGTTTTTGAGAAATTCCATGACAAATTTGGCTTCTATCCAGAGTCAACAGGCTCTTACTATATGGATGCGGAACTCACAAACTATATTAAAGAAAAATACCCAACTGTAAAATGTGCAGTTGCGACCTGTTGGGAAGAAGGACCAAAAGCGTATCATACCTGCAATAACTCTTGGTACACATTGTTTGACGGCGGTCCGTGGGCACCGTGGATTCCATCAAAACAAAATACCCATGCACCGGCGGCAAATGCGGAGGAGGATTCTGGGATTGTTGCAATTCCGCATCTTTCCAGAGATTTGATTGCGTGCTATGATGGAAATGGTTCCAACTTTGGTACGCACCCACAGAATGTGCTTCGCGGTATGATTTATGACACCAAAACATGGGAGTATCCATATCTCTACAATTTGATTGACCAGTATCGCGACCTTGCAAAATATAACAATGGATATTCCTATAATATGATGTTTGTTGGACCGGGTTGGATGAATAAAATGGGGCGCTGGGAGCAGCCGTATGAGCTTTTGTATAAATCCTACAGTGATGGCTGTAAGTACTATGGTGATTTGAAAAAAGAAGGCAAATTAATTGATATGACAATGGCAGAGTTTGCCGATTACTATAGAGAAAAGAAGGGCGTCAACGCAGGAAATTACAATGAGCCAGAATGTGCACCTTGGAGAGATATTCTTTATGGCTCTGACAAACAATTGTTCTGGTATTGCGACCCTTATATGAGAGCTTGCGTCAATATGGATCAGGGTGGTGCAATTGTGGATTTGCGCCCTTATGTGGCAAAACTAAACTGGCCTGTTGGCATTGGCACGCCACATGTGCAAGACGCTTCTTATCCGTTTTTAATTCAAGAAAAGTACCGCGCAGGATATTTTACACACTATGCGGGAGCTGGCACAGTAAGAAGCGCAAAACTTTCATATAAAGGTGAGGAAGTTGACCTTTGCCTCTGCCCGACACACAGTCATTTTTCAGAGGAAGTGATTGACGGCAAAAAGACACGTATCTTAACGCTTGATCCTGTTGAGATTCAATTTAATGGCGTTACAGTAAAGCTTCAGACAAAAGAGTATTTTGAGGAGGGCGCTTCTAATATTAAGATTGAAAGAAATATTCTTGAAATCAGCGACCCTTCTGCTGAGATTACACTTGATGAATATATTACAGCATGTTATGGCACAACAGAGTATCCTGAGGATATGACAGGTATTACACTTGCATGTGAAGGAGAAGGCGGCGAGACAATCAATTATGAATATAGATGCCGCGATGCGAAGCTTGACGGTGCAAGCGCAGTGAGCGCAGTGATTCCAGCAATTGAGACAAAGGTTTCCCTTACTGCTTCTGATAAGGCACTTGGCTATATTGAGGAGGGATACGCATTCTCACCGATGTTTAAACTTGGCTACAAGAAGACAATTTCTGATAAGGAGGTATTTGCAACATGGCTCAACTTGGAAAAGGCAAATTAAATTATAGATGTCCATCCTGCTTTATGCGAGACCTCGACATCGATATGTTTTACAATAAAGATACAGGAATCTATAGCTGTATCCGCTGCCAGTACAGAGGAACGGAGGAGGACGTACTTGAAAAAAATGAGATGGTACGATTCCGTTATCTTGACAGAGCAAAACGATTTACAAAGTTTGATTTTGATTAAGGAACTGCTTACAGATAAATTGTATTTTATGTATTAGCAATTCCTAAATATATAAATTTTAAATAAAGATAGGAGTAGGTTCTTTTGTGTGAGGACCTGCTCTTTTTTTGAGGAATAATAGTAACAGTTCAGATAGGACTTTGCATTGCGCTGCAAAGTCCGTGGGAAAGCGTAGTAGTTGAGATGCATCAAGCCACGGTACGTGGCTTTGACACCGCGAAGCGATTATGCACGGCTTGATGCTCGTAACAGGAAGCCAAAGGCTGAACTGTTACGAATAATATATTAATTTTGTTGAGTTCCGTGTCTGGTTTCAATAGCTTGTTGATTGAGAATTTCTTTGTGCTGTGATAAACTTTAGATAACGGGGAATGTTATAATGAAAAGATTGTGGAGGAAAAAAAGTAATGCTCGATAGAGAGAAGGTTGGGAAAGCACTTTTAGAACAGAGAAAGATAAAGGGTATGACGCAGAAGCAATTGGCAAGTTTATTGAATGTGTCTTATCAGGCGGTTTCAAGGTGGGAACAAGGAATTAGTCTACCATCAGTAGATATGATTTATAATATTGCGCAAGTTCTTGACACTACTGTTGATTCTTTGTTGAGTGGTTTTTCTGGCGAGAGAAAGAGCATTAGTTATATGGACACTGGACTTGACACCAAAAAAATTCATATGGTTAAGGATCGGTTGGCAGATATGATTACACAAGATGACAGGCTATTTTATACAAATATTGTTACCGCTCCTGTATTTTTTAAGCCAGACTTAATAGGAATGGAGGAACCTGTATGCTCCTTTGCGCTTCATGTTCCAGGGTCTAAGGAGCGCTTTGCCATGAAAAATGGTTATGATAGGGAAATCTGTATGGATTTGGTGGCGAATGCATCAAATAATTTAATGCGTTTTGGTGTGAGACCTTCTGTTTTATTAGCAAATGTTGTCTGCGGAAACAATGACAGTAGCCAGTTGCTACTTATGGGCGAATCAATGAAAGAGGCGTGTGAAAACGATGGAATTTTATTTGCGGGATTGGGAGTGGCAGCACAGGCTGTTAATTATCCTGCAAACGAATACAAAATAGGGGCTGTGGTGTTTGGGATTTCTGACAGAAAGGATATTATAACTGGAAGCGAGATTGCGGAGGGTGATGTGCTGATTGGATTACATACCGCTGGTATATCATCACTTAGCTATCCTTTTATCAAAGTAATCCTTGATAGAAAACCTGAGATTATAAATACAAAGTTTGCAGGAGAGAATACTTTTATAGATGAGTTGATGAGACCAAATACTTCTTATGTCAATATAATTAACAAGCTTAACAGGCAAAAACTTATTCATGGCATATTTATTATTAGAAAGTCATTACTTGATAAAAAAAGTTATGTTCAAATTCCTGAAGGTCTTGGAGCAAGTATTTCTTTTACATCAATACAAATGCCCCCGCTGTTTCAATATATATTTGACTTAAATATGATGGATAGAGAATGTTTTTTGAAAGATTTTTCACTTGGAATTGGCATGTTATTGGCAGTTCCCGAAAAATATTGTGATAAGGTATTAAAAATTATTAAAAAACATCATAAATGTTATTGTCTTGGAAAAATAGAGAAGGATATAAAGCATCTAGGGGAGCGTGTTTGGATTGTGTAGAATTATTGATAACTGTGAGGGAGGGATAAAATGACAGCTATGGTAAATGATAAATGTATTTGTGGGAAATATTTAGAATCCGAGAGGATTCAGCTATGTCCAATTTCAAAAGGGGAAGCGATAAATGTATGGTATTTGATTGTTTGCAAAGAAGAAGCACAGCCAATTGGTAGAATTGGAATGGTACATTGTCATCCAGAATGGAAAAATACCCAGTTGCAGATTGTAATTCACAATGAGGAAAAACGTGGAAAAGGATATGGTATGGAAGCACTAGAACTCTTGGAAAAGTATATTTTTGATGTTCTTGCATATCAGCGAATTTCCGTGCAAATAACAGATTTTAACAAGAAAGCAATACGGTTTTTTAAAAAAGCAGGTTACAAATTGGAAGGAGTTCAAGAACAGGGATATTTTTATAAGGATAAATTTTATGACATAATATTGCTTCGACTTCTATGGAAAGAGTATTATGAAGCAAAATTTTTATAGACAAATGAAACATTTTATGTTATGATAACAAACATGATACAGCATTGAGTGTATGCAAAATCTAAGCACCCGTAGTCTAATGGATAGAACGAAGGCCTCCGACGCCTTTAATGCAGGTTCGATTCCTGTCGGGTGTATTTTCTTTAAAAAGTTTGATGCAGATGTGTGTTATATAGGTTACAGTCTGCAAGAGTGCAGGAATTTCATGATGGAAGTTTACTGTAAAAGTTATTAAGAACTTACAATCAGAACCACGCACTTGTTGCGTGGTTTGTATATTTTGCGGGTTTATAATAGATAGGAGCAAAAAATGGATAAAAAGAAATCAAATAAAGAAGTACAAAATATAGAGAACACAGAACGAAATACGTTAGATACAACAGTAGAAAATATAAAGAATCAAGAAAACAATTCGTCAGATGTACATTTTGACAGCAATACCACACAGAACAATGAAAAGACAGAACCTAAAAGGAAAGCAGTGCGTTTGGATATGGATTTTGACGCAAATAATATTAGACCAATTGCTATTAAGGCACTAAAAGTGTTGCTTCCAGTTGCAGCGTGTGCCATTGTAATTACTGTGATTTTTTCCTCTGTAGGAAAGCCAAAAGAGCCACCTACAGAAACCTCTGATGTAACGCCTCCAACAAGTGTGACAACAGAGATTCCTGCGTTAAAAGAAGACCCGTTGGCTGAAAATGCACATACAGATGTCAATGAACTGATGAGCAAGTTTTATAAAGCGCTTGCAGACGGTGATTTGGAAACAGTAAAATCTGTCAAGGATTACAGCAGTGACAAGGATCTTATCACTTATGAAAAGAAAAGTGAATTTATTGAAGGGTATGACGATATTAAGTGTTATACCAAGTCTGGTGTGGAGGAAAATTCTTATTTTGTATATGTGACATATGCCGTCAAGATTAAAGATATTGAGACGAAAGCACCAGGACTCAATGCGTTCTATGTTTATACAGCGGAAGATGGAAATCTTAAAATTGACGGGGATACTGAGGAGAATATTACAGCAGCATTTAAACTTGTTACCAGTCAAGATGATGTGGTTGACTTATATAACAAAATTGATGTAAACTATAAGGAAGCAATTGCGTCTGATGATGCATTGGGGCAATTTATGGAATCGCTGCCAGCGACCATTAAGACTTCTGTCGGTGAGGCGTTAGCACAGCTTGAGGCGCAGGAAGAGACTGAGACACAGACGCCGGAAGCACCAGAAACTGATGTTCCCACAACTGAGACACAGACACCAGCAGAAAGTGAGGAACCGCCACTTCAAAATCAAGTTGTCAATCAGATTGTAAAGACTACAGCGACCGTGAATGTGCGTTCTTCTGACAGTGAGGAGGCGGACAAGATTGGCAAGGCGGAGACAGGAACACAACTTACCAAAATTGAAGACAGAGTGAACGGATGGAGCAAGGTAATATTTGATGGAAAAGAGGCTTATATTAAGAGCGATTATCTGGAGGTAGTAACCACACAATCTGAATCTTCCACATCTCCAATTGGAACAGTAAAGGCCGCGACAAATGTAAATGTTAGAAGTCAAGCGAATCAGGAATCTGCAAAACTTGGAACTGCCCAAGGAGGAAATTCTTATGAGTTGTTGGAGGACCAAGGTGAGTGGTACAAGATTAACTATAATGGTACAGTTGGATATGTAAAAGCTGAATTTTTTGAGTGATACCTTGAGACGCTATATACAAATCATAAAAAATGAAGACCCATGAGCTTTGTGCTGCATGGGCTTTCGTTTCATTCAGAAGGAATACCAACGGTATTCTTGAATAGGAAAGGTAAGGACACAAGCATGTTTAAACAAAAGCGTATCGGTATTTTGGGAACCGGTAAAATTGCAGGCGTTATGGCGAACACTATCAAAAAAATGAAAAATGTAAAGTGCTATGGTGTAGCGTCAAGAAGTGAGGAACGCGCACAGAAATTTGCGAATGAATATGGTATTAAAGTAGCTTATACTTCTTATGAAGAGTTGGTATTAGATGATAAAATTGATTTGGTTTATATTGCAACGCCACATTCAGAACATTATGCAAATATGAAATTGTGTATAGAAAATGGCAAACACGTACTGTGTGAGAAGGCTTTTACTGCAAATGCAGCACAGGCAGAGGAAATTTTAATGCTTGCAAAGGAAAAAAATGTATTTGTGACAGAGGCAATGTGGGTTCGGTATATGCCAATGCTTACCACCATTAAAGGCGTTATTAATTCGGGCATAATTGGAGAGCCAACAATGTTGACAGCCAATTTGAGCTATGCTATTTCTGATAAAAAAAGACTAATAGAGCCTGCACTTGCAGGTGGAACATTGCTTGATTTGGGTGTGTATGTACTAAATTTTGCGGCGATGATGTTTGGAAAAGAAGTTGAGCGAATGGATTCTTCCTGTATTTTGACAGATTCTGGAGTAGATGCTTCGGAAAGTATTACGCTTACTTACAAAGATGGTAAGATGGCAGTGCTCAACAGTACAATGTATGGATATAGTGACAGAAGAGGTGTGATATATGGACCAAAAGGATATATTGTAATAGAAAATATTAATAATTTTGAGTCCATTACAGTGTACGATGCAGAATGTAAGGCGGGAAAGACAATCAAAGCGCCCAAACAGATTACAGGCTATGAATATGAAGTATATTCTAGCCTTGAAGCCATTGAAAAAGGAGAGAAAGAGTGCTGGGAAATGCCGCATAATGAGATAATTCGCATTATGAAACAGATGGATGAATTGCGCGCACAGTGGGGCGTTGTATATCCTTTTGAGCAGGAAAAAGAAAAATTGGAAGTTCTGACAGGCGAAGTGGAAAACACAGTATGGGAGAATACGGATATACAGGCATAAGCTGTTAAATACTGGTGATAATATAGCTATCACGAATCGTTTAGAAAGAAAGGATGATGGCTATGAAAAAAGATGATCAGGAGATTTTAAAAGAGGTTCAGAAAAATTCCAGTATGGCAATTAATGCGATTGAAACAGTATCTCAGATGGTTCACAATGATGAGCTGTTGCAGGAGCTTTCCAAGGAAAAGCTTTTGTATTCTGTAATACAAAACAAGGCAACAGACCGATTACAACGCGAGCGGGCGGAGGGGTATCATGCCAGTAGCGTGCAGGACATGATGCTCAAAGGCAGTATTCAAATGAACACACTTACAAATTGCAGTACAAGTAAAATTGCAGAGATTATGATACAGGGCAGCAACAAGGGCATTACCAATATGTGGAAATCAATGAATCGCCATCAAAATTCTGGAAATACATCAATGGAAGTTGCTCGAGAACTGGTTGCATTTGAAGAAAAAACAATTAACAGATTAAAAAAATTTTTGTGATTAGAAATGATTTTATTGAGAGGAACAAAATGACCCGATTAAATAAATACCTTGCAGAATGTGGTATCTGTTCCAGAAGAAATGCAGATAAATTAATTGCGCAAGGAAGCGTAACAGTCAATGGCAATAAGGCAGTCAGTGGTATGCAAGTGTGTACATCAGACTGTGTGGAAGTGAATGGAAAGCGCATACAGCCAGTTTCTGCAAAGGTGGTACTTGCATATTATAAGCCAGTCGGAATCACTTGCACAGAAAAAGACCGACATGCAGAAAAGACAATTGTGGAGGCAATCAATTACCCCGTAAGGCTTACCTATGCGGGGCGCCTTGACAAAGAATCTGAGGGATTGATTCTTATGACAAATGATGGGACATTGATACAGCAAATGATGAAAGGTGCAAACCATCATGAAAAGGAATATCTTGTCAAGGTGGACAAGGAAATAACGAAAGAATTTTTGGATAAACTGTCAAGGGGAGTATATTTAAAAGAGTTGCATGAGACAACACGACCATGCAGTGTAGAGTACATAGGAAAATATACATTTAAAATGATATTGACGCAAGGATTAAACAGACAGATTCGACGTATGTGTGCATGTTTTGGATATGGCGTAAGGTCCCTTACGCGTATTAGAGTGATGAATATTGAACTTGCTGGATTAAAATGTGGTGAATATCGAGAACTTAGCGGGGAAGAGCTGTCAAAACTTTATTGTGCATGTGGAATGTCAAAGGTTACAGTTTAGCAGGGCTGAGCTGTAACTGTCAAAGTAGCAAAAATTATAGTATTTATTATAATATCTATTGTTGCGCGAGAAGATTTTGATAAGTTGTAAAAAAGAATGGAGGAAGTATGGAAGCAAACACTGAAAAAATACAGCAGATGAAAGCACTTGTGGAGAAATTAAGAGTAGCTTCAAAGGCATATTATACGCAAGACAGGGAAATTATGAGCAACTTGGAGTATGATACCTTATATGATGCGTTGGTGTCTCTTGAGCAGGAAACAGGCATGGTTCTTGCAGGTAGCCCTACAATTAGTGTGGGATACGAGGCTGTGGATGAGTTGCCCAAGGAAGCTCACGAAAGTCCAATGCTCTCTCTTGATAAAACCAAGGAACGTGAAGCGCTAAAAGATTGGCTCGGTGACAAAGAAGGGCTGCTTAGTTGGAAATTAGATGGTCTTACAATTGTATTAACTTATCAAAATGGAGAATTGTTAAAGGCGGTTACGCGCGGAAATGGTGAAGTGGGGGAAGTCATTACCAACAATGCAAAAGTATTTAAAAATATTCCATTAAAAATTCAGTTTCAGGGCGAGTTGATTCTCAGAGGCGAAGCGGTTATTACATATCAGGATTTTGAGGAAATCAACAGTCATATTGAAGATGTGGAAGCTAGATATAAAAACCCAAGAAATCTCTGTTCGGGCTCAGTTAGACAGTTAAATAATCAGATTACTGCAGAGCGAAATGTAAGATTTTATGCATTTGCACTGGTGAAGGCTGAGGGTGTCGACTTTGAGAACTCGCGGGAAAAGCAATTTGAATTTCTTTCTAGTCAAGGATTTGATGTTGTTGCATACGTAAAAGTAAATGCCAGTAATATTGTTGCGGCTGTATCTGATTATGAAGAACGTATTAAAACTTATGATGTTCCGTCAGATGGATTGGTATTGATTTATGATGATATTGTTTATGGTCGTTCCCTTGGAAGAACCGCAAAGTTTCCACGCGATTCCATTGCATTTAAGTGGGCAGATGAAATTCGGGAGACTATATTGAAAGAAATTGAATGGAGCCCAAGTCGCACAGGACTGATTAATCCAGTTGCTATTTTTGAGCCAGTTGAATTAGAAGGTACTACTGTGAGCAGGGCATCTGTTCATAATATTAGTATCTTGAAGACACTCAAATTAGGTATTGGAGATAAGATTACTGTTTACAAGGCAAATATGATTATTCCCCAGATTGCTGAAAATCTTACTGGAAGTGAGAATATAGAGATACCGTCTGTCTGTCCTGTCTGTGGCGGCGCGACAGAGATACGCGCGGTAAATGAAGTGCAGTCACTATACTGTTCCAATCCTGACTGTGATGCGAAGAAAATAAAGTCGTTTACACATTTTGTAGGTCGTGATGCCATGAACATTGATGGCTTATCAGAGGCAACACTTGAGAAATTTATTGCAAAGGGATTTATTCATCAATATCAGGACATTTTCCACCTTGATAGATATAAGGCTGATATTGTGGCAATGGAAGGCTTTGGAGAACGTTCTTATAAAAAGTTAATCAACAGCATAGAAACCGCCAGAGACGTGGAGTTGCCCAAGTTAATTTTTAGTTTAGGGATTGCAAATATTGGTTTGGCAAACGCAAAGGTTATCTGTCGATTCTATGATTTTAATTTAGATAGTCTGCGCTGTGCAACAGTGGAAGAGCTTGCGATGATTGATGGTATTGGAGAAGTGATTGCAAAAGCGTTTGTCGATTATTTTTCTAATGAGGAAAACAATAAAAGATTTGAGAATCTTTTAACGGAAGTTCATATCCAGAAAGAGGAGATAAATGAGGAAGAGCAGACACTTGAGGGAAAGACCTTTGTAATCACTGGAAATCTAAATCATTTTGGCAGCAGAAATGAATTAAAAGATTTGATTGAGAAAAAAGGTGGAAAAGTAGCAGGAAGTGTATCCTCAAAAACGCTTTGCCTAATCAACAATGACAGCACTTCCAATTCCTCAAAAAATAAAAAGGCAAAAGAACTTAACGTTTCTATTGTCACAGAAGAACAGTTTATGAAAGAGTATTTGGATATGGAAGTGTAGAAACAAGATGATAGCTGAATTGTAACAACTATTTAGACAGGAGTGTAGAAATATGCCAATTAAAGTACAAAGTGACTTGCCAGCAAAAGAAATACTTGAAAATGAAAATATATTTGTAATGGATGAAAATCGTGCTATGCATCAGGACATTAGACCTTTGCAGGTATGTATCCTAAATTTAATGCCTGTGAAGCAAGATACAGAGTTGCAACTTCTGCGCGCACTGTCCAATACACCACTACAGGTAGACGTTACATTCCTTATGGTAACAAGTCATGTGTCCCTTAACACATCAGCGAATCATTTAAATCGATTTTACACAACATTTGAGCAGATTCAAAACAAACGGTTTGATGGCTTGATTATCACAGGTGCACCAGTGGAAGATATTCCTTTTGAAGAAGTTGACTATTGGGCGGAAGTGTGTGCTATTATGGATTGGGCACAAGAGCATGTGACTTCTACCCTTCACATATGTTGGGGTGCTCAGGCAGGTTTCTATTATTATTATGGCATTCAAAAACGCCAACTTTCCGAAAAATTGTTTGGATTATATTCCCATAAGGTACAGAATAGAAAAGTACCCCTTGTGCGCGGTTTTGATGATTATTTTCTGGCACCACACAGTCGTCACACAGAGACGCCCGCTTCTGATATTCATAATTGCGATAAGATTACTGTGCTTGCCGAATCAAATGAGGCTGGTGTATTTCTTGCATATGCTGAGAATGGCAAGAAAATATTTGTAAATGGACATCCAGAGTATGACAGATATACGCTTGACGCAGAATATAAGCGAGACATAAACAAAGGATTGCCAATACATATTCCTAGAAATTATTATCCAAATGACGATTCAACCCAGAGACCGAATCTGCAATGGCGCTCTCACAGTAATAATTTATATACGAATTGGTTAAATTATTACGTGTACCAAGCGACACCTTATGAGTGGTAACAAAATGCTTGAAAATGCTGTGTTTATTAGGGATAGAGCGTGTGGTTTCAAGTATTTATATGTGATGACAATTTCGCAATAACTTGTTATAAGTTAGTATAAATTAATGTAGTTTGTGACATGTGTGGAGACAAACTGGAGATTTTTCAATTTGTAAATGGAGACAGTCTTTATATGTTATTAAGCTTAAATAGTTGAATATAGGTTCTTTAGTTAGTGATGCTGTAAGTATATAATTTTACAACATCACTGATTAAAGAACCTAGTTCATTAAATAGCAATTTTATTGAAAACAAGCAAACTCTACACCTACATCTTTTACTACCTGACTGTTAACTGCTTATCTCGTATCAATTTGCAATATCGATTCCTTTCATGGTCCCCTCCTAAATCTTTTTTGTTAAAGAAATGCATTTGCATACAAATAAGATTTGCTTTCTGATAAATACATAGATGATCCTGTTTTTTGCATAATACTTATTGCAAACGTAAGTACACCCTGTGCTATTGTTGGTATGGGAAAGCTATAACTTATTGTATGTACTCTTCCAAGCACGCCTGTATTTGGCATTAGCGCGTTAAAAGTCTGGTAATATATTTCATTATTATTTGAATCGGTTACGTCTAGAGTAATTTCCATATATTTATTAGTGACAGCGGCACTAGTAGAATTGCGAAATAGGTACACTCCGATATTTCCAGACACTACACAGTTAGCTACTTTATTCGCAGCAGGTAAAGACAAATTAGTTGAAAATATGTTGTATAACGTTCCGCTGGTTAATAGTTTATCCAATCCATTCTTGCCAAAATATTCAAAAAGCCTAGTTGATTTAGCATAAAATTTATCGATTCTATTGTTGTTAATATCTTCCAATGCTTCACTAGCACGCCTAACAATAAGATTGCTAGATGCGTAACCATGAATATCGCCATCGTTATCCCAACCCATTATGGTAAAGGGTGAGTTTCTCAATATATCATTGTGAAATCTTCCTTGGATCTTTGTTTCATTTTGATTAAGCATCATTATAGTGTTTGAACTTTGAGCCGTTCCATTTAAATAGGTATTGGAATTATCTGAATAGACCATCCATTTATTCAAAACATTATCCCATATCCCATGATTGATATTTCCACTTCCAACACCTAAATACATTTTTTGACTACCATTGCGAAAAATACGTACTTCTCCATCTGTACCATTAGGTGTATTAACTTTTATGTATTGATTAAATTCTGTCTGTCCACTATTACCTAATAAAACAAGCTCATGAGCGACTGCATTTGATGTATTATACTGTCGCGCCACTATTCGTTCGCCTACGCCACCATCATCGCCAGTTGCAATTTCTAACACAGTGTCACTTTCGCCGGTTCCTGTCACCCGTATAAACCCTAAATCACTTCTAATTGTAGGATTTGAAATTGCTATGCCATTAGAAAATACTTTTGTCGTTCCATTGCCAAGCCCGTCCACTAATCCTTTAGTTAAGGTCATTGGTGTATTAGCTGTAAATGTTGGGCTGGTTAAATTTCCTGTTGTTGTACCTCCTGCTTTTGGCAAGGCATAAGAAGCATAATTTTCACTGGTAAGGACAATTCTGTCTGTACCATGAGTGCCAAAAGCTCTATTTAGAGTCCAATACAACACTCCGTTTTTTCCATACAATGTGTCAGCATGTGAGTCATCACGATAAAATTGTATGCCTTCAGTTGCACTTTCAGACAGGTCCCTAAATATTAAACTGTTTATTGCATATATATTTGAATTATTAGCATTCATTCCTCCGGCTCTTAAAGCATCTGTATATTGGTTCCCAAGTAAAGTAAACACGCCTGTCATTGTATCTCCGGTTTTGCTTATTTTGTTATTTAAAGCTGTTTGTTGTGCTGTAGATATAGGTTTATCTTTATCTGATGTGTTGTTTACACTTCCTAATCCTACATTTGCTTTCGTAATATTTACATTTCCGGTATGATATATACTTTCTGCTTCCCCTTTTACGCCTGTTACTTGTACCCCAACCATAATGTCCCATCTGTTGTCTTTTGTCCAATAAACATTTGCGCCTGCACGATAAAATATACCCGCACCTTCAATAAAATGGTTATCTGTTGTAAAATCATTACTGATATTGTACATATATCCAATTTGTGGTTCTGTTGGCAAATTTTCAAATGTAACCGTTCCAGATGGTATTAGTGCCCCGCTTGACGCCGCTGCTATTATCTTTTGCGCCTGTTCTAACAGCTTCTGTGCTTTGTCTGTAAGCTGTCTTGCTAATTCGGAATAAAATTTACTATTATCCTTATTATCATTTGGACGAGTAACATTATTTGTACCAATAGCATAACTTTTAGCAGTTTCCATATAATTTTCGGCAGAAGTAGCATATGCTGTCAATGAGATATTGTTATCAATAGCAATATCTGCATTTAGTTTAGCGATTTTTGCACTATCTTTTGCATTATAAGCGGAAATAGAAGCAGAAGTAGCATACGTTTGTGCTTGGGATAAAACTGTATTAAATGTCTTCTTTCTGTCATTTTCATTATCCTGTCTTATTTTTTCCTCAGCTTTTCTCTGTGTTTCATCATCAATACGTAGATCTTCATGAAGGATACGAGTATTCTCGTTATTATTACGTGTCTGTTCTGCCTGGTTGCGTAGATTTTCCTCATCAATGCGCTGATTTTCGTTATTTTCCCGATTAACTTCATTATTTTTTCTTGTATTTTCATTGCTTCGGCGTAGATTTTCCTCATCAATGCGCTGACTTTCGTTAATAATGCGTTGTTCTTCATTCTGCTTACGAATTTTTTCGCTTTCAATTCTATCTTTTTCCGCAGCAACTATATTGTCAATTACATCAAAGGAATCATGTGAAGATAAATTTTCAGCATTATGTACGCGTTTCTCAACATAAATGTTAAATGTCCATGTAGTAAGGCAGAGACCTTTATCATCTTCAAGATGCAATTCACATTGATTAATTCCAGAGGCAGCAAGAATTTGATTTCTATTTCCAATAGATGTATCAACGATAATGCTATTTATACCATCAATTTTACAACAGACATTACTCTGAAATTGTGTTCCATCTGCTTTTTGTATGCGTATATATGTTTTACAGCCTCTAATATCATATGGTTCATCATTATCCATAATATAAAATACAAAAATTCGCCCAGTATCAAATTGTTTTGCATTGAAAGTTAAAATGCCCAATTCATTATAGAAACTAAGTTTGCTTGTTTTTATTGCTGCGTTAATAAAATCACCTCCATATACAAAAAGAAACACCTTTTTATGATGTTTCTTTTTCTGAAGTTATATTAGTATTTTTCTTTTGATATTCCGCAAGTTCCAATTGAGTTTGTTGTCTTGCAGCTATATTGGTTGCAAGTAAAATAGAATCTAAGATAATAGCTTTAGTTTGTATGTCTAGTTGATGTCCTTGAACCAATGATAATATATTTTGCTTAA
The DNA here is from genome assembly GCA_949383255.1 of Lachnospiraceae bacterium. Classification (GTDB taxonomy): domain Bacteria; phylum Bacillota; class Clostridia; order Lachnospirales; family Lachnospiraceae; genus COE1. Next base: position 4,628 of record CASJPF010000008.1, on the reverse strand, counting down.
AATCTTCAGCAAGTAAGCCATGTGTTAATGTATTATTAGTATCAGTGGCGGTAACGTTGTTATTTGTGTCTTGTGCAAAGTTTTGTTGACTCATTAATTGCTTCTCCCTTTGTGATTGTTTTTGCTTGAAATATATCTAAAAGTCTAGTGTGTTTGGTTGTTATTGCATGTTTTTATCCTTTGAAATTGCTGTTTCAAGGACTTTATCTGTTTATCCAATGAGATAGTTTTTTTATGCAGCTTTTGAAGTTCTTTGTGCTGTTCTTGAATAAGCTTTAATGCGGCGGGGAAAAGTATATTGATTTCCCACATTTCAGGAGTCCCATCTGCATTTAAGTTACAAGCTTCGGGATATTTTTCATATACATCTTCAGCAATAAAACCAAGAATATTATGACTATATCGTTGCTCATTAGCTGGAAGATAGAAATCCTTATATTTATATGATACTATATTTAAATCGTATAATCTTTCAGGAAGTAATTCGGAAGGAATAATGGAAGTAATATCCTTTTTATAACGTTTAGAAGAAGATGAATATCTTTGAATTGTTCCATCAGAACTAATTCTTAACTGCGATCCAGATGATACAGTGGTATCATAAACGCCGGAATGTTTTAGTTTAGAAGATGATATTGTAACTTTAGAGTCATCATTGGGATAAATATTAAATTCAAATTCAGAAAATGCATTTATCCCTAAAGGATAGATGTCCAATGTCTTTAATGTAATTTGACCAAATAAGGAATTGATTATAAAGTCGTCATAGGAGCGATTTTTACTTAAATAAATTGTGCGTTTTACACGATTTGTTTGATGGGCAAACACATCAATTTTATAGATACCGATTCGCTTATTTAAATTATCATATAGTCCAATAGATTCTATGCGAGCGAAAGTAGAAGGGAAACGAACAGCATCATCAAAGTGATAACCAAAAAATATATCATCTGTAGTTAGGCGAATTTTTGTATAATTGTTGATTTGCCAAATCATTGGGTTAGAGATTATGATAGTTTTTTCTCCGTCCTCTACTTCAGATTGGTCAAGATCTTCTGAAAAATTTCCAGTTATTTTTATTGTAGCTGGTTTATTACTATAAGCATATATTTCTATACATAAGGATTCGTCATAAAGTTCTGCCTCAGTTCCTCCTAATAATCGAATTAGCGAATTGAGTAATTCGTTTTCATTCCATTGATGATTATACATTTTCTTATAGTATTTTGGATCAGTTACAGCAAAACCTTCTGGTTGTACAAAGAAGAAATCTGAGATGGAGATACCATTTGCTCCAATTAGTTGTGAAAAAAATTTCCAATAGAATCGTCTTCACGAAAGAATCCATTTTCATTGAAAGTCCACCCTGCAATGGTACCACTTTTATTTGCAGTTAATGAGTTTGCAACAATATCCCCACTAAAACTCCCAGAAGTAGCAATAACTTCTCCTGCAAAACGCCCATTTGTTGCGTATACTGTACCATATATCAATGCATTGTTTGCTTCTAACAAGCCATTTTTTGATACTTTAAAGAAACTTTTATCATGTTTATCAGTATTGGCACCAAGACCAACATTCGTTAGAATATAATTATCTGATTCTTTTGTTGTGTAAGTTTGTTTGTCTACAGTTATTGTTTTTGTTGTGACTCCATTAGTATCAGTGACAGATTTAATAGATACATCATCAGTCATTAATATATTTGATGTGTTAGATAGATCATTAAAGTCGCCACTTGTTGCTACTTTGGAAAGACCTGTTATAGATGTTCCATCAATTTTTACATTTTGTCCTAGCTTCAATGAGTTTGCAACAATATCCCCAGTGAATTTTCCATTTCCATCAATTGTTAAATCTATCCCATCCCATTTGAACTTTCCCCCGGCAAAATCAAAATTTCCATTTAGTAAACTTAGAAAACTTCCCGATTTTCCAGCAACATAATTACTTGATTGAATCATATCAAATAAACATTCACCACTAATTTTAATACGCCCAGCTTCTAAGGAATCAAATATACCGCTGTGTGATAAAAGTGTATTAAAATTTCCCTTATTACTTTTGAGACTATCTAAAATTACATCAGTGACAGTGGTGCCAAATAATTCTGTGCTAAGAAGGGCATTCAACATGTTATTACTTATTTGAACGTTTGCATCATTATTACCATAGGTTCCTTTTCCAGAAGAAGACGAACCACTACCAGAAGAAGAGGAACTGTCTTTGTCAATTAAAAATGATATATCAGAAACATTGTCTAACCCTTTTTCCATAGTAGAAAATTCAATTGACAAATTTTCATCAGATTGTAATGGATTATATTCAATTGAAATCAATCTTAGTTTTATGAAATCAATATCAAAAAGCTCCTCATGAATTTCAAACCCAACTCTAATAAAATTACCAACATCAAAGGAGTCGTGATAACTCTGAAATTCTTCAAGAGCATATAAGTTGTCCAACTCTGTATGAAAGGAATACTGTGGTTGTGATAATGTATATAATTCTTCAATAGCCGTTTGATATAATTCTTCTTGGGCATCAATTGTACTAACAATATCATCAAGATTTGTGATTAGAATATTAGAATTATTATAATCTCGTTCTCTTATCATACTGTTAATAATATTCAAATCTTTTTCATTAAATAAAAGCGTGTTATTAACTTTAAAATTTTTTAGGGATACAGAATTTGCAAGTTCAATTCTTTGAAGTTGATAACTGTTTTGTAATTTCTCTATTGAAGTAATTTCATTTTTATGTGTTATAATAGCATCATTACATTGTCTAATAATACCTTTACATTTGGTTTTGGTTAGAGAATTATTTCGTATATCAAAAGACATATAATCAAGATATTGATTCAGCTTATCAATATAAGCAGCTTTCGATGTAAATTCTTTTTTCTGTTTATCAGATAGACTATTCCAGCCATTGTCATCGGGAGTACGATAGGAGGTAGGAGCTGCAATCGTACCAGATTTTATAAAACATTCATGAAATAAAATATTTGAAACTTCTGACCATGCCTTTTTCTTTGATTCTAGTTCATCTAATCCATACAAAGACCATTCATATTTGTAGGCATCAATTTCTTTTACAATACTTGGATCTGCATAGTATGCAGGATTGCCAAATTTTAATTCTATAAAGTGCCCATTTTTATCTGTTACTAGATTTCCATTAGAATCTGTCTGACAATACATTTTTAAAGCTTCCTCAATTTGTGGAATAATTGATTCTTTATAAGCATAAAAATCATGCCAGTAGGGAGTATTTTTTATGTTAGTAGCAGAAGAGGGAGTTGGATTATAATTTGGTGCATTTCCAATTTCAGTAACACCAAATTCATTTTTGTACAAGGTAATTAAAGAAACAAGCGCTTTATTATATGCAGTTAAATGTAGTTTTAGTTCGTCAAGAGAAAATGTTTTATAATCAGATGATGTTCATTTCTTCAACTACCATCCTTCCACCGCCTTTTTAATTGAAACAATTGTTATAATGTTACAATTATTATAGCGGTTGTAGAGAAAAGTGTAAAGCCTTTATTCAATTATCAAGGTGCTTTGTGTTTGTCGTTAAGGTCATTATAGTCTAAAATTTAGATTATATTTGTGTATTATATACAATTTGCTTTTATTGACAAATTAGATATTCTTTCAACTTTGAGACAAATGGGATACAGCACATATAAAATTGAACAAGAAAAGATATTTAACCAATCACAGTTACAACAAATTAGAGATCATAAACTATTAACACAAGAAGCATTAAACAAAGTATGTACATTATTAAATTGCCAGCCTGGTGATATTTTGGAATACATACCAGATTCACCAATCAAAGATGAAACATAATTAAAACAATGAATAAAAACACTACAAAAAGCCTATACATTATACAGTGCAAGGCTTTTTCTTATACAATATAAATATTTGACAACCTAACAATCTAATGTATTATAACATCAATTTTAACTATTATCTGATTCACTATCTATAGTAGTAATACTATCTATATTAAATCCCTTTGAGTCCAGATCTGCCTTGATTAATGCCTTGATGTAACTATTTGCGCTCTGTCCTGTTTGCTCTAAATATGCCTTTACTCTTTGCCCATCTGCAAGATCTGTATTTGGTTTATAACTTGCAGCAATCAATATTGTTTTTTCATTATATTTTTTTGTGCTTTTGCGTTGTATGCCATATGTTATGATTCCTTTTCAGGATATTCAATTCCCTTATTATCTAGATCCATTTTTACAAGTTCTTTGATATATCCTTGCATTGATAAATTGTTATCTTTACAATATTTGCTTATACGTTCATATTCATCTGTTGAATCTGGCGTATATTTTATGTTTATAAATTTGCTTTTCTGATTGTATTTTTTTATTGCTTTTAATGTTGCTTCGCTCGTCTTTGCCATATCTTTTTTACTCCAATCAATTTTTTATTTGTATATGTATGTATTCTCTTTTCATATGGCAATACCTGTATATACAATACTATCCTATCATTTTTATGTCAAATAATCTATTTTATATTATGCACAATAAATAATAAACCACCACTTTACAACTTTTTGAGAAATAAAATAACGCACAGGACACTTTCTAATAT
>CASJPF010000007.1 GCA_949383255.1 Lachnospiraceae bacterium | reverse complement strand
CAGATGTAAGAGTTGGAAGTTGCAAATATTTGCTTAATCAGCAGACACTATATAGGTATTCTTTTTATCATTAGAAAGATACAAATCATTCTTGCCAATCTGCACGGTCATCTCTTTGGCAGTATTAAATTGTTTTATAATGCAAACTTCAATTTCTAAATAGTTTTGTTTTGTGTAGTAATAATTTTTACTGTCATTCCAGTTGCAATCCCCAAGAACCATTATTTCATCAATAAATCGTTCTGGCTCTTCTGGATCGGTTTCTGTAAACTCTTCTTTTTCCGTTTCGGTTTCTGTAACTTTTTCCGACTCCGTTTCTGTAGATTCCTCTTTTTCTGATTCCGTTTCTGTAATATTTTCTGACTCCGTTTCTGTAAATTCTTCTTTTTCTGATTCTGTTTCTGTAATATTTTCTGACTCCGTTTCTGTAGATTCTTCTTTTTCTGATTCCGCTTCTGTAATATTTTCTGACTCAACTTCTGTAGGACTCTCTGTTATTATCTGTTCTTCTCTTGGTTCTGCAATGCTTTCTTGCCCGCCACTGGCTACATTTGATTGCGTTTGTTTTGATTTTATAATACATTTTTCCTCATTCTCTGTGCTAAGTTGCCCTATCTCTATTTGCGCAGTAAGTTCTTCTTTATATTTTCCTACAACAAACAAATCCATTTTAGATTTTATAGTATTTTTTTTCTCTGCGCTCTTGACTTCTAAATCAGGTTTGATTTGCATCGTTTGATGATTGTTACTATTATTAGTATTTTTTGCGAGATTTACAGGAGTAACTCCACAAAATACCATCATAAATAATACGATAAAAGCTATTGTTTTAAGTCTTTTCTTCATTGCATCTCTCCTATTATTTTATTTAAGAATAAAATCTTCTGTCATATTGCTTTATCATACTTTTTAACAAACCTGTTATGTATAGAGCTTTAGTACTATTTCAACGAATTATTCATATAGACTTTACTAACAATTTTCCTTGGAATGCTATATATAATTGAGTCGGGAAAAATTTTTCCCGACTTGCCGCGCCCCGTGCACCACGTTAGCAGCATATTTCCTCTGCACAGGTCTATGCATAAAAAAATCACCGGAATTCCGATGATTTTTTATGCACACTATGCGGTTACCATATTCTTTTATTACAGGCGTGCGAATCTGTAATATGTCAACAGAACTGACCCGCACGCCGCAGCAAGAATGTCGATGGCATTCTTAAATTTTTATAGTTTCTAATCTTCCACCTGTTGTATCCCTGTAATATCCGAGTTGATTACAAGTGAATAATTGGTATAATATACCACAAAACCGGGCTTGGAACCATTTGGTTTCTTGACATTCTTCTTCTGTGTGTAGTCAATCTCTACCTTCTCCTGTCCTCTTGCCTGCGAATAGTGCGCTGCAAGCCTTCCAGCTTCCTCAAATACACTATCTGGAAGTTCATCTCCATTCGCTTTTACTATCACATGCGAACCAGGTATCCCTTTTGTATGAAACCACCAGTCATTTCCAGTGGCAAGCTTAAAAGTAAGTTCTTCATTCTGATAATTATTTTTGCCGACATAGATATGGTATCCATCACTGCTAATATAGTGAAATGGCTTGCTCGTTACTTTCTCCCGCTTTGTATTACCCTTTCTCCTAATATAACCGCTCTCGATTAGCTCCTCCTTAATCTGGACCAAATCTTCTTCTCGAAGTGCAATATCAAGCGCTGTACTAATGGAGGAAAGATGTTCGATTTCCTCTTTTGTCTCCTTTGTCAATGTTGTCAATGCCTCACAAGTACGCTTTAATTTCTGATACTTGTCAAAATACTTTTTGGCATTTTCTCCTGCGGAGAGGGTTGGATCAAGCGGTATGGTTATCTTCTGACCATCATAATAATTGAAAGCCTCCATCGACTTTGCGCCAATCTCCACCTCGTAACCATACGTATTTAAAAGTTCACCATACACCTTATATTTTTCCCGCTTTTTCGTATCCTCAAGCTGCTTTCTCTGCAAGTCATATTTCTTGACATTCCGCTCAAGCGCGGTCTGAACAATTCTGCGCAAATCTGCGGAGCGCTGCCTGATACGCGTGATGGTATTTTTTTCGGCATAATAATATTCCAAAAGCTCAGAAACCCGCGCAAATTTTCTACTCTGCTCCTGTGAATAAGAACTTAGTCTTGTGGCAGCATATTCAACTGGCAGATGATTCTCATATACAACATGATAGTAAAATCTTCCCTCTCGCACATCATCTGCCAAGCTGCAAAGTACAACCATCAGCCGTGAAAGCGCCTCCTCGTCCAATTCTGAAGAAGACCAGTCCGCGTCAATCTCTGCCCTGACACACAGCTCATGCGCAACACAGGGCGATATTCCCGTAAAGCCAGTATATATCGCTTTAAATACTGGCATATTTCGCGCCTTTAACACTGCCATAATCTGCTCTGGTGTGCATTCCAACAACTCTGCCTTTTCCTGTGTTTTTGGAATAAAATACGCGCGTCCCGGCAAAACCTCCCGGACAGAGCTTACCATTCCCGAGATATGCTTAATACTGTCAATAATCATATCTTTTTCATCGCAAAATATAATATTGCTATGCTTTCCCATCAATTCTATAATTAGATATTTCTTACACAAGTCCCCAAGTTCGTTTAAATGTTCTAACTCAAATCGCACAATACGCTCTAGTCCTGGCTGCATCACGGATACAATTCGAGCATTCTGCAAATGCTTTCTCAAAAGCATACAGAAATTTGGTGCTGTCATTGGACTCGTCTTATTCTTCTCTGTCAGATAAAGCAGCGGCAGCGATGCGTCTGCTGACATCAGCACTCGAACCTGCCCGCAACTTCCTTTTATCGTCAGAAGAAGCTCATCTTTTTCGGGTTGCGCAATCTTATAAATCCGATTCCCAATCAGCGTTTCTTTCAGTTCACTGACGACTCCTGCAATCGTTACTCCGTCAAATGCCATTGTACTAACCTATCATCCAGTCATACATTTCTTGATATTTCATCGCAGACATACCCCAAGAATAATCCACTGCCATTCCTCTGTCTACAATCTTGTTCCACTCACGCTTTCTGTCATAATATACTTGTTCTGCGTAGCGAATTGTATTGAGCATCTCATGCGCATTATAATTTACAAAGCTGAATCCTGTACCTTTATTTTCATACTCATTATATGGTTCCACAGTATCTTTCAGTCCACCTGTCTCACGCACAATAGGAACTGTACCATAACGCAGTGACATCAACTGGCTGAGTCCACAAGGCTCAAATAGAGATGGCATTAAAAACGCATCACAAGCGGCATAAATTCTATGTGAAAGCTCCTCAGAATAATAGATATGTGCGGAAACCTTGCCGTGATATTTCCAGTCAAAATGACGGAACATATTTTCATAGCGCTCTTCTCCTGTGCCGAGCACCACCAACTGGATGTCATCTTTACTGCAAAGCTCATCCATAATATATGCAACAAGATCCATACCCTTCTGATCTGTAAGTCTTGACACAATGCCAATCATCATCTTTTTGTCATTCTCTTCAAGACCAATCTGTTTCTGCAAATCCCGCTTATTCTTAACCTTTTCCTTCCTGAAATTGGAAGCATTGTAGTGATGTACGATAAATTGGTCTGTATCTGGATTGTATTCATTGTAATCAATACCATTTACAATTCCTCTCAAATCATGTGTTCTCGCAGTCAGAAGCCCGTTGAGCTTCTCTCCGTAGAAATCTGTCTTAATCTCCTCCGCATAGGTCGCACTCACTGTTGTAATCGCATCTGCGTAGGTCAACCCACCCTTTAATAGATTTCCGTCTTTAAAGTATCCTAGTTTGTCGGGTGCAAAATACGAACCATCAAGCCCTGTAATATTTTGAATTGTCTTGATGTCATAGATTCCCTGAAACTTAAGATTATGAATTGTCATAATTGACTTCATACCTCTATAAAATTCACCCTGCGCAAACCGTTCCTTTAAATAAACGGGAATAATCGCTGCCTGCCAGTCATGACAATGTACAATATCGGGCCGGAATCCAACGACTGGCAAAATCGATAACGCTGCTTTTGAGAAAAATACAAACTTTGTAATCTCACCCACATGGTCATCACTATATGGCTTAAATCCGCCGAACATTTTCTCATTGTCAATAAAGTAATATGTGATACCATCATACTGTGCCTCAAGTACTCCAACGTACTCGCTCTGTCCCATAAAATCCATATAAAAATGTGTTCTGTACTGCATCAGTGATTTCATGTTGTCTGACATACACATATATTTTGGCAGTATCACCCTCGAGTCAAAATACCGCTTATCATAATATTTGGGAAGGGAACCTACAACATCTGCAAGACCCCCCGTTTTAATAAATGGTACACCTTCTGAAGCCACAAATAAAATGTTTTTCATACTATCAAATCCCTTTCTACACGAATCCCAGAGTTCGCGAATTATTTATATAATTATTATACACCAACCGCAGCAGGAATGTAAAGGAATTTGTCCCATTATTGCTCTGTACCTATGCTCTGTAATGAAGTCTGATCTTATCTGCAATCAGGGCGATAAACTCAGAGTTCGTCGGTTTGCCCTTACCGATATTGATCGTATATCCAAACAGAGAGTCGAGCGTCTCCATTTTTCCTCTACTCCATGCCACCTCAATCGCGTGTCTGATCGCACGCTCGACACGGCTTGGTGTTGTCTGGTATTTCTTTGCAATTGATGGGTAAAGAATCTTAGTGATAGAGTTTAACATCTCAATATCCTCCACCGACATCATAATCGCCTCACGAAGATACTGGTACCCCTTAATATGCGCAGGTACACCGATTTCGTGTATCATATCTGTAACATCTTTCTCAAGATCATGCGCATTTTCCCCTAAGCTTAATTCGGATCTGCTATCTGTCTTCTTCTGTACCAAACTATTGTCACTGTCTGTAAGCTTTGAACCTGCCGGAACTGTGATCATTATTTGGAATTCCTTGTCTTTCGTTAATAAATCGCTGAGAATTCTGAATATTTTCTCGTTATCCTGCTGTGTCATTACGTTCAACTGTTCCATTAACTTCTCCTCCATTCCAATCATTTGACTGCCAAATGCCACCCAAATCACGTCTCCCAATCATAATCATGGCTTAAAGAATTTATAAACATCACTCCCAATTTACGTATACTTACAAATTCTAGCAGGATTTGGCAATGTCCATTATATAAGAATGTCAATTTATCTTGCAACAGTTACTTTTCGCACTTTTTGCGTTTAAAATACAGCATCTGTCAAAATTCCACATATTCCGTTAAAATCCCGTAAAAATGGCTGTTCTTTCTTGTTGAAAGAGCTGATATTTTTATGATAATTTCCTCGATTTTTTTAATTTTGCGCGATTTTTACGCGATTAATTTTTTTTGCGCGACGGTTTATTTTCCGAATGTACGCTTTTCTTGACACCTCCTTAGGATGAATATAAACATCAGTTCCCTGTATTCGTTCTCGGACAAACAATGCTTGCTCTTGTAAAAAACCCAATCGAAAATCGACCATTTGTTTTCTCAGCCGTTTCCACAAACTGCTTTTACCAGAATCAGTCTCCAGATTATTTCCCCCGATCCCCAACCCTCTACCCCATGTAATATTTGCACGTAAACAAAAGTTTTTTAAGATTTCCATCGCGACGCAAGTCTGTTCTCCCTCATACAGTTCTGTATAGAGAACTGCATAGAAAGTCGCTCCAATACTCTCTCCGTCAATCACCGCCTGCTCAACCTTCTCCAAAAATCTCAAAACCTCTGAAGATACACTATCCAGATAAACATCCGCTGCCAACACTATCGCTTGTGCCTCTTCCAGATACCTACACACTTTATTCCAGTCCATGTTCTCTGTAATCTTAGCTGTGATCAGCTCTTCTTGTTGCAAATAACTTCTCATACTGCTCACACTGAAGTCCTGATTTCTTGCCAATACACACCCTCCATCCAGAAACAGAACCACGCTGCCCACCTCCTTCAACTATGCAAAAAAACTGCTCAGCTCCTTACAGTTTTTTAACTCATCAACAGTATTATAAAAGACAATCTTTACTCCCCTTGCCTGAAGAGAAATCCCATCAGACACAGACTGTATCCTTGCTGACTGCTCCTCTTTCGCCGTAATCTGGTCTCCATAAAAGCAACAAACCATACCAAATTCATTTTTATTTCCATTGTGTACTTGATAGTGTGTCTGACCATGCCGCATCTCAAGAAACGGTCCAAAATGCCTTCTGCATTTATTGAGCACCCCCTGAATAAAAGGACTGAATCCACCATATACACAACGACTAATCAGCACCAATTGACGACAACTTCCAATCAATTTTTCTATATCCTTCTCAGCTGTCTCCATGCTTTCCCCAATGATAATATCCTTCTCATGAAACTGCATTCCGAGTACCTGCCATGACTTTTCTTGTAGGTCATGCACAATCACTTTCATTCCATAATTCCCTTTCCTAATCCTTCGCTAAATATCTATCTAATTTTATCATATATCTTTTGATTAAAAAAGACCTATTCCTAATATAAATTTTTATATAAAAGTATTGACATTTAAATTTAAAACGAATATAATAAACGAGTCAGTTGAAGTAACTGTGTAAATTGGGGTCTTAGCTCAGCTGGGAGAGCATCTGCCTTACAAGCAGAGGGTCACAGGTTCGAGCCCTGTAGGCCCCATTTTTTATATTTTTTTGAAGAAAAGGACTGGTCTTTCTTCCAGCCCTTTTTCTGCTTTCTTATCTCTCCTCAACTTTCGGCAAAGATGCAATGCTCTTTGCGAGTTCCTCATCCGTAGGAATATAATCTGACATTTCACCGTCGTTGAATTTCTGGTATGCAACCATATCAAAATATCCTGTTCCAGTAAGACCGAACACAATATTTTTCGCTTCTCCTGTCTCTTTACACTTCAAAGCCTCATCAATCGCCACTTTGATTGCATGGCTGCTCTCAGGTGCTGGCAGAATTCCCTCCACTTTTGCAAAAGTTTGTGCAGCCTTAAACACCTCTGTCTGCTCTACACTGCGCGCAGAAATAATACCGTCCTCATATAGTTGTGATACAATCGAACTCATACCGTGATAACGCAATCCTCCTGCATGGTTTGCAGATGGAATAAATCCGCTTCCCAATGTGTACATCTTTGCCAGTGGGCAAATTTTTCCTGTATCACAATAATCATATGCATAAACACCTCTGGTAAGACTAGGGCAAGAAGCAGGTTCCACTGCAATAATGTCATACTTTGCTTCTCCGCGCAACATCTCTCCCGCAAATGGAGAAATCAATCCGCCTAAGTTAGAACCACCACCCGCACAGCCTATAATCATATCTGCCTTGATACCATATTTATTGAGCGCAGATTTTGTCTCAAGACCAATAATTGTCTGATGCAACAATACCTGAGACAACACGGAACCCAACACGTAGCGATAGCCATCTTGTGTCGTGGCAGCCTCAACCGCCTCTGAAATTGCACAGCCAAGGCTTCCCGTCGTTCCCGGAAATTCTTCGTTAATTTTTCTGCCAATATTTGTGAGCATAGACGGCGACGGTGTCACTTTTGCCCCATAAGTCCGCATAACCTCGCGTCGAAAAGGTTTTTGTTCATAGGACACCTTCACCATATACACCTGACAATCCAACTCAAAGTAAGAACATGCCATCGATAACGCTGTTCCCCACTGACCTGCTCCAGTCTCTGTGGTAACACCCTTTAACCCTTGCTGTTTTGCATAGTAAGCCTGTGCAATTGCCGAGTTAAGTTTATGACTTCCCGATGTATTATTTCCCTCAAACTTATAATAAATATGTGCTGGGGTATCCAATTTCTTCTCAAGGCAGTATGCACGCGTGAGTGGCGACGGACGGTACATTCTATAAAAATCTCTAATTTCCTGCGGTATATCAAAATATGGCGTGGTATCATCCAACTCTTGTTTTGCCAGTTCCTCACAAAAAATAGGTGCCAACTCTTCTACAGTGACCGGCTTCATTGTCGCGGGATTTAGTATTGGTGCCGGCTTATTTTTCATATCTGCCCTGACATTATACCACTGTTTTGGCATCTCACTCTCTTCTAGATATATTTTGTATGGTATTTTACTGCTCATAATTTTTGTCTCACTTTCCTTGATTTAATTTAATATATCATTTTGATTATACGCTTTATTCCTAGGAACTTCAACCATCAAACTGAAAGATTTACAGGTTATTTTTCATGAGTCAGGAATGCGCATAAACTGTGCATTCTGTGAGAACATGATTGAGAAATGAGGGGCAATTTTTGCGAAGCAAAACTTCAAATACCGCTCCAAATCATTACTATTCGCGATTTCCATACCGTGAATAGTAACAATTTACAGTGCCTTAATTCGGTCAAATTTCATATGTAACTCAGATGCCACCTGCCCAATCATTGTAGCAGACGCGGCAATTTCCTCTGTGCTTGCTGCTAGGTTCGTTATCCGTTCATTTACATTATCTACAATCTTCATTAGATTTTCTGAACTCTCCATTAACCTTGTCATTGCTGTCACAATGTGATCTTTATTCTTACTGCTATCGTCCGCAGCACTTCTGCTGACATCACTCAATGTCTTAATCTCCTGCGCGACTACTGCAAATCCTTTTCCAACTTCACCAGCTCTTGCCGCTTCAATCGAAGCGTTGAGAGAAAGAAGATTTGTCTTGGCAGCTACCTTTGTAATATTCTCATTGTTCCCTCCAAGCTGCTCCAAAAGTTCATGAATCTCCCCAAACGATTTTCTCATATCCTCGCAGAAATTCACGACCTCTAACATTGCCATACTGATATTAGTACTTTCATCAGCATTGTTATTATTACCATCAATCATCTCATCAATGGAAATATTCAATGTGTTAAATTCACCGTAGGCCTCTGCAACCATCTCTTCAATTGTCGCATTCTTCTTTGCCATCTCCTCATTCTTCGCTTCGACCTCATAGGAGATTTCCTGAATGCGCTCCTTCTCCTCCTCCGCTACATTTTTAATGTAGTGAACACAACTGTCTTTATTATTACACCCATTATGAATCGCAGTCGCCATTTCAACACAAGTATTATAGCCACAAGCACTACAATTAATATGCTGTTGTATTGTATTATTCTTATTCATATCGGCAAAAATCGTATTTAGTTCTGACTGATTTGGCACCTGTATCCTATTTCCATCTGACTTATCTGTATATTCACGCATAAAATCTTTAATGTCAAGCCGTGCAAACTGCCTATTGAGGTTTCTTAACCTTTGTGCTGGCGTCGCTCTCCTTGCCCATGCACTGCCCCTTCTATTGGATTTGCTCGCCTCCTTGATTACTTGAAGCTCATAGAGAATATCGTCCGTCTTTGTCTTTTCCTCCTCTATCCCGGTGCCATAAATACACCCCTTTGCACAGTTTAGCGCATCAACCATAAATGGAAGCTTCTTTCCTCCGAGCACCCTATTTTTGTAGTCTTCCAAAAATTCATAGGCATGTTTTTCCCCTTCAATTTGGCGAATAAATACTTGCTCACCACAAAACCAGTATACATTTTCTTTCAGCCCGCCAGGCATAGGATAAATCGAACCTAACCCATATTCAATCTCATTTGGTGCTGGTTCTGCCTTGATATGATGCTTTCTCGCGTATTGGATTAGATGGTCAAATGTAACATTGTAACTTACATAACCCTTGTTTTTGGGATCATTAATCTCATCTTTTTTGGCAATACAAGGGCTGATAAATGCTAATTTGTCTGTAATATTCAGATATTTTTTTGCATAGATTGCAGCGCACATAAGTGGGCTTTGCACTGGAACAAGCTTTGGTATCAACTCTGGTATGTAGTGTTCCACATAGTTTACAATCGCTGGGCAAGGCTGGGAAATCCCTCCTGTAAAATTGTGTTCCGAAATATACTTAATATATCCCCACGTTGTAATATCTGCGCCAAAACTTACACTGATAATACGATTTACTCCCATCTTTTTTAAGCCGCCAAGGATTTTTTTATATTCATTTGGATAATTGGCAGCAAATGCAGGCGCCCATAAAATAGATATCCGTTCTCCTTTTGCAAGTGCCATAAAAAATTCTTCCGTATCATCCACAAATTCTCTTGCATTGTGTTCACACGCATCAAAACAGGCACCACATGCGATACATTTATTGCCGTCTACCTCGATTCTCTGAAGTCCTTCTTCTGTCTTAACAGCCCTGTTTGCAACAATGACCGGACAGACTGAAATACATTTATTACAACCAATGCACCTGTCATTTGTAAAAATCAGTCCCTTCTGGTTTTCGTACATGATGAACATGCCCCCTTCTCATAAGTTCTATTTATAGAAAGCTACAAAATCTTTGCCTCTTTCTATAAATAATAGTTTTGCTTCCTACAGTTATTGAATCCTGTTTGTTTTAAAGCTTATTATATTTTACCACAAAGTTTTTATGGAGTATATAATATTACCTATTTTCTATATAAAAAAACCACTTTTTTTATGAAATTGCCCTACAAAACAGTTAATATTTAAAAATCGCCTTAAAATAACGCTTTTTATGTAATTTATTTCGCATTCTTTTGTGCGTTTAGTTTTAATTCTACAAAGTTTCCTTTTAGAATCTATCATTTCCACTTCTCCTTGCTACTTCTTATATACTTTTGTCATTTTTAACTTATATTTACTTATTTTATTTATTACATATCAATAAACATCACTTTGTACGTAGTAGATTCATACAACAATTAGCTAAATTAAGTTTATATTTTAACCATTGTTTTTCTTTAGTTTTTAATGTATTTTAGTTTCAAGGCGTAATAATCAGATAGATTACCAGTTGTTTTGGCGCCAACACTGTTCTATCAATCCCTATTACACCGAATGGATATTTTATAGACGCTTGAAGTCTTTTGTATTTGTGTACATCTATTGCAGAATCTGCCACAAAAAAACAGATACAAAAAACTTCTAAGAGACGATCTCACGCAAATGGAGGTTTTACATGAGAAAAAATTACAAGAAAATTTTATCCCTTGCAGCAAGTACTGCTGCCTTTGTGTCTATGACCTTTGCCTCAGTTTTTGCTTTTTCAGGACAAAAGGCACACGCTGCGGTAACTTCAAACCAACAGACGACTGCTTTTGAAACTACTGCAAGCTCAGAAACGAATATAAAATCTGGTAATCGTTACGAGTTTGAGTATGCAAATCGCTATGAACAAAACGGAAAAAACCGAATTGAAAATTCCACTTTTTCCGGATATTCTGGCAGTGGCTACCTATACCTTGAATCTGGATGGGGCGAAGTGTCTTTCAATGTTGCCACTTCGGGCAATTATAAGCTTACCATTATAACCAACGCAGATTCCTATAAGGAAAACTTTTTGTATCTTGATGAGAATAGCGCAGGCACTCTCTATACAAGCGGAAACAAATGGGAA
The DNA here is from genome assembly GCA_949383255.1 of Lachnospiraceae bacterium. GTDB lineage: Bacteria > Bacillota > Clostridia > Lachnospirales > Lachnospiraceae > COE1. The sequence continues at coordinate 107,150 of CASJPF010000007.1, read as the reverse complement.
GCATTCACACAAACTGTCTATCTTACACCCGGCGAGCATAAATATGGTGTATCAACAGATTGGGGGCATACAGCACTTGATTATGTTATAGTAGAACCAGAAAGTACTTCTTCCTCTAATGGCATGTATGTGCGTGACGGCAGACTTTATGATGCAGATGGAAAAGAATTTCTTATGCGTGGCATCAATGTAGCCCATGCATGGTATCCTAATGAAACACAAACTTCCATCAACGCAATCGCAGACCGCGGCGCAAACTGTGTTCGTGTAGTACTAGCAGACGGAACACAGTGGAATAAAACACAGCGCTCAGAAGTAGAAAATATCATTTCATGGTGTGAGTCAAGAGGCTTAATCTGTATTCTGGAAGTGCACGACCACACAGGCTATGACGATGTCAGTCGTCTGAACAATGCTGTAAACTACTGGCTTGAAATCAAGGATCTGATTAATGCACACAAAAAATATGTAATATTAAATATTGCAAATGAGTGGCTTGGGACGTGGAATAATGCATCCACTTGGACAAGTGCTTACCAATCGGCTATTTGCACCCTTAGAGATGCTGGCATTGAAAATGTTATTATGATTGATACCTCCGGCTATGGGCAGGAAACATCAACTTGTATCAACAACAGCCAACGTGTTGTATCCGCAGATAAAACTGGAAACACTATGATTTCAATCCATATGTATTCTGTTGCCGGAAAAGATTCTGCAACAGTAAAAAGCAACATTGACTCCATGCTTTCTACTGGCGTCTGCTTCTGTATCGGTGAATTTGGTAACTGGCAAAATGGCGCAGATGTGGATGAGACAACAATTATGCAACACTGCACTGATAAAGGAATCGGCTACATTGCATGGTCATGGAACGGAAATAGCGGCATTGATCTTTCTTTGGATATCGCAAATGACTGGCAGGGAAGCAGTCTTACTGAATGGGGAAATTATGTATTTTATGCAGATAACATTGGCATAAAAGATACTTCACGCTTTGCATATTAAATGTAGAAGGACATTCATGGACAAAAGTTTTCCTCACTAATAATTTTTATGCAACAAAACCATGACACGTGTGTCATGGTTTTGTTGCATTGCTATTACTACTATCTTCTACATCTGAATTATATCAATTGCATAACCTCATCCTCAATTTCCTTTAATTTTTCCATTGATAATGCTGGAACATAGTCTGCAATTTCTTCCAATGATAATCTTCCTTTTCTAATCATCCTCTCTGCTGTTTCTCTATCTGTATCATTCCTTTCACTTCTAAATAAATGATTTTAAAATCTGTTCTTTGTCAAACAAACGCATCATAATTGTCACAATGTCAATTAGTTAAGACCAAATTCCAAAAAACAAGCTGAAAATAAGTTTGGAGTTCTTCTGTGTTTTGGTTTTGTTCTCAAACTTTTTATGGGACCATAGTTTGGAAAATCTTTTTAACGGAATGACATTGTTTATGAATAGTAACCTATTAGATTCACTAACCCGCGAAAATACTTTGGATTTTATTGCGCATCAAACCCTGATATGATATACTAAATTCACAATCGTGTAGGGAAAACCCTCTGCACGCATCGCTTGATTTGTAGACAATTTCGTAAGGATAAACTGCTACAATTTTAACAACTCCTCATATAACAATAAAAAGGATATAGAAAGATATGGAAAGCGAAAAAACTAATGGATATCTTATTGTTGAGTGCCATCTAGGTGAACAACCGCAAATCCTGTTTGCAGACAATGCCGCATGTGCGCTCACAAATCTTAATTTAGAACAGTTGTTGCGCACCAATCCAGAATATATTGTAGAAAATCAAGACATTAGACGCATCATGCTAGACACTCTGCATGAACTTTGGATACTTGAAAGCACCAGCAAATCGCAATACCAAACGATACTCGATCAGCTCCAACGCCAGAATGCAGAACTCTCGGAGGCCCTGCGCGCATGTGAGGAAGAAAACCAAGCCAAAAGCAAATTTCTATCCAATATGTCTCATGATATCCGCACCCCAATGAATGCAATTATGGGTATGACTTCCATCGGTCTGTCACACATTGATGAAAAACCACGCGTGCTCGACTGTCTGCAAAAAATTCAGACAGCCTCTTCCCATCTGATGAGCCTTGTCAATGATGTGCTCGATATGTCACGAATTGCCAGCGGGCGTATGACACTGAGCGAGGAAACTTTCTCGCTGGCGGACATGGTGCATGATATCACAATTATCATTCGACCACAAGCAGCCCAGAAACATCAATTCTTTCAGATGGAAATTGGAAAAATTTATGCGGAAAATTTAATTGGAGATCCGCTTCATCTGCGTCAAATTCTAGTAAACATTATTGGAAATGCCGTGAAATACACCCAAAAAGAAGGCAGTATCTATGTAAGTTTTGCGCAACACATTGAGAGCAAACAGCAAGAAAAACAACAGAAAGTATGGCTAGATTTTGTGTGCGAGGACAATGGCATTGGTATGAGTCCAGAATTTTTAAAACGAATATTTATTCCCTTCGAGCGTGTCAACAACTCCACTATCAATAAAATAGAAGGTACAGGACTTGGTATGTCGATTGTCAAAAACCTGCTCGAACGCATGGGTGGTGAGATAACCGTCGAAAGTACCGAAGGAAAAGGAAGTTGCTTCCACTTATCCATTCCATTAAATGTGGCCTCTGTAAACCAAGACCAATACCCTCTTCCCACAGGACAGACTGTGTTGATCGCAGAATCTTTAGACAATTTAGCACAACAGATTATTGATTATCTAAAGGATGGTGGAATGAACGTCATACATCTAAAAAGTGGTATCGAAACTGTGACATGGCTGACTGAGGCACAATACGAAAACCGTATGCCTTGCGCACTACTCGTTGGTCAACAACTTACGGATATGTCCGCTCTAGACATGGCATCTCATGTACGTCAACTTGCCGGAAAAGATTTTCCAATCATCATGGTTGCAGATGCAGACTGGGTACAGATTGAATATCGTGCGACCAGAGCGGGCATCAATGGCTTTGTCCCTTGTCCGCTATTTCAAAGTAGATTGTTTGCAACTTTATCCGAATTGACTGCCAAAATACAGCAAAAGCATAGTGACTCCCTAGAGATTGATTTTGACTACAGTCGTTATCGTCTCTTGCTGGTTGAGGATAATGAACTAAACCGTGAAATTGCCTTGGAGCTGCTATCGTTGACGGGCGTGCAGGTAGAGACGGCAGAAAATGGACTTCGCGCTGTAGAGATTTTCAGTCATTCCCCAGAGGGATATTTTGATTTGATTTTTATGGATATTCAGATGCCTCTTATGAATGGTTATGATGCTGCAAAAAAAATTCGGCAGCTTCCCCGAAAAGATGCACAAACCGTCTGGATTGTCGCAATGACTGCAAATGCCTTTGTGGAAGATATCCGACTATCACAAGAGGCTGGAATGAATGAACATTGCTCTAAGCCAGTGAATGCAGACCGCCTGCATGAAATCCTGCACAAGCGCCTTTCACATACCAATTTGTGAAATTTTATAATAAAATTATTTTAGAAACGATTATAATGGAGGGAGTGTATCAATGCAGGCCTATCAGGAAGAATATATCGCAAACCTAAAAGATATCACTTTATTAACTTTATGTAGTCATCCCCCCGTTCACTCTTTAGCCGCCTTTCAAGAAAAACTACAGCATGACCGTCATCTGTTACAAAAAAAAATTAGTCGTAATATTGAACTGCTGCGCGATGGACTATTTCCTTTATTTGACAGACTTTTTGAAGCGCAGCCCGAGGAGTTAGCAGAGCTAGAAGAGTTTGCGAATGCACTATTAAATGGAAAAGATGAATTAGACAGCGGATTGTTCTGCCAAATTTATCAGGCACTGTTAAGTCGGGCACGGCACACCAAGGATCGCAACACAATTATACGCTGCTTGTATTGGTTAGGAATAGGACGTCATAATATGTGCACCAAAATGGTTGGTATTGATTTGACAGACAGCGAGTACTATATGTCACAGATGCGCTTATGTTTTGCCGAAGCGGCAGCATATCTTAAATATTTTGACGAGATTGATGACACAGAAACCAAAGGATATATTCTGCGCTCACGCGCCAATACAGCACTCGGACAATTTAAATCTGCCAGTGCCAAAATCCGTGTAATCAGACAAACTCTTCAAATTTTACAAGATGAGGGATATCGGGAAAATGCACCAGAACTTTCATGGAACAAATACATTTATATGACGCACCAGCAAATGGCTTCCAGCATTTCCTATAGCCGCGATAATGATATGACTGCACAGGATGTCACAACAATTATGGAGTCTGCCCATCTTGTCCACCAACAGCGGATAGCAGAAGCACTCAGCAAGAGGGAGACACCTCCCATTCGTTCTGCCTTCTCCTGTCATGCGATTGAATACTACTGCGGACTGCTCACACTTGAAGAATTGCTTGGAAAAATAGAAAAACTTATGGATCAGGCAGACATCTCAAGCTTTTCATCCGAAAATATATATGCTGCCATTTCCCTTCCGGCATTCTACTGCCAGTATCTGCGCGAATATCCAGAACAGTTATCAAAACGCGAAAAATATCTGGAAAGCCTATATCTCAAAGTACTTTCCTATGCGGAGGCTTTTCCCAAAAACAAGGCAAATGAACAAATCTTTTTCTATCTTCGCCAGCTCTCGACCACCTTTATCGAGACGCCACATAGTATCTCCTACGGTGACTTTCAGCAAAACATTATGATACACTTTGCTCCAGATGTCTATGTTCATTCACAAGTTGTAGGTGAAACTGCCGCGGTTCTCTGTGATATTATTTTACGCGAAGAGTCAGACTTTTTTGATGACATTGAACAGATTAAAAAAATAACAAATCCCACCGCTAAACGGCAGACGGTGCACGACTTTGCTATGAACTGTGGTGTGCTTCATGACGTTGGCAAAATTAATTTTATTAACCTGTTTACTCGGACGGCAAGACAATGGTTTGATGAGGAGTATGAAATTACACATTTACATACAATTGTTGGCTGCAAACGTCTTGACACCTGCGCATCAACCCACGCCTACGCTGCGGCAGCACTGGGACATCACAGTTGGTATGATGGCTCTCACGGCTATCCCGAAACCTACAAACGTTTAGCATGTCCCTGCCGCCAGATGGTTGATGTAGTTGGATTGATAGATTGGATTGATAATTCTCTAAATCGTCCGTGGCTCTACGGCCGCCCCAAAAAGAGCTTTGATGCAATTATTCAAGAGGCACTTTCTTTAGAAGGAAAACGATTCTCTCCGCTTCTGACGGCTCGCCTCCGCGACCCGTTTGTTTTAGAAAATATTAAACAAACGTTTGCATCTGCGCGAAAGGAAGCGTATCGCCAGTTATATGAAGTATATTGGTGTAACAGTTCTGCCATGCAGAATTGATTGTGCAAACTATACGTGGAAATTTGCTCACTAAGGACAATTTATACAATTAATTCTATAGGGAGGATCCCCATCATGAAACAAATTGCCAGCAAAAGCTTAATATCATTGGTGAAAATATATATTCTGGCAACTTATGAATAGCATGGCTGAACTGTTACATATTGGTAACAGTGTTACCAAGTTTGTACATTTGTATAATTTGACCACTGTTCAATTCTGTGTTATACTTGGTTTTGGAAATTTATAACTACAGAAACATGTACCATTCATAGTTATAAATAATTTTTAATTTAAAGGGGGACATAAAAATGGCTTGGTACGATGAAGCTATCTTTTACCACATCTATCCTTTAGGGCTGACTGGCGCACCAAAGGAAAATGCTTATGGGAAACCAGAACATCGGTTAAATACGCTATTGCCGTGGATTGATCACATCAAAAGCATTGGCTGCAACGCAATCTATATTGGACCGCTGTTTGAATCTGTAGGTCACGGTTATGAAACAACAGATTACAAAAAACTTGACAGCCGCCTTGGTGACAATGAAGACCTAAAAAATTTTGTGGCAGAATGTCATAAAAAAGAAATTAAAGTAATTTTTGATGGTGTTTTTAACCATACCGGACGCGATTTTTTTGCGTTTAAAGACATTAAAGAAAAACGCGAAAGCTCTTCGTACAGAGATTGGTATTGCAATGTAAACTTTGGCGGCAACAACGAGTATAACGATGGTTTCTGCTATGAAAACTGGGGTGGCTACAACCTATTGGTAAAGCTCAATCAAAGAAATCCCGCAGTGAAAGACTATATTTGCGATGTTATTCGCTTCTGGGTAAGCGAGTTTGACGTGGATGGTATTCGTCTCGACGCGGCGGACGTACTTGACTTCGACTTTATGAAGGCTCTGCGCCACGTAGCAAACGAAGTCAAACCGGATTTCTGGCTTATGGGAGAAGTGATTCATGGAGATTACTCGCGCTGGGTCAACGAAGGAACTTTACACTCTGTCACCAATTATCAGTTGCACAAAGCACTTTATTCAGGCCATAACGATCACAATTTCTTTGAGATTGCGCACACTGTAAAACGTCTGTATGATATGGGCAACAACAATCCAAACGGCTTCAAACTCTATAATTTTGTGGACAACCATGATGTGGAGCGCATCTACACAAAGCTGAACAACAAAGCCCACTTTATGCCAGTGCACATTCTAATGTACACCTTGCCGGGTATTCCATCGCTGTACTATGGTTCTGAGTTCGGCATTGAGGGCAGAAAGGAAAGATTCTCCGACGATTCTCTCCGCCCTGCACTCAACCTTGAAGATTACAAGAACGCTTTGACAGACAACTCTTTTACAGCGCTTATTGCTGCTCTAGGACGCACCAGACAACAATCGAAAGCACTGTCCTATGGAGACTACAAAGAGCTGAAACTAATGAATCGTCAATATGCTTTCTCGCGGAACTTTGAAGGAGAAAGTGTTGTTATCACTGTCAATAACGACGACAGCGACTTTACAATGACACTTCCTGCTGGAAATGTTGCAGAGTACATTGGTGCGCTTTCTGGTCAGAAAGTTCGTGTTGAAAATGGTAATATTTGTGTCAACGTAAAAGCAAATTCCGGCGATATCTGGCTGCCTATAACAGATAGCACTTGTGAAAAACAGCCCACAATTACCCCTGTTGAACTTCATGTGGAGGACACTACAAAATCTGTTTCCTCAGTAAAAGCTGCTCCTCATAACAACACAGAAGTTCAAAAAATCTCCGAAAAAGCTACTCCTCAGGACAACACAGAAGTTCAAAAAACCTCTGAAACAACCACAACTCCTGTTGCAGCTGAAAAAACCGTTTCTGTGAGCGCTGCCAACACAGACAAGAAATTCTCTGATACTTCAGAAGATTTTGAAAAAGGCAAAATTGCGGGATTACAGGAAGCGATACTTGCCATTATGGAGAAAAATGGACCTGTTACCGACCAAATGCGCAAAGATGTAACTGACAATGTGTATCACGATTCTCTCATTAATTGGATTAAAAGTTTTCGTTGACAAGGCAAGTAGGGGAAGATAACACTTCCCCTACTCTTTTACATAAATCCTATTATTTTTCCTATCCAGTAAATAATTCCTAACACCCAACTTGTAACAATTCCATACAAAATTACAGGACCAGCAATTGTAAAAATTTTGCATCCAATACCATACACTTGTCCTTCTGTTTTGTATTCAATCGCAGATGCCACAACGGAATTGGCAAATCCAGTAATTGGTACAAGTGCACCCGCACCGCCCCATTTCACTAATTTTCCATATAAATTAAATCCTGTCAGCACCGCACTCAAAAGAATTAGAATCATGGAACACCATCCCGCCGCAGTCTCTTTCTCAATGCCAAACTGATTTATTGCCGTATTGACAATAAACTGTCCAACACAACAGATAATGCCTCCCATAATAAATGCTTTTCCCATCTGTAATGGCAGATTTGTCTTTGGTGAATTTTGCTTCACATACTCCTGATATGCTTCTTTTTTCTGTTCTGATGCCATCAATGTATCCTCCCTAAATTCCTTCATAAAAGCCATTTATAAAATACACAATTGCCCCCGCAACCTTTCCAATTGCCACTGCAAAAACTGTGATACTTACCCCCATTTTAAGCCGCACTCTTCTAGCAAAAATCGGCAATCCGTCAAGCACCTCCGACAGCGCAATCGACAGACACCCCACAAAGATCCCTGCAAAGATACCAATTACAATAAGCAGCCCTGTCAGCAATATATTCGATTCATTTCCAAATGAACCCTCAATTGGAAAAACACTGAGTACATCTGCCAATATTGCGCCGCCAATCAAGCACTCTTCATAGAAAATTTCACACCACGCAGTATCTGTTCTCCCTGCAAATCGCGGAACCAAACCCACTACAAAAAGTACAGTAAAAACACCTGCCGAAACCATAAGCCCCGAACTAATGCCAATCACCCACAGCAAAATTAGTTTCCCTATCATCTAATCCACATCCTCTTCCAGTTTCTGCCTGTCTGCCATCTCCACAATTGCCTGATTGACATCCCGCTCGTAATTGCGCATTTCAACCTCAAGCGGTGTTGGATCCGAAGTAAGACGCTTTCCTCCAACATGGTTGTAAAATACAATAATCCCCACAGCAAGTCCAATGGAATAGGAGAGCTCAAGCGCTGTATATCCGTCGGATTCCACCCCCATCACCAACTCATAAATTCGGCTTAACACGTCAGAAAGCCCAACATCATTGTGAAATGCCATAATTGTAAATGCCGAGCCAAAAAAACAAATTAGCGCTACAATACCAATTTTTATATATGACCACAAACTATACTTCTGTTCAGGTTTGTCGTGTTCTAAAGATGCCTTCTGGATAATAATGTCTGTCTCACCAATGCTTTCCACGGTAATCCCCGGGCAGAGCTTTGTAATCTGCTCAATAATCTTTAGGATGCTAACCACTACCCGCGGCTGCCCATCCTGCCGAAATCGATGGATTTTTAATGCTTCCACTTTTGCCTTGACAGTCTCATCCTCACAGTAGACACTTGCCACATCGCTCAGCTCCACATCAGATTTCGATAAAGCTACATTTTGTTTTGCCATTAAATACAATACAATATTTGCCACAAAAAAACCATGCCTTTCCAAAGTGCTTTTAAAAACTTAAAATCACTTCTTAATATACATGGTCATTATTTGTAACTATTCAATTTTTATTCATAACGCTTTCTTTTATGATGTATTCCTTTCCTGTCATAATATAATCACAACCAGTTTCCAGATAATTGGCAATGCGCAAAAGCACATCCACCGAAAATCCTTTTCTTCCAAACTCAATTTCATACAAAAACTTACCCGAAAGTTTTATATGCGCTGCCATACTTTCCCTTGTATATCCCTTTTCTAATCTAAGCGCTTTAATTCTTGCTCCTATCTCCTTGTACAATCTCATTCGTTCTGCTTCCATAAACGACCTCCTTACATTGCAATATCTTCTATCACTTTTTTTCAGGTTAATGCATTTTAAAAGAAAATATTGTTTTTGCAAATGAAGTATGTATATCTTGCATCCAACTTCCATATTTTGGTCAATTCTGTCCGTTTATTACAATTTTCGACATGTTTGTTTTGAAAATATGATGTTGGCGCTTCTTTGCAATATACTATGGATAGTTATTGCAAAGTCAAACAAACTGATATAGCAATCAGTCATACAAGAGGAGATACCAATATTGAATTACATCAATAATTATATTCGGGAAAATATGAACTTAACCGTTCGAGAACAAAAACTTTTTATATATTATCTGAAATGTATTTTATATGATGTTAGTAAACTCGTATTATTTTTATTTATCTTTAGTATGTTACACATGTTACCAGAATTTTTGCTTACCTTTATCGTACAATTTCCACTGCGCACAATTTCTGGTGGACTTCATTTTCGACATTATTGGTCGTGCTTTGCATTCTCTTTTGTATATCTGTTTTTGATTGTTGCACTGCTTAGCAAAATTCTTATTCCATTTAAAATTGGGATTATCTTGCTTGTGCTCTGTATTATAATTATCTATCAAATTGGACAGGTGCGATCTCCTTCAAGACCCAGCCTTTCTGATGCAAAACTGCTTCATCACAAACGCGCGGCACTTATTTCGGCGGGTTGCGAGGCTATTATTGCAATTCTAATTTATCAGACAAATTTTGCACCTATTCTTTATTGGTCCATTATTCTGCATACAATGCAGTTAATAATAGGAAAACGAAACTTGGTTCGACTCAATACAACACGGTAATTTATTTCTTACCTTTTCGTTATTTTCCTATAATTCTTAAATATTGGGAAGAACCTTTATAAAACTTTACATCAAAAGGAGATTTTTAAAATGATTCAAAACTTCACAAAAAATGCTGTTGATAAAATTATGTTTGCTGTCCTTTCTCTAGCAGCTATTGTATTGTTTGGTGCATTAGACGGAATGCCTCATTGTGGTCCAAGCATGTTTTTCTTTGGGGAGCCAGAGTATCCTAACTTAGACGAAGAGTAATAGATCTTCTGAAAATAACGATGCACATCTTTATATCACTATTACAACGTTTGACAAAAATAATACTAACAACACAAAATATTTTTTGAATGTGCATTAAAAAAGCATTGGTATAGTGGCCTGCAACAAGTTTTTTGTCTTGTGTTATCAAAGAAGGCAACAGCCCCACAGCAAGCTGACAAGGTATCAAACCTGCAACACAGCAAGCTGCGGGGTATTAGACCCTCGCGGCATTCCCTAAACATCTGCTTTGCAGCCTTTTGGCTTATTGCTTGCAGGAATAAGCAAGTTTTGTAATTCATTATTTTAGAAATTGGTGCGTATAGTTATTTTCAGTTCTTAGTCTAACAACAGCTTAACAAGGTGCTATTGTCTAAAGTGAATGGGATTGTGATCACGTTATTTCAATGGAAATATAATTCTAAAACTCAAATAATTTTCTCCATAATATTGTTGATTGGCAGCATAAAGTTCCGCTTTATATTTTTGTATTAACAATTTCATGCGCGATAATCCTATACCCCTGTTATCACCTTTACTGCTTTTTCCTGTCACAAAAAATTCTTCTATCTCCTCATTGGTATAAATTCTGCTAATATTTGCAATTTCCAGCAAAAGTTTTGTATCCTTATAAGAAGACAGTTTCAAAATAATCTCATTACAACTACTGTCTGCTCTCCCATCTTTCACCAATGCCTCCACTGCATTGTCAAACAAAACACCTATTATTTCTATAAAATGATGTATTGTTATATAGCGCTCAACATGAATAGGATCGACCTCATAGGTAACATTAATATCTAAAGATTGGGCAAAAATTAGTTTGGAATACAAAAATCCACATAGCACTGGAGAAGATTCCAACTTTAAAAGTTTTACAATCTCTGTGTCCTCTAATACTGCATCACAATATCTATTTTGCTCTGCAATTAATTCTTTTGCACTTTGAACTGTGTAGGGCAGACATTTAATAGCATTAATGTGATTATTAAACTCATGCTGTTTAATTCTAATTGCAGTTATTAAATCTTCAAAAGTTTTTGTATACAGTTCGTACATTTTTAGTTCTTCCTGCTTCTCTTCTTTTTCCATTTCAGAGCTCATCCATAAAACCATTACAAGAACTAGACCGCCAACACTAACGAGTGCTTGTATCTGTACTTGCGTTGTAATATATCCATCTTTTTTGTACAGAAGCAATAGCTCAAAGAAAAATAGGACAAATAGTATGACAAGAAATATTTCTTTAAATCGGGTAATCTTTGTTCCAAGTTTATAAATATATTTTTCTTTCCAAAGCAGAATTAAAGCACAAATAATACAGTTTACAAAAATACCATACCACCTATAATCCTCTAACTCTATCATAAAATCTTTAAACACATAATAAACCAATATCTGCAATACTGGAATTCCAATCAACATTGTGCCAAAGACTCTTACTGTTGGCTTCCAATCATGTGTAATTTTAATTTTTGCATATAAAAATAACAACGAATAAATCATAATCATTCCCAGTCTGTTATTAACATACTTGCCGGAACTCATCACAATCCCAAATTCCATGATTGCTATTACAAAAAATGCTTTATTCCATCTAAACTTTTGATTTGCTACCTTATACATAAAAGCCATTACACTTAAATATTCGGTAAACACTTCAATAAAAGTAACTATCATAACTCATCCAAAAAGCGCTTCCTTCTACTGCTACCAATCTCAATCTTTCTTCCATCCTTCATTGTGAGATAGCAGTTTGTGTTATCAATATTGTCAATGTATTTCCTGTTAACAATCATACTTTTGCTACACTGTATAAAATAGCTCTGTGGCAATTCACGCATCACTTTCTTCAACGTCTTGTACGGCATTCGGGCTTCCTGTTCTGTTGTATATGCAGTCAACTGCCTATGGACTGATTCTATACAAATAATTTTATCTGTCTCCAAGCTATAAATAACACCATCTTTCCTGTAGTAATAAAATTTAATCTCGCTCTCACCGCGCACTGGCTGTCCCAATGCTCTGGAAATCTCATGTTTCACCCGCACAAAGTCAATCGGCTTCTCAATATAACTCGAACAGTACAAATTCTGATACGCAAATAATTTCTCATCGACAAGGCTTGTCACAAAAATAATCGGTGTATATTGATATTGCTCCATCTTCCTGATTTTATCTGCAAAAATCATGCCAGAAACATCTCCCGATTTTGATGGCTCAAGTACTATGTCGACCACAAACAGATGAATTTCCTCCTCAATTGCATATCTGTAAGCTTCTGCACAATTGTCAACACAAAAAACAGCACCGGCAGACTCACACTCTTGTGTTATTTCCGCCAGTGCATTTCTGCATGCCTCATTATCCTCTATAATCAACACATTTCTTTTCATTTTCCATTATCTTTTGTAGTCAAGTACTTACTTAATCTCCTGTTCCAAGTCTCGGAACACCCCGTTGTGGAAAAAATCTTCCAAGGAAACATTTAATCCATCACAAATCATCTTAATTGTGACAATCCCCGTGTTCTTACTGTTTCCTTTCATAATGTTTTTGAGTGTTGAAGGCGGCATTCCTGAGACATATGCCAACTGCGATATTTTCATATTCTTTTCGCTGCATAAGTTTTTTATTCTCGCCACCACGGCTTCCTGTGTCTTCAATACCATTCACCCCAATACAAATTTCATAAATTCTAACAATATGTCATGCAACAATACTACGCTAAATTTTTACTTTGTCTTCAGCAGCGTTACTTACTATTATCTTACAAAATTTGTATTTGTTTTTTGGGCTATATATGGCCTTCTGCACAAATTTTTACATTTTTTATTCTAAAGCGCGTTTAAAAAATATTTTCTGCCAAACGTGCACCATAATTTAGGAACTGTTTTAAATAACTTGTACTATCAAAGAAACAGATAAATCAAGATGTGTCTGTTATTTTCTTATTAACAGTTTCTTAATACCTTGCGCGCTGCCAGCCAAAACGTAATTGCATGTACAGACAGCGTGATTGTCCATGTAATTGGATAGGACAGATACACAGTTGTGAGGCTATGATACTCTGGTATCTGAAATATGGTTGCAATCCACACCAAGCGCAGTCCACAGGCGCCAACCAAAGAGACAATCATTGGAATAATGGAATAGCCAATTCCGCGCAGTGAGCCTACCAGCACATCCATAATGCCACAGAGCGCATAGAGTGTACATATAATCCTAACACGTTCCATTCCAGCTGTGATAACATCCGGACTTGGCGAATAGATTCCAAGCAATGCCTCCCCAAAAAATACTGCCAAATTACCAAGTACCACACCTGTCACTATCACACAAAATTCTCCCGCAAACAGTATTTTATAGATACGCTTATACTCCCGCGCCCCATAGTTCTGGCTTGTAAATGATATTGTCGCTTGGTGAAATGCATTCATTGCCATGTAGACAAATCCTTCAATATTTGCTGCCGCAGAATTTCCTGCAACCGCAATATTTCCAAAAGAGTTAACAGCTGATTGAATCACAACATTCGACAGTGAAAATATGGTTCCTTGAAAACCTGCCGGAAGTCCAATCTGCATAATTTTTCCCAGTTTTTCCTTAGAAATCGCAAGTTCTTTCAACTCAAGATGAATGCTACCCTGCTCTTTGATAAGACAGCGCACCACTAAAAATGCTGAGATTGTCTGCGAGATTACTGTTGCCATCGCAACTCCTGCCACTCCCAAATGACAGACAATAACAAAAAACAGGTTTAACAATACATTCACGATTCCTGCACTTAATAGATAGTACAATGGCCGCTTTGTATCTCCAATTGCTCTTAGAATTGCACTGCCAAAATTATAGACCATCATGGATGCCATTCCAAGAAAATAAATTCTCAAATAAAGCACTGCAAGACCAATTACTTCAGGAGGCGCCTGCATTAGCTTTAAAAGTTCTGGCGCGCCAATCAATCCAATTACAGTGAGCAACAAACCACAATATAGACTTAACAGCATTGAAGTATGTACTGTCTGTTTTAAATCACTGTCTTTTTTAGCACCATAATACTGCGCCGTTAGAACGTTTGTTCCGACAGACAACCCTACAAAAATATTGGTTATTAGATTAATCAATGCTGTGTTGGAACCAACTGCTGCCAACGCATTATCACCGGCAAAACGCCCTACCACAACAATATCCGCAGCGTTAAACAACAATTGCAAAATGCTTGAACACATTAACGGTAACGCAAAAAGCAGCATTCTTCCAAGCACAGAACCACTGCACATATCAATCTCATATTTCTTGTTCATGTCAAATCCTTTCTTTTATAGATTCCCAGAGTCTTATTGTTGCTAATTTCATTCTTATCACTCGGTTATCGCAAAGCGACATACTTCCTTATGCAACTTTATGCATTCCTTTATACCAAGTGGTCAGTCTTTTTAGCCTCCAGTATAACAGGATTCCGAAGCGTCATAACAATTAATGGTATCACCATAAAAAACCAGATCACTGGCTCTGTCCATATAATCCCCCAATATCCAAACAACCGCACAAACACAAAGGTAAACACTAGTTTTCCCACTAACTCAATAAAACTGGATAAAATCGGGGTCTTTGGATCTCCAAAGCCTTGCATACAATTCCTTAAAATTACAATAAACAGACACACCAGCAAAAAAGACATGTCCACTTTCAGATAAGTAGTCCCCCAATAGATAATTTCCTCATTGTCTGAACTTGTGAGAAAACGGATTAAATAAGGCGAAATTGTATGTGCCAGAACAAACACAATCCCATCCCACACAGCGCCCAGTATCAACACGCTTTTCATGCCCTGTCGGATCCTGTCATACCTGCCTGCACCATAATTCTGTCCACAGTACGTCGCCATTGAGGAGCCGAGTACACTCACTGGCAGTCCCCATATTTCAAACATTTTCCGCGCCGCAGTATGCGCCACAATAATATTTGTTCCAAGCTGATTAATGCCACTTTGCAGTACAAGTGAACCAAAATTCACCAGACTGGACATCAATCCCATAGACAACCCGCTCTCATATAGAAGAATTGCTTGTTTTTTAGACAATGCAAAATGTTCTCTGGAAAGATGTAATATTGGAAATCCCTGTCGAATCCGGTTTAGGCAGAGTGCGACAGACAATAGCTGGGAAAGCATAGTCGCCACTGCTGCCCCTCTCACTCCCATATGAAAGACAAGTATAAACAAATAATCCATTGCGACATTTGTCAAAGCTGCTATCACTAAAAAAATCAATGGCGTAATTGAGTCTCCAATCGCGCGGAGTGTATTAGCGCAGAGATTGTATGCTAATGTCACAAACATCCCCCATACCAACAGCGTAATATAAGATAGTGCCATATCCATTTGCTGCGGCGGCACATTTAGAAGCGTCAATATTGGTCGAATAAATATTGCTACTGTCGTAATAAGCACAGTAGCGGTCAAATATCCAAGCAATATAGCCCCCGCCACATTCTCCTTTAATTTCCGCTCCTCGCCACTCCCGTAAAAACGCGCCGTTATCACGCTAAATCCAAGGCTTAAGCCATTAAAAAATCCTGTCAAAAGTGTGTACAGAATGGAGACTGACCCTACCGCTGCAAGCGCATCCTCCCCTAAAATACTACCCACAATCTTTGTGTCAACAAGGCTATAGCAAATTTGAAACAGATTTCCCAAAAATACTGGAATAGCAAATCGCAATATCAACTTAATCGGTTTGCCTTCAGTAAGATTCAATGCAATTTTTGATGTTTTCATACGCTTCACACTTTCCTTAACCCTTTTGGATAATGGTTCTTCATAGTCTGACCTGCAAGCTTTCCCCAGCCAATACTATAACCCTGAAAAGTTATCAAATGCCAGCCTTTTTCTCCACTATAATTCAATGTCATTCCTCCCAGATAGGCTCTCGCAGCTTCAACTGTCCCAAGCTCCATTGTCCGCTGCACATCACTTTTTTTCAAGGCAAGCGCCAACGCATGCGATGGCTCAAAACGATTTTTTTTAAGCGTGCCAAGATGCAATCCCGCACGCAGGACTTTTAGACCTTTTATAGACGGCATCTTCTGTGGCATTCGATACAGTTGATCACCAAACTTTAACAGACACTCTTGCGCTTCTATTGTTAAATCTATTTGCAACGTCTCCTGTTGAAACTGTAAAAACTCTTTTGCTTCCTTTATTGGTATCCCTTTTTGTAAGCCAATTGCCGGAAAATTTTGATAACCGTTTTGCACCTCGCCCTGTTTTTGTAACACAGCAACATAATGCCCTTCTCCGCAAATTAGATGTGGATATAATCTAATGGTCTGTCTTAACGCTTCTATATTAGAATGCGCCCATAAAGGAACACCTGATGCCATTCCATCATATTTGCGTGCTTCCAAAATCTGATACTCTGAGTGGCGTTTTAAAAAGCGCGCAATACTCCCTTCATTCTCAGCAGGGGCAAATGTACAAGTTGAGTACACTAATCTGCCGCCGGGACAAAGCATACGATCTGCACAGTCAAGAATTTCATCTTGCCTGTCTGCACAGAGTTGAATATTCTCGAGACTCCATGCACTACACGCCTCCTCATTCTTCCGAAACATGCCCTCGCCAGAACAGGGCGCATCCACTAGAATACGGTTAAAATAGGTACCAAATATCTCTGTTAGATGCTGTGGAGTCTCATTTGTGACAAGGGCATTGCAAATTCCCATACGCTCCACATTTTCTGAGAGTATTTTTGCCCGTGTCGGGTGAATTTCATTACAGACAAGAAGACCTTCATTTTTCATATAAGAAGCAATCTGTGTTGTCTTTCCGCCGGGCGCAGCACACAAATCAAGTACATACTCATTAGGTTGTGCCTCTAAATACGCTGCAGGCGCCATTGCACTTGGCTCCTGTATGTAATAGACCCCCGCTTCGTGAAATGGATACTTTCCGGGCGCAATATTATTGTCCTTATTATTAAAATAAAATCCGTTTTCTTCCCACGGAACCACGTTCAGATTAACAAAAGGTGCTTTTTTTAGACAATCTTCTCTTGTTCCCTTCAATGTGTTCACTCGCAGCGCTTGAACCTTTTCTTCTTCATAACTACGCAGGAAAGCAGGATACGCTTCCCCGAGCATATCCTGCATCCGAATCATAAAATCCTGTGGCAATTGTATCATATAATACGAAACCTCCATCCAAAAGGACTGTTATAGTACTAATCCCTTGTTCTCCTCACATCCAAGAATGATATTTAAACATTGTATCGCAGCGCCTGATGCACCCTTTCCAAGATTGTCAAAGCGCGTGCTAACAAGTATTCTATCAACATTTCCAGTCACATAAAGTTCAATGCCATCCCAACCTGAACAAGTGTTTCCAGCTAAAAATCCATTGTAATCTGTTTCTTTTCCAAATGGCATCACTCTGACAAACTGCTCACCCTCATAATATTTTGTAAACATGGCATGTACTTGCTCAGGAGTCGGTTTATTTCGCAAAAGCTCTGTATAAAACTGCAGTGTTACTATCATTCCACTATAATAATCACAAATTAGCGGTGAGAACAATGGCATTCTTTCTAATCCTGTAATCGCTTGCATCTCTTTTAAATGCTTATGATTCTGACTTAGGGCATATTCTCGCGGTGCATCCAGTTCCTCATCCCGATTTTCTGCCTCGTACACTGCAATCGTTTTTTTGCCTGCACCACTGTAACCCGACATCGCAAACGCCGCAACTGGATAATCCTTTGGCAGCATTCCATCCGCTACCATTGGATATGCAATAGTGATAAATCCCGTTGCGTAGCATCCCGGCACCGCAATGCGCTTCCCTGTCCGAATGGCATCACGATGCGCTTTGGAAAGTTCTGGGTATCCATACGCCCAACCAGGCTCTGTACGATGCGCCGTTGACGTGTCAATAATAATTGTCTTATTATTCTCAACCATCGCCACCGCCTCCCTTGCCGCCGCATCTGGCAAACATAGAAACGTGATATCCGAAGCATTGATATATTTTCTAACTTCCGCAGCATCTTTTCTCAGCTCTGACGGAATCTTTAAAATCTCAATATCGTCCCTTCCCTCAAAGCGCTCAAAAATACGCAACCCTGTCGTTCCTTCACTTCCATCAATAAATATTTTTTTCATTTGGGTTCTCCTCTTTTCCAACGTATTGAATTAATCATAGATTGATTCTACTTCGTAATCTAAAACTGCACCACTGTACGCGTCAACTGTAATTTCGTACTCCATCTCTCCACTTATAAACTCCATCTCGTATTCCCAGCGACCATCATCGTAATCCAGTTTGGCTTTCGTAAAACGAGTCTGGTTACCAGATAACCCCGCGTGACTAAGTGCAATACTTTTTGCCTTCTCCATTCCAATCTGAAAATTATTTGTATTTTGGTTCTGTGTTGGCGTAACCCAGTTCTCCACATCTTGGTCAAATTTTAAGATTGCTCCTGTAACAGCATCAATCTCATAATCATATTCCTGATAAGCATCCGCGTAAAATTCCACCTTATACTCCCAACGACCATTATCATAATCCAGCTTACTCTTAATAAAATGAACTTGTGTCGCCATCAATCCGGCATGAGCTAATGCGATATCTTTTGCCTTCTCCTCCCCAATATAGACTCCATTTTCCGATTGTGCAGACGGAACTTGCGTTTTGTCAGGTATCTGGACAAAACTGTCTGCATCTGCAACAAAAATTCCGTCCCCGCTAATAAGGCTGGCTGCATATGTTTTTTCGTCCCACATTGCCGTCTTCCCTATCAACTGGCCGACCGCACACAGAGGCAAATAAGTTGCACCATTGTAAAACACTGGACAAAGCAAATTGCCCTGTTCATTTAAAAATGTACAAGGCACACCATCCAACGCAATAATAAACTCTGGGCAAAGTTGAATCTGAACAGTCTGTTGTACTGGGTTGGTATCCATAGTACCTGTCACTGTCGCCGCGGTTCTAGTACCAGAAAGATTATAAGTCAATGTGGATTGGTCCCAATTTAAATTTTTACCCATCAGCTCACTAACTCCACGCAAAGGCAAATATACTGTATTGTTATATAATATTGGGTGTATCTGTGTACCAGATGCAGAAAAAAAGGTCCAGCCAGTGCCATCTACTGTAACTATAATATTAGGACAAATAAAAGCATTGACAGTCTCTGCTGCTAAAACATGCAAAGGCAACAAACCAATCAGCAGCACTGCGCACAATAATGCTCCCACCAATTGTTTTGCTTGCTTTCTAATTTGCTCATACATAAAAATATCCTCCTTTTTCTGCGTGATAGCCTCTCAGAATCCCATTGTACCAAATGGGAGATGCTGGGAGGCTATCCTTAACTTTCTCAATTATATTTTAGTTTATCACCCACTGAAAAACTCGTCAATAAGAAATCCTTTTCTATTTCTATCCTTATGTAAGCGCAAAATTCGTTGCCATTCACGTTCTAGAAAACCACTCATAGCAACGATTCTGGACAATATTAAAAGTTTTGCTTCGCAAAAATCGCCCCTCGCTTCTGAATCATGTTCTCACGGAATGTGCAGTTTATGTGCATTCCTATCCCGCAAATAATATCCAAAATTGCTGTTTATTTCCGTCTGTTTTAGCAGAATTTTAAGGATTGTTGGTAAAAACAGCAACTATTTTGACATATGATTTTCACTCCTTATGCAAGGACGTGAAAAACAATAATATAAGTAGTATTACACCGACAGTCACCAAAATTGTCCTAAGTCCATACCAATCTGCCAACATACCGGCAAGCGGAAACAACAAAATCATTGCAACCGAAAAAAACATACTGTTCACAGAAATTAGAGTCGCCCGCTGCCCAGATGGTATCAAACAATTAAGCTGTTTTGACTGAAGCGGATAAAGCATCGCATTAAAAAATCCCGCCGCTGAAAACGCCACAACAGACACAAAAAGATTGTGAAATCCATATACCACAAATGCCACTGCAATCACAAATGCCCCTACCTGCGCAGTCCCCTTTCCAATCCTTTTAGAAAGCTTTTCACTGATAGCCGCTCCAACACAAGAAACACATCCTACCACCAACAAAATGAAGCTTATTTGAATTTTGTTGTATCCCATTTCATAATAGTACTGTTGACTATAAAAAAACAGTAACGTTTCTGACGCAAAAATAGCAGAATAACACACAATAATCTTTAGTATCCGGCTATCTGATTGCAAAATCACAAAACATTTTTGAAAATGGCCCACCACCATTTCACAGATGGATAATTGACTATTCTGTGTACTTGTATATGGTGCTTCTGTCATTAAAATTACGGGAATAAGTGCAAGCAACGCAATCACCAGACATGTGCTATAACACCAGACATACGAAAATTCCGCAAGAATGCCACCCACAACAGTCGCAATCCCCTGCGACACCTCAACTAGCATATTTATTCTACCACACACACCCATATAGCGCTCTTCTTGCCCGGCAAATTTCATACTGTCATACACAAGTGCTTCCTCTGAGCCAGAATTAAGATTATTTCCAAGTGCCTGAATTATAAAACTCAAAGCAAAAAACCAAAAACTTCTAGCAAAAAGCATGATTATACAAGAAATAACAATACATATTTTACTTAAAATCATACTCCTTTTCCTGCCAAGCAAATCTGCCACTGCGCCAGATGGTATCTCAAACACAATGCTTGTCGCGTGATAAATTCCTTCGACAAGTCCAATTTGTGCCAGATTCAGCCCACAATATCCAAGATAGAGCACCCATATTGCACTCTGCATATTCAGGTTTGTTATCAATGTATTAATATAATCTAATGGAATATTGCGCAGCAATTTATTCTTTTGTCTTGCCTTTATTCCATTTATTGTTTCACTTTCTTCTATCTGAAATGTCATCTGTAATCCCTCTTTTTTCTATAAAATAGTCTCCCACAATACAATTCTATCAGTATCGCGAGCAAAATCGAGTAGGGGAAAAACTTTTCTCCTACTTGCCGTGCTGGTACCCGTCAGCTTCGTTGGCAATATTCGTTATTATTCACGGCATAGAGGATTGCTCATAACAATGATTCAAGGCGATATTAAAAGTTTGCTTTGCAAAAATCGCCCCTCACTTTTAAATCATGTTCTCGCGGAATACGCAGTTTATGCGCTCGTGAATAGGAATCAATATTCTTTGGGTGCCCATGCACATAAAAAAAACAGCTCAACTTCTCAGATCAGTCAAACTGTTGTGGAATTACTGCGGCACTATTATTTCTAAACAAGTGTTTATAAAACAATCTCAAAAAAGGCGCAATAATCCCATAAACACAATTTTTTACATGTTTTCGATATTGAACTGCTGCTACAAACTGGTATATAACCTAATCCGTTCATACTGCGCCCTCCTATATTTTTATTTATTCTACCACTTTCTATTTATTTGTCAATCCCCTACACGAAATGTTACAGTCCAGTCTCCCTCAATCAATTCTCCAGAATCATGAAAAATACCATACATGGAATAATCTTCAATTTGCGCAATATCCTCAATATACCAAAATTCATAAAAGTCATAACTGGTATCTCCAACCTCCTCATACCAACTTACGCTGCGGTCCGAATATCGCTCATTTCCATCAGAATCCCGCAAAAATAGTTCCACATGTCTATCCGAACGCCAGTTATCCCCCATACACATCTGAACACGTAACACGCCATCCATATATGCAATACCTGTCACAGTAAAATCATCTGCTGCACAGTCCGCTACTTTTAATTCATCCAAAACTTTGGTTCTAGGCAGCGGGTCCTCTGCTGTGCCAAAATCCCCTTTCATGGAATCTGGCAGCTCCTTTTCTGGTAAAATCCCACCACTACCATTCAGCTCCACCCATTTTGTGTCCGCCGTGTAGACAACACCCGACAAATCGACATCTTTTGTTTCCTTGTATTTATTACACAAAACAGAGCGTACTCGAAATTGAAGTTTATCTGCCTGATACGCTTTTTCCGCCTGAACTGTCACCTGAAAATATGCCTTATCCTCCACCACATCATAAGTTAAAAAATGACATCCTCCAATTACACTGTCATTGGTGTAATCAGACAATCCATAGCTGTCATACAAATCCATCACACCATGCACCAAATCTTGTTCACTGTCTTCTGCATCTTGCAGCGATAGAATAATATCCGCCTGATCGCCCACTAAATGAATCGCTTCCACCTGCATTGTAATCCCTTGGCTAGTGCAGCTCTTCTCAATTGGAATAAGCTGATCTGCCAATGCAGGAGAAAGAAATTCTACAATTTTGTAAAATGCTGGGATATGTGCTGCGCAAACCGGAACTGCTATCACAAAACAGACAACAACCGCCGCTGCAATAAGGGCTATCTTGTGCACAAACCTGTTCTTTTTGATTTTTTTTCTATCATGACTTTTTTCTATCCTCGCCTGTCTTATCACATCTGAAATAAGCTCCTTTGATGGACGAATGGTGTTGTATGCTTCCTTATATCTACTCTTGAACATTAAATCCTCTCCCTTATCCATTCTTGATTTTTATTTAACAGAGTTCTCAACTGACGCCTCGCCCTTGTCAATCTGGTTCGCACAGTTGATTCCTTCGCCCCCGTAATCTTTGCAATCTCCTCAACAGATAATTCTTCATAGTAAAATAGATGTATAACAACACGATACTTGTTCGGTAGCTGCTTAACTGTATCAATCAGAGCAGAAGTTTCCGCATACATTCCATATGCCAGTTCTGTTTTTCCTTCTATATTTTTTGCCGCGGCCTCCTCTATGTCTTCCATCTCCATTACAACTTTTCGCTGCAACCAAGGCGATTTCCAAAAATTCTTGCTGCAATTGATTGTCACCCGCAGAAACCATGCCCTTTCATGTTCTACACTTTCAAATATTGGTTCTTTCTGTATATAACGCAAAAAGACCTCCTGATAAATATCATCTGCATCAGCGCGAGTTCTAACAAGAGAGTACGCCAATCTGTAGACCATCTCTGAATTTTTCCAAATCACTTCTTCATACGAAGAACCAGACAAGTCTAGCTTTGGTTCTCCTTCCCCTAAACTTTCTGATAGCAAATTTTTTTCTACAAGTTTTCTATTGATTGCTTTCATTTTGTACCTCCTTCGTTACAAATACAACACAAAACGCAAAAAAGCTACACTTTTTTGTATTTTGTATAAAAATCTTAATCCCTATCAAACAGCACTGTTACTAACAGATTCTAATCCACTAAAATTACCGTTGTCATATGGTATATTTTCTGCTATAATCCATTTATAATATAAACTTTGTTTCTGTATCCGTTGTACAGACCACATAAGCGAAGTATAATATTATGTTTTCTGGAGACGTACCGAAGAGGCCATAACGGGACTGACTCGAAATCAGTTTATCGGTATTTACTGATACGAGGGTTCGAATCCCTCCGTCTCCGCTTTACAAGTCTTAGAAACTTTACGAAATCATTTATATACGCAATTGGGTAGAAAGATTTATCTTTCTTTGGGTGCTTATATACAATCGAGTAAAAGAACTTTTCCCCTCCTTGTCGCGCCCTGTACGCCACGTTAGTGACATATTTCCTCTGTGCAGGTCGCGCGACGTTAGTGGCATATTTCCTCTGCGCAGGTCTGCGCATAAAAAGGTGCTGGAGGCTTTCATTTCATAAAGCTTCCAGCACCTTTTTATTAACTGCACTCTAGTAAGAACATCTCACATTTATCATCAAAAGCTATCTCTTTCTGAAAAGAGGAATACGTTGCAATATGTTTCAATCCAATTTCTCTTAGACGTTGTTCTATTTCTCCAAACTTGTAAAGATGCGTTTGAAAATCCATTGGTTCACTTTGTAACAGTTGTGTTCCATTATATAATTCATATATTGTTGGAGAAAATTGTGTTTGACTCTGTTCATCATAATAATTTTTACTTTTTAATATTAGGTCAAAGCCTTCCTTTGTTTTTACAGAAACAGATGTTTTGTAATCCTTATTATCTAAACACCTATTTGCCACTGTATCAACAGCAAAAACAAATTTCCCTTTTGGGGCTAACATATCTTTCATCTTCTCCAAAATTCTATTACATAAATTCATATCTGTAAATAGCGACATCGAACCAGAACAAATAAAAATATAATCATACAGCTCTCTGGAGGAATACTCTAAAATATCTGCCTGAACTATTTTTGCATTCGGCACTTTTTGTTTTAACTTATTTAACATTTCACCAGATAAATCTATTCCACAGATGTCAAATCCGCGTTCCATAAACGGAACAAGAAAACGCCCACTACCACACAATGGCTCTAAAATCTTCTTTCCTTTTTCTGCATAAGAAAGATAAAAATTTAATTCGTCTTGGGGTGCTTGTTCATGTAAAATTTCATACATTTCGGTGCATAAACTACCATAATAATTTTGTTTTAATTCACTCATTTTAATCCCTCAAAATAATTGATTTTATATATCTGTTTCTATAAAATGTACAGAAGATGTATCCCAATATTTTTTGTAAACCCGCTCTGTATTTTTATCGAGGTTGAGCTGGTACATTCTAAATGTAACTAATATATCTTTGGGCTGCCATTGTTCTTCATAGGAATATTGATACTGCATTCCTACATTTTTCATTACACCACCACTTCTAGGATTATTTCTATCATGAGTAGCCGTGATATATGGAAGTCCATCTTTTTGCACCTGTGTTATTATGGCTTCTCCAGCTTCCGTAGCAATACCTTGATGCCAAAATTCTTTTCGCAGTCCATAGCCAAAATCATGATGCTCTTCCATATCAACTTTTATGTAGCCAATCGGATAATTATCGTTTTTTAGACAGATTGCATAAGCATATGCTTGCGGTTCAGAATATTTTGCCGCATATCGTTCCAAAAAAAACTGATATGCTTCTTCCATATTTTTTAATGCAAACCACGGCAAAAACTTGTTCACTTCTTCATCACTATAAATTTTATATAAAGCTTCCATATCATCTTCTGTAAATTTTCTTAATCGTAACCGTTTTGTTTCAATTGTAGGTGTATTCATTTTATTTCCTCCATAAATATTTGTATTATTATTAAAATATAGTATATTATAACAGAAGAAACTATCATTTTCTATAAAATATATTTTTATAAAATCAAAAATAATATAATGCCAATAAAGTAAGATATAACAGAGTTGTCAAACCAAAAGAATAAGCACAGTCGTATAATAATGTATTATCAAAAGTCCCTAAGAAAATACCAGAAGCTGATAGGCGGGCTTTTACTTTTTGCACCTTTTATATAATTCTGTTACCACAATACAACTATTTGCAATTAAAAAAAGCATAAAAGGCTTTTCTGCAAAATCCCGAAGCCTACCGCTGATAGGAAAATGACCAAAAAAGAACATAAAAGATTTTTCTACATGCAGAGATTGAAATAATGTAGTCGTAATCTCAATAATTTTATGGTATAATTTTGGAAAAAGAAGAATAGAGAGGAAATGACATGGAAACATTATTTATTGCATTAGAGATAGTAATTTTAATATTTTTACTTGCACTTTTGTATTTGGTAATTCGGATATCAAAAGCTTCTATATCAAAGGATATTGTTAAGCAAATTTATGAAAAAATTCAACCCGAAAACCAAATGATTCGTGAAATAATTATGCAGCAGCAAAAGATACAAAATGAATCTACGCTTGATTTATCATCAGCTTTAAAAGATTCTCTTCACAAAATGGGTATAGAAGTGCTCAAGAATAATTCTGACGCGCAAAATAAGATGCAGGAAACAATTGTTCAAGCATTAAAAGAAATACAAAATACAAATGATAAGCGGTTAAATGAGATTCAACATAATGTTAATGAAAAATTAGACAAGTCTTTAAACGAAAGACTTGATTCCAGTTTTAAGCAAATTGGAGACCAGCTTTCAACATTGTATAAAAGTCTAGGAGAACTGCAATCTCTTTCGGCGGGAGTTTCAGATTTGCAAAAAACTTTATCAAATGTAAAAACGCGTGGCATTTTTGGAGAATTTCAATTGAAAAATATCTTGATGGATATCATGGATTCTTCACAGTATGAGGAAAATGTTGCAACAAAGAACAAATCATCTGATAGAGTTGAATTTGCGATTAAAATACCTGATAAAGATGATTCAAGAGCTTTTATTTATTTACCTATTGATTCTAAGTTTCCGTCTGATATATATAATAAAATAATAGATGCTTCAAACAATGCGGATTCTGATAATTTAAAACAAGCAGTTAAAGAGTTGGAGCAGAGAATCAAATCAGAAGCCAGAACCATTAGAGACAAATACATAGATCCTCCAAACACTACAGACTTTGCTATTATGTTCCTTCCCACAGAGGGATTATACGCAGAAGTAATACGTATTGTCGGATTAACAGAATGGTGTCAAAATGAATGTAAGATTGTTATATCTGGTCCGACAACGCTTGTTGCACTGCTCAACAGTTTATCAATAGGGTTTCGATACCTGACTGTAAATAAAAATTCCAAGGAAATATTAAAAACTTTAAGTGCTGTAAAAACACAGTACGAAAAGTTTGGGCAACTAATCTCTAAGACGCAAAAAAAGCTCCAAGAAGCACAAACCGCTGCTGATGATTTGCAAAGCAGAAATGAAATGATACAAAAAAGGCTTTCAAAAGTTGCAGTTATGGATGAAGCGGATTCATCAAGGCTTTTGGGGATTTCTGATGAAATTTCAATCTAAAAGATATACCATAATGCGTATAGAGTGGGAAATTCCTGCGGGACGTGTTGAAGATGGAGAATCAAAAGAAGAAGCTGCACGTCGGGAATGCATAGAAGAAACAGGGTGTACAGTTAAAAATTTGAAGTTTTATGTAGCCAAAATCCATCTAATGGAATGTCTGATTGTATATGTCATGTTTTTGCTGCAAAGATTGATACAGAATCTATGAATTTTGATGAAAATGAAGTAAAAATGAAAAAGTGGGTTTCAAAAGACTGTGTTTTAGAGATGTTAAAAAATAATGAAACAAAATGTGGAGTTTCTATCCTGGCATTGCTTTTGCCTTTGCGTTTTATAAATAATTATGTGTATTGAATTTGTGTAGTTATAATTTTGACTAAGCTAAAATAAATAAGGTGATGGTATGGCAGTTCACTATAGAAAGTTGGTAGATAAGGATTTACATATATTTATAGAAATACGTATATTGCAACTGCAGGAAGAAGGAGCTGAAGCAACATTTGATTTAAAGCCATACCTTCAAGATTATTACAAAAGGCATTTAGATGATAATACTTTTGTTTCATGGCTTGCAGTTGATGAGAATAGAATTGTGGGAACAAGCGATATGTCGTTTGTTGAAAAACCACCTTATTATAGTTGTCCTTCTGGAAAAATCGGATTGCCATCAAGTATGTATGTTATTAAAGAATACAGAAGAAAAGGAATCGTTAAGTTTGTGCTTGATAAAGTAGTGAATGAAGCAGATATATCACCATTACATTGGATTTGTTAAGTAAAATGTATAATTTTTAGGGTGTGTCAGATTAAAAGTGTACGTTGCTTTCAAAAAACTGTCCCTTAAAACTACTTAGAAGCTGTCCTTAAATCCTCAGAAACCTATGAAGGTAAGTATTCCATCCTTTACAGGCTTTCGAAGATTTGATATGATCCCCAAAAACTATTTACATCCTCAATTATACAACACAAAGTAAAAAGAACGCTTATTTTAAGCGTTCTTTCAATGCGGATAACAGGACTTGAACCTGCACGGTCTCCCACCAGAACCTAAATCTGGCGCGTCTGCCAATTCCGCCATATCCGCAACTTATGTTCTCTCAAGCATACTTCTGTATTCTATCAGATAAAAACACAAAAGTCAACCATTTTATTACAAATTTAATTACTAATTATTTTTCTAGTGCCACTTTGCCCTTCTCTTCTTTTTCGTTTGTATCTAGTTCAATATTGCCAAGCCCACATTTTAGCGTCGCTGTTCCCTTTGCTTTCCTGTCAGAATATATTTTTTTGGAACCCATGCAGCGAATACTGCTTTTGTTAATTTTAACATTGCCCAACGCACAAAAAACGTCATAATTAAAATCGCTCTCTTTATTTTCCAACTCAAATTTACAGTTTCCTACGCCACAGTCCACTTTAATATCTTTCGTGACACAGCCTTTATACATATAAGAACCTACACCGCATTCCAAGTTCAATGTACCGACAGTAGCCGATTTCATCTTTACCTCGCCGGCACCAATCTGCAAATCAAGCCTTTCTGATACTTTTAGATATGCAACACGCCATTTTCCCGCACCAATTTCTGCTTCCATATCCTTACATAAAACAGGAACATCTTTCATATTAATACTACCTGCGCCGATTTCTAATTCAATATGTTCAAATGTTTTTCCTTGAGGAAGGTACAAGATAATTTCCGCCTCCTTCAAGTTAAAATTGACAAGATGTTTTCTACCCTCCAAGCCATAAATCACTACAAGCTTTTGATTTCGTACTTCGCAGGTATAATCCATGTCTTGTAGATTTTCTGCTTCTACTCGAATCAACGCATCTTCTGAACTTCTGACTTCTACACTCGCCACTGCCACTCGAATTTCAAGATCATTAATAGCGTCCGTTGCGAACGTATTCCTTTTTACTTCCATACCCATAATCAATCTCCCTTCATACATAATAGATTTCCACATTCCCAAAACTTGTGTCACCATATAGACGCAATGTGGCATTGCTTGTCTCAATTGGTTTTCCATGCTCATTGATGCTTCCAAAACAGTGTTGTAAATTATTTTGAATGCGCCATTCCTTTGGCAGATAGAGAATCATCTCACCAAAATTGTTATCCACTTTTACATTGGCAATATTTCCCTGAATTATGGCATTGTCAAAATAGACTGTCATAGTGCCAAAATTATTTTCAAGATGCGCTTTGGCAAAACAATCTGAATGAATATATCGTATTGCAGCGCCAAAATTATTTTCACAGTGAATCGATTCACCGCCGCACTGCTCATTGTTTTTGCCAATACCATTGCTATTCCACTCGAACTCAATCGCGTGTTTATGATGCTTTTTACCGCCAAACAATAGCGTTAATCCAATACTAAGAAACAAAGCAGCGACAAGAACAGTCCAAGGTGTCAACAACTCAATTCCCAGCGGTTCATCATAGAGAATATACAAAAATGCTATGGGGAACAGAATTTCATAAAAATTTCTATGTCGTATACCATCTAGCAAAACCCACCCAAAAATCACTGTTGCAAGAAAAGTAAATACACTTATATTAGGCAAAATATCAAACCTGCTGATAACAACAATAACCGCCATCACTATAAAAAAGATACCCCAAAATATTTTTCTATTTTTCATCGATATAACCTCTTTTCTTCCAATTTGCTAATCAATGGTTTGTAATAATACCTAGAAACATAAACTTGCTTGTGCGTGCCAGAAAACGCTACCACACTCGACGCAGCTAAATTTCGGTCAATAGAGTAAATATGATTTATATTTAAAATTGTCGATTTAGATACTCTTATAAAAAATCCCGGCAAGATATTTTCTAACTCATAAAGTCTGTATTTGCTTTGATAGATGTCTGTTCTTGTATGTGCACTAATTCCTTTCTCATCTGTCTCAAAAAATAAAATATCATCCAGAACAAGATAGTACTCTGTGTTCCCTTTATAAAATACAAACTTCTGTTTTGCCCCTGCGATTTCAAGCACCGCCTTTTGGATCATTGCAATTTCCTCCGTCAGTCCATGACAACGAATCAACACTTCATCCTCTTCTAGTGCTTCCTCAATCTCAATTTTTACCTTCATCTCTATACCTCTTGCGCACTCTGGCACACATGCCTATCAACTATTTGAAAATAATTTTTTTCTAATATCATATTTCTCCATCATTCAATCCAAAAGAATTTTTATAGTTCTACTGAACTTTCTTCTATCATAATGAAACAAACCACCGATGTAAATAGCTTTACATCAAGTGGTTTGTTTTTCGCGCTAAGAGGTTATATTATCAGGGATATTTTGTATTACTTTCTTATTAATTAAAATCATAAAGAGTGCTGAAAAGCAAAATGACATCACTTCTGCAATTGGAAATGCCCACCATACTGCATGTAGTCCTCCAAGTCTTGCAAGAATAAAGGCAACCGGCAACAGTACTACAAGTTGTCTGGCAACGGATACAATAAGACTGTACACTCCATTTCCAAGCGCCTGAAACACAGAGCCTGCAATAATGCAGAACCAGGCAACCAAAAAATGAATCCCGATAACGCGTAGCGCAGGCACACCAATTGCGAGCATCTCTTCTGATGCCTCAAACATGCCAAGCAATACCTCTGGTATTGTCTCAAACACAATAAATCCCACACAAAGCAAGAGAAACGCATAAATAAGACTACACTTTATAGCCTTAATTAATCGACTTCTTTTTCCAGCTCCATAATTGTACGCCACAATCGGTATCAAACCATTGTTCAGTCCAAATATTGGCATAAAGAAAAAGCTTTGAAGCTTAAAATAAACACCAAATACCGCGGTGGCTGTTGAGGAAAAAGTAATCAGTATCATATTCATTCCATAGGTCATCACAGAGCCAATCGCCTGCATAATAATAGACGGCACGCCAACCTTGTAAATATTTGCAATCGTGCGCATATCTGGTCGGAATGCTTTCACAGAAAGCTTTATTTCTTCATTCTTTCTAATGTTAAAATACAGTCCGAGTATTCCCCCTACAATCTGTCCAATAACGGTCGCAACCGCTGCACCTATAACACCAAGTTTTGGCATACCCAAAAGTCCAAAAATTAAAATTGGGTCCAGTATAATATTAATCACAGCGCCAACTGCCTGTGTAATCATGGAATACAATGTCTTTCCCGTAGATTGTAAAAGTTTCTCAAAGATAAGCTGTGCATACAATCCAAAAGAGCATACACACACAATGGTCAGATATTGTACTCCCAATTTAAGAATCTCTGAATCTGCGTCCTTTACTTGACTCGCATAAAATGGTCTGACTCCTACAATTCCAATTATCACAAATACAAGGTAACTCATAACCGCCAAAAAAATTCCATTCATGGCAGTTATACTTACCTGCTTATAGTTTTTCTCTCCTAACTGCTTGGAAAGAAGTGAATTGACACCGACTCCAGTTCCTGTGCCAAGCGCTATCAGTAGCGTTTGTAGTGGAAACGCCAGCGATACAGCAGTCAAAGCATTCTCGCTAAGTTTTGCCACAAAAATACTGTCCACAATATTATAAAGTGCCTGAACCAACATGGAAACCATCATTGGCAGAGACATATTTAGCAATAGCTTGTCCACAGGCATTACACCCATCTTATTTTCCTGTGTTTTTGTATTTATTTCACGACTCATTTGTTCTCCTCCAATTCCCCAATTCTGCCTGTCTATCTTATCCTATGTACACCCAAAAAGCAAGCTCATATCTTCCGCAATGGTAGATATGACCCTGCTTTATTGTTATCATACATATTTTTAGTATAACGCTCACCACTTATGCATACAATTTTCTATTCCTTTGTATCGTCGTGCAGATTATAGTTTTGTATCTACAAAAATTGCATAGATTGCTTTGATTGCGGTCTCAAAATCCTCATTCGCTACACCGATAATAACATTCTGTTCACTCGAACCTTGATCAATCATCCGCACATTTACATTTGCATGAGCAAGCGCTGCAAAAATTCTGCCCACTGTTCCGCGCTGCGACTTCATACAACGCCCCACCACAGCAATCAATGCCAAATCCGACTGAATGTCAACATTATCTGGACTAACTGCCTTATTAATTCCTGATAGAATATTCTGCTCCTTGTCAACAAACTCTGACTGATGCACCATCACATTCAATGTGTCGATTCCCGAAGGCATATGCTCAAAAGAAATATTATACTCTTCAAATACTTGAAGTACCTTTCTTCCAAATCCAATCTCAGAGTTCATCATATCCTTCTCTATATTAATAGAAGCAAATCCTTTCTTCCCTGCAATTCCTGTAATCGTATACTTAGCCTTCTTGCATGTATGACCAACAATCCATGTCCCTTCATCTTCCGGCTGGTTTGTATTTCTAATATTGATTGGAATCCCTTCTTTGCGAACTGGAAAAATTGCATCCTCATGTAAAACATTAAATCCCATATAAGAAAGTTCTCGCAATTCGCCATAGGTGATAATGTCAATCACTTTAGGATTCTCAATAATATGTGGGTCTGCAACAAGAACACCAGACACATCTGTCCAGTTCTCATAGACATCCGCCTGTATCGCTTTTGCCACAATGGAACCTGTAATATCCGAGCCGCCTCTTGAGAAAGTCACAACTGTTCCATCTTCCTTTGCACCGTAAAATCCCGGAATAACAGCTTTCTCCACGCCTGTAAGTCTCTGTGAAAGTAACTCTTGTGTTTTTATCGCATCAAATACTCCATCTTCATTAAAGCGAATATATTCCGCTGAGTCAATAAACTCATAGTCAAGATACTTTGCCATAATGATTCCATTCAGATACTCACCGCGGCTGGCGGCATAATTTGAGCCTGCTTTCCGCTTAAAGTTATCAATAATCTTATCAAACTCAGAAGAAAGATCTAGCTCAAGCTTTAATCCATCAATAATCTCTTGATAACGATGCTCAATCTGTGCCATCTCCGCGTTAAAATTATGATCCCTTTCCGCCAGCGCATAACATGTGTAGAGCATATCTGTCACTTTTGTATCTTTGTCAAATCGTTTCCCTGGCGCCGATGGAACAACAAATTTTCTGCCCTCATCTGCATGAATAATATTTCCAACTTTCACAAACTGTTCTGCACTCGCCAGTGAACTTCCGCCAAATTTCACTACCTTTTTCATCTTATACAATTCCTTTCCCACAAGCAATGTCGATACATTACATTTTTCTCTATCTCTATATTATTATTCAAAAATATAGTACGTGTTCTGTTCTAATCGACTCTAATCATAGACAATACATTGTCAAATTTCGCTGCTCTTTCCCTATACGCTGCCTCTGTCATCTCTTCTGTAACAAATCCGCACTCACCTTTTGCCACTCCTGTAAACATTTCAACCTCGCCAAACACCTTTTTAATCTGTTCTTCATCTGTCAAGGAGACACGCACAAAAAACTTTCTCACAGCACCATCAATCGGAGAAATCTCAAGTCTCTCATCCTCCCATTTAATATCCAAATGTTTGCCAATATGCCTTGCACAATCCAGAACATCTGCCACAACTGCACTCGCCGTTGCAAGCTTTCCTGCGCCTTTGCCATAGTACATTGTTTCTCCGCCCATATTCGCGTTCACTAAAATGGCATTAAACACTCCTTTTACTGCATAGAGCGGATTCTCCGGTTTTACCATAAACGGCGCTACAATGGCATAATACTTTCCATTTTTCTTAACACTCTTTGCAAAAAGTTTGATGGTTGCACCCATTTTTTTTGCATAGGCAAAATCTATATCTGTGATTGCTGTAATTCCTTCTGTGGTAATATCCTGAAAATCAACCTTTTTTCCATACGCTAATGATGTGAGAATTGAAATTTTTCTGCAAGCATCATACCCAAGAATATCGGCATCTGGATTTTTTTCTGCATATCCTTTCTCCTGTGCTCTTGCTAACACAGTGTCAAAGGCAAGTCCCTCTGTCTCCATCTTAGTCAGTATATAATTGGTAGTACCATTTAGAATCCCTGTTATGGAAAGAATTTCCTCCTGCGCAAGAGATGTCCGCAGCGGTCTAATAATCGGTATGCCGCCGCCCACACTTGCTTCAAACAGATAACTACACTGATGTTTTTCTGCAATCTTTATCAGCTCTGGACCATGCTTTTCCACAAGCTCTTTATTGGAAGTGCATACACTTTTGCCACGCTCAAGTGCACTTTTTGTAAAATCATACGCTGGATGCTCACCCCCCATAGTCTCACACACAATTTGCACTTCTGGATCATCAAGAATCAAGTTCATATCGTGAACTAATACATCTTGTACTGGATCTCCCTCAAATTCTCTTAAGTCAAGCACATATTTAACCTGTATCTCTTCCCCTAATTTACCAGAAATCACATCTTTGTTCTTTTTGAGAACTTCATATACACCGCTTCCCACCGTACCATATCCCAATATTGCTGTCTTTACCATTTTACACCGACCTCCTGTATTTTCTCTGCTCATTCCCTGCCCAACACCTTAACATTGTGCACTCCTCTTTGTTGCTCCATCTTTGTCACCATCGCCGACACATCACTTGTAATGTCTAATATTTGAATGCTCAACGAAAGAGATGCAATCCCATTAATTGGTATTGTCTGATGTATTGTAAGAATATTGGCTCCAAATTCTGCCACTACTTTCAGCACATCTGATAAAAGCCCTGGTTCATCATCCATTCTACAGGCCAGTGTAAGCGTTGTTCCCTGCGCGGAATCATGAAACGGAAAGATATCTTCCTTATATTTATAATAAGAACTTCTGCTTATTCCCACTCGCTCAACTGCTTCCTGAACCGATGACACTTTTTGTGTCTCCAAAAGTCTGTTTACCTCGACCACCTTCAATAAAACATCTGGTAAAGCTCTCCTTTTTACAACAAAATAGGTTGTTGATTCTTCCATACGATCTTCATTTCCTTTTCCTAATACACAACACCAACAATCATGTTTTCCTAGCAAGGACATTTGTGCGTCACTGCAATACATGTTATCATAGTACACAAAAAAGTGCAACCCATTTGTTGCACTTTTTTGTGTACACAACCAAATAACGATAATGGCTTATCTTTCTATCACCGAAAACTACTGTTAATAAACCCACGAAGTCCATTTTTCCAAATATGAAATCCATTCACTCTCTTATACAAGTAACTTGCTCTTATAAATGATATTAACACAATTGTCAAGAAAAATATTAAATCATATCCAAACTTACCCTTTGTTATTAAAATAAATATTATATTCATAAACCCCGAAAGAAAATAGGCAATACCTGAAAGAAAAGACATCTTCCAATTTCCATACTCAAAAACAGCAAACAATCCACCCAGAACAAGAGACCCCATCTGTACCATTTGTAATGCCGGAAGTTTTATATTATCTGTTTTCCACATTGCTATTGTTGCTAAAATTCCCATAATGAAAACAAATAATCCTACGTATTTTGTAAGCCAAAAACCATTTGTGCCTGATGGTATTTTATTTTTATCCCATAAAAGCACATCCGTTTTACTCGCCAAATCTTTTGCAGATCGTGTGAAGGTATTATTTGTCATTACAACAGCAACATTGCAATTATAATATCTTGCTCCTGCAAAAGCTTCCTGAACTGCATGATTTCCCACAGGGGAAGAATAGTGTTTGCACTGTATCCCATACTTTTTTCCTCCGCTGTATGCAATAACATCTATTCCTTGATCGCCACTGCCTTTTGTGACTGACACATTATAAAAACCTTTACTCTTTAGTCGCTTTGCACATTGATGTTCATATTGATGTCCATTCATTCTTTTTCCTCCTAAAGTATATTTTTTCAATATTTTATCACAAATTTTGATAAAATGAAACATTTTAGAATAAAAAGAACACAGAAAACACGCGATTTTATCACATGGATCAAAGAAGTAGTCTCTATATATTTTTATCCACAGTATTTCTAGAGATTGCTATTTTTATACATCTTATAGAATGAGTAATATAATGATAAAATACAACAAATATTCTTATAGATGCTATTATGGTCGCACATTGGTAATCAATATTCTTTGATAAAGCCAGAAAGCACGAAAAATTTTATTGTGCCGGGCGATGACAGGTATGAACGGGCTTTGCAGTTATTAGACAGCTACAAAAATAAGTTTTTACTTTCTGACGCATTTACGTTGCTTCATGCTGTCCGGCAAGAGGGCGTGTGGGCGACCAGAGTATCCTTTGTTTATTCTGCAAATGAACGGACAGTATACCTTATACAAAACAATCACTTTAAAAACATCAGAAAATATATTTTTCCCTTTGCATAGCAAGAAAGGAGCCATTTATGTCACCAAAAATTTATCCTCGTTCAAAGGACAGGGAAACGGTCTATTTAAAAAGCATCATCAGCAATTCTAATATCATAATTAATGATTATACAATATATAATGATTTTGTCAGAGAGCCGAAAGATTTTGAGAAGAAAAGTGAAAGATATTTCTTTTAGTAATAGGTAGAAATAGGAGGATTCAGCCGTAGTAGCCATTGTCCACGATGCAAAGAGAAGGATTTAGGATAGGATTAATTCAGTATAACTATACTCAATCTAATTATTATCAGTATTGTTATATTCTGATTTTCGGAATTACAGAAGTTAAAGAGTTCTGGTTTTCAGAATACAGAAAAAACTAATATAAACAGTAGATACATATTATGAAATATAGGAAAAAGCTATATTAAAGCATAGTTTATTTATATCCTTATCTGTTGGAAAATATGATAAAAGAAATTGTCAGGCAAAGTATCGGGACTACCACAAGGCAGACAAGCAGACAAAGTTGAAGAAAAGAAAAAGGGGAAGCCAAAAGAACGAGAGATATTATTGTGATTCAGCCAGACATATGCTATAATTTCAATGTTATTGATAGCGGCAAACCAATAAAATGGTGGAAAGTATATCTTTACACGCCCAATGCAGGATAATTGCTTTTTGTCAAAATTTAGGTTTTACTGAATTTGAAGATATTCATGATGATGAAGGCTGTCCTCATATTTGGATGAAAAAAAGCCTTTCGAGATAATAAATTTAACGTTTACAACTGTCAGTTTGGAGATAATTATGGAACTTAAAAAATTGAACTATGATATAACTGTCTGTAAAGTTGCATCAGAATTTGACATTAATTTAAATAAAGAGTTTTATTTCATTGGAAAAACAGATGAAGAATGTTCTTTGGTGTGTGTTACGGAAGATACACCTGCCAATACGTTAGAGCGGGAGGATGGGTGGAAAGGATTTAGAATACAGGAAGTGTTAGATTTTTCATTGATTGGAATTTTATCTAAATTATCGGGTATTCTTACTGATAATGAAATTAGTATTTTTGCAATATCAACTTTCAATACAGATTATATTTTTGTGAAAAAAGAAAATTTTGACAGAGCTTTAAAGATATTATCTTTGGCTGGATATGATATTGTCTGATGCAAACTGTTTTACAATCAGACTATTATCAGATTGCTGAGATAGGAGGAAGTATGACGTTACAACAATTAAAATACATGATAGTCGTTGCAGAAAGGGGTTCTATTACAGAAGCGGCAAAAGAACTGTATATTTCCCAGCCAAGTCTTTCCGGTGCTATCAAAGAAGTAGAAAAGGAAGCTGGAATCACCATTTTCAGCCGCTGCCGGGCAGGAGTGGCACTGACAAAGGAGGGCATGGAGTTTTTAGGATATGCAAGGCAGGTTGTTCAACAGATGGAACTTCTGGAATCAAAATATGTTGATAAAAACCTGCAAAACAAAGATTTTGTGTTTCCACGCAGCATTATACCTTTACGGCAAATGCGTTTGTGGAACTGGTACAGCATTTTGGACAGGAAAGGTTTGAGTTTATCCTGAATGAAACGCAGACACACCAGATTGTGGAAGATGTACGAAACAGGTTCAGTGATTTGGGAATCCTGTATCTTTGCAACAACAATGAAAATGTACTAAGAAAGCTGTTTGAGGAGTATAATTTGAACTTTTATGAACTGTTTACGGCAATGCCTCACATTTTTATTGGCATAAATCACCCGCTGGCAAAACGTACATCGGTTAAACTGGAGGATTTAAGACCATATCCCTGGCTTAGTTTTGTGCAGGGAACCTATGAATCCTCCAATTTTTCAGAGGAGCTTTTCAGCAACGAGCCTGTGGAAAGGAGCATTAAAGTCAGTGACCGTGCTGCTATTGTGAATCTGATGATTGGTTTGGACGGATATACATTTGTCCGCGGGAAAAAAATTTATGTACCACATCAGGTCAGGCGGCAGTGCTATTGTCGCTGCTCAATATCTGTAATGCGGGAGACAGTTTTATTAGTACCACAGAAATTTATGGTGGTTCTGTCAATCTGTTTTCACATACTCTCAGACAGTTAGGAATTGAGTGCATTTATATTGATAAAAATGCAACGGATGAAGAAATAGGGGCTGCATTTCAACCAAACACAAAGGCGGTATTTGGAGAAACGATTGCGAACCGGGCATTGACAGTTTTTGATATAGAACGGTTAAAAACAGAAATAATTTTTTGCTGCAGTAGTTCTATCGTTTGCAGAAGTGCACGTCTTGTTCTGTTAAAATGGTTCTGGCTGCAAAGTTTCGGGAAGAGATGGCAGTAGTTTTATCTTACAAAGGAAAACCATACATTTTCCGAATCAATGCCTGCCAGCCCGCCGCAAATACTGATAGTAATGATTTCAGAGTCAGACAGTTTAGCATCTAACACATACCGCCTGTTTATGACTTGTGGTGGAGCAAACTGATGATACAAGTTATCAATAATAACATAAACGATTAAAATAAAGTCTTTAAAAGTTGCTATAACAGTGGTATTATTATTTTGGAACTTCAACATAATGATGCCTCCTTTCGATTTTATATCTCCTACAAATAGGATAGCATATTTTGTTAAAGTTTCTTCAATTTTATCTAGCCCAACAGGTTAATTTATTCAAAGAAAGAGAGGTATTCAAATGAAAAAGAAATTTATTGGCGCCCTACTTGCAGTATCTGTAATGTGTTCTTCGAGTATTACCTGCTACGCCGGAGAATGGCAGCAAAACGCTACTGGTTACTGGTATCAAAATGATGACGGGACCAATCCTGCAAATACTTGGCAACTAATTGATGGAAAATGGTATTTCTTTGATTCAAATGGTTATATGGAGACCGGATGGACTAAGGTAAACGAAAACTGGTACTACTGCGAACCGACCGGAGAAATGCGATTTTCCGAACTTGTTACCGATGTTTTTACGTTTAACTTTAATGAATACGGAATCTGCACAAACTTTTATGAAAATATAACTCCGTCCACTCAGGCAGGATGGGCAAACTACGGCACTACTTCCCTTGACACATGGGCTGACGCCATCCTAGCAGGAAACATCGTTTATTATAATGGTTCTTATTGGGCTACTCCCGATTATAAAAATACACTCGGGAACGAAGTAGTTGTCTACTTTCATGATGTGTCAGCTGACAATGGGCAAGATGTAACTCCTGTCAATCGATTCTTTCTTGCCGATGTAGATATTGACTTCTAACAATCAAACAACAAAAAATGCCAGTGCTCCCAACTGATATGCCCTTGTCAAGCAGGCAGGTGAAATATCTAAAATTTAATGCAGATAATGCTTACATTTCGATTTGAGGTGTAGGCATTTTCTATGCATAACATTTCTCTTTATATTTGTTTGTTTTCTAGAAAAGGTATCTGCACATCCATTCAACACTCCATTTTTTTCATGAAAATATTCCATTGTTAAATATGTTACTCATGGCATACTTTTCCAAGCCGCACATCCTTTTGAATTCTTTCACTTTTTAACAGTTCCACTGTCATATCCTTTTCTTCTAACTGACACTTCAGCCACAAGTTTTCATACCTTAAATATTCCAACTCATCTACTTTATCATCTGTTTTATGACACCTCCTGTTTGGGATCATAATGCTTAAGTTCTCTATTGGCATTATACACCTTAATCCATTGCCTTAAAACAGAACGGCTGGATATTCCATACATAACAATAATGCCATTCACGGAACCACTGCCGTTTAATACTACTTCTACGCATTTCGTTTTGAAAATAGGGCGACCACAATCCCACTGGCTTTAGACGGTGGGTTAAGATAGCCAAAAGTAATGGTTGTCATAGTATAAATTTTTTGTTACCATTTATTCATACACCGACATTGATAACTGTATATAGATGGTTGTGCTGAGAAATCAGAATGCGAAAACCAAGCAGTCCTTCAGCACGTAAAATAGAATGTACGATATATAACTGTTATAGGGCAGGGACTGCCCGAATTAACGCCTGTGGAGATAGTCATCAATATATTTTTGTGATACCATATCCCTAAATTTGGATAAGTGTTTTGATCCTAGCATAAAAAATACCTCCAAAGTAACAGATTTCTATATTTCATTTATCTGCTTTAGAGGTCTTATATCACTTTCACTCCACAACCACTGTTGAAGAATCTCCCACAGCAGCCTGCTTTAGCACCGCAACAACAAGTTTTTCAAAATTTTTTCCAGAATTCGTCGCACCAGAAATAACATCAACCTTTGTATCCGTCTGACCATCAATGAGCTGTTGTACATACTCACGCGTATATTTATTGGGATATGTAGCACTTCCTGGCATCATGTTCTTCATATAAGCATTATCCCATGCCTTAATAAAACCGCTCTCATTTCTGGCATTAAATTCTGCTGACACAATCTTATTATTCTTGACTTGTATAATCAAATATTCCATCCACCCATGACTATATGCTGACATCTCAGCAGTATAAAAACCATCTTTTAAGCCTTTTGTACTTCCACATCCTACAAATATTCCTGATAATAGGATTATTGTCATCAAGACAACTATTATTCTATGAAGTAAATGCTTCATCAAATCTTCCCTCCTGACAAATATGCTCTCTTATAATTTACGTCCGCAGTTTTACCATTGAAACAATCTGTTCTAGCTCTTCCACTTGTTTCATCGACACTGCCGCTGTCTCATCTGTATCTCGCGCAAACTGTTGGTTCGTATCAGCAATTGACAACACAGTTTGTACTTCCTGTGATGCAGTATCAATTGCTTCTTTCTGTTGCACGGTAATTTGAATTAGATTCTCAGAAATCTCCATAAACTCGTTGGTTGCCTGATTTACCTTGCAAAAAGATTCCGCTGTATCCTGCGCTGTGCGCATTCCCTCGTCAATCGCCATGCTTGCCTTTCCAATAATCATTCCTGTTTTCTCTAGTGCAGAGGCAGTCTGTTGTGCCAACTTTCCAATCTCCTGCGCCACAACCGCAAACCCCTTTCCAGCCTCTCCCGCCCGCGCTGCCTCAATCGAAGCATTTAATGATAAAAGACTCGTCTGTGAAGAAATCTCCTCAATCAACTGACTAATTGTAATAATCTCCTGCATATCATGGTGAATGCTGTCCATTG
The DNA here is from genome assembly GCA_949383255.1 of Lachnospiraceae bacterium. GTDB lineage: Bacteria > Bacillota > Clostridia > Lachnospirales > Lachnospiraceae > COE1. The sequence goes on along the minus strand of CASJPF010000007.1, from coordinate 65,285 downwards.
TCTGCAACATGCCTTCCATCTGCCGCTGTCCCTCATCAACCCGATGTTTTGCTGCATCTGCACTCTCTTTGACACGCTGTGCATTCTCATCAATTTCATCTGTCTTATCTGTAATTAAATCCATTTCTCCTGTAAGGCGCTTTAAAGCATCTGTCTGCTCAATCGACCCATTATAGAGTTTGTTCGCATATGCTGTCGTCTCCGCAGAATTGTTTCTGACTGCCTCCGATGCCTCGTGAATCCGATGCATGGTCTCATTCAAGGCATCGCTAATTCGCGCCATCGCCTCGCGTATTGCCACAAAATCGCCTTCAAAAACTCCCTCAATCTCTTTGGAGTAATCCCCCGCGGAGAGCAACCCTAAATATCCTGTAATATTGTCAATATAATTAGAAAGGCTAGAAACTGTACTTGACAGTGCTGTCGTCAAAACCTCTACCTCCTCATTATTATCCGCAAAAACCACTTTTTCCTTAAGATTTCCTGCCGCCAACAGTGTAAGGCGGTCTGTCACATGAGAAAGAGAACCTGATATCTGGTCAGCAATCTGAACAGTTCGTTTTGTTATGTAAATCTGAAGCGCAATAATAACCAACACACTAAGCACAACAGACCATATTAAGGTTCCAAGAAAATCGGCTCCCGGTGCCGCTATCAGCAATACCCAATTCGTGCCTGCAACTGGAGAATAGGCTATATAATAATGTACTCCTTTTAGAAATACGCTTTTAGTATCTGTCCGAAAATCAAGCATAGCATCAAATACACGATGGTTTGTCTTGGAGCTGTACATTGCATACAGATTTCTCGTCTTATCCATATCTGTCATATTTTTATCCGCAATAATGTCACCCTGACCATCTACAATATATGCAATCCCCTTATTGCCAATATTAATATTGGACAACACGTCATTGAGCATATCGTACTTATAACTACCAATCAAATAGAATAAAATCTCGCCTTCCTTGTTTGATATTGGAATCCCCACACTGATTTGCCAGATACCATCTTGATGTTCTGGGTTTCCAATTGTCAAATTTTGTGTTTGTGTTAGATAGTCATAATAAACTTTTCCAACAATTGATATCGGCGCTTGACTGTCCCCATACAGCTTTGCCCCTGTAGTATCATAAGCCGCAATCCACACAAATTCCACTCGCTCTTCACACGCGTCAATTAGCTGCTGCATATCTGCCTCAGACATGCTTGTGTCAGACCACTCTGACTTTTGTGCCATACTGTCCATTCTATCTGTCAACAGATGCAGATTGGAACTGATATTCTGTGCAGAAATTCGAGCTGTAATCTGTAAATTATCGTGCAATACAGCAGAAGTTGACCGCAAAGATGCCACAATCATTAAAATCACTAATATTATGCCCAATGAAATTGACAACTGTGTCACATAGCGAATAATAATCTGCTTAATACTGTGTTTATCTAATTTTCTGTTTTCTGTAGTCTTTTCCACTCTCATTATAAAATTCCCCCATTTTTAATAACCCCTCAAAGTCCATAAAATCCTACAAAACGATAGAGACACAACAATCTAAATCCCCTCACATTTGTGTCAAACTCTTGAAGTCTCTTTGCGCTGTTCTCTCGCACTATAACTGATATCACACTTGTAATTTTCATTGCAATTTGTATCAGTTGCCCTTCTACAATTCCTTATCCGTCGCTATTTTACCATATGTTTCCTATGCTTTGCAATATTGTATATAATACACTTCACTTAAAATAAAAAAATACTTGACACAAATCTGATTTCGGACTAAGATAGCAAGTATGAAATCGGACTTGTCTCTATAAAATAAATTACACACCAATCCTTTGCACAGTTCCGAAAAAGAAATTTAAAATAAACTTGAAAGGAATTTTATACCATGACGCCACACCTCTTGCCTAAACAAAATGAACTAAACCGCCTAAACAAAGCAATTTCCGAATTTTATCATAATCTTTGTGTCCAACTTGGTATCTCTGACAGTGTTTTTGATATCTTCTATGCCATTGCCGCACTTGGCGATGGTTGTTGCCAGAAAGACATCTGCGATTATGCATTTACTCGCAAGCAAACAATTCACTCTGCAATTCATAAGTTAGAAAAAGAAGGAATGCTTTGTTTAAAGCCGGGAAAAGGACGAGAAATGCATATTTTCCTAACGCCTTCCGGCGAACAATTTATAAAAGAAACCATTGCACCTATTATTACTATGGAAAATGAGGCACTCTCTCAAATGTTACCAGACGAAACAGACTTATTACTCTCACTGACAGAAAAATATCTGGACTGCCTGCGCAGTCAGATGCAGAAAGGAGCATTATAATGAAAATTCAATTATCAGACCATTTTACAACACCACGATTATTACGGTTTGTTTTCCCATCTATTATTATGATGATTTTTACTTCCATTTATGGTGTGGTTGATGGTCTGTTTGTATCGAATTATGTAGGAAAGACGCCATTTGCCGCCGTCAATCTAATCATGCCATTTTTAATGATTATGGGTGCTGTTGGATTTATGTTTGGCACAGGCGGAAGCGCCGTTGTCTCACAAGCACTCGGAGAGGGAAAACCAGACAAGGCAAATCAATATTTTTCCATGATGGTCTATGTTGTTATTGGAAGCGGTATCGTACTGACACTGGCTGGTCTCCTCTTTTTGCGTCCAATTGCCGCCGCTTTTGGCGCTGCCGGCGAGATGCTTGACAACTGTGTTGTGTATGGTCGTATTATCCTATGTACACTGACAGCATTTATGTTGCAAAATGTATTCCAGAGTTTTCTGGTCACAGCCGAACGCCCACAGCTTGGTCTTGCTGTCACTGTAGCTGCGGGCGTTACCAATATGCTGCTTGATTTTGTTTTTATTGTTATTTTTCATTGGGGCATTGTTGGTGCAGCCGCAGCTACTGCCGCAAGCCAATTAATCGGCGGACTTGTGCCGCTCATATATTTTTTAAGACCAAACACAAGCAAACTGCGCTTGGTAAAAACCAAACTGAATGCGCGCATTTTAGGCAAAACTTGTATGAATGGCTCCTCCGAGTTAATGACCAATATTTCGATGTCACTTGTCAATATATTATATAATTTCCAACTAATGCACTATATTGGTGAAGATGGCGTCGCCGCATATGGCATTATTATGTATGTAAGCTTTATCTTTGCAGCAATCTTTATTGGCTATTCCATTGGCAGTGCGCCTATTATTGGCTATCACTATGGCGCTGGAAATCACATAGAATTAAAAGGCTTATTCAAAAAAAGCCTATCTCTAATTACGCTTTGGAATATTCTTTTGACAGCATTGGCAATCCTAACTGCACAGCCACTTGCAAAAATTTTTGTTGGCTATGATATTGATTTGACCGAATTAACCACGCGCGCACTGGCTTTATATTCACTGTCATTTTTATTTATGGGCTATAATATTTTCGGTTCTGCCTTCTTTACAGCACTTGGAAATGGCGTTGTTTCCGCCGCTATTTCTTTTCTGCGAACACTGCTATTTCAAGTTGCAGCCGTACTAATTCTCCCACTCCTATGGGGCATTGATGGCATCTGGCTTGCAATTGTAGCCGCGGAACTACTCGCACTTATTATCACTGTCTACTTTTTTATTAAAAAGAAAGACAACTACCATTATCTATAACAAGCACTGATAAAGCGCTCGAAAAAATGCCCCGTAATCCTGCCCCTCCGAAAGCCCAGATACGCTGCCATCTCCCGCCTCTATAATCCGCCAAGTGCCATTGTCCAGCTCTGCAAAATCGATTGTATAAAACACACTTGGCAGATTACAATACTTCTCGACAAGTTCTTTTGGCGGCATAGCGGCAGTTGGAGGCTGACCAGAATTTCGCGATATAGTCGCAATTTCATGGTTGATATAAAACACACGATACTCATTTGTTTTGTCCTCGTATTGTTTTAAATCCAAAAATTCCTTAATACAAATTCCTCCTGTAAGCAGGTTTCCACGATATTGATAAAACACCTCCATCCATTGATTAAATGCATCTTGTTCAATAGAATGGTCAAAATATCGCGGAAACTCTGTACCCTTAACAGACTTTACATAGTCTTTCACCATAAACCGTGAAAATTCTTTTTTCACTTCTGTAATATTAATTTCTTTATGTAATGGAAAAATCTGCATTTTAGCGGTGTCTTTTGCAACAAACTTATATACATTTGGAAAAACATGCATTGCTGTATATGCTTCTGGCTCTGTCACTAGACAGATTCCGTGTGCTCGCAATTGATTGTAAAACCACTCATACTGTTCTGGTTTCATCATCCACCCGCGATAAACCGCTGTCACTTGTCTTGACGGCGCTCCAGTTAATATTAGTTTCCCCTCGTCAAACCATTTTTCATATCCAAATATCACCACATCAAACAGTCCAGTTTCCATAACTGCGTTATATTCTTCCTGCAAATCCTCGTCAACTTTATATATATCAAAAAAGCTTGACGGAAAAACAATTGTGTTTACCACTTATATCACACTCCTTAATGTAATCAACTAGTGAACTACCCGTTGTCTAAAGCCAATGGGCTTCCTGCTTCATAGACATACTATCTCCACAGGTGTTAATTTGGACAGTCCCTTCCCTATATCATTTCCTTTATGCTATCCGTCGTAATCCTTCTTCTAATATATTCTTTGCAGCATTGATATTCCTGTCATGGTCTGTCTTGCAAACAGGGCATATCCATTCCCTGACTGACAAATTCTTTGTTCTTCTATTCTGATATCCACACCCTGAATATATCTAACTGCTTGCATAGAATGTATCTATTTTGATGTATTTCCTTCCATTCCATTCTGCTTTGTACTCCAATTATCTTGTCCGTTCATTCCATGAAACATCTAATATTGTTTTTTCCAGATGGTGATTCTTTACCATATTTTTTATTCGTAGATTTTCTGAAACTATCACTTGGTTTTCGCTAATAATTTCATGGGAAATCTTATGTAGATAATCTTTTCTGCTATTCGCAATCTTCTCATAACATAACACTATTTTCTTTTTCTGTTTCTTATAATTATGGCTCTTTTTTCCTTATGTGATAACTGTCTTTGCATTTTTGCAAGTTTTTTCTCATAATTCTTTATCGTTTTTGGATTTTTGTATTTTATTCCCTCTGATGTGATACACAGATCTTTTATACCCAAATCCAATCCAACTTGTCCATCTGTATGTGGCAATTGTTCATGTTCTGTTTCCACTTGGACAGATATATAATATTTTCCACTTGGAATCTGTGAAACAGTTGCTGATTTTATCTCTCCCTCAAATATTCTATGTAGTTTTGCTTTTATCCCTTTGTGTTTCGGCAGTTTGATTTCCCCACACAAAATCTACAGATATATTTCCATTTGTGAAATTTGTTGTATAGGACTTACGATTATTATGTTTACTTTCAAACTTTGGATAGCCTGTATGTTCTTTGAAAAATTTCTGATAGGCAGAATCCATATTGTAAATTGCATTGGTTAGCGCAAATTTATCCACTTCTTTCAGCCATTCCTATCCAGAAAGTGTGTTCCTTTCAGGAATGAACTATACCTGTATCTAAGACCGCCACTTTCATGCCAAAATCCTTCCATCGCACATTTCTATCCTGCGTTCTGCTCTCTGTGCATAACTCAAATCATGTGTTACTACAATCAAAGTTATGTGGAATGTTTTCCATACCTGCTCCAACAATACTTTTACTTTTTCCGCAGATGCACTGTCCAAATTTCCTGTTGGCTCATCCGCCAAAATCATTTTTGCACCGGTAATTAATGCTCTTGCAATTGCAGTACGCTGCTGTTGCCCTCCGGATAATTCAGATGGCAATGCATTCTTTTTATCTGAAAGATCAAGATATTCCAGTAACTCTACAGCACGTTGTTCATATCTTTCATTTTTATGAATCATCGCCGGAAGTACTATATTCTGATATACTGTAAGCTGTGGAAATAAATGAAATTGCTGGTAAATAAATCCAATGTTTTGCCTGCGAAATGCTGACAGAGCCTCATCATTCATATTCAAATCTTTACCACAGACCATAAGTGTACCATCTGTATAAGATTCCAGACCACCGATCAAATGTAACAATGTACTTTTTCCACTTCCGCTGGCTCCTGTAATTGCAAGGTATTCCCCGGATTTTACAGAAATATCCATATGATTTATTGCCACTGTCTGATTTTCTTTTTTTCCATATATTTTTGTTAGATTTCTTCCCTCTATAACATTCATTTTATTTACTACTCCTCCCTATATTGTGATATCATCTCTCCTCGCAGCATCAGACTTGTATTTCTATAAAATAGTATATAGAGTATTATGAAATTAATAAATATAAATATTGCTTTTTGATATTCTCTCCCCCAAAACGCTAATCCCATCACCTGCATCCCGCTGCGCAGAAAAATAATATACTGTAAAACAAATGTGCCAGCCAGTGCAAGCATAGAAATCCACAAAAAATAGATACCTGCCTCTCTCCGCGCATCCGTCTGAAGTAATTTTTTAGAAAAACCAATCATCCTGCATAATGCCAAATCTTTTTTGCGCTGTAAAATATGATGCTTTACCCCGATAACCGCACAAGCCATAAATCCAGTACCAACCAAAAGTGACCACAAAATCCCAATAACCGCATAAATCCTATTTCTCATCTGCTGTTCCATCCGTTTTGAAATAAAATCATTTACTGTGATTCCCCCGACTGAAGAAAAAATATTATTCAATTCCCTTATATATTTCTGCGCATTACACCTGTGATCAATTTGAATATTTACTACCCTGCAGATTTGCTGCCCTGTCAATTGCAACATTCTGTCACTACTTATAATAATATCTGGATTGACCAATCCCATGACTGATGTATTGGGCAAATAAGGATAATAGACAATTGCACCTACCTCAAATACCTCCTCATGACTGCCTGTATGGTCTTCCATGCTCCAGTACTGTTCCATATCCTCTGTATATTGGTCTCTGATTTTGACAGTTATCAAGTCTCCGACATTGTAATCCATCACTCGATCTGCATTTTTATAAAATCTCTGTCTGTATCTGCCCTCAACGTACTGTGGCACAAAGAGAACCGCCGTATTAGAATGCCTCATTTTTTCTATATTGATACTGCCCTCTATAATATAATCAGACAGCTTTCTGAGCGCCGCATCATTGTAACCCATCAGTGAACTCTTATAGACAATATCGCCACCTGCCTTCTCCTCACCGATAAACTCCCTGTAATAAGTATCCTTTGCGTACGCATTGTACATCTTATAATAATCATCTGCCACCTGCAAACCGTCTTCGATTTTTACCCTCACAGGCAAAACCATCGCCGTTTCAACAGCAATCGTTCCCGGTAATTTTTTTACTTCTTCCAACTGCTCTCTTGTAGCGCCATTTGAAATATTTTCACTCTGATATCCAAGAATCTGAAAATCCCCATTCCTACATTGTGAAAAAGTTTCATATTCAGCTTTTCGCTCGTTTGCGAGCTGCTGATAGCTCACAGACAAGCATAAAACCTGTGCTAAGATGAATAATATAATTGATATCCACTCCGTCTTATAATGCAGCTTTCCCTTTCTCATACGACAGGATTTTCTCTCTGCCCTCTCTCCATACCGCAGCTGCACCAGAATCGTTCCTCTCATACTTTTGAAGGATACCCATATTAGGAATAGCAATACAGCAACAAAAGTAAACAAAAAAATGCATAAAACCATTGGCATAACTGTCTTGGGTTGAATTGATACCTGCCTTCCCCAAAATATGAAATGTATCTGGTCAAGCCGTGCCGCCTTTGATAGAAATGCCATACAGACTTTACCTGCTGTCAATCCCAACAATGAAAAAACAACATACAATCCCAGAACCATTTTATAATATACAGCCAAAATATACCGTGTACTGAATCCACACATTCGCATTTTTGCAATATTCTGCATATATTGCTCTTCAAACAGTCGAAAAATACATAAAAGGTAAAATAATAATAAAAATGCTGAAAAAATACACTTTCCCAACTGTTCGCCTGTCAGAGTATATTGTTGTTGGCGCATTGCGCCTGCTTCACTGCTGTATTCATAAAAAGAATCTGTACTGATTAATTTCCCTTTGATATCTTCCAGACTTTCCAACAAATCTTCTTTTTCTTTTATATCCAGATTGACAATCGGATAACGATCTCTTTGTAAATCATAACGCACAAATATATTTGTCAATCCATTTTCCTTTGAGTAAGCGCTGTTTTCCAAAACACCTGACACAATAAATGTTTCTGTGGATTGCTTTCCCTCTTCATCCTCAAGGGAAAACGTAATCTCCTGTCCGTTTTTCGCCTCTAATCCGATTGCCTCCAAAACCCACTGCTCTGCAATGATCTCATTTTCTTTTTCCGGAAGCCTGCCCTTTACAACAATTGAATTTCGAAGCATATAGTTCTCATTAGCTCCCCTGATCCATATATCTTTTCCTTTGCCCTCATATATTTTCTTATAGTATGTTACAATTCCACACTGTGAAATATGATTATCATTTACGATGATATTGATATCCTGTTCATCCAGATTCCCTGAAAAATACGCAATGTAACTCCCTGTATTATACTGATATTCTTTATATGCCACTTCTTTCTGAAACTCTTCCATCCAACCCATGCCAAATCCCAAAAAAATTGCAAAAAAAATTCCTATTGCAATACATATGAGTATTTTTTTCTGCAAACGAATCAAGATACGATACATATCATATTAACCTCCAAAATTAATTTTACATTTCTTTTTTTCAATTTACATTCAGTACATTCATCAATTTCAATATCTGAGTAACTGATTATTTTTCTCTCAAATCAATATGAATACCCTCAACAATGTTTCCCATACAAAATTCTCCCCTGCTTAACAACATACATGGATAAATCAATCCCATATGATTGACAAATAAATTTGATCTGTCAGCTTTGCAGGAACAACTTTTGATAATTCTACTATTTTATAAATGCTGCATTAGTTTGATCTATTAATAAAGCATTTGCCGCTAACATCAAATAGCCTTTAAAATCTTTTCTTAAATGTATTATTATATATGAAAAATCATTGCGCATCAACCGTTCCCTGCCACTTATAACAATACGATCAGGATTCTATAACAAACATTTTCATATTACTTCCAACAATTGATTTGTTGAAAGTTCGTTTTTCTCTACCCCTGCATCTATACAACAGTGCACGCAATGTAAATTACATAGGTTTGTAATTGTTAAAGTAATTATTCTTTCGTCTTGTTGACTCTCAATTAAAATTTTTCCTTGTTCCAATATTTTTTCTATGTTACATAAATTATTATGATTCCTATTTTCTACTATACACCACTTTACAAGTTTTTTAAATAAAAAAGTACCGTACAGGAATTTCTGATTAATGTTTTAATAATAGATGTGAACCCATTTGCTTGTTATACCCAAAATTTATCTAATAATTAGGTCTAGTAAATGGGCTTTATAAAAAACGCTTTACTAGACCTATGATTAAAATTCTTAAAGACGACATCATTTAGATTAACTAAATGATACTAGGCTGTGATATGTAATTGTTATATCATAATTATGTATAATAAATGAATGTCCGTTGAAAATGAAAATTGTCCGCTTAAAAGGAGGCTATTTCCTAAACACCATTGCTGGTTGTCCCGTTGTTGTATGCATGTGCCATTGCGTTTGTGTTCTTGAGCAAAATATGCATTGCGACAAACGGTCCAATACCACATAATAACGCGCCTAGAAGCAACCACATCAATACAGTTATACCATTCTCCTGAAAATTCAGACCATAGCGTGGTCCATTAGCAGCAAGGCGATTGCCGATACCATAATACCAGATCCATGCTGATAAAAAGAAATAGCATTATAATCCCAAACCCAGACATAAATGCCGCAACTTTCTTTACTTTTTTCATAAAGATTCTCCAACTAAAATAACATTTACATCACTTGCCACTCATATTATAACATATGTTCTGCTGTTTGACTACTTCTTTATGAAAAAAGCAAACAAACATTTTGTATTTATAATAATCATCTTTCATTTCTGAAAAGTGTTTCCTTAATATGTTTCCGCCACACTCACAAGCATTAGCCGCGCTTTCAAATCTGTCGCATCCGCAAAACTTCCCCGCAAAATATCACTTTTTTTTAGCTGGATTTTCACTGGCTTTTCATTGGAAATAGTAAAGAAATTATCACTAAAAATAACGTCCGCATCTGCAAAATCCAGCTCCACAAACGGCGCAAACACATCACTTTGCACTGTAATCTCAAACTGGTCTTCTGTCTCCTTCACCTCTGTTGTAAAATGCGGTTTAGGCAGTTCCATATGCTTGTATGGCACAAAGGTATCAACATCTGTCAAAATGGTTCCATCTGCAAGTATCACCTCGGCTTCAAGAAATAGATTGCATTTGTCTATCTCATTTCTATCAATGTCTTTCTCCCCAGCTTCACAATTCAAAAACATTGTGTCTATCTCACATTTTAGCAACGCACATGCACTTAAACCCTTTGTCTGCGCCTGCGCTTTCCACTCCTTTATCACCTGAAATGCCATATCACGCACGCGCAGTGTCACCTTACAGTTCTGTTCCAGAAATGTTTCATTCTCAAGATAAACACAAATATAATCCACTGTTTTTTGAATACTAACCGCAACTGGCGCATAAAACTTTGCCGCCATATAATGCAATGCTTTCCATCGACCATAATAGTCAATGCTCGCCCACGAAGCCACTGGCCAGTTATCATTAATTTGCCAGTAAAGTGTTCCCATACAACGCCCTCTATTGCGCCGCCAGTGATCCACACCGCTTTTAATCGCCATGCCTTGCAAAATCTGTGACACATACAATAAACTTTTAAAATTTTTTGGATACCTAAAATTTTCTGACAGATAATAAAGTATCTTCCCATTGGCAGAAGCATTTTTCTGATGACTCTCCATTACTTTTGAGAAAATATTTCTGTCTTTTTCTTCAGTAAAGGACGTTACCGTTTTCAGACAGGGAAACGACTGAAATCCAAACTCCGAACAGAACCGGAAAAAATACTTTTGATAATCGCTAAATGGCTTTTGCCCATGCCATACGTCCCAGTAGTGCACGTCACCGCGCCTGTCAGAATCCGGCTCGTCAAAACACCCTCCCGATGATGGTGACGAAGGCCAGTAAAAGGTCACATCATCTGCCTCGCGCACTGCTTTTGGCAAAATATCTTCAAATAATTTAATATAGTCTGCGCGCAGATACATAGACTCCTTCTGAAAACCACTCCAGTGATGCCATGCAGACTCAATCTCATTGTTGCCACACCACAATCCTAGCGACGCATGATGCCGAATCCGCCGCACATTGTCAAGTGTCTCTTGTCTGACTGTAGCTGCAAAATCGTCTGTGACATCATATACATTGCAGGCGTACATTAAATCCTGCCACACAATTAAACCATATTGATCACACAAATCATAAAAGGTATCCGAGGGATAATATCCGCCGCCCCATACACGAACACAATTAAAATGCGCACGAACGCAAGATTTTAGCAAGTATTCAATCCGCGATTCCTTAATCCACGGATAAACCGCATCTTCTGGTATGTAATTTCCACCTTTAGCAAAAATCTTTACGCCATTTATTATAAAAGCAAACTCATTCCCCCACTCGTCTGCTTCTTGACAAATCGTCAACGTGCGCAGACCAATTATTTTTTTCACACACTGCGCACACGCTCCATTGCATTCAGCAGAGACAGTCAGTTCATACAACGGCTGCTGCCCGTAACCATTTGGCCACCAGAGCTTTGGCTCCTGCACAACAAGCTTGGCCTCATAGATAACAGGAAACTCTGTTTCCTCAACACGCTTTGCCACAACTTTTTCAACCAGTTTTGCATCACCATCATTCTGTTCTGTAAGCGTCACAGTGATTGTCTGCTTTAATTTTGCTTTATCCAATGCGCTGTTTTGCCTAGACTGCATCACATCAGACAGCGTTATTGTTGTATCAATACAAACACTTCCATTCTCCTCATGATATTGCCGAATCCGCACATCTTCAATACGGACAACACTGGTTCCTTCAATATAAATATCCCGCCAAATTCCCGCATCTACTAACTGTGGACCCCAATCCCAGCCAAACATAGAGTGCGCCTTGCGGACTAACTGATTTCCCTTTATTGCACCACATGGTCCATACAAAATTGTTTTATTTTTCTTGTATTGATAATGTTCTATAAATTGCAATACAGAACCAAATACAATACAAATTTCATTTTCACCGACCTGTACATACGTTTTAATAGAAAATCGGTATGTGCGATGCATATTGTCTGTAGATGCAATTTTCTTTCCATTAATAAAAATCTGTGCGAATGTGTCAAGCCCTTCACAGACCAAACTCAATTCCTCTTGTGCAAATAATTCCTCATTTACTACAAAATTGCGCACAAATTGATAATCCTTCCAAAACAATTCGCGTATTGCGTACTCATTCTCTCTATAATACGGGTGCACAATTTTTCCCGATGCATAGAGTCCTGAAATAACACTTCCCGGCACCTTTACTGGACAGAGCAGCTCTCCTGCCTTGTCCCTTAGTTCCCAATTTCCATTTAACTCTAATAATGTCATGTTGATTTGTTCCTTTCCATAAATATCAATCACCTGTTTTTCTATTCTTAAAATCTTGTATTTTCATTAATAATCCCTTCTAATTGCAAGCGTATCTTTATTATAAATCATTTTTAGAAACAGAATCAACCAATTTTTCGCTTTATTATCTTCTTGGACCTTTCACTTTCTGTTATAGCCATCAAGCCATGTTTGATGGCTTGCATCTCGACCACTATGTTTTCTTATGGCGAAACTATAATTTTTTCTTTAAAAGACCTATCTGAATATTTCTGAAAATACATTGACAAAAATCTTATATTTGATAGCATATTATTTAGAGAAAAATCCTGTCAATTGAGAAATTAAGTATATGTGAAGGTAAAATTACTTTGGAGGTAAACCGTCTATGAAATGGCTAAAAAGATTTGGCATTATAATAGTCCTTTTGCCAGTTATATTCATTGTAATTTGTGGAGTATATGAAACCTTTGGTATGTGCATTAATCATCTTGCAACCAAAGAACAAACGACTACATTACAAAACAATCTACAAAAAGAAATCTCTGATATTGAAATTGTAACTGTTTATTCAAAAACTGGAAATACCTCAGGAACTGGAAACCATGTTGACTGTCTATCCTCCATCACCTTTTTAACAGGACTGCAAAAAGAGGAAATAGAAAATCGCATGTCAAAATATTATACATTGGAGGAATGGGATTGCTATGTTGACAAAACAGAAGAGGGGACTTACATGATTTGTATCAGCACATCAGCTCCATTTGTAAACAATATAGAAGGGCATTAATTAATATTATTTATAGAATTGCTTTTTTACAAATATCCTTCTTGTACTAAAATTTCCAATACTTTTACATCGCGTTCCAGCATTTCCATACTAAACTTATCCACTGTACTTTTTCTGTTTTTATCTGCTACAAGCTGTGGTGTCACATATTCAAGAACAAATCCCTCTTCCGCTTCATATTCATCTAAATTTTGTTGCTTAATATTATCCTCCACACGACATAAATAATAATAATTATCCTGTATAAAAATATCTGCTTTTTCGCCTTTTTGAATGCGATAAACTTGCCCATATTCCGCGATAGATTCCCGAATTACACATAAACCAGTTTCCTCTAAAACTTCCCTTATTAACGCATCTTCCTTAGATTCATTGTCCTCTATACCACCACCCGGAAATTTATAGTAATCATACTTCCTACTGTGGACCATTGCCACCTTCCCATTTTTAACAATAATACCTCTCACAGAAGGTCTGCAAAAAACGCTTCCTCCTACAATATAATCCTTTTTGTCTAGTTCAAACAACATACGCATTTTTCTAATCTCCATTCTCAATCTATTTTAACACCTATTAAATATTTGCACTTCCCAACAAGAAAATAATTCTATTTTACACAAATGTAATTATTTAAAATAATGCTATTGTTAAAATTTACCCATTATGCCCTCTATGCGAAGAACTTCCAACAACTGTTTTACTGACAAAACGCTCAAATCACCACTCTCTCCCGCGGGGACAAAAATATAATTCGTATTTCTCCTCTTCTTACCAACTATAAGCATATAAGGGATTCTTTCCATCTGTGCAACTCTTATTTTATACCCTCTTTTTTCAGATCTTTTATCTATTCTACAACGCAATCCCGCTTTTTTAAGGTCATATAAATTACCCATTGTCTAAAACCAAAGGACTTCCTGTTGCATCGTTCTCGTAACCAAACATTGTTCGGTTTATCTATCAACTCGTCAGGTGTTAATTTGGCCAATTCCTACCCTATACTTTGATATCTACATTCTACTGACAGATTTTTTCTCTTTTTTAGCACTACAAGCAAAGTATCCATCTATCCAAAACGTGTGCTTTTTTCTAAAAACGTTTCTTAAAATAATTCAAATATCCTTCCCCAATATGATATGTTTTACAGCTTTTCGTCAAATTGACAATTTTACAAATGGACATTGTAGGTTCTGCTTCTATCATGTAACTGCCTAATATCCTCCAATATTTTTCCAGTATAAGTAATTTCTTTCTATATTTACACACAAAAATAATATAATATTGTAACAAACATTTGTGTTTATTTTTAGAATTTCATGTTCTCATAACGTAAGTATAACACAAACCACTACTTTTAGCTACCGTAACCCACTGTCTAAAGCTAGTGGAACTACAGTAGCCCTATTTCAATTCATTCAATGCATTTTTACTGCCTGCGCCAAAATACTTATCTTTTAATATTGTTGTTTACGCCAGCAAGACTAAAACTGTTGGCACAAACTGTAACCAAATATCAAACACTTCATATACAAGAATTAAGAAACACTGGCAATTACTGGATTTATATAGTATAATAACTTACATGTGCAAAACATGCATTTTCACTATGAATATAGTTTCCTAAATGTGCTTAAAAAATAAATTTTGCACAAAATCTAGTATTTTAACGCGCTTTAGAATGCATGTAAAGTATTATCCTAGAAAGGATGTGATTTTATCCCCCCCTCCCCCATGATGAAAAACTATGTACTGCTGTCCGTCCATAGTTCTCATCCAGCAGCAACTATTTTTAAACAGCTTTTAATAAGTAGAGGTGTTTTATGAGAAAGAAAAAATTATTCTGTATGCTGTTATCAATTGCTATGGTATTTACCACTATGGATTTTCCTGCATCGGCTTCTGAAACTAGAGACTTGCCAGAAGAAATTTCTGTAGAACAGCAAAGTACAGCTGCACAACAGGAAACAACAGAGAACAATGAAACAGAGCAAAAGTCTGTCCGCGAAACAGAAGAGAAAGAATCAACAGATCTTGAGACGGAAGAATCAGTGGAAACAGAAGCGGAAACAGAGCCTGAAACGGAAAAATCAACGGAAACCAAAACAGAAACGGAAACAGATTTCGAGACAGAAGGATCAACGGAAGCAGAAACGTTAACAGATCTCAATACAGAAGAATCGACGGAAACCAAAACAGAAACGGAAACAGATCTCGAGACGGAAAAATCAACAGAAACGGAAACACTAACAGATCTCGAGACAGAAGAATCAACGGAAACAGAAGAATCAACAGAATCCAAACAGCAAGATACGAAACTTCAAGTGTCTTACCGAACCACCGACGAAATCTTAGCATTTCTAGAACAAGAAAACGCTGCTAAAACAGACAAAATTACTTATAAGGAACAACCTATTGTGACATCTCCTTATAAGTCAGGCGCCTTATCCGATGACACACTGCACTCCGCAGTTACTATGGTTCGTCAAATTCGTTTTATTGCTGGTCTACCCTATGATACTATATCACTCAATGATAAATACAATGATTTGAGCCAATCCGCAGCACTTGTAAACTATGTTAACAACGAGTTAAGTTCTGAACCATCGCAACCCGATGACATGTCAGACGAACTATTTAAACAAGGTTGTGAAGGTGCCTCTCATTCCAATATTGCATATGCAAGTCAACAGACACAAACCTTAAACGAAATGCTTCTTGATTCTTGGATGGCAGCCAAGGACAAAGACGCTATAGCGCAACTTGAATATCGCAGAAACATTTTAAATCCATCTATGGAACAGATTGGTTTTGGCGCTGTAAAGGGCAGTAACGGCATATATAGCGCCATGTATACAGCAGACCACTCTGGTGAAATCGAAAGTATATTCGGCATTGCATGGCCTGCCCAAAATATGCCTATTGAATATTTTGACAAGGACGATACATGGTCTGTATCTACCGGAGAAGCATTAAAAACCTCCGAGATTCAGGTGACATTGACAAGAGAATCCGATGGAAAGAAATGGAACTTTTCAAAAGATTCCGCAGATGGTGATTTCTATGTGGACAATAACAGCACCACTCAAAAAGGCTGTATTATTTTCCGTCCGAGGACATCAGACATTACCGCTTACGAGGACGAAGATTTATTTCAAATAGAAATTACAAAAGACGAAAAGCCTTATATTCGCTATACGGTTCAGTTCTTCTCTATCGCTGAAGAAGAGGAAACTCTAACTGCACCCGAAGCAAGCATATTATCAGGAGAAGTGGTTGCCAAAGAATCCAAGCTCATATTGACAAGTGTGGATGATGCGACAATCTATTATACCTTAGACGGCACAACGCCTTCTATAGAAAGCACTTTATATACCGAGCCAATCTCTATTGAAGAAGATATTACAGTGAAAGCAATCGCTGTAAAGGAAGGCTTTGCGGACAGCGACATCGCTGAATTTGTATACACTGTGGCAGAAGACGAACCCTTGCGCTACGCCGTAACTTTTGAATCCAATGGTGGAACCATTGTCCCAGCACAATCTATACTGGAAAACAAGAAAATTGAACTGCCCGAAGCTCCAGTCAAAGAAGGTTTCTTATTGGAAGGCTGGTTCAAAGAAGCAGGGTGCGAAACAATATGGGATTTTGAAAATGACATTGTAACAGCGGATATTACACTCTATGCAAAATGGGTAGAGGACCCTTCCGCACCCATTTATACTGTAAGTTTTGAGCTGCAAGAGCATGGAACCCCCATCGAATCCTTAACTGCAAAGAGTGGTGAACTTCTAACTGCACCGGAACCGCCAACAGATGAAGGATACCAATTTGAAGGCTGGTTTAAAGAATCTGAGTGCACGAATGCATGGGATTTTACAGTGGATACAGTATTATCAGACACCATTTTATATGCAAAATGGACAGAGGGAGAAACAGAAACCCAAACCACCAACGCAACAGATACTTGTCTTGTCACTTTTGAATTGCAAGAAATTGGCACACAAATTGAACCTGTAACTGTAGCAAATGGCGAGACATTTGCAGCGCCAGAAACACCAACAGCAGAAGGATATACCTTTGCAGAATGGTATCGAGAAGCAGATTGCGTCAATGCATGGGATTTTGAGACCGATATTGTCACAGAAGATATTGTGCTGTATGCAAAGTGGGTGCCAGCGGATAATGCAGACATTAGTATGAGTGCTTCACAAGAAACAAAAGCACAAGATACCCGTATAGATTTAGGTGCTACATCGACAGCTACCCAAATTAGCCCTAAAGAAATTAAATCAAGACGGTATAATGGTAAACCTTATGAACCCAGTGTAACTGTTTCCATATCGAACGGCAAGAAACGAATTACACTCAAAAAAGACAGAGACTATACACTTACATACAAAAATAATATAAATCCTGGTAATGCTTCTGTAATCATTACAGGAAAGGATAAATATAAGGGAAGTAAAGCTTTTCCCTTTACAATAGATCCACCAATAGATTTAACTGATACTTTAACAGAGACCAAAGTTAACCCTGAAGAGATTAAATCAAGGCGGTATAATGGTAAACCTTATGAACCCAGTGTAACTGTTTCCATATCGAACGGTAAGAAACGAGTTACACTCAAAAAAGACAGAGATTATACACTCAAGTATCAAAACAATATTCAGCCAGGCGAAAATACAGCTTCTGTAACGATTTCAGGAACTGGAGAATATACGGGAAGTATAACAAAAAACTTTACAATAGACCCGCCAATAGATTTAACTGCTGATTTAACAGATACCAACATTAAAGATATTAAATCGAACGTTTATAATGGTAAACCCTACGAGCCAAATGTAACTGTTTCCATACTCGACGGCCAGAAACGAGTTACACTCAAAAAAGGCAGAGACTATACACTAACATACAAAAATAATACGAATGCTAATACCGATAAAACGCAACCTTCTGTAACAATTACAGGAATTGGAGAATATACGGGAAGTATAACAAAAAACTTTACAATCACTCGTAAAAGCATCAAGAAACTAAAAGTTATCACAGGCAGCATACTCAACAACGGCACTCCATCAATTGTTATTTATGATGGTTCTGTAAGGTTAGGTAATAATTTGTTTCTCGCTAGTTATGATCGAGAAGATCCTAAGAAAGTAAAGTTAACATTAGAAGCAAAGCCGAACACAAACTATGAGGGATCTGTTACTATAAGTCTCACTGTATATGATGTTGAGAAAGAATACTATATTAATAATGCCAAATTGGAGATTACCGGAGATACGACATATACTGGGAAAGCCATTACACGAAATGTTAAAGTTAAAATGGGTGATACAGACCTGCAAAATAACAAAGATTATAAAGTGCAGTATCAGAATAATATAAATGTTGGAACAGCAGTGATGATTATCACAGGAAAGGGTCAATATAAAGGAAAGTTTGTAGGTACATTTACGATTAACAAGGTAGATGTCAATAAAAGGATAGCCACAGATAGTACGCCAAAGTACGTGGATATAACCAACATATCTCCCAAAACCTACAACGGAAAAGAACAAAAGCCCGCTCTAACAATAAAAACAATACGTAACAAAAAACTAACTTTGAACAAAGACTATACAGTTGCTTATTCAAATAATCTTCACTCAGGTACAGGCAGAATCACAATCAAAGGGATTGGTAATAACTGTACAGGAAGCACAAATATTACATTTGAAATTAAACCACAGCATATTAAAAAAGCTTCTGTAAGTGTAACAAAGGCAACAGATAAAGTCCCAAGCAAAGTTGTACTAAAATATAACAAAAAAGAATTACAAGAATACGCTGACTATCATATCGAAAACTATGAAGAAAAGGGTAAAAAAGTCAAAGTTACCATAAAGGGACTTGCTGATTTTGATGGAAAAGTAACAAAAACTTTAAAAATAGATATGCCGCCTGAAGAACCAAACAACACCCCCGCTATTTCAAGCAATATAAATAGACATAATTATTCGGACTTCAAAGAAAAAGGTCTTGAAGTAAATTCTACCTTGCTTCAGAATGATGATGGTACTTTAACGCGTGTTGAATTTGTTAGTGGTAAAGGAGTTTATGTCGAAACCTATACAGCAGATTATCAATTCCGTTCACAGAAATTGATAAAGTCAGAATTGCCGAGATTTGGTGGTTTTTACGCAACAAAAGACTACTATTTCCTTGTTTTCGGACAATCAAATCCGAACAAAAATGATAATGTCGAAGTGATTCGTTTTGTAAAATATGATAAAAACTGGAACAGGTTAGACGATGCCAGACTGTTTGGTATTAATACATATGAGCCATTTTCATTTAGTAGTGTCCGCATGTTAGATCATGAAGGTATATTATATGTGCGTACAGGTCATAAGATGTATAGCGAACATCAGGCAAATATGGCATTTAGCATTGATATTTCCAATATGGAATTTATCAACCAGTTTTATACACTTGGAGGTCCTGCAATAGCAAGTCATTCCCTAAATCAATATATCACTTTATCAGACCCTTATTTAATCACTGCGGATCATGGAGATGCTTACCCGCGTTGCGTCCTGCTATCAAGGCATAGCAAGGCAGGAAATAGAAATACCTATTTTACATCAGCACAATCATCTCAATCTGTAACTGCACTAAGACTAGAAGGCGCAACAGGTGGTAACAATCCGTGGACAGGAGCTTCTGTAGGTGGTCTGGAAGCAACAACCACCCATTATTTGGTGGCTGGAAATTCCATTGATCAAGATGCAAAACCGTGGAATAGAAATGGTGTAAAAAACATTTTCGTAAGTAGCACACCCCAAGATAATTTTACAAATGCTGCAGTAAAATTACACTGGATTACAAACTATACAGCCGAAGATAAAACATCTGTATCCACGCCTCATTTAGTAAAAGTAAACAGTAATGAAACAGTGCTGATCTGGATGGAATCCAAAAAGATTATGGGAGAGAATGGCAAAGAGCAAACTGTATCCAGTCTAAAGAGTGTTCTTCTCAATGCAGCAGGTGAGGCCGTTTCCGGCATTTATACCTTTGAAGGTGCACTTTCTGACTGCAAACCGATTGTAGACAATGGAAAGATACTTTGGTATTACACCAACAGAAGTGAACCTGTTTTCTGTACGCTAAACGTTGATGATGTGAGAAAACAACCACGCTAATCCATTTCATCAACCAAGTTAAATGAGATTTTACTAATATGCCGCAAAGCTCTTATAAGGGCTTTGCGGCATATTCCTTTGGATACCTATGTGTAATCGAATAGGGAAGTCTTATCTTCCCTACTCGCCGCGCGACCTGTACACCACTTTAGTGGCTTATCTGCTCTGCACGGGTCTGCGCATAAAAATAGCAGCTTTTACGCTGCTATTTTTAAAAATATATTCTCACATCATCCCTGCCAATATTTCTTTTGCTTTCTCTAGTTGGTTATCTGTCCCATTCTTATATTGTTCTGCATCAAACGGAACTTCCACATCTGGCGCAATTCCAATCCCATGAATATTATTTCCATTGGGAGTAAAATAACTGCTCACTGTAAGCTTTACTGCAGAACCATCTGACAGATTAATTACCTTCTGCACAATTCCTTTGCCAAACGTTGTGGTTCCTACAAGCGTTCCAATCTTGTAGTCTTTCACTGCACCTGCTAAAATCTCTGATGCACTTGCACTGTAACCGTTTGTAAGCACAACGAGCGGAACTGTAATTTTGTTATCTCCCTTACAGGTATATTCTTCGCGCTCTCCATATTTATCCTCTGTATAAACAATCATGCCCTTTGGAAGAATCATGCGGGCAATATCACAGACTGTCGAAAGATTTCCGCCAGGATTGCTGCGTAAATCAATAATTAGCCCTTTCATTCCATCCGTCTTAGCTTGATTATAGGCAGTCTCAAACTGTTTTGTTGTCACAAGGTCAAACTCTGTAATTTGTATATAAGCCATTTTATTTTCAAACATTTCATACTCAACAGTAGGACTTTCAATCTTTCGGCGCTCCACATCAATTTCTAATGGTTCTGGCGCATTCTCTCTAATTATGGTCAAGGTAACATAGGTGTGTTCTTCTCCCTTAATCTTACTTACCACATAGGATTTGTCCTTGCCCTGCATATCTTCATCATTGACTTTATAGATATAATCCCCCTGCATCAGACCACTTTCCTCCGCAGGTGTATTCTTAATCACACCACTAATCTGGACATACCCCGTCTCTCCGTCTTGAATGTAAGCGCCAATACCATAGTAAATTCCTTCTGTCTGCTGCTGTAATGCGATGAGCTCCTCATTAGTATAGTAGACACTGTAGGGATCCTCCAGCGAACTAAGCAATCCTTTATATAGCCCATCTTCCAGCTTTTCCTCCTCCACATCTTTCCAGAAATACTTTTTAATTGTATCTTCCAGAACACCAAGCTTTCTCTCCACACTTCCATTTGTGATACTTTCAACCCTACCTGCTGCATTTCCTCTGCTGCCCGGCAAGATTGCCCGGTAAATACGCACTGCTCCCGTCACGACAAGCGTGACTGCAAAAGCTGCTAATAGGCCTGTTACAATGCCAAGAATATAATGTTTTGTACTCTTCTGATGCTTTACTTCTCTATTGGTAGGACTATTTATCATATTATTGTTAATAGGACAATTTTGTTGACTATTATTTGTCCCATTACTGCCATTTGAATATTGATTCTGCATTCCAATGCCTTTCTATTTTTAGTTCCTTACTTCAAATACTTCCATGGACTTACATAATTTCCATTTAACCGCACACCAAAGTGCAGATGATTTCCTGTTGATCTCCCTGTAGTGCCAACTGCGGCAATCTTCTGCCCCTTTTTGACTTCTGCTCCATTTGAGACATATAATTTTGACGCATGCATATAGATTGTATACAAGTTATCGCCATGATACAACATAATATAATTTCCCATACTGCTACTGTAAGCCGCCGCCACAACTGTACCATCATACGCCGCAAGTATTGGAGACCCCCCCGGTGCCGCCATATCAAGACCATTGTGGAACTTTTCAACCTTCAATGTCGGATGCATACGCATACCATAATCATCTGATATCCGTGTATACGATGGCGCAGGCCATGTAAACATTCCACCATCATAAGTCTTTTTCCTATTTTCCTGTTCTAACTGTTTTTGAAGCGCTTTAGAAATCTCTTCAAGTTCCTTAATTTCTGCATCGCGCGCTGCAATCTCAGCCTCGTACTCTCTCAACATCTGCTCGCGATTATTAATATCGGCTTCATATGCCTTAATATCCGCCTGCTTTTGTGTAATCAGACTCTTTAGAGATGCCTCTTCCGACTCAACGTTCTTCTTTGCCTCTTCCAAAAGCTCCTGTTCCGATTCAAGTTGTGCCTTGCAAACCTCCACATACTGCCTTGTTGCGCGGAACTCATCAAACATACGTTTGTCAGATTCTGTTATTTTTTCGACATAATCCACACGGTTAAGCATATCTCCAAAAGAACGCGCATTTAAAATCGCCTCAAAATAAAAATTATCACCGCGTTCATACATGTTCTTAATACGTATCTTCATATTTTGATACTGCGTTTCCTCTTTTACAATCGCTTCGTCAAGTTCAGCCTTCGTCTGCGTGATTTCTGCCTCTTTCTGCGTAATCATCTCCTTAATCTCCGAAATTCTAGTCTGTACCTCTCCAAGATTCTGATCGAGCTGTGTCACATACGACGCCAGATCTTTCTTGGACTGTTCTAGCGCTTCTATCATCGACTTGACATCTGTCATTCCCGACTGTAACTGCTTCTTCTCATTTTGTGTATTCTTAATTTCCTGCTGTTTCTGCTCAATGCTCTTTTTTAAATCGGATACATTGTCTGCCCGACTGATAAATAAACGTGTATTCATAAATATAGCAGTCACAAAGATAGTCACCACCATAAAAACTGCTGTTTTTTTTACGATACGATTGGTCATACAGCCTGCATTGATACAGAGATTGCACGATGTATATTTCCGCATAAAAACTGCCCTTTCTAAATTCCTATACACTCAGATGCTTTCTCACTGTCGTAAAACTTCCTATAAAACCAATACCAACACCTAACGCAATACACACTGGCACAAGGTTCGTAAATACTGTCTCCACTGGCAGAAATGCCAAAAGTTGTGACAGTGACGGAAAACGCTTTACCACATACATCATCGCTTCATTATAGATAAAGTACACTGCAATCAGTGGCAAGAAGGAACCAATCACCCCAATCACCATACCCTCAATCACAAACGGCGCCCTTGTAAAAAAATCTGTCGCACCAATATACTTCATAATCTGAATCTCTTCTTTTCTGACAGAAATGCCAATAGATACCGTGTTGCTAATCAAAAAGATAGATACTAAAAACAAAATAAGGATAATTCCCAATGACACATAACCAATAATTGCATTGACGCCTGTGAGTGCCTGCGCTGTCAAAAATGATTGATTGATTTTACGAATCCCCTCAACCGATTCCAGATAGCTTACCAGTGCTGGCTGCATGGAAACATCACTCAGAAAAATATCAAAGTGCGCACAGTCCTCAAGCGGATTTTCTGTATAGAAGCTGACATCTCCCAACTGATTCTCCTCCACGAACTGCGCCCAAGTCTCCTCCGCAGACACATATTCCACATCGCTGACTTCTGTTCTGCGCATAATCATTCCACGAATTTCCGCGACGCGCTCCTCGCTTAGTCCCTCCTCAAGCAAAGCACTGACACATAATCCCTGCTCTGCATTCTTTACCATATGCTCAAAATTCGTTAAAATCGCATAGAAAAGACCAAACAAAAACAAACACGCCGAAATTGTTGCCACAGATGCCAGTGTAAACCACTTATTTTTAAAGATATTGCGTATTCCCTGCCATATACAGTAAAATAATGTATTAATCCTCATCGATGTAGCCACCTTTTTCCTCATCACTGACAATGATGCCTTTCTTCATTGTAATAACCCGTTTCTGCATGGCGTTTACAATCTCACGATTGTGTGTGACTACCAGAACTGTAGTTCCATTATTATTTATCTTTTCCAGCAGACTCATAATCTCCCATGAATTTTTGGGGTCCAAATTTCCTGTTGGCTCATCCGCAAGCAAAATCTGCGGTTTATTGACAAGTGCTCTTGCAAGTGCCACTCGCTGCTGTTCTCCACCAGAAAGCTGCTTTGGTTTTGCTTTGTACTTACCTGCAAGTCCCACCGTGGAAAGGATTGATGGAACATTCTTTCTAATTTCCCGATTCGGCATCTGAATAATGCGTTGCGCAAAAGCAACGTTTTCATAGACATTCCTGTCTTTTAAAAGGCGGAAATCCTGAAACACCACGCCAAGACTTCTTCGGAATTTAGGAATTGCGCGCCTCTTTAACCGCACCACATCTGTGCCATTTACAATAATTTTTCCCGATGTAGGTAAAAGTTCTCGGAGCAGCAGTTTAATGAGCGTCGATTTTCCTGAACCGCTATCTCCCACGATAAACACAAATTCTCCTTTATTTATATGCACATTTACGTCGTTTAATGCTGGTATCCCCACTGTGTACGCCTTACTCACATGTTCCATCACAATCGCCTTATCATTGTTACCAGAACCCGAGCGTTTTCTAGTTCCTGTCGTTTTCAATCTCTCACTCCACTCCTATAGTTCAATCCCTTAAATTTTCCCTTAATACTCAAAAGATTCCATATATTTCATATATCGCACTACCATCAGTGCAATCTTAAATGTAATCGCATCCTCAAAAATGCGCAAATCAAGCCCTGTACTTTTCTGAAGCTTGTCCAACCGATAGACAAGTGTATTTCGATGAATAAAAAGCTGCCGTGAAGTCTCAGACACATTCAAAGAATTCTCAAAAAACTTATTGATTGTTGTAAGTGTCTCATCATCAAAATCATCAGGACTCTTTCCACCAAAAATCTCCTTGATAAACATCTTGCAGAGCGGAATCGGCAACTGGTAGATAAGCCGCCCAATCCCAAGTTCACTGTATGCAATAATATCCCGCTCAGCAAAGAAAATCTTTCCTACATCAAGTGCCATTTTCGCCTCCTTGTAAGAACGACTGACTTCTTTGATTTCCTTAACATTCGTCCCATAAGAAATATGCACGTCCTTAATGCCATCTTTCACTAGGCTGTCCTCAATCGCGCGCGCATATTTGTCAATATCACGATTCGTCTCATTGTCCGCAATCTCCTTGACAACAATCACATTGTTCTCGTCTACCGCAGTCACAAAGTCCCTGCCATTCTGTCCAAAATTCTCCCGAACCTTTTCTAAAATATTCGCGTCTTTCCCATTCTGAGATTCCACAATTAAAACTGCGCGTTTCACATCCGTCTGAATATGAAGCTTTTTGGAACGGCTGTAGATATCCACCAACAATAAATTATCCAAAAGCAGATTCTTGATAAAATTATCCTTATCAAAGCGCTCCTTGTATGCCACCATTAAGTTCTGCAGTTGAAATGCTGCCATCTTTCCTACCATATAAGCATTTTCACCCGCATCATTGGCAATTAAAATATACTCGAGTTGCTGGTCATCATAAATTTTAAAGAACTGGCATCCTTGGATCTCCTGACTGTCTGCGGCTGACTTAACAAATTCAAGAACTGAATTTTCAAAGCTGTCTCCTATCGTTTTGGTGGAAGCCACCAATTTACCATCAATATCTGCCACAAAAAGCTCCACTCTTGCAATCGCCTTAATTCCCTCGATGGTATTCTGCATAATCTGATTTGAAATCATATGCCACTCTCCTTCTTATACATTATCCACAAAAAATAATTGATGTGCCGTATCCCTTTTATCGCATTCTGTTATTATTTTAATATATATATACAAATAAATCTATAGCTAACAACAACTTTTTTATGCATTTTGAAATATTTTATGAAAAAAAATCCTTTTTTGATGCTTATGCAAGATACACAAAAAATTTTCACCATAGAAAAAGGTACTTCGACATCTTAAGCTTTCCGTTTTTTCTACCGAAATATATTACGTAATATCGCAGTTTGAGTTACTTTTCACGGAGCAAGAATGCGTATATACTGCGTATTCCGTGAGAACATAATTCAGAAGTAAGGGGCGGTTTTTGTGTAATAAAACTTCAAATATTGCCCCGAATGGTTACTATGAGCGGTCTTCTAAACCGGGAACAGTAACCAGTCTGCAATACTATACTGGATAAGCAGGAATGGAGGGTTGCTTATGGATATACCGGGACTTTCAATGCATATGGCGCAGTCAAATCTGTTGACTGATGTCGGCACTGCTATGTTGGCAAAATCAATGGAACAAGCAGAAATGATCACAAATTCTATGACAGAACTGCTTGATGCTTCCACAATGGAACTTTCTGTCAATCCCGGAGTTGGTGCCAATATTGACATTAGTGTGTAATGGAATACACGCTGCCTAAGACAGCCCTTCGGGGCTGTTTTTCTGTAACAGTTTCGCCTTTCAAAACCACTTCGTGGTGTCAAAGTCATGTCCCGTGGCTTGATGCATTTCAATCACTATGCTGTTTCACGTAACTTATAAAGTCATAATTTGCAGTAAATGCAAAGTCCTGAGCTGAACTGTGACGTTTTTCTTGTTATAATGTTTTACAAATTGAATTCGAGGCAATCACAATCTTTCCACTTTTTAACAGATTTCCCACTGCCCGCTTAAATTCGTTCTTGCTCATGCCAGTCTCCTGCCGAATGCGTTCCGGATCAGCCTTATCTGTAAAGGGTAACTTACCATTGTGATTTTCTATTAGCCTCATAATCCGTTCTGCATCCTTGCCAATCTGAAGATATGCCTTCTCCCGCACGCTCAAATCAAGCTTTCCGTCTTCCTTCACTGCTGACACGCGCGCTGTCACAACGTCTCCCACCTTAATTTCCCCATACAATTCATTGCGCGGAATCAAAGCTGTAAATTGGTCATCAACCGCAACAAAAGCACCAAACTCATCTCGAATCTCATAGACTGTCCCACGTACAATATCCTCCTTTTGATAGTCGCTGTCAGACCGCAAATAACGATATACTTTCATTGTTGCTGCAAGGCGGCTGCTCTTGTCAATATAGATTGCTGCTAGAATTTCATCCCCCTCCTTAACCTTGCAAGTCTGTTCTTTGTAAGGCAGCAAAACATCTTTTTCTAACCCCCAATTGAGAAATGCACCAATTTTTGTCACCTGAGAAACTTTCAATTTTCCCACTTCCCCCACGCACAGAAGCGGTCTGTTTGTTGTGGCAATGATTCTGTCTTTAGAATCTTTATATAGAAATACTTCTATGCAGTCGCCAATTTTACTTCCCTGCGGAACTTGTTTTTTTGGCAGCAACACTCTGTCATCTATCGAGGCATTTAACACCTCTCCCAAGTACACTCCAAACTCCAGTTCCTTTACAATTACTAATGACTGCACTTTTCCTAGTTCCAACATCTTTTTATCCTCCCTGTTTTATCAAAAAGCCCCTAAATGAGCATTGTCCGTTCTTTGGTCTGTTATACATCCTCAAGATACTCTTGTTTCCTACCCAGTCTGCGAAAGATTAGCAAAAGCTGTACAACAGCCGCAATTGCAAGCACAAGTTCCGCGACAAACTGCGCGTAGGCAAGCCCATACAGCGGAAATAAATAATTCAACAGATACAGCGCTGGTATCTCAAGCACAATTTTTCTCATAATGGCAAAAACAAGCGCATTTTTCCCATAGCCAAGCGCCTGAAACACGCCGACTGCAAGAAAATCCATACAAAGAAATGGCAGCCCAAGGCAAAAGCCGCGCAGAAAGCGGATTCCATAGGCGATAATCGCTGGATTGTCCATAAAAAAATGTACGACGCCTTCCGCATCAATATAGAAAAATACTGCTGCCGCTGTGATAAATCCTATGCTAATCTCCCCGGCAAACACAATCGCCGACTTCATGCGCTTTTGATTGCCACTCGCATAATTATAACTTACAAGCGGCATAATTCCCTGAGAAATTCCCATACAAATATACATTGGCACCATATAAATCTTCTGCGTAATTCCAATTGCTGCCACTGCGTCCGCTCCAAATACAGATGTAAAATTATTTAGTATTGTCATTCCTGTCACATTTAACAGATTCTGTATCGAAGCTGGGATTCCCACGCCACACACGCCAAGCACAATCGCTCCGCGCAGGCAAAATTTATCTGGTCGGATACAGACACAAGTTGTATTCCGCCTAATATAAATTAACACAAAAAAGTAAATACATGCAACACAGTTTGAGATAAAGGTCGCAAGGCCAGCCCCTGCTGCCCCCATATTCATTCCCCACGGAAGAATAAAAATTGGGTCCAACACAATATTTAAAAGACACCCGCTCATTGTTCCGATACTTGCATGGAACGCGGCACCCTCAGCGCGCACCATATATGCCAAAACGACATTTAGGATTGCTGGAACTGCGCCAAATGTAACGGTCCATCGCATATACGCCGCCGTTGCCTGCACTGTCACTGCATCCGCCCCCAAAAGGGCCAAAAGAGGCGTCTTTCCAATCGTACAAAGCAGCGAAAATAACACACCACACACCAGCGCACAGTAGAATCCAAAGGCAGAACTTCGATGTACTGTATCATAATCTTTGCGCCCAAGCGCCCGGCTCATCATACTCGAGCTGCCCACACCAAACAAATTGTTGATTGCATTAAATGCAAGAAGTACTGGTCCCGCAAGTGTCACTGCCGCATTTTGAACTGGATCATTTAAAATGCCGACAAAATACGTATCTGCCAAATTGTAAAGTACCATCACCAACGAGCTAATAATCGTGGGAACACACAATGCCGCAACCGCTTTTGGTATTGGCACGTTCTCAAATAAGCTGGTTCGCTTGTCTACTTTATTATTTGTCATAATATATCTCTCCTTAACTATCACAAACCTCTGTGCGCGCTGACTTTCCCAAATACAATACTGCCGCTGCACTTATCACAACTGTTCCGATGGCAAAACCACCAGTCTGACAAATTTCTGGAAGCATTCCCACCACAAATGAGAGCGCATTGTAAAATAAATGCATAAAAATACTAGGAAGCACAGACCTGCATTTCACTGCCACATACCCAAGTGCTGCACCAACTGGAAGCACATAAATTCCCTGTACCCAATTTGCATGTAAAATTCCGAACAAAATCGCCTGTATCACTATCACAACCGGCGTTGAGAAATGTCTTTGCAAATTTTTTAAGACAAGGCCTCTCATAATACATTCTTCGTTGATTGGTGCCAAAATTACCGCGGCAATCACTACCAGTATCTCACTGCCGCCAAGCGTAAATTCCATCATTTCATTATAATTTTCTGTCAGCTCTGGATTGACCATAGCAATCACAACAACAATTAAAATTGCCAGATAATACAGACCGCAGCTTCCTATCACTATCATAGAAAATGTGCGTAGCCGCAACCCCTTCTCCCGAAAATACTGCTTGTCCTGCGCAGTCCTTTTTCTGCCCCAGATAATCCAATATGCTGACACTGAAAAAATCAGCGATATAAACGTCGCCACAACGGTCAACATTGTCATAAAATTACTGTCCATCACAATCTTCATCGCAGCGTACTGCGCCTGCATAATATCTCCTCCATCCAGAATGATACATGCAGTTGTAGCCGCCATGACTCCTACCACACTGACCAGAAACTGTAACAACAAAAACAGTGCCATAATCTCAGCGCTAAGTAAAATTCCCTCCACAAACTTTTTGCCGATACTTTCCTTCTTATTATGCTCCATAATGTTCCTCCTATTGCTGCCACTTGCCAAAATTCATTTCCTATACCGTAACACGCCCGTCGCATTCTGTCAAACCCTGTTGTATAAATTTACACACAGAAAAAGTAATTAGAAAAAAATTCTTAAAAAACTTGACTTTGACACAGTGTCAACCTATACACTAAAAGTTAGAAAGGAGAACGGATCATGAATAATCTTACGATAACCCAAGTATCAAAGCTATATGATATCACACCAAGAATGTTGCGGCACTATGAAAAAATCGGGTTGATATACTCTGTTCGGAAAGAGGAATATGCCTATCGGACATATGATGAAGTTGCGCAGCGCAGGATTCAACAAATTTTAATCCTACGAAAATTGCGTATTCCATTAGGACAGATTTCAGTTATTTTGCAAGATGATGATAAAAGAAAATCTCTACAAATTCTTGAAGACAATATTTTAGCACTAAATGAAGAAATTGCAGCACTTGACAAAATCAGAAGTCTGTTACAAATGTTTATGAAGCGGCTTGAAATTAGCCATGCGTGCAATTTCAGTTCAAGTCTTCTTGACGATATAGAGATTGCAAAGGCAGTGCAAACTCTTGTTCTTTCTAAAAATAATTTAAAGGAGCATATAAATATGAATGAATTAAACAAAGCAGAAGAAACTTTAAGTAAGACCTTGTGTGTTCGATATGTTCTACTACCACCATGTACAGTGGCAACATATCATTACATTGGAGAAACCCCAGAGGAAAACGCAGGTGCTATTCTAGACAAATTTGTCAGAGAAAACAAACTCTATGAAATAAAACCCGACGCAAGAATGTTCGGTTTCAATCACCCAAACCCCAATGTGCGCGCAGACGGCGTTTACGGCTACGAAGTATGGGTAACAGTACCTGACAATATGGAGATTCCAAAACCGCTTGTAAAAAAGACCTTTGATGGTGGGCTTTACGCCGCTTTTACAATCAACTTTCCTGAATTTCAGTATTGGAACAACCTTCAAAAATGGGTAGAAGAAAATCCCGTTTACACAGCAAATTACAGCGCACTGGGCGACGAAATAATGGGTGGTTGTCTTGAAGAGCATCTCAATTGGGTTTATGCCTCTTGCATGGGGTGGCCAGAAAATGGCATTGACGGGCAATTAGATTTGTTGCTACCTATCAAAAAGAAATAATTTAAGATCTGTAGGAAAATAAGTGATACAAATCAAAATATGCCTCCTATTTTTCTACAGATTCTTATGGTTCTTTAGGGTGTATCTAAATATTAGAACATTAACCGACTCTGGAAAATCAGATCTCCTGATATGGTTCTTTCTATAATTCTTTCGCGTATGTTTAAACATTAGAACGCCTCAAGGGAACTGTCGCCGGCATCATCTGGCAAAAGACAAAGTGTATTTTTCTGCTGTTTCAATTCCTCAAGTTGTTCCTGCCAAGAATCCTTGCCTGACATAGACTTCAAAAAGGCCTCCCCTTCCTCTGACATAACATGTACTATAAAATCTTCAGGAAGCTTTAAACCATATTTTACAACGTATTTCCACGTATCTCTGTCCCAATAATATATTCCATCTGTATACATATAAGGTCCTAATAAATCCACATCCTTTTTAAACGGATGCGCATAAACTCCAAGCGCCATAGTAAAAAGACGTTTTGTCTGCAAATACAAAATCACACGTTCTGGTACTGTATATCCCTCTTGTATATTATCATAAATGCTCTGTGAACCCATCTGCAGCTCTCGATAAGGCGTAATGCAAGTCGTTTCCTGAAACAATCGCAGAAATTCCTGTGTCGCCCTATTTTCTTCCGAATCTAGCGCATGTGTATCAACATCGTAAAATGTCAATTCCGCGCGGCAAGGTCCAATCACTGGTAGGTTTCCATCTTCTTCGGTGCAATATGTACATGTACATACATCTTCTATATCCTTGTAACACCATTGATTGACACATAATACCTTTCGTGTTATAGTGCCTCCATCCATTTGTGCCAGCTCTAATTCGTCACCCTTTTTAATCTGTTCCCCCTCTGACAACGCAATTGTCAAAGTGACCATCTTCTCATCTTTCGCCATCACTGTCGTTGAAATAATCTCCATACCCCTTCCTCCTTTTTATGTATGATAGACTCTCGGAATCCTATGTTTTATGGATTTTTTCACCGTTCCTTACACAATACAACACTACCGTTTTTGATTGATATAGTTTTGCCGCCTCAATGGTAACATTTGAAACAGTTGTTTATTTTCCTTATTGTAATTAAAGAATTTGCACAACTTATTTATTGGAAGTTGCCGGAACTGGTCAAATGGCAGTTTAGTAGTTCTTAAGTAATGCA
The DNA here is from genome assembly GCA_949383255.1 of Lachnospiraceae bacterium. Taxonomy (GTDB): domain Bacteria; phylum Bacillota; class Clostridia; order Lachnospirales; family Lachnospiraceae; genus COE1. The sequence goes on along the minus strand of CASJPF010000007.1, from coordinate 32,590 downwards.
TGATCTTAGGTATAGTCCACACTTTTGAGTGAGCAAGAAGAAATTTAGCTCTATCTAAATCGTTATCATGATAAGACATTAATGCCTGAAGTATCTGTGGATCCGAATGTACATTTGAAATCAAAAAATTTAAAAATTTTTTCTTCCGCAAGATATCAAAACCTGCAAGATGGTTTTGTGGATCATAATCTAATCCAAATGCAGGAGTGAAATCCATAATTTCGTGGGTGGTATGATAGGGAATGCTGGTGTGGTCATAATGAATCCGCCAATAAGCCATAATCGCCCAGCTTACAGCACTAATCTCTTGTGGTGTCGCTCCTGTCTGTTTTGCGAGTCCCATCATTCTAGCTGCTGAGTACGAATGTCTTCCATACATAGGAAGATGTTTTCGACGCGCATATTGATAGCTATCATGTTGCTCTTCACTGCTATATTTTACCTGTGTAGCAAGATTTAATGGAGTTCCTCCTTTTTTCGCCAATATCCTATCCCCTCGGATCTGAGAATTTTCCGGACGGTTATAATTCTCTCGCCCACGAAGGGTTGTTGCTTGAAATGGGGGAAGCCCATTAAATAAAAATGCATCGCCAAATTTTTCCAAAAAATAGTGCATTAGATCATGAAGAACTCCTGTTTTTTGTCGGATATCATACTTATCAGGATGCTTCAAAACATCCCAATGCTTAGGAAGATGTGTTCCCCTGTTAATGCTATGATCAAAATATGATTTATAAATCGCCCACTTATTGGGCTTACATTCTGGATTGCCAACATGATATGCGATAATTTTCCGATTTGGATTTTGGATTTCAGTTTTAATTTCCTTATGCTTTGGGTGGCTATAGATAAATTCTCTTATACGCAAAAATACTAAATTTAAATAAGACTCAACTTCTTTATCTTTCATAATTTCATGTGCAATCTTTTTCTCTCGGCGTCGATTTGCTTTAGCATCAACCCATCCAATAAGAGCGACAGCCAAATCATAATAATTATAGTATACTCTTGGCTGAAATTTTTGCCCAAAAGTTTGGTTGCGGGAGTTCGATTTATCGCCCACATTGTCTCGAATCCATTTTTTAAGCTGTTTTCGAAGAAGATATCCTGGATCACTTATGATAGAGCCCTGCAAATAGGTAAGGTATTGCATCGTATCAGGGTCTGTTTCACTTACTTTTTTTTGTTCAATCTGTACTAACATTTGTTGTGCAACATTGGTGACAAACCAATCCAATTTCTGTTCAACTGTGCCAGCGTTGTTATTTTTATCTTCATAATACTTTTTAGTTATATCGTCGTTTCCCACAATCAAATAACGTTGCACTACTGAACAATTATTTGAACCCAAAGTTTTAGGAGCAGGTGAAACAGCATAGTAACCTTGAGTCACTTCAGAGGAGATAGGATAAAAATGTTCGTTGTGAAATGTACTCTTTGTATCTAGTGTTTTCGATTTTTTAAAGATTACAGAATCTTTTGATGCGTCTTTTTTGTTGCTTTTAATACAAACATGCAATAGCCTCCGGAAATTACTGTAAAATATATTGTTTCTTTCTCATGATTTTAGGGCGTGTTTAAAAATGCTCTAGGAAAAACAAATAATCCCACCTTTTCGTCTAAACTTCGAGCACCTATATCTATAAGTAAATCTTATTTTGTATTATAGTCATTGCTCCACATCACTGTTGACATTCATGCATTCTGTCTTTTGTATTACCAGCTCCTCAAGGTCTTTGCGGGTTCCATTAAAAACATTGACATCAATGTACTTCTGATCCCCTGTATATCCATCTAACATAGCAGTATCCATATATTGCCAAAAACTCCATTTATTTCCAAATAAGACCGCCGGCGGACAGTAAATACTACGAACCCACAGTGGATAATCTTCAAATTCCCCCTTAATATACTCATTATAAACAGTAAAAGTCGTATAGATAATAGGCTTTATCTGATAATGATTCTCCAATGCATCCAGCAAATCCTTAAGCTTTTTAATCACCTCTGCGCGCTCTGGAGGATTACTCCGCTTTGTTCCGTAATATTCCACGTCAACAACGGGAGCCAGCTTTCCATCCAGACTTCCCACCGTCTCAATATAAGAAGCCGCCTGCCTATCCCCTTCACTATCAAAACTGAAAAAATGGTAGGCACCCAGATACAGATGTGTCTGTTCTGCTGCCTGCCAGTTCTCATCAAAACGGTCATCAATATGTGTGCTTCCTTCTGTCGCTTTAATCACCGCAAAGTCAAGCCCCTGTTGGGACAAAATTCCCCAGTCAATTGTCCCCTGATAGTGAGAGACATCTACTCCGTGAATCTCATATTTTCTGGCAAACATTGGATTAATTTTAAGCTCTTTGCGCAAAATCATTGTGCCTGCTGTAAAAAACGCCGCTGCCAACGAAAAGATTGCCATTGCACAAATCCATTTCATTTTGCCTGATAATTTCATTGATTTTTTATTATTTTGCTCCATATGCACCTCTGTTTTCTGCCAATAAGGAATGACTTTATGCGAAACTTGCACATGTTATTTCCTAACCCCATTATAACCATTATATCATTAGCATAAAACAAATTTGCATCATTTTTGCATACTTTTTATAACAGTTTTATTTTTCTTGCTATCAAGACCCTTTACACATCACAAAATCACTGTTCTTCATAAAATATGCGATAATACAATTTCAAATAATCTTCTAAATAATTTTTCTCAGGAGGGCAAGCGTCCTTTCCAATTTTCCGTAGATAATCACATCCTCCATTGCAGTATGGCAAAATTTTGCAATTTCTGCACTCCTCTATCTGATATGGATCAATGTAATATTCTTTCTCATTACTTACAGCATTATATTGATTGTATGTCAAAGTACCATTCACAATCTGCGCAAAGGCGTCTTTGGGATTGTAAAAGCGATCACACTGATATACATACAGCCCCGGTCCAACCACATAATTATGCTTTGCATACACCCCGCAAAACACACCAAAATTTTGAAAACAGCTCATATCACTTATTCGGAACCGATGATCCAATGCCCAATTTGACAGTGCAATCACATGTTTCATATAAGTGTCCACATCTAATACAATCTCCTCACAAGGCTTGTGAGTATAGCTTACAATACGACTAAATGTAAAGGAAAGGGAGGAATAACGATATCCAGAAAGCGCTTCAAAAACTTCTGAGATTTGCTCTATATTGCTTTTGCAAAGATTCAAATTAACTATAACATTGGTATGTCGCGTCATCAAAATAATATTGCGCATCACGCTGTCTGAAGTATAGATGTCAGAAGGGCGCAACTGATTGTGCTCCTCGCCTATACCGACAACCGAAACAGTCACATTGGTCATTCCATAGCGCTCCATCATGCGGAAAAATTTCTCATCATATATGGAACCATTTGTCGAGACAGAATAACTGTAAGTATGTTTTTTGTCCTTGTCTAGCTCTGCACATAAACGCAGTATTTTCTCCTTTGCCAATAGTGGCTCGCCACCGTACCAATTAATATGAATATATTGCTGGGAAGCCTTACTTAGAAATGTGCACAGCCCATCAAAATCTGTTTCGCTCATCTCCAAACATTGAAATGTAAGATTTTTCTGATAGCAATATATGCAATCACTATTACAGTCAAATGTACAGATTACTGTCAAATCCAGTTGATCTCCACTATTTACCGTCTTCCAGTGCCTGCTCTGGGTTTCCTTTAACTCATCAAAATTGTCATCAATAATAAATTTATCTGAGTACAGTTTACTCCAATATATAGAAGTACTATCATTTGGATTTTCCAGACATTTGATGCAGCCTTCATTTTTATCTGCTGGAAGTTTTAACAAGGTATCATTGACCAGATTATAATATAAAACAAAATCATCTATCTGAGTCGAAATAAAATATCTTGATTTTTTCAAAATAAGTCTCCCCTCCTCTCATCTTATGTTTGTGTGTTCGCTATTTTTCTTTCGATTTTTAGAATCTTTATATTTTATATTATAGCATACAAATAATGCGTTCTATTCGATTAGAATTGAAACATAATATTAAGTATACTACAATAACTTATTGAACTTTTTTAAAGACACTTTCATAGCCAGTCTCTTATTAGTAACTTTTAGTGTACCATTTCTTATTTTATCAATCAATGCCCAGAGTTGTCCAAAAAACAGAACATAATTCGGACAACTCTGGGCATTGATTTTTGACTGTGCATGGAGTTAAATAAAGATACCGAAGCATTCAGCTCTTCCTTAGTTTCTTAATGCATGAGGTATTTCCATACTTACTTTGATACAGATGTGTATGATATTATAATATTTGATGTATTTTAACATCACTTTATTTAAAGTATTATGCTAAATTCTAATATTCTATGTCGATTATGAATTCATTTCTAATCCTAAATAGATATTGATACATCTTCAAATTTTGTATGGTTTATCGGAAGCTGTATTTTCCCAAAAAGCTTTCTTACTTCTCAATCAATATTGTTATGCATTGCATCCTATCACAACGGAAACAGGAAGAGCCAATTCCCTAAACGGTTCCGCTGATGTAACAGTCAGCGGAATGCTTTTGCAAATGATAAAGTTTTTAGAAAGAAGGTTCACTATGAAAAAATTAATGAATGTTGTGTTGTTAGCAGCACTTGTATTTACCTTGAACGCAGATTTCTTTGGCGGACTTCCACAGATTGATGATTATGGTGTAACGCCTATGCATGATTTAGATCCTAATACAGATCTACATACCTGATTTCATTAATTTAAAATAATTTATTACTTATAACTTTTTCGACAAATGTATTTTTGTTTATTTTATGCCATTTAATACATTTTCTTAAATATATTTCTTCTTGATATCCCTTTCTAAGAGGGATATTTTTTTATTACGTTTCTGATTATTCCAAATGATATAATTAAATTGGCTTCTATAATTTATGACTTATCACTTTTTCAGCAAATACATTTTTGTTTATTTTACACCATTCAATACATTTCCTTAAATATGTTTCTTCTTGATATCCCTCTTGAAGAGGAATATTTTTCTTACTACGTTGTTGATTATTCCAAGAAATACAATATAAATTGGTTTCTATTGTGTTCATTCTATAACATTGAATACATTCTGTCATAATCTTTAAGGCAAGTTTATCTGATTTATCATATTCTCTCATATTTCCATATATACTAGCAATAATTGTCATTATCATTTCCCACACTGCAATATGTTCAGGTATTCCTTCATCCTCTTCCATTTGTTTACACAATTCGCATAGTGAAATAAAGTTGTTATTCATACTTGATTTTCCGACATTAATAGCGATATCAAGCACGCACTGTATCTCAATATTAGTTAAATACTTTGCACCTGTTTCTGTTATGGTTTTATATGGCAATGTATATTCTAATATCTTTATCAAACATTGTCTTGCCTCCTCATTTGTCATTTTACCTTGTCGCAAATTCAAATTTAATTCAATTCTTTCTTTGAATTGCCTATTCGTTAAATTCTTTGTAGATATGTATTGTTGTAACTCTACTAACAATCGCTCCAATTCTTCAAAATCACGATTATTAGCACAAATCCCTATCTTATCTACAATCGGAAATGCCTTTACATCTTTTGTTACAATCTGCCATCTCTGATACTCTCCGGATAAATTTAACCGTTCAAACAACTGCCTTACAATATCAATCTGTGGTTTTGTTTTCTTTGCCTCTAAACGCCCAATGGTCTTTTCAGAACAGATATCTTTGCAGAGCGCTTTCTTGGTAAGCCCTAACATCTCACGCCGCCTGCGAATAACATCACTAATACAATAAGCCTCCTTCTGCTGATATAGATAACAAGACGTCTCCATTTTTTGATGCGTTCCACACAGATTATGCACAAAATCAAGTGCTTCCATCCATGCATCTGTCGTACCAATCACATTTTGAAGTGCCTCTCTTTTCCTGCTGTCTGTATCCTTTCCCATATTACTTAGAAGTCTTGTGAGTCCTTCTTTCTTAATTTTCAAAAGCTCCCAGAAATAATACATTCTTCCTGTTGTACGCAACTGCTCAATTCCTGCGCTGCTAAGGCGCAACAACCGAATCCAGTCCCTATCTTTATCTGCTGTACTAATATACAAATAGTAAATAACTTTCGGATAAATTTTTACATAGCTGTATGTATCAAACACTTCGCTGCTGATATATGCCAGAATCTCCTCACACCGCGAAGCCAATCTGTCTGGGTGGCAATATCGCTCGTATTCCAATATCATATCAAGCTCTTGCACTGAAAGACAAAGGTTCTTTATCAACCCACTATCAATATCTGAAACAGTTAACTTGACAGCTTCCTCATAAATACGCGCAATCTGCATTTTATCCTTATGACGTTTCTGCATAATCTGCGCTCGCATTACCATACAAAACTGTCTGCCAAGTTTATCCTCCTCACTCTCTTTATCATAGGTTTCCAACAACTTTTCTGCCTCTTCAAAATCTGACTTCTCAATGGCGTTTACAATCCTCTGCTTTTGTTTCCACACCAGATAATCATCATAGAACAGAAAATTCTCATAACCGTCAGAACACACTCCTAACCTTGCTAAAATCCGGTCACGAAGTTCTTTATTGGCATGGCGTTCTCCTTTTTCAATTCTGCCCATCAAACTTGACGAACAGATATCCTTACATAAACCTTCCAGTGTGATTCCTTGTATTTCCCTTGCCTTTTTAATGAGCGCAGGAAAATCCCACAGATCAAGCGCCTGCAGTTCATAATATTTTGCACTCTTATTCATAATCTTAACGTTCCGCTATATCCCAATATTTGTGGTACAAATTTACAGCGGCTTTATCCTTTCGTAATTTTGCATTACATGTATCGCGCATGCAAAATTAGGAATTGTAAAAATAATGTCTTCCCGCACAGACTGCTATCATACTGTTTTTCCAAAATATGCAAAAATCCCGATACAGTAAAACAATTAATACTAATTGTACCATACCGGGAAGCAACATTGAGTTTTCTTTTTGAGACTATGCCATAATTATAAGTATTTCTTTAGCACATCAACCTTGTCCAGTTTCTCCCAAGGTAAATCGAGGTCATTGCGTCCAAAATGCCCATAAGCCGCTGTCTGCTTGTAAATTGGCCGTCTAAGATCAAGCATTTTGATAATACCTGCCGGCCGTAAGTCAAAATGCTCGCGCACAATTTCCACCAGCCGTTCACTATCTAGTTTGCCTGTTCCAAAAGTGTCTATATTGATAGAAGTCGGCTGCGCAACACCAATCGCATAGGAAAGTTGTATTTCACACTTATCTGCAAGCCCTGCTGCAACAAGATTCTTTGCCACATACCGCGCAGCATATGCACCACTTCTATCCACCTTTGTGCAATCCTTTCCGGAGAAAGCACCACCGCCATGACGCGCATATCCACCATATGTATCTACAATAATCTTGCGCCCTGTAAGTCCTGCATCACCGTGCGGTCCACCTATTACAAAACGACCAGTCGGATTGATATAAAACTTTGTGTCTGCATCAATTAATTCTTTTGGCAAAATAACATCAAAAACATGTTTTTTAATATCCTCATGAATCTGTTCTTGTGTTACATCTTCATCATGCTGTGTGGAGAGAACAACTGCCTCAAGCCGCTTAGGCTTACCATTTTCATCATACTCCACAGAAACCTGTGTCTTTCCATCTGGTCTTAAATATTGAAGTGTTCCATCTTTGCGCACCTTGGTAAGCTGCAACGCAAGTTTGTGTGCAAGCGAAATGGGATAGGGCATATACTCCTCTGTCTCATTTGTGGCATATCCAAACATCATTCCCTGATCCCCAGCACCAATCGCTTCAATCTCAGCATCACTCATACTATTTTTTGCTTCAAATGCCTTGTCCACACCCATTGCAATGTCACCAGACTGTTCATCAATCGCAGTAAACACAGCACAAGTATTTCCATCAAAACCATACTCAGACTTGTTGTACCCAATCTCTTTAACTGTATCCCGCACAATCTTTGGGATATCGACATATGCCTTGGTCGTAATCTCTCCTGTCACCAGCACAAAACCTGTACAGGTAGCCGTCTCACAAGCAACACGACTCATTGGGTCTTGCTCCATCAACGCATCTAAAATAGCATCTGAGATGGCATCACACACTTTGTCTGGATGTCCTTCTGTTACAGACTCTGAAGTAAATAAAAGTTTCTCCATGAATATTTCCTCCTGTTTTAACCGAGTTTGGATAGTACTTTCCCTACTCGCGCACCGGGCGTCCGTCAGCTTGCTGACATATTTTATTTGGACGCCCATGTGCATAAAAAATCCGCTTACTCGTCTGAATAAGCGGAAATGATTGGTTTCCCGATAATCAAATCCTCTTATTGTTCGAACTGCTATTGGGTCATCCCATTATACAGTAAATCGCTCAGGTTGGCACCTTCCGTCTATAATACGGGGTTGCCGTAGCTTCACAGGTCCTTTGTACCTCCACCACTCTGAATAAGAGCATCTCACATTTGCGTGACGCACAATATTGAATTGTCATATCTTTTTTATCATATACTGATTTATTTTTAATGTCAATAAAAAAATTATAAATTCTATCCAACTTTAAGTTTAAACTTTTGAAGTTCCTTTTCCGACTCTACTTTTTCAATTTGTGCTCCGATATTCTGAAGCTTTACCTCAAAATCTTCATATCCACGCTCAATATACTTAATATCATCAACGATACTAAATCCCTCCGCTGTCAGACATGCCAATACCAACGCTGCGCCTGCACGGAGATCGGGCGCAGTTAAATTAGCACTCGTAAAGCGCTCTACTCCTTCTATAATGGCTGTATTCCCTTCCACCTTAATATTGGACCCCATCTTTGCCAGTTCATCTACATACTTAAAGCGATTGTCAAAAATACTTTCTGTGACAATGCTTGTCCCTCGTGCCAGTGCGAGTGAGACTGCTATCTGAGGCTGCATATCTGTCGGAAATCCCGGGTAGGGCAATGTTTTTACATGGGTATTTTCCAACCGTTTTGACGCTACAACACGCACTGCATCGTCGGACTCTTCAATCTGACACCCCATTTCCATCAACTTTGCTGTCGTGGATTCCAAATGTTTGGGAATTACGTTTTTGACAGTTACGTCTCCCTTTGTAATTGCAGCCGCGAACATAAACGTTCCCGCCTCTATCTGATCTGGTATAATTGAGTATTCTGAGCTGTGTAGTTTTTTCACGCCAGATACCTTGACAACGTCTGTTCCTGCACCCTTGATATTTGCTCCCATAGAATTAAGAAAATTTGCCACATCTACAACATGTGGCTCCTTCGCAGCATTTTCAATGACAGTTCTTCCCTCTGCCAACACTGCCGCCAGCATAATATTAATCGTTGCTCCCACAGACACTGTATCCAGATAGATATGCGCTCCCTTTAATTGCTGTGCATCTGCTATAATCAATCCATGTTCAATCTTTACACTTGCTCCTAATGCCTTAAAACCTTTGATGTGCAAATCTATTTTGCGACTTCCAATATTACAACCGCCCGGCAAAGCGACTTCGGCATGTTTGTACTTTCCAAGAAGCGCACCAAGCAAATAATATGATGCCCTTATCTTTTTAATATAATCGTCCTCTATCACAAGCCCGGAAATCATAGATGCATTAATCCTCACAGTATGTCTGTCCGTCCGATATACAATGACACCAATGCTTTCCATTGCCTGAAGCAAAACATTGATATCTCTCACATCTGGTATATTTTCAATCACCGTCATATCATCTGTCATTATCGCTGCCGCCAGCACACCCAAAGCCGCGTTTTTCGCGCCGCCGATTTCAACTTCACCAACTAGAGGATTTCCCCCCTTAATTGCGTACTGTTCCATCGTTCACCTCATATTTTCCTGTAACTGTGACTTGTCTGCACAGATACATTGGCTTGATTTTATCAATCAAGTTGGTTTGTCATCTATCTATATTATTTATTATTCAATTGTAATTTATCCAAAATTCCTCTGTAAAACCTCTACGATTATATACCTTTTTTTCCTGTTTGTAAACTGACAGTCTGCTCGTTAAAATAGACAAAAAATTCGTTTTTTTTGTCTATTTTAACAAAACGTGTATCCTATATTATGGCACTTGATCCTAATTTTTCCTAATTCAAATATTTTAGTGGATTCACAGCGCTGCCGTTAATTCGGATTTCAAAATGGACATGTGGTCCTGTACTTCGCCCTGTATTTCCACTTAGAGCAATCCGTTCTCCCTGCGATACAGTCTGCCCAGTTTTTACCAATACTTTGCTCAGATGCCCATATCGAGTCTGCCTGCCGTCCGCATGATTAATATAGACTGCATAGCCATACCCACTTGCCCAGCCTGCATGTACTACAGTTCCCGCATTGGAAGCCACAACTCTTGTTCCAATTGGCACTGCCCAGTCAATTCCTTTATGGTTTGTCGAAGCGCCTTTTGTGGGTGCACTTCTTGCACCAAAACCAGAACTAAGTCTTCCGCCAGAAATTGGTTTGATGTAAGTTGGTGGAATCTTTGTTCCGCGCTCTATTATTTTTGGGACTGCCTCTGCATACACCTGTTCTTTTAAAATTTCTCTGCCGACTTCTTGGCCATTTCTATAAGAGATCACTGCCGCCACCTTGCGCCTACCAGCAGATGGTTCCTGAAGTGTTACCTTTTGTGTCGTATACCACTCATCATTTGGAATATACTGAACCTCCGCCTCGTAATCTTCTGTGTAAACCTGCTCTTCCTCCCACATAATGGAAAGTTCCGGTTCAGGAACAGTGATAACAAGCTCCTGATCAACACGTATCATTGTATTTTCATCTTCAAGAGCATCATTAATTGCTATCAGTTCGTCCATTGGAATATTATTGGTAAGACATATTTGCGAAAGGGTGTCGCCGGAAACTACCTTGTAGATAATCTGCGTCTCCTGTTCCTTTGTAACAAGGTTTACTGCCTCCTCCACAGAATTTAATTCCTCTTCGAGCAGATATGCCTCCACCACTTCTATTTTCTCAGCGTAGGCAATATCGGTCAATCCTACTGCAAAATCTTCAAATCCCCTCTCAACCACTGGCTCCACCGCCGCAAACATAGCATCCAAATCTGCTGTGATTCCTGCCGACTTGGTAAAGTCTTCCTCATCTGAAAGCACTTCCTCCCGCAAAGAAATCACCGCTTCAAGCACGTTAATCTCACGGTCTTGGTCCAACTCAAGCTGCACTTGATACTGATTTTGTGCATCATAAGGAGACAGTGCCTGCTCAAGCAGCTCGTGCACTTCGTCATAGGAGCCAAGATTTACTGCTGTCTCATTTACCTTGACAGTATAGGAACGATGCAGCGTCTTGCGGGTGTTGTCTTTCATCACCTCCACCATATTATCAATGACAGTCTGCTCGTCATCAACCACAGCCCAAAGTTTCTCACTTCCCTCTGTTGTAATATCCGTATCTATAAACACAAGTTCATCATTTCCAATCTCCTGTACTACCTGACGTCTTGCCTCAGTTACAAGCGCATCCAATCGCTCTATCGTTCCCAAATTTCCAACTGAAATACCATTTAACTGTACTGTAAAAAAATTGTTACCTGTATGTTTAAAAAGCTGTATTGACGGAAACAGAAACGCACAAACTGCCAGTGCAATCGCTGCCGCTTCAATGTAACACAGCTTTAATTTTTTATATAAATGCATATCTTCCACCTTTATCGACTCATGTATCCTTCTGTAATAGCTCAGCCTTTGCTTCCTCTCCTAGAGTGTACTTAAAAATACTCCAGACAGTTTCAGATAACTTTCATTTTAACAGCCTTTTATAATATTGTAAATAGCACATTTCTCTTTCCTTATTTTTTGCGTAATAGCTTATTGTCGTTCATATCTTTGCAAAAATAATAAAATCACATAACAAAAGAGGCTCTTTGTAAGCCTCTTTTGTTATGTTATCGTATTGTTCTGTCAGTCTTCTTCTTTCTCAAGTTGTTCCTTTTTTGACAAGATTTCTTCTATTGTTTCTTCTTTGATTGACTCTTCATTATCTTCATCTATGCGATCACGTTCGTCTAGTCTTTCCTGTAGCCGCTCTGTAACTTCCTCTGTATGGTCGGCAACATTTCCCTGTCCTTGTGCTCTGAGAATATCATCCTCATCAAAAAGTGATTGAAGTTCCTTTTTCTGTTGTTCCGCCATCACAAGATGCCTGCTGCCTATATGTGCGATGCGCAAATCCTTTGCATTACGTTTTTCTTGTAGTGCATGCGCTCTATCTTTTGATAGATTTTCAATCCCATTTTTCATGTCCAAGCTCATAAAATAATCGTACATCATCGATAGTTTTTCTCTGGTATTTTCATCGGACTCTGTCCCTATGCGCTCATCAAAATATTGCTGCATCATTTCAGGATTGACTAAGGTAGCCACATAGTCCGACATCGCCTTTATCTTTTCCTGAATCCCAATACTTGGCTCATTATTCATTTTATATATACTGTTGCGCTCATCCAGTAATCCATTAATAGACTGAATGTTTGTCATAAGGTTATATTCGGCGGATTCCTCCATTTGCGAGATTGTCCCTAGCATTCCCAGTTCCCGCCTTGCCGCGGAAGCTCCAATTTTTCCTTCCATAAGGTTGCTGTTAGATTCTGTTTTCTTCTCTTGTGTATCTTTCTGATCGAATGTCCTCTCTGATTGCTCCTCGTCATTTTCCTGTTCCTCAAAGCTCTCAATCATTATAATCAATTCCGAACTTTTCTTGTTGACCTTCTCTTGCTGTACCGCTGCCAATTCTGCTGCCTTCTGCGCTTCTTTTTCCTGCTTACTTATCTCAGATTTTTGTAACTGCTCAAGCTTTTGCAATTCAGTCAGTGCAGCCGCCTGCTTCTCTGCTAATTCTTTTGTCTCTTCATAGTCATATTGATTTCGTATATTGGCTGTTGCATCTCCCCAAATACGCACTTGCAAAACTAATTCATCGTACAAATCTTCCTCTGCCAATTCTGAGGAAATGTGCTCGATGTCTGTTCTTGTTGCGCGCTCCATCTCCCTAACTTTCCGCGATAATTCCATCGCTTCCCCAGAAATGGTCATTCTTACTGCATCTGTCGCCTTTGCCTGTTCTTGTGTCTCCAGCATTCTGCGCCGTGTAAGTAAAGACTGACTTTCGTTTGTCTTGTATGTGTTATTTACAAACTGATTATTTAATTGCCGGAACTGATTTATTTGATTCCACTGTATCTGCATAAATCCAACCTCCTTGTTAATTCCAATAGCCTCTTAAATCCATAAAATTATTTCGACAAGTTTTCTAAGAGTCTATCTTTATCAATCCATCTAATAGAAACAGCTTATAAATTATATCGGATAATTTATTCTTTTTTACCATATATTTGCTCCAAACAATTATAAAAAATAACTGACACGTTCTAATTTGTGTATTATTTTCCTATAACTTCTAAAACTTTATATCTTCTTTTCTGCGAAGTGTAATGCAAAACCGTGTATATTCCCCATATTGACTCTCGACTGACAGTTTGTGCTCTAGCCTTTCTGCAATTTTATTTGCCAAATACAGTCCCATTCCAGTAGATTTATATCTGCCATTGTGATAATTATTGCCTGTAAAACCTTTTTCAAAAATACGTCGTATATCACATTCCTGAATGCCTTCACCATTATCTTCTATGTAAAGTGCAATGTATCCTGATGACAACGGTTCTTGCAAAAGTGAATCTAATTGATGTGCTTTGGGTAAAACTGATTCCGCCAAAACACTTTCTGCCCAGAAACGAATTTTGTGTTCTATATTTGGTCTCACATATTTAATGGCATTGTTTAAAATCTGGTCCAAAATATACGTCAGCCAAACCTCGTCTGTATAGACGCACGCATTCTCAACTGCCACATTTATCTGAAACTTTTTCTGTATTAAAAAGAACTGATTATTTTTAATTGAATTCCGAACACATGTTGCAAGCGGCATCAGCCGAACCTGTAAATCAAACAGCGGGCTTTGCAGCCTGCATCCTTGCATCATCATACCTATCTGCCAGTTCATTCGCTCAAGTTGTTCCCGCAAATCAGTTCTAATATTTGAGTCTTTTAGTTTTTCTACTATTAAAAATCCCGCCGCAAGCGGTATTTTAAACTCATGGCACCACTTTGCTACAAAGTCCTGCAAATCGCAATTTTCTGCAAATTTTTTCTCCAAACGTTCTTCCATAATCTGGAAATCATGTGCAAAAATTACATGGTCCTCTATATCTTTAAAATATTTATAAATAAGTTCTTTTTCTTGTAAAAAAACGGTTTTGCGGCGTTCTTTTTTACAGAAATCAAAAAAGGCTATCCCCTCTGCAATTGACAAAATTATCAGTAAAAGCATATCCAGATACAACAGATATTTGATTTGTGCTGTCTGCATAAGAAAGACAAAATACAGATTAAAACTTAATCCTATAATCATGCGAACCATAGTTTCTTTCCATCTTCTTTTAAACCACCGAAACACAATCATTGTACAAAATACCCTTGCCCTTTTTTGGTAAATATCACTTCCTCACCGCATACAGTTTTAAGTTTGGTGCGCAGTCTGCTAATAATTGTAGTGAGCGCTGCATCTGTGACATACTCATCTGTATTCCACAGTTCCATCATCAATTCATCTCGTGTCACAACATCTGGTTTATTCTCCACTAAGCGCACAAAAAGACGCCGCTCTGATTTTGTAAGATCAATTTCTTGTTCCTTCGCCTGTCCACAGAACACAGACCGTTCACTGTCTCTTTTCACTCTTTTTTCCTGAATAACATACAAGCTCTGTGTCGCACTGTCAAAACATAGTCCCGCATTCAAAAAAATACGCTCCCGCACTTTGTACTCATATGTGCGCCGAAGGATTGCCTCAATTTTTGCCTTTAACAACTCCATGTGAAATGGTTTTTCCACATAATCGTCCCCACCCTGCGCAATCGCCATAATTTTATCTTGGTCGTCGCCACGACTGCTAATATAGATAATTGGTACTTTTGAAATTTGACGCAATTGACTACACCAATAAAATCCATCATAACATGGGAGGTTAATATCCAAAAGGACCATATATGGTCTTTTTTCTATAAATTCCTGTAAAATATTGTCAAATCGTTCTGCCAAAACAACATTGTAATGCCATTTTTCAAGAGAAAAGGCAAGCTCCCTCGCAAGTACTGTATCATCCTCAACAATCATAATTTCTAATCTTGTGTGCATACATCCCCCATTCTACAAAAACAATCGTCTATCATCAATGATTTACTGCGGTCTCATTCACCTTGATGGTATAGATTCTACAAAAACAATTGTCTATCATCAATGATTTACTGCGGTCTCATTCACCTTGATGGTATAGATTCTACAAAGACAATTGTCTATCATCAATGCACTTTATCTCAAATCTATTATACCGCCTTCTACTTTGCCTGAAAACGACTATTGCCAATGTTACAAAAATGTAAGGAACTGTTCGTTACTTTTTCAAAGATTTACCACTAACAAATAGACAAAATAAACTGCATAACATATTAGAAATGTTATACCATCACGTTTTGACAATGTATCATCATCTTTTGATAGGAAATACAGCAAAATTACCACCCCAATACCAATAATTCCATCAATAACAAACGATATTGAAAATGGTATTGGCGCAATCAAAGATACTGTTCCCAACACAAAAAGAATGTTAAAGATATTACTTCCCAAAATATTTCCCACTGCAATATCTGCATTTCCTTTCCTTGCTGCTGTTACACTGGTCATCAGTTCTGGAAGTGAGGTACCTAATGCAATGATAGTCAATCCGATAAGTCTATCATCAATATGAAGAATATCCGACGCAATCACTGTGGCATTGTCTACAGCAAGGTCACTTCCAAAAATAATTGCTACAATGCCACCCAAAATATATAAAAACAGTAAAATTATATTTTTCTGTTTTTTTGGTACATCTTTTGTATTTTGTTCTTTTATTTCACTTTTTGCAGCGCCGAAGAGATGAACCAAAAAGCCTATCATCAATAACCAAAATATCACACCCGAAAAAACATTCAATTCCCCCAAAATGGTACCAAACAAAACCAGCACTAATGTTATGAACAAATTAAATGGAATATCAAACTTAATGCTAGACTTTCCAATATGCAGTGGCACAATACACGCTGAGATGCCAAGAATAATTAGAATATTGAGCAGATTGCTTCCAAGAATATTTCCGATTGCAATACCCGTTGTCCCTGCAAAAGCTGCTGAAATACTAATTGCAGCTTCAGGTGCACTTGTCCCAAATGCCACAATGGTAAGACCAATAATAATTTGTGGTATATGAAATTTCTCTGCGATTCCTGATGCGCCGTCCACAAAAAAATCAGCTCCTTTAATTAAGATAGCAAAACCTATCACCATAAATAAAATACTTTTTATTGCCAACATCTTGCCCTCCGCATGTCTTTTCATTTATAGTTCTCTCTCCGAAAAGACTCTAATTTATTTGTTCTAATCACAAATTTTGTCCGGAGCGTTTTTATACTCCGGACAATTTTTCTGCATTATAATCTTATCACTTTTTTATTTGAACTTCACGGCAGTGCCATATGCCATAACCTCCGCTGCACCCTGCATCACCGCTGCTGAGGCGTAGCGAATGTTGACAACAGCGTCAGCACCAAGTTTCTCCGCCTCCTCGACCATACGCTTTGTAGCAAGCGCACGTGCCTCATTCATCATCTCTGTATAGGCTTTCAATTCACCTCCCACTAATGTTTTAAAGCTCTGTGTAATGTCCTTTCCTAAATTTTTAGACTGAATTGTGCTTCCTTTCACCAGACCAAGCATTTCCAGTTCCTTTCCGCTAATATAATCAGTATTGACTAAGATCATCTTCTTCTCCTCCTTTAATTTCTTTTATTCTGCTTATTAATACACCAAGCATCACTGCCGCCAATATTAATGGTACCACCATCATTAGAATTTTAATTCCTGCGGGAATGCTGGGTACTGCCATAAAAAATACTGCTGCTCCAATATAATAGACAATCATAAGGAAAGCAATCACAATTGGCGCAACCATCTTCTGCCAGTGTTTCATCGATATCACGTCTCCTTTTCCTAAATATTAATTTCCAGCGGTTTGTCAATCTCGTCGGAGACATATTTTCCATTTTTTTTGCGTTGTCGGACGCACTCTGTCAGCAGGTATTCAATTTGTCCGTTGACCGATCGAAAATCGTCCTCCGCCCACGCGGCAATCGCATCATACAGCTTTGCTGAAAGCCTAAGCGGAACTTGTTTCTTGCCAGAATCACCCATAACATCATTCCTTTTTGTCAATGTAAAACGCTGCTTAGGCGTTTTCTTAAATCATCTTAATAGACTCCGTAAGACTATTTAAATATTTAATATAAACTGCCTGAATTTACAATCGGCTGTGCGTCATGATTTCCACAGAGTACAACTAATAAGTTGGAAACCATTGCAGCTTTACGCTCCTCATCAAGCTCCACTATATGATTTTCACTCAGGCGCTCCAATGCCATCTCGACCATACCAACCGCACCATCCACAATCATTTTCCGCGCGTCGATAATCGCTGATGCCTGCTGCCTCTGTAACATTACCACAGCAATTTCCGGAGCGTATGCAAGATATGTAATACGTGCCTCAACAACTTCAATGCCAGCCTCCTCGACTCTTTTCTGTATCTCCCCGCGGATTCTGGCCGCAACAATCTCACTCGAACCGCGTAAACTTCCCTCGTCTGATAGCCCATCACCTGTTGTATCGACATTTGGCGCCACATCATAAGGATAGATGCGCACAATATCGCGAAGTGCACTGTCACACTGCAACGACAAAAACTCTTTGTAATTGTCCACATTAAACACCGCTTTTGCTGTGTCCACAACCTTCCATGTAACAGCGATTCCAATCTCTACTGGATTGCCAAGACAGTCATTAATCTTCTGCTTGTTGTTATTTAGGGTCATAATTTTTAGTGAGATTTTGTTGTTGTAGGCTTCCATGTTCGTGCCTGTGGCCTTGTTCGCAATCGCCAACATTGTGGCAGAGTCATTCACATCTCCACTCTGATTTAGTTTCGTTCGTGCTGCTGGGTTCACGGTAGAACAAAACGGATTTACAAAATAAAAACCATCTTCTTTTAATGTACCTATATATTTGCCAAACAATGTAAGTACCAACGCTTCCTGCGGCTTTAGAACTTTCAATCCTGGCAGGAGTATTGTCGCTACAACAATCACCAAAATGCTGGCAAAAATAACAAGAGTATACGCATTTACTGCCCCGAAATAAATCCCTGCTATCGACACCGCATACAACAGCAGTATGCCACATAACACAGCCATACCATTTTTCTTCTTTGATAAAACTCTCTCTTCCATAAAGTACCTCCTTATCTGGACACTTGTTAATCTAATTGTGATTTCTTTTGATATCATAATAATATCACTTTGAAATTGTTTTGTCAATATGAATATTTTACTTTTAATAATTACCATAAAAAAATGAGAAGGGAAAACGATATTCCCCTCTCACTTTCCTGTGTGCGCCACGAGCGCCTCAAATATTTTCTCCATATCAAATGGTTTCGTCAAATGATCATTCATGCCTGCTTCCCGCGTCCTGCGAATATCCTCTTCAAAATCATTTGCAGTTAGCGCCAATATTGGTATTTTTTGCGCATCGGCATGCTTCATAGCACGAATTATTTTTGTGGCTTCCACACCACCCATAATCGGCATATGCATATCCATCAAAATCACATCAAATGTTCCCGGTGAATTGTTCTGAAACAGTTCGACAGCAACCTGTCCATTCTCTGCTGTAGTGACAATTAATCCGCGCTCGCTCAGAACTTCTGATACAATCTCCAAATTCAGTACATTGTCCTCGACCACTAATACTTTCATTCCTACAAGCTTATCTGATGTACCTTCCACATTGTTCGACTCTTTAATTGACAACCCTCTTTCTCCTTCCATATCTGTACAGCGTTTTTGTACTTTCACAAGTCTTTCTAAACAGTTATTTTCCCACAGTTTCTAAGCATTCTGTATCCAAATCTGCTCTTCTTTCACTGTCGGATATCGCACTAATATTTTGCCGTCCACATTTTCTCTGTGCATATCAACTGCTGTAATCTGATGATTATCATACGTTGTATAATAATAGATTCCTTTTGTGACATTGCAACAAGATGTGTAGAGCGTCACCTCATATTCTCCATTCTCTAAAACACAGCATCCTCGTTGCTGGTCGACTGCACTTAGAATATGAAAGAACTGGCTGACACTTTCTAATTCTCCTTTGCCACTGACTGCATTCATTCTTGTAAAGGCTGCCCGCACAAACCTAGACTGCGACGACAAATCCCCGGGCAGTCCGATAGCACCCATTCCACGGCTATACTGCTGCAATTTCAATCCAGGCGCAAAGGTGTTGACGGGTGGTTTTGCTGATAGATGCATATAATTGTTGAGCGCAAACAATTGCTCGTCAAACGGTGGATTATTCGTCAGCACGCCCACCGGATTGTCATAAACTTTTATCCCATTTGCGACCGTCTCCACTGTGATTGCCTCCTCACTGTCTGCAATAATCCAGTGCAACTGCGCCGCAGGTAGATTTTCAGCAAACTTTATGTTGCATATATTCACTCTTTTTAGTAAAACGCGCGTTTGTTTCACTGTAGCACACTGACTAAGAATCCACGGAATGAACTCAAACTGCGCAAGATTGTCTTTATCATTTACACACTCTCTGTAAACAGCGTTCCCCACAAAATTGAGTCCTGCCACCGCCAGTCCTTTTTCATTGACTGCATCATAATATAGCGGATAATCCTGTGCTATATACGCCATGCCAATCATTGCATAATGTGTGTCAATATCTCCCAGCTTCCGAAAATGAAACGGATAATTTCTGGGGGTAATTGTCACCTCATCTCCATAGGAAAAATCATTATCCAGTGTACGTCCAAAATAAAAATCTGCTGTCTTATAAGTAGCTGCTGTGCACATACAAATCTCTCCATTCACCAATTGATACTTGCGTTGACTTTTATAATACGTTCTATCGATTCCTATTATACTTACTTTTCGCAATAATATCAATCATGGAGTAATATCTTTTTGTGTATTACAAATTCTCTAGTTATTTTTTATGGGTCAGGAATGCGCATAAACTGTGCATTCCGTAAAAACATGATTGAGAAGTGAGGAATGATTTTTGCGAAGCAAAACTTCAATTATGGTCCCGAATCGTTACTATAAACAACTTCTATACTTATAGATAGCGTTCTCTATGCACTGACTGGTATTGAACTATCCGTAGTAATCAGAATGTCATCAATCTTCACGCCAAGTACTGCTGCCAGCACAACAAGATTATCAATTGTAGGAAGCGCGGTTCCATGTTGCCATTTGTATAGCGCTTGTGGCGTGGAAAATCCGAAAATTTCCTGCAGTTGCCGCACAGACAACCCCGCCTGAACCCGCAGCTCCGTGATGTGCTGCCCTGTCTTTACCATATCTATCGTTGGTATCGTAACCATTCTCTGTCCCTCCTGTTCCGGCTTCTGCCAGAACAAAAGAACATTACTTTTCCAGTGCTCTAGTCAGATGCCTTAAAATTATAGATTGGTTTCATAATATCAATAACGTCCACGGACTCTCTAATAACATCAATAATATCCTCAAGGGACTTATATGCCATTGGTGCTTCGTCGAGTGTCGCCTCGTTGACAGAGGTTGTGTAGATACCCTCCATCATTTTGCGATAATCCTCCATAGACAGATTTTCTTTTGCTTTGGTGCGTGACATCAGTCGTCCAGCCCCATGCGGTGCGGAATAATTCCATTCTAGATTTCCTTTTCCGATGGCAAGCACACTTCCATCTCGCATATTGATTGGAATTAACACTTTTTCGCCCTTGTGGGCGGCAATTGCACCTTTGCGCAATATCATTTCATTGGTGTCAATATAGTTGTGAATTGTATGGAACGCCTCTGTTCCTGTCATTCCTGTTCTTTCTAAAATAACCTCCGCCATTTTCTCACGATTTCGTCTGGCAAACTGCTGACAAATCTCCACATCATGCAAATAATCTTCGAGAAATGTTCCATACAAATAACGCAAATCTTCTGGTATTAGGCAATCTCGGTGCTCCCATTTAAGCCCCTTCAACGCATTTTGTATCTCCTTCCTACGCCCTGCTGCCTTGTATTCTATAATCAGTGCATCTCTCTTTTTGAAATATTCCTCTTTGCCTGTGTGCAGTTCAATTGCCAACTGTTGATAGAACTCCGCTACCTGTTTACCAAGATTTCTGCTGCCAGAATGTATCACAAGATATTTTGTTCCATCCTGTGCCATATCCACCTCAATAAAATGATTTCCGCCACCCAAGGTCCCAAGGCTTCGCTCTAAACGCCTTGTGTCTCTTAAATTTCGATAACAGCGTAACTGTAATAAATCAAACCGTTCTTGCCTACCCTCCCACACATTCATGCCTGACGGAATAAAGTGTGCGGCGGCATCTATTTTCTCAAAATCAATTTCCTCTTTTCCAAGATTTACTGTATACATGCCACAGCCAATATCCACGCCAACGATATTGGGCACCGCCTTGTCTGTAATTGTCATAGTCGTCCCAATGGTGCAGCCTTTTCCTGCGTGGACATCGGGCATAATGCGAATTCTGCTGCCTTGTGTAAACTCATAATCACACATTCTGCGAATCTGTTCAACCGCTTCATCCTCCACAACCTTTGCGTAACAAAGCGCAGTGTTTACTTTTCCCTTAATTTCCAAAATATCTTTCTCCAACATTTTTTCTCCCTTCTATAATGATTGTTTCATGTTATCCTATATAATCAACTAGCAAAATCTTCGCTGCGTATTTCACACAACTGCCTACAAGCAAAAAGAAAACCGCCTACCTTGTAAGACTTTCTCCATACAAGATAAGCGGTGATAATCATAAATATGATATTTCATGCCTTTTCGATGTACACTTTAATCTTCTAGCCTGATACCGGCACGACTCAACCAACTTTTTCCCATCTTATATGGACATGCAAAAGATAGACTCTGTTTGGAATCCAGCGCCTGTTCAAATGCTCTACTATTTGGGTAACTCATTCCGTTAATTGATAATGTCCAGCTCATTGTTGTTTCCTTTCTGGCAACACATCTGTGTACCATTTTTATCTTTTCTCTACTATATCATATTTTGGGCGAAATGTCATTATACTTGTGGTATAAAGTTATAAAAATTTATCCATTTTTGTGTTTGTGTATAACAATTAATTTTAATGCTTGATCTTATACGCATTATCTAACTTTAATCCCTTTGCATATTTACTGGTAGCTCATATACAAAGATATAAGACAACACACATTTGCTATGTAAACGCTCTCACCGCACAAACTGCTTAAGCACAGAGATAAAAACATCCATATTAAGCGGTTTGGAGATATGGGCATTCATTCCATTTTTCAATGCCGCCTCCTTATCTTCCTCAAGTGCATTGGCTGTCATCGCAATAATTGGCAAGCTCTTGACATCCTTTCTTGGCATGTTACGAATTGTGCGTGTCGCTTCATATCCATTCATAATTGGCATCTGCACATCCATTAATACCACATCATAATAATACTCTTCCGATTTTTCCACCATTGAGACAGCATCGGTTCCATCAGGCGCCGATTCCACAACAAATCCAGCCTCTTCCAAAATCACCTCCGCTATTTCACGGTTCAGCTCAATATCCTCAACTAACAAAACACGTTTGCCACTAAAATCAGCAAGAGTCCATACTGCAACTTCCTCTTCATTTTCAATCAGATTATTTGCAGCGAGCAATGCTGATTTCAAATCTGACATAAAGAGCGGCTTTGCACAGAATGCAGTCACACCTGCTGCCTTGGCTTCCTCCTCAATGTCGGACCAGTCGTATGCGGTCAGAATAATAATTGGCACATCACTTCCCGCCACACTGCGGATACGTCTGGCAGTCTCTACTCCGCTTGTCTCTGGCATTTGCCAATCAATAATATATGTGTGAAAGGCATCGCCTTCCTCATATGCCATCTGCGCACGATATGCAGCTTCCCTGCCAGAAGTCGTCCATTCAGCCCGCATACCAATCTGTTTTAGCATCTTACTTACACTATCACAGACATGGAAATCATCGTCAACCACCAGTGCACGCAGACCACTTAACTCCTTAATCTGCGCTGCATTTTTTTCTATATCCTGTAGTTTTAAAGAAATCTCAACCGTAAAAGTACTTCCTTTTCCAACCTCACTTTCGACATGGATTTCCCCTCCCATCATTTCCACAATATTCCTTGTAATTGCCATGCCTAAACCTGTTCCTTGAATGCCAGACTGTGTTACTGTGGACTCTCGCTCAAATGGCTCAAAGATATGATCGACAAACTCTGGTGACATGCCAATACCATTATCCTTAATAATAAATACATAATCACCATATCCATGACGAAAGGTTGTCTTTTGCATGATGCGGAAGGCAATGCTTCCACCTGCCGGCGTATATTTCACAGCATTACTCAAAAGATTAATAAACACTTGGTTCAGTTTCAAAGCATCTGCAATGACATCCTCGTTAACAATCTCAAATGTATCAATAAACAGTTCCAACTGCTTTGCCTTAACTTGCGGTTGAATAATATTAACCAAGTTGTGCATTAACTCAGAAATATTACAGTCTTGCTCCTTAATTTGTACCTTTCCGCTTTCAATTCTGCTCATATCCAGAATGTCATTGATTAAACTTAGTAGATGATTACTGGAAGAAAGCACCTTCTGCAAGCAGTCTCGAACCTGCTCTTTATTATTAATATGGCTTACTGCAATCGTTGTAAAACCGATAATTGCGTTCATCGGCGTGCGAATATCATGCGACATATTGGAGAGAAACGTTGTCTTTGCCCTGTTTGCATGCTGTGCCTGCATCAGTGCATCCTGTAAAGCCTGCGTTTGTTCTCGCTGCTTCTTGACACTCTCTGTAATCTCTTTTTTTACTACCATCACAATAATATCATCTGTCCTGTCATCCTGCGTCATAAGGAATGACTGTCGCACACAAATCTCATGCTCATCAATATCTTTTCCCCAGTACTCAACGCTTACTTCCGCTTCACCTATCTCAAAACATTTCTTTAAGTGAGCAAAGTTTATAACAGCATCATAATCTTCAAGAGATTCTTTTGAAACGTATGCTCTGCGCCGCTCAAACCACTCAGAAGCCCGACAAGGCGCCTTAAGTCCTGCCATCTCCAACATAGACACTTGTTGTTCGCCCACCGTACGTAAAATATCGTGCTCTATCAAATCTTTTGTCAAATTAAACTCAAAAGTGTAAATAGAATTTGACATAATAGCAAGCTGATATTGGCGTTCTTTGCGGTTTGCAAGAAACATTTGTTCTTGAATTTCCAGTTCTTTTTCCTTTACCTCTGTAATATTCTGGCGGGTAATAAGCGCTTTCACTGCTGTGCCATCTTTTCTCTCCAAACAGATAATATTCATATGTTCCCACTCTGGCTGACCATTGCGCAACACATGACGCTCAAATCGTATATCACTCTGTTCTGTCAGCACTTGAACAAGCGACTCTCGGTCAATCATTTTCGTAAACTCTGCCCGCTCCTCCTCATCAATCATAATAGAACACAAATGTTCCATTAATTTATCATATTGACCAAAAATATTCACTGCACTGTCCTCTGCCCTTGTTCCCGCAAGGTACTGATAGGTTCCTGTCTCAAGATTAACCAATGCAAAACGTGAAAATAATGTAGTAATACCATTGATAATGTATCCCATTTCCCTGTTTTCGTTTTGTAACAATCTTCTCTCGCGGCCTGCCCGGATAATAAGAGTAATGATATAGAGTACAAAGAGTATAATCAACATTACTTCCAGTTGAATTCCCACAATATTCTCATCTCGAATCATGCGCTGTGTAACACTCTTTGGAAACGTTTGCACTAGGACAAAATCGTTATCTTTAAGGTGGGTCGCACAGAGATTGTCCGTCTTATAACCTTGTGCACAAATAAAAGACCCTTCTCCACCATGCGCAAAAATTCCCCTTGCATCTTTTGCCACTTGACTGTCAATCACATGATTTTCCACAAGAGCATCAATTAAGTCTTCCTTATAGATATTACCCCCAGAACTTGCAATCGCTCTGCCGCTTGACGTGCATAGATATACATTTGCTGTCTCGCCAAAATAACTTGTTGTCAACATATCCTTTAGATATTCTTCTGCAAGATAAGATCCTCTTAGCACGCCTATAATCTCACCTTGATACCGCACTGGCGCATAGAAACTCACCATTGTCTCATTAAAAAAATAGGAGTCAAATATAACTGCAATGCCGCTCTCGCCTCTCATTCCTTTCTGATAATAATCTCGATCTGACGCATCAGAAGTCCGCCCATCAGAGGTATGGTTGATACCTGCTGAGTCTGTAAAAAGTATCGCATCAAACAGTGCGTTATGCTCAATTTCTTTTAAAAGCTGTTTGTCAATAACAGGTTTATCAAGCCCTTCACTGACAAAGTACGCATAAGTCGTAATCAATGCCCGTGCATTGTTCATTGTTTCATTAATTCGTGTCATGGTCTGCCGAGCTGAATCCGCCGCATAGTTCTTGTTCTGCCGTTCCATACGCACACTGTTCTGTGTTGTATACCAACAGAATAAGATGACCACAGCCACCAATAAAAAAATAACGATTATGATATCCTGCAACAACTTCCTTCTTTTCATATATATTCTCCCTTGCGTCCATCCTGACCTTTTTTAATATTATACTACCACTGTTTTCATGCGTCAATGTAGTATAATCGTTGCTATTCATAGTCTAGAAGGTTGCTCATAACAACATATAATCCGATAAAAAGAGCGCATGAAACAATTATGCCTCATACGCCCTGCCAGTTTTTATTTTTTCTTAAGAACCAGATGCTGTGGCAGACCATTGACCATAAATGGCTGATAATCGCCCTGAATTAATGGCTCTATATAATTGATAAATTCCTCTGTCACATAGTTTCCTTCTCTGTTTACCCAATTTCTAGGAACTACTTTCTCATTGTTCGCAATGCGATGTACATCATAAATACCAGCGGCGCTCATATATGGATCATCAGAAACACGGTCAATTACAACCATCTTGCCAGTGTCTCCCTCGTCTGCTGCCTTTACTGCGGCACCACCAACCATAAACGCCTCATTCACATCGACGCGGGAAGCCATATGCGACGCACTTCTTTGCAGGGTAGAGAACTCAATACTGCGTGTCTTGCAACCAATCTCCGCTCCCAAGAATCCAGCTAGATAAGCAGCAGTTCCCTGAAGCTGTTTGTGTCCAAACGCGTCCACATAATCTGCTCCGCCAGAAAGTTCACAGACATATCTGCCATCAGAAAGTTTAATCCCTTCTGAAACTGCAATAATAATCGATTCTTTCTTTTTGATTAATTCCTGTACTTTTTTCAAGAATTTATCTATATCAAATGGAACCTCTGGCAAATAAATTAAATCTGGACCGTCACATTCCTCTGTTTTTGCAAGCGCTGTCGCACCAGTAAGCCAGCCTGCATTGCGCCCCATAACTTCAATAATTGTAATCATAGTCTTATGATAAGTAAGTCCCAGTGCATCACGGATAACCTCCTTTGTGGAAGCTGCAATATATTTTGCCGCACTTCCAAATCCCGGTGTGTGATCAGTCAATGCCAAGTCATTGTCAATTGTCTTTGGCACTCCTAAGAACTTCTGAGAATAGCCCTTTAAAATTGCATAATCGGACAGTTTTTTAATGGTATCCATAGAATCATTTCCACCAATATAAATAAAGGTCTCAATGTCCAGCTTGTCGAGAATACTAAAAATCCTATCGTAGACATCAGGATTCTCATGGATTTCTGGCAATTTATAACGGCAGGAACCCAAGAAAGCCGACGGTGTTCTCTTTAAGAGTTCAATATCCATATCAGAATGAATTTGTGTGGACAAATCCACATACTGTTCATCTAAAAATCCCTGTACTCCGTGCAGCATACCATATACTTTGTGGAATCCTCTTTCTTTTGCAGTCTTGTACACTCCCGCCAGACTGGAATTAATCACAGATGTTGGACCGCCAGACTGACCTACAATAATGTTTCTTTTTTTCTCCATTTTATTTTCCTCCTTATTTTAAACCTGTCTGCATTACTCTTGCAGAACAGAATTTCTATTACATTTCATTCGTGCACTAAATTAACATGTCGCTCCGCCCACTACTGTTTTCTTTAAAATCTGTTCGCGGTCAATTGTATTGTTCAACAGCTTTTCCTGCACGTAGTCAAATCCAAGTCGGTCAATTGTATCTGCAAAACGTTCTCCAGAAAGTCCTTCATCGCGGAAGAATAAAATCGCACGTTCTGTCATTGCAATCACTTCTTCCTCAGATGTAAAGATTTTCTCTAGCATATGGCCCTGCGCCACTTTCTTTCCCCAACGCCCACCAATATAGATGCGATAGCCCGCCGCAGACTCATTGATTGCGCCAAATGGGCATTTGCCAATACAGCGCCCACAATGATTGCATGCGTCTGATGCAATCCGAATCTTTCCGTCTTCCATCTGTGCCACATGAATTGGACAACCCTTCTCCACCTGACACACTTTGCAGCCACGGCATTTTGACAAGTCAATTTCTGGCACACGTTGACCGATAATTCCAAGGTCATTTAAATCTGGTTTTACACAGTTGTTTGGGCACCCACCAACTGCAATCTTAAACTTGTGTGGCAGTGCTACGTCATGATACCCCTTATAATAAAGCTCATGCAACTTCTGTGAGAGCGCAAACGTATCAATCAAACCATACTGACAGGTGGTTCCTTTGCAGGATACAACAGGGCGTACTTTGGAACCTGTTCCGCCAGTTTCAAGCCCTGCTTCCGCCAAAAATTCCCGTATGGCGTCAATGTTGTCATATGGAACTCCCTGTATTTCCAAGGTCAGACGCGTGGTCATTGTCACCTCGCCTGTTCCAAACCGCTGTGCTGCCTCCGCAATCTTTTTCTGTTCTTCCGCTGTAATTTTTCCATTTCTTGTAATTACGCGAACATTAAAAATATCCTCATAGCGCTTATCTTGTAGGCAGCCAAGCCCTTTTACGCGCTTAATATCCTCCGGCGACAACTTGCTTCCATTGCGCGGTACTTTCACTTCATTGAAAGTGACACCGCCTTCCAGAACAAGTGTATTGGTATATCCCAGCGCCTTTAACCGATTTTGTAAAAAGTACCCTCGCTTACCCTTTGCGCACACAAGCAAAAGTTTTGCGTCCTTCTCTAAACCTTCCAATGGCTCTGTCACCTTAGAAAGTTCTACCCAGCGCGCATTTGGAATTGCAGGCGCTGGCTGCACATCCAAAACAGTATACCCTTTTGCAGCACCAGCGGCATATTCCGATGGGCTCATACTGTCAAATACTCCATCTATCTTATTTTCTAATATGTAGCAGGCTGTGACAAACGGATGAATCGCAGTAGAAAAAGGTGGTGCATAGGCAAAATCCATCGTGTCAAAATCATCCAGTTTCATTCCTTGATAAAGCCCCGTCACAGCAATATCTACCATTTTATCCACAGCGCCTGCACCAAGCACCTGAATCCCAAGAAGCCTGCGCGTTTTCTTATCCGCTATCAGTTTTACAATAAAGGAGGATGCACCCGGATAATAATGTGCCTTGTCATCCAGAACACAAACCACGGATTCTGCATCAAAGCCGGCTAACCTTGCTTGTTCCTGTGTTAAGCCAGTCCTGCCACCATTGAAATCCGAAAGCAAACGAACAACACCTGTCCCCAAACATCCACTATATCCATTTCCCTGTCCATACAATTTTTTTGCCATCGCACGCGCAGCGAGATTTGCCGTCGAGCCCATCGCTGACCACTGCGGCTTATCTGTCAGCGCATTTTTAACTATTGCACAGTCACCAGTCGCATAGATATTGGGCAAGTTTGTTTGCATCGTCTCATCCACAAGAATTGTTCCCCGCACCATCTCTATTCCTGAATCATTCAAAAACTTTGTGGCGGGCCGCACACCAATTGCCAAGATTACAATGTCTGCCGATAAAACACCATTGTCTGTGCGCACACTTTCAACCTTTTGCGTTCCGTTTATTCCCTGAAGGCTCACAGATGTAAACACACGCATTCCACTTGCTTTTAATTTGCGTTTGGCGTATCCTGCCATATCTGCATCAAATGCATTTGGCATTATCTGCGGCGCAGCGTCAATCACTGTCACTTCCATCTGCAATGCAGCGAGATTCTCTGCCACTTCAAGTCCTATAAAACCAGCTCCGCACACAACTGCCTTATGGCATTGATTGGTCTTTACATACGCGCGAACTGCCTCCGCATCATCTGGCGTGCGCACACAAAATACGCCTGCAAGTGCTACCCCCTCCACAGGAGGAACAAAGGGTGCCGCCCCTGTGGCTATTATTAGCTTATCATAACTTTCCAAAAATTCGCTTCCGTTTGCGCGGCGAAAGCAAACTTGTTGATTGGCGCTATCTACTCGAATCGCCTCGCATCCAGTTTCCACCTGCGCACCTGTCAATCCCATATATTTTGCTGGTGAATTTACAATCAATTCCTCCCTTGTGGCAATGTCCCCTCCAATATAGTATGGAAGCCCACAGCCAGCGTAGGAAATATCAGAACTCTTTGTAAAAATTTTCACTTCAGCCTGCCGATCAAGACGTTTGAGTTTTGCCGCTGCTTTTGTTCCAGCCGCAACACCGCCTAAGATCACATACTTCATTGTTTCTCCTCCTATTCTCCAAGCACAATTGATTTTATAATCAGCACCATGTATTAATAGTATAGTGCAAATTGTCTTTATTATCAATAAATTTTATGCAATTTTTGTGAAAAATAGGTTATTATAATTATTGTTCAGACAGGAATTAGCATTCACTGCTAATTCCGTGCGAAAATGTGTCGCGTTCAAGTAAAAATCCATCACCGAAGGTGATTTTGCATGGATTTTTATCTGTTACTGGAACGCAGTGATCAGTAACTTATTATGAATCGGGTAGGGGAAAATTTTTCCCCTACTCGCGCGTTGTGCAACCGTCTGCTGACAATATTCCTTTGGGTGCCCATGCGCATAAAAATCCGGTCTGTAAAAACCGGATTTTTTGTTTGGCTATTCCTCTTTCACTTTTTCTTCTATATCATCAACTGGCTTCTTTAAACCTTCAATTGTGAGATTATTTTTCTGCGCATAATCCCAGAGCGCTGCGTGAATCGCCTCCTCCGCAAGAAGCGAGCAATGTACTTTCACAGGCGGCAATCCGTCAAGCGCCTCCATAACTGCCTTGTTAGTGACTTCTAACGCCTGTTGTACTGTCTTGCCTTTCACAAGTTCTGTCGCCATGCTGCTTGTCGCCACCGCGGCGCCACAGCCAAATGTCTTAAATTTTGCCGCCTGTATTACGCCATCATCACCAATATCAAGATATATGCGCATAATATCGCCGCACTTTGCATTTCCCACAGTTCCCACGCCACTTGCATTCTCAATTGTTCCCACATTGCGCGGATTATTAAAATGGTCCATTACTTTTTCACTGTACATTAATGTCACCTCTCTTTATGCTGTCTTCATACAATGGAGACATTGCGCGAAGTCTCTCCACAATCTGTTTGATTGCCTCCACCGTAAAATCAATTTCCTCTTTTGTTGTCTCCTCAGAGAGCGTCAATCTTAAAGAGCCATGCGCAATCTCATGTGGCAACCCAATTGCCAACAGAACATGCGACGGGTCCAACGAGCCAGAAGTACAGGCAGAACCAGATGACGCGCAAATTCCCTGCTGGTCGAGCAATATCAATAAGGACTCTCCTTCAATAAATTCAAAACAAAAGTTCGCATTGTTGGGAAGCCTGTCCGTCAAATGTCCATTCAACCTGCTGTATGGCACTTCCTTTAATATCCTATCAATTAGATAATCTCGCAATGCCGCCTCTTTTTTCATGCGCTCGTCAAGACTCCTTGCTGCAAGTTCCGCAGCAACTCCCATTCCTACTATATTTGGCGTGTTCAGCGTTCCTGCGCGCCGCGAACGTTCCTGCGCACCGCCATGTATTAACGCGCCAATGCGCACCCCTCTTCGGATATATAGAAATCCTGTTCCCTTAGGTCCATTGAATTTATGTCCGCTGGCACTTAGCAAGTCAATTCCCATCTCATCCACATTGAGTGGAATATGCCCATATGCCTGCACTGCGTCTGTGTGAAAAAGGATATGATTCTTCTTTGCAATCGCACCAATTTCTTTTAGAGGTTGTATGGTGCCAATCTCATTGTTTGCCGCCATAACAGTAATAAGAATTGTGTCTGGTCTAATCGCCGCTTCCAGCGCATCCAATTTTATTTTTCCATGTGCATCCACATTGACATACGTCACTTCATAGCCTTGTTTCTCAAGGTATTGGCAAGTATGCAACACCGCATGATGTTCTATTGTGGAAGTGATAATGTGTTTCCCTTTTGCCTTGCCAAACGCTGCCGCAGCTCTAACTGCCCAGTTGTCAGACTCACTGCCCCCGGCAGTAAAATAAATTTCCTCTGACCGTGCTCCAATAAGCGCTGCTGTCTTCTTTCGCGCCTCATCTACAGCCTTTGCAGCGCTGCCTGCAAAACTATAAATCGCTGACGGATTTGCATACTGTTCACAAAAATATGGCTTCATCGCATCAAATACTTCCTCAGACATTTTTGTCGTCGCCGCATTATCAAGATATATCATTGCTTTTTTCCTCCTTGACGTTATTCACGCTTTGTTTTCTCCTGTTCAATATCAAGCAAATCCTGCAATGTTGTTGTGTCAATCACATCATTCACAGCATCATAAATGCGCTGGTACAACTCAACCGCCGCACATTTCTTTTCGCGCGCGCAGGAAAGCGCATTTTCAGAAAGACATTCCACTGGCGCAAGTGAACCCTCTGTAAGCCGCAAAATCATTCCAACCGCATACTCTTTGGGCGCCTTTACCAACTGATAGCCTCCCCGCGCGCCGCGCGTGCTACGTACATAGCCTGCCTTGTTTAAAACAGCAATAATCTGCTCCATATATTTTTCAGATATTTCCTGCCTAGAAGCAATGTCTTTCAGTTTTACCTTCTCCCCAGAATGATTTGCCAAATCCAGCATAATTCGCAGTGCATACCGCCCTTTGGTTGATATAATCATAAAACTTTCCTCCTGCGCTTATAAATCTCTCTTATACCAAGCAATCAATATTCTTGCATTATAGCATCTATTTCCTAGTAAGTCAATAGGAATTAATTAGTGTCTGCTGATTAAGCAAATATTTGCAACTTCCAACTCTTACATCTG
>CASJPF010000006.1 GCA_949383255.1 Lachnospiraceae bacterium | reverse complement strand
CGGTAAAAGTCGATAAAATCAAGTGTTTTAAACCTAATCAGCAGACACTACTTATCTTTTTAATAATTGTTAAAATAAATACCATAAATGCCTGATGAGGATTCTGCGACAAATATTCACTATAATAAGCGCTATCTCTTATAACTAATTCCCCCCTAGCAACTTTTTCAGACATCTCTGCGATTGCTCCACAGTCCCAACCCGATTTATAATATGTATTATATATAATATACATCTGAATTGCATACAATACCATGCTTGCTATCACTAATATAAGCCAGCATTCTTTTGTCGTAAATTTATCTACAAAAGTTTTTATTTTCTTTTTGAACATGCATAAACCTAATAGTATTACTATCCCCATCAATGCCAAAGTAAAATTTGAATAAGAACACTTTAACGGGCTAAAATATTCTATTCGTTTATCTACAACAATAAGTGATAAAATCAATACTGTAAAAAATACTTTATACGCTTTACAAAATATTGTTTTCATAATCTCCATACTTTATCCTCCAACTTAAACTCCTTCATTCACCTTTTATACATTTTTTTCTAAATAACAGAACTATTATAATCAACACAAAATCGGTGAATTAAAAGCTCTATTTTATACACTTATATATTGTACTATATAGAAACTTACATATTTCGTCTTATAATCAATTCAAAAAATTCTAGTATAAATATCATATATACAAACACACAATTAACTTGTTGTATTCTTTTTCCATACTTTTGTCCTATATTATTGTAAATATTTCCCATAAAAATTCCAATTGCAGCAATACTACAAACTACAAAGAACACTGCCATTCTACTCCAGTAAATCACATGCACCCCAAAATAATCAAGTACAGATCCCAGACCACAAATCCCTGCTATTAAAAAAACAAAAATACATACCATTCCCATCCATGCTATACGCCCATCCTTTTTCCACTCAAAGAACATCCCGAGCATCATGTAAACAAATCCAAATGAAAATAAAATTCCAAGGCTATTAAGACCTGATTCTCCATGTGCAGATAATGTTATATCGTAACTAAATCTGATATCGCTCAAGCGTCCCATTGCATGGTACCGCATTGGCATAACCAAATCAAGAATGCGCATTCCTTCCTGCTTTGCTGTCTGAATATCATCTAACTTTAGCGTGGAAGCCAATATACAAACAAAACCGCAAAGTAATAAAAAAGGCACAAAAAATCTTAACGCAAATCTCGTAATCTCCCGATCTCTACGTTGTATCAGCAAAAAACAAAATATAACACATGTCATCACACTAATTCTAATATCAATGAAAGGTGCTAAGCATATTAAAATCTTATATCCTTTATTTACAACTAATTTTCTACAATATATCCAATCATAAAACATACTCATAAAAAGTGGGACTAGAAAAAAATTGGAGGTCATCATCTGTCCCTCCCCCCTATCAATATGAAACGGCATAAAAGCGGCTAAAACTGCTAAACCTACTGATAGGAAGACAGGCACTTCTAATTTTCCCAAGAAATAATATATTGAAAAAGAAATCATAAAAAAGGTA
This sequence comes from Lachnospiraceae bacterium, assembly GCA_949383255.1. Lineage (GTDB taxonomy): Bacteria > Bacillota > Clostridia > Lachnospirales > Lachnospiraceae > COE1. The sequence continues at coordinate 131,393 of CASJPF010000006.1, read as the reverse complement.
CAAATATAGTATATATTAATTCCTGTCCAAACATTACCACAAATTTTTACTAATAGCAACATTATAATATTTTGTATATTATACTCGCAGATACTTAATATATTTTCTTGTATGTTCTTTTCCTCTGTTATTGCTATCAATCGAATAAAATTATCAACTGCCTTATCTATATCAATCGCTATTGGTTGTACTAAGTGAGCATGATGACTAAACAGGTATATTAAAACTGCTACAACTGTAACCGCAAAAACAATAATATATTGTTTTGTTTTATTTATTATACTCATCTCAGCCTCCTACAATTATTCTATAATTCGTTCACGTATCTCAGTTAATTCTTTATCCGAATATTTTTTATAAAGTTCTTGGTTATATTTCTCTAGAGAATAGAAATATCTCCTTTCATCACAACAAACAATTGGTTCTCCTAGATATTGTTCAAATTCATTTATTATTTCTAGATAGGAATCATCATGATACATCATTTTATCAAGATAAATTCCTTCATAACCATATACTCCTACTGCCGTCAGGAAATTATTAATATTGTGATATTCATTTAATAATTTATCAAAACTACTTTTTTGCTTTCCGCCATCATTCCAATAAGTTGTTTGCGCTACAACAGCCGGTATACTCAATTCATAGGCTCGTCCCACAGTCATCAACTCACCCTTATGAACGTCTTCTATAGAAAGTGGTAGCTCTAAAATCATACTATTTTCTGGAACCTGTTTCTCTACAGCACCAATAAAACGATACCATTCATCAAACTCTTGTTTCCGCTGCCCATATCCAACAAAACCAAACATGCCTTTATAGATAAAATCTGTTGGAATAGATAACAGTAACACAAAAACTAGTATCCCAGACGCTACAATATACAATCCCTTTCTACAAATAGGTTTGACGATAGTTCCAATTCTGTCAATAATTTTATCCATTAATATTGCAGATGAAATCAATCCAAAAGTGGCAATATACACACACATCCTGCTATAACCACGAATACCAGTAGTAATAAATGCGCCAATTAGTAGAGATAATCCACCTTTAACTGCCACTACAAGAATGAAACAATGCATCAATCCACATATTTTCAAAATTTTATCTTTTTCTTTATAATTTCTTTCTTTATACTGAAATATCATTATAATAGAATAGATAAATCCTATCCCTGCCAGTACACCAATCACAGCACATTCTGCTGCTTGTGGATTATTGATGTCTGTTATCGCACCTAAAATTGACTTTCCCATCTCAAATGCACTATTGACTGAGGGAAGAATCATGCTTCCTGCCTTAAGAGAGCCCAGTTGCACATCAACAAGACTTCTTCCTGCATATGCCCCCACATAATCTGTATATTTCCACAGAATTACATATACTCCCCCTGCAATTACTGCCAGAACAGCAAAACTTATATAAACCTTACTCATTGTAATGTATTTCTGAATTCGTTTTAATAACAGCACCAGTCCCCACAAGATTATAATTGAAATAATAACTACAAAAAGCTGTAACCAATATCCCATCTGAAGCACAATCGAGCTTAATCCAACACTTTTTAAAATTTTAGGAAGTGTGTATGAAGCAATTCCTAACCCAATAGCGAAGAAACTTAGAAACGCTAATATAATACTGTTTATATTCTTCTTTGTAAATAATACATATATCATAACAAATGCAAGCAAAATCATTCCTAAAAAGGCATAATATGCAGAATTCATTCCCATATAAAGCATCACTACTAAAGAAAAAAACATAGTGCCACTTTCAAAGTTATCAAGATAGCTATCAGTGCGCATTAATTCTATTAAGATATAACAAAACAACGGAATATAAAAACAGGTCCCATAAATTAATAATACTGTATTACAACCCAAAATAAAATACGAAATATTTCCATAGCAAACGCCCACTAACATAGAACAAAATTTTTTTATCCGTAGACATGTGCATACCCAAAACATGCTAAGCGAAAGTAACATAGAATTTAAAATTGCATGAATATTGATAGCCTCCTCCACACTGCCTGTTATCCTCCAAATTAATTTGAGTAAAGGCATTGGAACACTAGAATCACCAAAACTATCAGCATATACATCTGCATAGGGTTCTCCATAAATAACAAAATGATGAACTGATCCACCTCTTACATAATTTTTTAATTCCAACAGCACACCTAAAGAGTCACTGCGATACCCTGATATTGGGACACGCAAATCTGTACCCCATAGATGATATGCTGAAATTGAAATTATAGCTGACAAGAATACTGTTAGGAAAACGTAAATCAGACCTTTCCTAGATAATTTATGCATCATTATACATCTCCTCCAATATTATTCCATTCTCACACAATTATCGTATCCTTCATCTTTCATGATATTGTTAATATAGTGCAAAATAACTACTGCATCTGGATTATATTCATCAATAGTTTCATAATCTGCCTCACCTGTCATCACTTCTCTATATGATAAAATCAAAAACGGATTTACTGCTTTCCCATACGAATCTGTTACTACTAAGATTCGCTTATTATTTAACGCTTGATAATTAATAAAATGCTCACAAGATCTTCCCAACACATTATCATAAGTATAGCGTGATGTCTGCTCCTTTTTATCTAAAGCCTTCTTATTAATTACAATATCTTCAAATATTCCTTCCTCAAAATTATCCGAAATTCTGGTTTCAAACGCAGGTAAAATCAAATCAAAATCGTCAATTCCCGCAAAAAATGCACCTGTGCGTTGTCCTCTTGATCCAAGGTGCCATTCTGGATAAGTTGTTATATTATAATTTGTAAAATCCATAACTTCTTGTTCCACTTCACAGTCTAGTTTTTGCATTAAAATCTCATTTATCTTCATATATGCATAAAATCCTGCCTTAGTAGTCCAGTGATGATCTGTTTTGTACATCATATCATAATGATCAATACCATCTTCATGTATTGTCTCTCTAAGATCAAGAGGCTCCACTCCACCTTCCTCCAGCATTTTAACAAATCTATCCAAATTATCATTTCCATAGTCACTGACCCCACTTGGAAGCTGCAAATCATATTTACATGACGTATAAGGAGGAATCACATATAGAAACACAATCTCTCTTTCATCAAAATATTGTTTCATACTTATTATATTATCTGCATTATGCTGTAATTTTTCCTCCTCTACAAAATCATAAGGAGTCAACAAATACCCATTGTTAAGTTTTACAACTCCATTCATCTCCTTGTGCCCCAAAAGATTATGCATTGCCCCATTTAAATTAACGAATGAGAACTTCTCATAAAAATTTGTTGCAATATCTGTCTCAAGTTTACTGCCAAGTTCCACTGTCCACTCATTATTTTCAATAATCCCAGTATCATAATAGTGAATCAGTTTTGTAAAAGATGCCATTCCTAACACACCAACTACTACAATAAACACAATTGTGTATGTAATCGCTGATACTTTTTTCATACAATACCTCCCACTAGAAATTAAAATAAATAAAGGGATTATGCATTCCTAAAATTAAGAATGAGACTGCCCATAGAAATACTATTCCATATCCAATTGGTAGCACTATTAATTTTATTCTATTCAAAGTCTCAAACTTCTCAATTTGCATATTTAACATTCCAGCAACAGGCATTGCAAAAACAATCCCCATCAGTATATATACTCCATATTCCCGCAAAAAATAGATAACATTTGAATCTATTACCCAATTTGTATTATAATATCCCATCATACCTAAACAATACCTGAGTCCCATACTAATTCCTACGGAATTAAATATAACCCACCCAAAATTCACACTTATTAGTGTAAAGAATTGCCAGAAAATTCTCAATACACAACTTCGCTTACTTGGTTTTACAATAAATTTTTCAATAAATAGTAATATAAAATAACCGAATCCCCATGCAACAAAACTCCAACTTGCCCCATGCCATAAACCTGTCAAAACCCATACAACAAATAAATTCAATATATGTCTTAATACAGGAACATGAGAACCACCAAGCGGAATATAAACATAATCCCGAAACCACTGTCCTAATGAAATATGCCATCTTCGCCAAAATTCAGTCACACTTTTTGCAATATAAGGATAACTAAAGTTTTCTTCAAATTCAAATCCAAACATCTTTCCCAAGCCAATAGCCATATCAGAGTATCCAGAAAAATCATAAAATATTTGTAAAGAATAACAAATAGATCCAATCCATAAAATAATAGGATTCACATCTGTAATCGTCTCTGCCATTGCCCACACTTTCACTGCAACGACTGACAAATTATTGGAAAGAATCACTTTTTTACAAAAGCCTAATAAAAATCTTCTTCCTCCTTCCGCAAACTTATCCAATGTACATTTTCTCAATATAATCTGTTGCTCAATCGCCTTATATCTAACAATAGGGCCAGCAATAAGTTGTGGAAAGAAGGATATATATAATGCTAAAAGCAATGGATTTTTCTGCACTTCAACCTGTCCTCTATAAACATCAATCACATAAGACAGCGCCTGAAAAGTAAAAAATGAAATACCAATCGGCAGTGCGATATTCCTTATTTGAAAGTTTGTACCTACTAACTGATTTGTAGCAGATATCGCAAAATCAAGGTATTTAAAAACAAATAAAATTCCAAGATTTACTGCCACATCAAGCACAAGCAATAACCTTGCTTTGCTATGGAAAGACCTTATCTTATCGATTGCCAATGCAAAACCAAAATTAATAGCAATAGAAGCACTCATTACAAAAACAAATCGTGGTTCCCCATATCCATAAAAGATTAAACTTGCTGCCAATAATATATAATTTCTATACTTATCTTTAGCCAAAAAATAGATAAGCATCACTACTGGCAGAAAGAAAAATGTAAACAGTAAACTTGAAAAAACCATATTAGTTCACCCTTCTTCGCAACATTTTTTGTACCCACATTATATTTTTAATGCGCTCACGCTCAATATAATATACTCCCTTAAGATTTCCTTGTGCAAGATACGCTTTAATCTGAAGTTTTCTTCTTTTTGACAACTCTGCTTTTACCCGTCTAATTGAAGTTTCTCTCGTATGATGATAAACATAAAAGTCAGCAATTGGAAGATTTTCTATAATGGTAACATTATACTTTTTCATCAAAATTGATAAAATACTTTGATCATGTCTATTTTCCACAAATCCTTCATAATTATCAAGACTACATGTATTGGGAGCATCCGTAATAATCCTATAGTCCTGAGCATATTGAAGCCATTCATTCATAATTTTGCATGTATTTTCTGTCTTCCTGAGGATAAAAACTCCTGCCCAACATTGATATTGGTCTGTATACTCTTTTTTATCACAATCCATATATACAAAAGCATCTCGTTTAGTCCAGTGTTTCTCTAAATACTTATAACGCCTGCTGCCCACCATATCAATATTATTACTTTTCATATATTGTATTATAGTTCGTACATTTCCACGGTAATATCCTCCTGCGCCATCCATATAAATCAGAAAATCACCATCATTAATTTCTGCCAATGCTTTATTTACAAAATACGGTTTCCACAGATAACACCCTTTCCTGCGTTCTCCACCAGCTTGCAGAATTTTTTCGTTTTTCTTCTTAAACTCGGCATCTATATGGGTAATATTATAACATAGCGTCCTATCAACTTTTCCCTTCTTTAAAGCTGTATTAAGCTGAAACTTTGCTGATGGCATATAATTTTCATCAGCACATGCCATTGCATATACCATTACTTTTCTCCTCCAAGCACTTCCATCTTATCACGCTCTATGAATCCACTATTGCCAACTTCATAGATTTTATCACATTTTCTAATTGTACTTAACCTATGCGCAATCACAATTAACGTCCTAGTGCCATGCAGACCATCTATTGCCTCCATAACCTCTCTTTCAGTATCACTGTCTAACGCAGAGGTTGCCTCATCAAGTACTAATACATTGGGATTGCGATAGAGTGCTCTGGCAATACCAATTCGTTGCCGCTGCCCGCCAGAAAGTTTCACGCCTCTGTCTCCAATCATCGTATCCAATCCGTCTGGCAAAGCTTGTACAAATTGATCAAGCTGTGCTTCCTGCAATGCTTTTTCTATCGCAGTATCATCAATTTCTGACTCTGGTATGCCGAACGCAACATTAGCACGTATATTATCATCCATAAGATAAATTACCTGTGGGATATATCCAATACCTTCATGCCACGACTTCATGCATTTTTTAATGTCTATGCCATCAATTGTAATTGTGCCTTCTTGTGGTTCAAGTATTCCAAGAATTAGGTCTGCTGCCGTCGTCTTACCAGCGCCCGATGCTCCAATTAATGCCACGGAGGTGTTTTTCTGAATCTCAAGAGTTGCATCTTTTAATATCCACTTATCAGAGCTTGGATAGCGAAAAGAAACCTGATTTAACCGAATCGATTCATCAAAAGTAACTTTTACTGTATCGTCTTGCTGCACTGCTCGTTTTCCTATAAGCTGTTCTATCTCTTTTAGGTCTTTGTATACAGAGTCAATCGCAGGCTTATTAAACATCATACCACTAATGTAGCCTGTTATTTTGTTAAAGGAAGGAAGCATACGAAATGCCGCAACTGCAAAGACAGACAGCGTTGTGACAAAAGACACAATATCACTTTTTACCACTGCAATTTTTATAATCATTGCAAGCATCAAACTGCATATACACACTGTCTCCATAACAGGTTTGGGCAGATAAGTAAGTATTGATTGCTGTCTTTGCACTTTTGCACAGTCTTTATAGTTCTTATCATAATTTGTTATAAAAAAGGATTCTTTGTTTGCCACTTTAATTTCTTTAATGCCTGAAAATGCCTGAAATAGCCATTTTGTTACCAAAACATTTGCCTGTCTGCTCTCCTCTCCTATTCTCACAAGCACTTTTCTAAAAAATATGGTAAAAATTCCCATAAATAAAAATAATAGCGCGGCAACTGCAATTGTGGACACCCAGTCTTGAACAAGCAAAAATATAACAAGTACTGTGCTAACGCTAAATTCTGCAAGGAACTGCAAGACATTTAACGCCACTGTAAAAAAACCATTGACATCACTTGTAATATTCCGCTGAAACTCTGCTACATTTTTAGAAATATGAAACAGATAATCTTGTTGCATATAGCTTTTCATCATTCTGACAGACAGACGTTGCTGGTTATTAAAAACAAACCGATACTGAAGACTGTACATTGCCATCACATAAATATTTTTCAGAATATAAATGATTATCAACAAGACCGCCAAAAACAAAATCATTTGATTTGCGTCTGCGATGCCAGTATATTTTCGAATTAATATAAAATACCATTTCTCATCAATTGTTTGTGGTTGCATAGCAACATTGATAAGTGGCATAACTGCAGAAACGCCCAAAAGTTCTACAAATGCCCCGATAAATATAATTACAAGCAATATTCCTAAATTAATTTTCTGTTTTCTGTCCAAAACGTAATTAATCTTTTTTAGCATTCTTTTATCCTTTTTAGTCCGGCTTATAAAACTGGACAATCTCAGTCTCTGTCTGTGGTCTTTTCCTCATATAAGCATCATAATCCTTAAAATAGTGCCCCATATCCCATGCCTGATAGCCTCTTTTGTGCAAATCAGAGGCAAGCACCTTGGCTGTTGGTCCAAGTACAATGCACACAAGCTTTTTGGGATCGGTTCTTAAAGCCGCTCGCAATAATATATCATATTTATCAAATGCATTCATACTTGGCGCTGTAATAAAATCAACGGAGGCGCATATGGAGTATGCTTTGTATTCCAGCCTGTCTAGCACACCCTCTCCACATATCAGCGTAATCTCCCGTTCTTTTAATAAATTTTGCATATGTTTGTAATATTGTTGAAAATTGTACTTTTCATACGTCTGATATACCTGTGTAATACAAGTGTCTATATAAGTCATATCTCTATTGCAGTTCCTACAGAAAAATCTGCGCTGTGCGGTCAAAGATTTCGCAAACGAGGCTACAAATGGATTTAAATTCTTTATTGGATGCGTGTAATAGTATGGAATCCCAATTTTCAGCCCCTCTGTCTCTGTTCTTAGTATCTTTCTAAGCCTGCGTGCTAATTTGGGATTAAATTCCTGAAATGGTATGGACTTTCCTTGCATAATTGCAATCTCGCCATCTCCGTACCGCAGAAAACTTACTTTTTCTTTTTCAAGCAAACGCATTGTTTCTCCTGTAGTCAAAATGGAAATCTTATCTACATATGCACCTTTCTCATATCGCAGGCGTTCCAAATGGCGATCAACTCTTATAGGAACTTTTGTTAGTTTTCCAGCAATTTCCTTTGCTTTCTTTTTATAGAGTCGTGCCACAGAGTATCCTTTTGCTTTTTTTCGCAAGATAAAATATTCCGCCCCCACATGTATCACATGATTTTTTATTGCTGCAATCTTCTCAATATCTAGTGTGTTATCCTCGTCATTATACAATCTATCCAAGGAATAAATATCTGTGAGCATACTGTCATCAAATCCATTCTGATGTGTATCCTGCACCCTGTTTACGGTAATTACAATCGCACAACTTGAGCCTGCATGACATGCCATATGTGGTCGCATAATGCGCTTCTCTCTGTTCTCTGGAGTCAGCATTGCCTCATAATAATTGGGATTCTTTATAACATTTTCTTCCTCCATTGTCAGTTTAAGAACGTCTTCCTTGCGATATAATGTGCAGTCCAGTTCCCACGGATAATTATAATGTTGGTATTCGCAATTCCATTTCCACTCAAACACGTTATTATCTGTTGAAAGATTCTGCGGTCTTGGAATGATATTATCTCCAAGCCGAACACTATAACCAAACACTTTGGGATTGTCCGCAAGATAAGACGCCGCCTTTATAAGACAAAACTGCCTTGTAAACACAACATCATCACAGCCAAACATAATATAGTCATCTGCATGTGTTATAAGTTGTTTTAAGTCATTCTCAAACGTTTCTTCTTTTACCCAAGTCACTTGTGGAAAATTTTCCTTTATTTTCTGGTAGCGAACGCCTTTTGTCTCACAATAAAGCACTGTAATATGGCTCTCCTTTATGTCAGAAAATCGAAGTAAACTTTCCAAATATGCATGTAATTGCAACGGACGATCTTTTGAAAATACTATTACTGAAATCATTTTCTTTTATACCCTTTATTTTTATAAAATTTTTAATTTTCTTTCTCGATACCATCTCATTAATATAATAATTAATTTTACATTCTTTATTTGTATTTTTCGCAGTATTATTTCTCTTTCCAATTCAACATCGCATACCAAGCCATATTTCGATATTTATTTTGCATCCTTACTGCATCCTTAAATTCGCCCTCTAAGTCAAACCCACAGTTTTCATAAAATTTTCTGGCCCCAACATGATCTGCTAATACCTTTAAGTATATCCTGTGCAATCCAAGATCCTGAAATGCATAGCGTATTATCTCTGTTGCTGCGCGCTCTGCCAAACCAGTATTCCATACTTTTTTTCTTGCTGCTATCACAAGCTCTGCATTGTGATCCTTCTCTGAAATATGTTTGAGGCTGATTGTACCCAAATATTCATCATTGTTATCAACTATGGCAAAATGTTGATTTTCCTCATCAAAACTATATTGAATAAAAAGTTTTGCCTTCTCTAGTGTTACATCAGCAAATGGATAGCGGAACCAACAGTTCACTGTTTCATCATGCATCCACTCTAACATGAAAGCCGCATCCTTCTCCTCTAATCTCCTTAACATAAAGTTTCCTCCTCAAATTTCTTTCTTACAATCTCAAGATATTTAGAATAACTTCGTATATATTCATTTTCATCATAATGTTCGCTTGCAAGCACCAAGAGCACAGAATCGTGTGAAAAATCGTACATATCTTTCCATACCATCTTGGGAAGATAAATGCCAATATGCGGTCTGTCCAAGCGAAATATTTTCTGATTTATTCCATCATCTACCTTTACCTTTGATGTTCCGGCAACATTAATCAGCACAAACTCTGTATTATAGTTTGCATGTTTTCCTCGGATAACCTCTTTATCCGAACCATAAATATAAAAAACTCTCTTAATTTCAAACGGAATATCCTGATTCCCTTCCACAATAACCAGATGTCCTCTATCATCTCCTTTTTGTGGAAATTCTATCAATCTGCACTGTTCTATCATCTGTTTTCTTCTCACTCCCTATCATTGATTATTCCATACCATGCAAGGCTTTCATAGCTGCCATTCAATAAAATTGCATCTTTGGAAGTACCTTCATACACAAAACCACATTTTGTATAAAAATGTTTTGCGCGCTCATTTTTTTCTAATACATTTAAGTACACCTTATGCAGTTTCAACGTGTCAAAAGCATAGTGCAAAATTTCCTTTGTGGCAAGTGCTGCTGCGCCTGTTCCCCTTGCAATGCTTCTGACGACAATCGCATATTCCGCAGATCGATTTTTTTCTGATATGTCTTTAAGACTCACTGTGCCAAGATACGCATCGGATTCATTCACAACAGCAAAATGCTTGTTTAAACTGGAAAAACTATTGTCTATAAATTTTGTAACACTTTCTAAAGTTGCCTGCTCAAAAGGAAAACGAAAGTTCTGTGTTGTATCCTTATCGCGCATCCACTCTAGCATAAACATAGCATCTTTTTGTTTTAATCTTCGTATCATTTCATTTGCCTTTCAAATATTGCCAACTATTCATTCTTTCTTAAAAAGATTTATTTTACCAAGATATATCCGTATTTTCCTATCGCTCATTCTATTCTACATGTGTTAATCTGCTCTATCACATAATCCTGTTCCTCCAGTGTCATTCCTGTATAGATAGGCAGGCTTAAAACCTCATTTGCGTAAGTTTCTGTAATTGGATAATCACCCTTTTTATGTCCAAGAAAATGGTAACATTTTGCCAAATGTGGAGGAATTGGATAATGTATTTGCGTCTGTATGCCGCTTTGTTCTAATGATTTTTGCAAGGAATCCCGAGCATTACATTTTATTACATACTGATGATAAATGTGCTCTGCTTCATCTCTTATTCTAGGCAAATAAACTGCTGGATTTGTAATTCCCTTGTCGTATCGCTGTGCCAACATTGTTCTTTCATTATTCAACTCTTGCAGATGGGATAATTTTACCCGCAAAAGAGCGGCTTGCATTTCATCAAGCCTCGAATTGACTCCTTCTATTTCATTATGATATTTCACCTTGCTACCATAGTTGCGCATCATATATATCTTATCTGCAAATGTCGCATCATCTGTAACAATAGCACCTGCATCTCCAAAGGCACCAAGGTTCTTGGTTGGATAAAAGCTAAAACATCCTGAAATACCAAAAGTTCCTGTCATTTTTCCAGCAAAACATGCACCATGAGACTGCGCGCAGTCCTCGATAATCTCGAGATGATGTTTCTTTGCAATATCTACTATCTTTGTCATTTCAGATGCCTGACCATACAAATGCGTGACCATAATTGCCTTTGTCTTATCTGTAATTGCCTGCTCTATCTTGTCTGCATCCATATTAAAATATTCATCAGGTTCAACAAACACAGGAACTGCATTATTTTCCGTAATGCCAAGCACTGTTGCAATGTACGTATTTGCCTGCACAATCACTTCGTCGCCGCTGCCAATGCCAAGCGCCCGCACTGACAGAATCAGTGCATCAAGACCTGAGTTTAATCCTACACAATATTTTCTACCTGTAAATTTTGCAAATTCTTCCTCAAATTGCTTGACTTCGTTTCCCAATACATACCATCCAGAACGCAGTACGCGCAGTGCTGCCTGCTCGTATTCCTCCTGATACATCCGAAACTGCCTGTCTAGTACATTGCATTTTATTTGCATACTTTATATTCCCTCTTATTTCGCTGCTTCAGCCGCTTTTTTCTCTATTTTTTTTCAAATATTTGTTCTGTTTTTCTATACAGTCTTATCTGTCGGGAGATTGATATAGCTGCCCAATTCTACATTAAATTCTTTTGGTGCAATAAAGTTCAGTCCGCCCTCCGTCGTAAATGTCATTTCACCAAAATAGATTTTCCCTTCCACATTATATAAATCCACCCTTACATGGCGAAAACCTTCGCTCAATTTAGCGGCAAGTCGAATCATTTCTTTATAGTTAGAAGGCAGCTTAGGAACATTACCCGCATTGCTGTATCCCCATCTATATTGAGTGAAGTTTCCTTGTGCATCAAAAATATATCGTCTATGATGTGTAAATCTTCCTGTGTCTACCCAGAAATATTTTACTTCACCATTAAAACACATAAATTTATAGTCATATAATTCATTATTGTTTTGACACAAATATTTTTCTGCAATAATTTTAGGCACTATATCTTTATAGTGCAGTTCCATCCAATAATACGCAAAATTCTTATTCATTGCATTTGTAATTTTTTCTCTTGCGCTGCTTAGGTCAAATTCTGCTTTATCCTTCACAATAACATTTGCGCCCGATCCAGTGTTTAATTTCAGTACAAACTGTCTGGGAAGTTTTGAAAAATCAATATCATCAAAACGATCCCAAACACCAAATAATGGTATTAGATATTCTTCGCCAATTTTATCTGCCACCCAGTCACACACCTTATATTTATCGGAAAGCATTGTGCTTAACGGATTTTTGTCGTATAGTTTAATCCACTGTATCTTCTCATTATATGTGACAGGAGCCTCTAAATGTAACTTTTCTCCTGTAGATGCCGCATATAGTTTTTCTAATAGTTGCGGGTATTGGCGCTCATCAGCCCCACTTATAATCTTATATCTGAGTTCACCTGCATTTGCACTGCCGTTCATTCTGTCGAGAACTTTATATATAAGGTATTTCACTCCGCCAAATTTACAACTGTATATAACTTTTCTCACCAGTGACATTTTATACCCCCTTGCGTGGCTTGCACACATACCAATTGGTAGTTTGAGATGTTCTTTTTTCAAACTTTTTCTTTTCCAATTTTTACTCTTCCATTGGTATAACTACAATTTATTTTGAATACTTTTATATTCATTGCGCAATATATCATCTAATTGCGGATATGCGACCAGCATTCTGTGAAAGTCTTTCCATAAAAGCTCATCTCCGCTGTCATTAATCTTATTTAGACATTCACCTTCCTGTGTGCCCTTAACAGCTTCTATTCTTGGTATATTATTTTTCACAACATTTATTTTCACACCATTTAAAACTGCCATAAGCCAAAACCATATATCGTCGTTTGTTGGAGCAAGCTTTCTGCACTTTTCCTCGTCAAGCACCTCCGGATTCAGAATATGCGGCGGATATAATACCCCGCCTACCCCTGTAAGCTTATGAAGATATGACGGAAACGGATATATCTCAAACTCGCCTTTTTTCATTTTAAATTGATTGTCCTTCATATAAAATTTGGTTATCCGATGGCAATGTACATAACTTGGAGCCTTCAAATATGCTAAATACAACCTTCTTAGCCAATGCCTTTCATAATAGACATCATCATCCGCAGTCACAATAATATCCTCAGGATACTTGCGTAAAGTCGGTATTAACTTTTTATATGACTTAATATCACTACACCAATTAATTGTCAACCCGTACTTCTTTAACGCCAATAATTTGTCAGGCAATCCCCCTTCTTTGCTTGGGAACTGCTCTTTCGCAAGCCATAATATGATTTTATCGGGTTTTAAAGACTGCATTAACAAAGACTTTACTGTTATATCAACAATATCAATCCTTGCGGGAAATGAAGTTAATGAAACAATGATTTTTACTTTTCTTTTATTAGATGTAATTCCAAGCCACCTTTTTTTGTTAGAACATAATCTCCACCTAACTTTATTGCGAAAAGGCAGGGTTCTCTTATATATCGTCTTAATTAATCCGCCCATTCCCTGCTCGTCAATTATTTCAAGTACCCTTTTTATCATTATCGCTCCTCCATAAAACCACAGAGTTCACCATACAAATTTTTATATCTATCCCGCTAAAATATTATATCTTTTATAAATATAAGTCAACTATTTCCAGCATTTCCTTAGCTGATTTTTCCCACACAAATTGCTCTAAAATACGCTTTTTGGCATCTGTACCAATCTTTTTGCAGCCTGCTTCCAATATTCTTTTTATAAGCATATCTTCCGTATCACAGATATAGCCTGACTTTTCATTTTCGATAATAAAGGATGGTCCTGGTGCATCAAGTGCAATTACTATACCTTCGTAGTACATAGCTTCAAGAATTGCCATACCAAAAATCTCATGCGTATTCAAATTTACATAACACTCTGACAAGCAGTAGAGCTCCCACATTTTCTCATTAGGAACTTTTTTATATATTGTTACCACACGATTCAATCCACTGTTATTGACTGCCCTTTCTGTCGCTTCAGATAATTCGCCCTGCCCCACCATAAGCAAACGATATTGCTTATCATATTGATATATTCTTTCAAAAATTTCTATCATTTTAAGCGGCTGCTTTTCTGCAGTCATGCGACCCACAAACAATATAATTTTATCGGTATCCTGATATTCCCATGCCTTCTTTAAATCTGATATTTCGTAGCGTGCATAGTCTTCTTTTAAGAGTTCTGTGTCAAGCCCTACAGGTATTGTATAAATATTATCTCTTGCGCCTTTGCACTTTAAATATTGTGCCAGCACAGGTGTTTTTACTACAGTTGGTATTTTCTTATAATATTGTACATTATTGCACAGAATATCAACAATTCGTTTTTTCAGTATAGATGAATTATTGCTCTGTACTACCCCAATATAGGGAAGACACAAAATACTATTTCTTCTGCACCACTTATAAAAACTGTGAAACGCAATATAATTATCCGAAGCTGTAATATAACAGTCCCTTAACCTGTCAAGTTGACTGTAATTAGGCAACGCATGCTTACCAATATGTCTACACTTGCAATATTCTATATTAATTCCACTTCTTGTAAGCTTTTCCGAATTTCGTTCCAAATCGGGTATCAAATGATAAACCAATACATCATGCCCTTTCCGTGCTAGTGCCTTGGCAAGCCCCTCCGCTTGTGAGTTATAGTAATGGCTTAAACTTTTTTCTTCTATGTTAAGTGATATAATACCTATTTTCAAATTATTCTCCATCCTTAATGCATCGACGGTTTAAGTAGTATTGTACTTTTAGTGAAGCCTTTGAAGCCACTCATAAATATAACTCTTTAAACATATAAAGTAATACCTTTTTTTTGACATATATCCTCGTTCACAACGAATTTTTGCGCTCTCTCGCACCCCCGTCTGACTACTTGACATTCCACCAAGTTGGAAATTTGACAGTACTCGCATAACGGGCGTAAATATAACCTTTTTTGTGTCAAAAAAGCGCAACATTAACTCCAAATCTGCAGATGAACGATATTTTAAATCAAATGCACCAAAATCCTCGTATGTGATCTTTGTCACAAAACAGGTGGGGTGGGTTATCATTTGCTCAGGCAGAAACTCATGGCGATAGATGAATGTTGCTTTTTCCTTGCAATCCTCATAGGTCCGCTGCATACCATATATCACTTGATACTTTTCATTTTTATAATGTTTTATGACCTGCTCAACTGTATCAGGCTCATACCAATCATCGCTATTTACAATACCGATTAGTTTCCCATTAGCGCGCTTTATACCCTTGTTCATCGCGTCATAAATACCATTATCCTTTTCCGATATAAGTAAAAAGCGTTTTGGCAATTTTTCTTTATGCCGATTAATAATTTTTAAAGTATCATCTGTGGAACCACCGTCTATTATTATATACTCAATATTTGCATAGGTCTGTTTTTCAATGCATTCCAGAGTCTTTTCTATTGTTTTTGCGCTGTTAAAGCAGGGGGTTAAAATTGTCACTAACAGTTCCGACATTGAATATGCTCCTTCTATATCACCAATAACATCCCTTTTCCACTGTGCGTGCATTGCTAGGCTTCTCCTCCGCGAGCGGTCTAACCCATGCATCATTAAAAAAAGTTGCGATTTTGGTAGGATAATGATTCTCCCAGCGATAACCTTTAATACCAAATAGGAGCTGTGTCGCTCCGCCTAAGTGAATCGCCTGTTTTCCTGCATCTTTCAACTTTGATGCCAACGGCATACCATATGCTCCACACCCTATAATGGCTACATCAAAATCAATGTTTAGCGCCTGTTCATACATATAGTCAAGCGCTTCAAACCATGTATCAAAACGTTCATCTTTTTCCCCACACAATGTTTGTACAGCCTTTAATGTTTTTAATTCAAACCGCGGAAGAATCTCTGAATTGGGAAAAATCAATTCACGTCTTTTGTATTGCTCCTGAATTGTACTTTCAAACGGATGAATTACCAAAACTTTTTTTCCTGCTAGTGCTGCTGACCACGGTCTTCCCGATGCAAGCCACGGCTCTAGTCGAAACAAAAATGTCAAATTTACATTTGGAGCAAATTCTTCAATCACAAAATCCTCCATATTTAAATGCCACATTGCAAGCAAATCAGCATTGGCACCTGAACGAAGAATTAACTTAGAAAATTGCTCCAGATATTGATAATCCACAGGGAAAAATCCTGACAATTGCCCTAATTTTGTAAACCATTTATTCAGGTAGGCATCATCTTCCAAACTGTGACCCTTGTATTTTATCTTAAGGTATCCCACAACTGTCTGAAGCTCTGTATTGCCAAAACGACAAGCCATAAAAGGTTTCCCTTCCATAATTTTCTGATAAAGATAGTCATTTGTTTTTGTTGACGACATCACCCACTTTTTTGCATAATGCGGCATAACAGGTTCTCTATGGAAATATTTCACAATGCCATGACGCCTCAGACACTTATTAAAATAAAAATCACGCCATTTCCACCGTTTTTCGTATCGAATCCACTTTTCTTTCCTTGTCATCTTATTCCTCCCAGCCTGCGTCTGACTTTTTTTATCAATCCAGTAGTCTTGCGAACTACCTTCAATCTACGAACTCGGACCTCTAACAGACTCCCCGCATTCAGACGATGGGAATCGACAATCTGCGGATATGTGCTTCTGTGTTCTACTTCTGGCTCATAATGGTTTATTTGCCCAAATTGTGATGGGTCTCGAAATCTTTTAAAACCATATTTTTTTGACATCAATGAAATTACAGATTGGTCATGTCTGTGGTCTGTAAACTCCTTGTAGTTTGGAAGTCCCATAACATTTGGTCTGTCCGAAATAATGCGACTATCCTGCGCATACTGCAACACCTCATCAAGATAAGCCTGCACTTGAGGCGCCTTTTTGCAGACAAAATATCCGCCAATTGACTGTGGGGTATCTGTGTATTTCGCTTCATCACAGCCAGTTAGTACAAATGCATCCCTTTTTGTGCTCTTCTTTTCTATTCTCTCTTGTTCTAGCGAAAAAATCATAATAGGCACCTTTTCGTGTTCCATACAGTCAATTAAATATTGTATTTTATTGACATAAACGGCACCCGAATCAATATAGACCAGATAATCCCCCGCGCCCAATTCATCATATGCTTTCCTGTAGAAATATGGTTTCCAGAGATAATATCCCCCACCTCTAGGTGATGCTAAAATCTCCCGATTACGTCTAAAAAATGCCTTATCAATATCCTCTGGTCCATACTCAATAACTTTATCTGCCCCCCATTGTCTCGCTGTCTTGCTATTGAGTTTTTGTGCGCGTTGAAAGTTTTTATCTGCATAATTTATCGCTATTATCATTTATTTTTGTCCTCTTGTTTTTTCTTTATGCTTAGGAACACAAAACACTATTTCCTTTTCACCATATCCTTTTAAATCCCCTGCAACTTCACCCAACTTTTGCACTGTTTGACTGCCTCCCATCCCATACCGTTCTGCCACATATACCAAAATCTTTTCTTAAAAAAGAGTTGCCTCTCTGCCTTTTTGAGTTGTCGCAAATTTGAGGCTGTGACAGATTTATCGGACATGCGGTAATATACAATCTGTTTGTCTAACAGCCCAAATTGATAACCTGCATGTAAAACTTCCAAATTCATTGGATAGTCCTCAAACCATCTATAACTTTCATCATAACCGCCAACTTTTCTAATAAAATCCATTGTATAAAACGTAGCTGACGGCGCCACAATTCGATTTTGAATCAGCAACATGCGATATTGTTCGTGTCGGTCTTTTCTAGCAAATTCATAACATCGATCACAGTATGCCTGTACATCTGCATACACCGCATTTGGGTTTTTATCATTAAATAATTGCACTTTTGCAATTGGAAATACACCTGGATTGTGTTCACAAAACTGAACATAGCTTTCAATCGCATCTTTTGTCAGGTAATCATCTCCGGCAATACCTTTATAATATGCCCCTTTTGCCACTTTAAGCCCTCTGTTAATATTTGCGGGAAGCCCTGTGTTTTTATCTGATGTGACAAGTTTTATAGATGTGAGTGCTTGCCTGTTCTGTGCAATCCATTTTTGCACGACTTGTACTGTATTATCAGGAGAGGCGTCGTCTGTAACAATCAGTTCAATATTGGGATACGTTTGGTTTTTAATACTATCTAGTGTCTCAACAATCGTTCCCGCAGAACGATACGACAATACAATCACACTTACCAGCTTCATAGTCTACCCTTTCTAAACAGTCCCTTAACCTCCCAAAAATATCCTTCAAACTCTTGTTTTTCTGCAAATGGTTGATACCAATAAAAACCCATTAATACAAAGAGATAATTTCTTAAAAGATACACAGAAATAAAGTGCGCCTCCATTAAATTATAGATGGAAAAGACAACCACCATACAAAACAAAACACTGTCTTTTTCTTTATAACTTTGATATAACAGATAAAAATTCATTGCAATATAAAGGATTCCAGGTATAATTCCATACCAGTAAAACAGCCTGACAAATCCCGCATCAAAGTATTCTGTATTTTCGGCAGCAGCAAACCATTTCCAATTTTCAAGCCGCGCTGCCTCAACTGCATAACAGCTTTGGTATCTGCCATTTAACATCTTGTCCAGTTTATGCATTAATGAATCTGTTGTAAAATAAGTATTCTCCACATGGGAACCAATCATAGAAAAAGCAATACACCCTATCACAATAGCAGCCCCTAACAAATAAATTCCTTTTCCTTCTCTAAATTTTTTGCTATATTTCATAATAGGAATCAATGCAGCAGACATTAACCACACCAAGAATCCAGTTTTTGAGTCCGTCAATCTAAATAAAATAATATCCATTACAGGGAACAAAACAAACCAATACCATTTTGCTCTGTCAATATAACAGTAAAATGCCAGCATACCGACAAGCCAAAGCATACCATGCAAAGCATTGGGGTGCCCCATGCCCAACGTATATCTTGTTTCAAATAGTTGTTCCCCCTGACTGCCTCTTCCAAAATCAGCGGTCATAGAGATACTTCCATAGAGTCCAGTTACAGACAACACCACCAGCAGCACGCAACCTATAAAAGTAACCCAGAACACAACTTTCATTATCTTTTTAATCTCTATTCCTTTGCAGGCAGCAATAAATGCAACAACTCTTACTGCCTCATCTTTTTCATGAATCAAGTAAGATACAAACAAAATACTGCCAGTCAGTAAAATACAAATCCATTCTTTTGTTGTGTATTTTGTCAAAGTGATTTTGATACAAAACAATAGAAATGTTAAGCGAAACAATTGACTCTCTAGCGGGTTCATATATGCACTTTTATCCACAATCACAATCAATAACTCTATTATCAATCCAAGCCAGAAACACGCTTCGCCAATCTTCTTTGCCTGGTCATATCTCATTCTGTTCCTCCTATTGAATCAACCCCAGTGCCTTTCGGATTTTCTTAAACCGTCTTGGTCTGTTTTCATACTTATACTGTATATAAGCACTGCACTCTGGCAGTTTTTTCTCAAATGCTGCCTCGTCATTCATCCAATCATTCACTTTACTGTGGGAAGTAAAGAGAATTGGCAGCAGTCTTTCTATCTGGTGTGCCTCAGAAGGAAATCCTGGGTCCAATCCATAATTCATTAATTTATTTAAATTTAAATAAAATGCTTTGCTGTGCATTTGAATCTGTTCTCGTCTCACAATATAACAAGCGCCCGGCGCAAAAGCAAAATACTGTGGAATCATTGGTTTTTGATAGATAAAACGCATCAAGTCATCCACATCATTAAAATATTTCTTTGGATGGTTGGGCGACTGTACATACCAAGAATCATTTTTTTCAACATACATATTTTCCATAGCAAGGAATGTGTTTCCCAATGTGTTTTGTTCTTTATTTTCATTGTATTTGGAATATTTATCCCAATACTGCTTTTCTTCATACAAAAAAGTAAAACTTTTGTTCTGATATACCTGTTGAAAAAACTCCATAGAGCAGTGCCGCCCAATGATATTTCCTTTTAGCAGACAGAGGACCTCTGGCAAGGAATCATAATATTCAGCAAAATAAGAAAAATAACTGGTAATATTATGCCCTGTATTCTCAACATCTTTTATATTTCGGTTCATTTGGTGAAGTTTTCTCTTAACTTCCTGATTGTCAGAACAGTCATATAGAATATAATCGTTGCACAATTCAATTAATTCTGTTGGGATTGTATTGTAATTATGAATTAAAAAGAAATTTTGTGTCTTTTCCATTCTTATTGCTTCCTTCCTGCGCTATGCGACCGCAATCTGTTTTTCAAAAAACATTGTACTGTCGCTTTCTGTTCTGCAAACCATTTTTTAATAAACATTTGTTTATCAATTCCAAGTTTCTTTGCCTCACAGAATCCTGTGTGATATTTTAAAATAAAGTTTTCTGTAAAATATGCTCTACATGCTGCACTTTTCTGCAAGTGATATTTCAGATACATATAACGGTAATCATTATATATCCGCATATCCTTCTCCGAAAAACTTTCTGTATACTGTTTTTCATGGACACCAATCGAAATTAAAGGCTCCCTTGTATATACAAACTCTGGGCTCTTTTGAAGCAAATCAAAATAGAGAAACATATCAGATGCCCAATTGCTGCGCTCGTCAAAAAATGTCAATTCACTGCCTCGACGATAAAGCGTGGCACTTGGCGCTCCAATCTGATTTCCCAGAAAAAGATTTCTATAATCCTTGCGCAACCTATCTATAAAATCATTGTCTGCAAAGCGGTCATAGCTGTTTGTTGTCTGTGTTGCTTTATGGTGCAACGCATTTACTGTTTGCTTGTCCAACATTACTTGCCGACTCCCAGAAAAAGCAAGTGATGCATTTGGATTTTTGTCAAGCAGTCCGACAAGCTTACCAAGGCTATCAGAAAAGGTAAACCAGTCATCACTAAACATAATCTTAATATAATCCCCTTGCGCCATGCGAATTGCAGCATTCCAATTGAAGATATGACCATATGGCTTTGCGTTATGGAAATAGTTTACACCTGAATAGTGTTCTTTTACAAGTCTTTCTGTCGTATTATCCGTGGAATCGTCTGAGAGATTCACTTCAAAGTCTGTATAATCCTGACAATAGATGGAATCTAATAGGCGTTTTACTTCCGCTGCATTATTATAACAAGGAATGCATATTGAAACCTTCTTGCCCATAATAACATACCTCATTTTCTAAGAATCTTCTTGCCTGTCCGTTTTATTGCCACCAATATATTATAACATACGTTTTTTATTGTCATTTTTACTCTGCGAAATGTCTTTTGCACTCCCTTTTCTTCATGCATAATCAAAAAATCAAATTCCTTTTGATGCTCTCGGATATAGCGTGGGAATGTCTCATCAATTTCACATCGAACAAACTGTGCGTTGCGACCAAAAATATCTTTGCCGTCTTTAATCTGATCTGTTACATTGGACAACACATGTCTGGAATTATATTCCTGATGTGCTGCTGAAACCACCTTTTCCTGTACTCGCTTTCTAATATCCTTCTCGCCATGTCCTCCCATGTAGCCAAAATGCCAGCCCCCATTCTCCACACGAATCCCAATTTCCTTGCGTTCTGGAAATCGGAGCTCACCGAGCAACAAATGTTGCTCTCTTAACAGTCGATAGCTTAACATTTTTGTTCCAATCCATTTTTTGTGCGCTACGCCCTCAAACTCTCCTGCGTAGGACAGTAAATTTCCGGAAATTTCTTCCATATTCAAATAGCAATAAAATAGTCGCTGTGCAAAATGATAAATCTTATCCTCCTGAAAATTCTGCAAAATCTCACAAATCTTATCGGGATTTGGAATTTCATCAAGATCGCTAAACAGAATAATATCCTCATCTTTACAGTTAGAAAGCCCTCTAGTCACTGCATTTTTTTGAAAAGTATCACGCTCATGTGTACCGCCTTGTGGTGTGTCGTCTACCACTACATGAATAATTTTATCTGCAAATTTTGCAAACAAATGTTTATTTTCTTCGTAATATAAAGGCTTCTTCAAACCAGAGAACGTCTCTGTTGCCTCACTAATCACAAATCTGTCCACTACGGGCGCAAGGACATTTAACCGAATCTTTAGAATATCCAATTCATTAAAGAACTGAAAACAATCATAAACCACTGCTCCTAATCCTTCTTTCTTTTCCATCTATCAATTCCAGCCACTATTATAAATCCCACAATGGATAACGCTGACAAAAGGTATCCAACTTTCCACAATAATGGTATCACATAACGCACTTCAATCTCCCCTTCATACTGTGGACTAATTACAATACTGACACAATTGTTATAACCATTGCGGATTGCAAGCTCTTGTCCGCTATTTTTATCATACGCATGATAGTGATCATAATTTAAGAGCGGGATTTCCACTGTTTTTTCTTCTTCAGACTGATTTTTGCAGAAAAATGTTGTTACACCATCTTGATACTGATATTCGCTTACTGTCACAGACGTCTCATCTGTAACAATTTTTCGTACTTCTAACGCTTCCATTATAGTCCCTGTGGGCAAATATTCCCCATATCCAATCTCTGTGGGCATTGCGCCGTAGACAGTAATGGTCTTGGCTTCATCTGTAAAATCTCGGAAAAACAACCCTGCATTTAACACAGTAAACAAAAGCATAGCACCACAACACAATTTTACTGTAACACTGCCCTTGTGTTCCGAAATCACTTTTACTCCTGCCACTGCTGCAAAAACGCCAAATACAGTTGCAAAAGCATAATAGCGCCAAGGATACTGAATCATACAGAGCACTTTCGCAATGATACCACTGATGTTTCGCACACTGTCCCACGGCATAAAACGCAGAGAAAACACAATGCTCAGCACTGCAAATCCAGCACAGTATGCGCCAAACCGCAATATTTTATCCCGTTCAATCTCCCAGTCATACTTCTTTGCACAGCAATACAAGGCAACGCCAATCCCTATTATCAGAGAAAAACCAACCGACATTGGCATCTCATCAAGTGTTCCCTTGACACTTCCACCTGTCGCAGTCATAAACAATCCTAGCGCCTGCACAAGATAAGTCCCTTGCTCCTGAATCTGATTAACTTGATTTGCTTTCACTGTCAGATTCATTGTCATAGAGGACAAAAATGGTATAAGGAACGCCGCATTTACAGCAAATGTAATCAATGCTGCTCGCATCAACGCCAGAAACCTTTTTGGCTCCAATGTTTTTTTCATGGTAATCAGGCAAAACAATACAATACACAATACTGTTAGCTCACAGGTAAGAATATGACATCGAATAATTCCTGTAAGTCCAATGACAATCGGCATATCGTCACGCCATGTAATTTTTTTCTCCTCAGTCATATAAACCCGCGCAAATCCATACAATACAAGCGGCAAAAATACCATTGCTGTGTACTCCCCAACAGAAGCCCTTGTGTAGACATCCGCAAGTCGATAAGCTGACAAAGTATATAAAATCGCACCAAATAAGGCAAATCGCTTATTGCGAAACAATCCCTTTATACAATAGAAACAAATAAGACAAGAGGCTGCATTGATTAAAATTGCATATATTTGATAAGACACCTGCAAGGGTGCGCCTAGACAGTAAATAAATGCAGGAATATACAAAAATAATTGACTGTAAAACAGTGGCGTCGCATACCCATATCCATTTACCATTTCCGTTTGAATGGGCACAATCCAATGTCCGTTCTTGATTCCTTCTGCCAAAGACCAGATGCGGGCATTGTGAAAGTCCATGTCATGCCCCCAATACAGAAAGTCGGTAAACAATGGCAGACTAGAAAAGAATATGGTAAGTCCAAGAACAAGAACAATCTGTTTATTGGCATAATTATTGCGCGTAAAAAAGTATCGATACCCAACATCTGCCACAGCAAACAGTAAAAGCCAACCAAGCAGACACAAAAAGCGCCACAAAGACAATTCCCTAATTTCTATTTTGGAAAAACGAAGTTCCCCAACACCACCAAACAACACATGCACTTCCAGATCCTGCACACCGTTAAAAGACCGCACCCAAAGTCGGTCTGTCATACTTGTTTTTGTATCCTGTAATAAAATTTCACTGCATTGAAATCCTGCGCGATGTCTCTGCGAAGTCATCTGTATTATACCCGAATAATCCTCGCAAGTACGCTCTGTATTTGAGATGGACTCATACGAAACCACGACCTCATACATTCCATGCGGCAATGCAAATGGCGCTGACTGAAGCACTTTCTGTAATGACTGTTCTTCCTTATATGTGCCTGCCATACGGTAACTGCCATCACTCTCCAAAAGTACCTTGTCCTCTACAATGCTCATATTTGTATTATCCAAAGTGTACGCAGCCGGTTTCCGAAATGCAACAAGCAGCATAATCAATAGAAATAACGTTTCTACTGCAAGTATGATTGTAAAACCTTTGTTCTGCGCAATCCATTCTTTCATATCCTTTTATCCTTTTCGCAATAATCTTATTCCTATTCACGCCAATTTTTATACGCGCGACAGAAGAAATCTGCTGTGCACATCGAGCGGTCAGTCTTTTTCACCGCCAGTATAACAGAATTTTAGGCATTGTTTACAGAATCTCTTACACCGTCTCAAAAATGGTTCTTTGATAAAATTTGGATACTGCGCGTTTGTTCCTTCCCATTTATGAAACGCAAATGGCGTGATTCCCTGCACTTCTGGTATCATTTTTTCATGGCTGTAGTATTTGGCTACTTCCAGTGGAGCAATACGCATTCCTTCTGCTTCCAATAGATGCCGAATCTTACAACAAATAAAACCATCTTCGTAATACCACATGCGCCCATACGCGTATTCGCCCTCCCACGGAATCCCTGCTTTTTTAGGAAAATCCATCAATCGTTTGCTTCGTATTCCTGCGCTGTTGCCAACACGACAAATCTTTCCGTCTTTATCTCGATAGGTAGTTTTGTCTCCCTTTGGTGGCAGCGGCCACGGTGCACCAATATAATCATAATCCAGAAATGCATCTTGCCACAGTTCTGGGTGTACGACAAATCCATCTGCATGAACAATCAACGCAAATTCCGTGTGAATGTGGCTTCCTAGTTCATAGACCATCTTATAATTAAAATCATCAATATTTTTTAATTTATCTGTGTGGCTGTAACGAATCTCTTTCGGCAGTCCAAATGGCTTTTTATGGGTAATAAATACTACATCTCCAAATACAATCCCACGCATACTATACAGCATTGCTTTGATGGTCGCTTTAATATTTACGCTGCTCATCGCTACAAGTGTCACCTGCGGCAGATTTAACTTTTTTGTGCTGTTACCCATATCCCAAACATGCCCCCTTCGACGGTATCTCATTATTACTATTCACAGTTAGAAGCTATGAATAGCAACAGTATTTGCGCAGTTTAACTCTAAATAATAACATTTCATCTACGTTTTGATCTGCGTTTTAGAGACCGTATCGCTCTTACAGACAAATCCTGATAAATAAGCCAACGACTTCTTATCTTTGCCGTCACCAAAGCCCCTCCATCTAGTCTCTGCCCAATCCTTTTATAGTATGCCGACTTTTTCCTATATTTGTCAAGCGCTTCTCTACATTCTTCGGCTGTGTATTGCTTTCCCAATCTGTCAAGATACATAAAATCCGAATATATATTCTGTTCCGACGCCCAGTATCCATCTGACACATTATGTCTCGCCCAGTATTTTGGCGCGATAATATACTGTAGTGTATCACTTGTAAACGCCGGAAAAAAAGCAAATGTTGAGTTAGATAATATTAAATAACGTGCGTTTTTAATCGTTGTATAATCTCCTGCCAAATCAAAATGATATGCCTTCACTTCAGGAAGAATCCTTTTTGCCGCTGCCAAATCATCTGTCACTGTCATAAATTCCATGTCCGAGCGAATTTGTCGCATAATCTTTATCGCATCAAGCCAATATTTGCGTCTTAGAAAAAGTTCTGGGTTGCTCGTATACTCGCCGCCCCGAATATTAATAATACAGAGATTTTCTTTACAATAATCCCTACAATCATATGCAGGTTTTACTTTCAGCCACTTTTTAATTTCTTTTTTATAATTGCCAAAATAGGACTCATCTTGCATATTTCCATACACAAGTGTGGTTCGGTCAAGTGCAAAAAGTTGCTTGTCAGCGCCAGTAATATAGCATCCATGTTCTATATCATGCTTTGAATTTCCAAGATAAATTCTATCTTCTTTTTCATAATATGTCTCTGTAAACTGCTCTTTTGTTTTATTTAACCCGCAATCTAGCTCCATAAAGTACATGCAGTCTAATAATTCTCTATTTAGTATACTAAAATCATAGCCTTTGGCGTATGCAAGCGCCCTTGTTGTCACATAACAAAATAATTGGTTGCCAAGCCCTTGCCCTTTCAACAGTTCTGTTGCAATAATTGGTTTGTTTTCCATATTTCCTCACCTTTTACCTCAGCCGGAGAAGACTCCCACTTCTATAAGTGGTGTGTAATATCAAAGCGTTGTCTCCACAATCTTTCCCTCATCAACTTTATAGATAATATCACACTTCTCAATTGTATTTAAACGGTGTGCAATAATCACCATTGTCTTTCTGCCGTGAAAACTGTTGATTGCCTCCATCACTGCTGCCTCAGTCTCATTGTCCAGCGCAGAAGTTGCCTCGTCAAATACCAAAATTTCTGGATTGTGATAAAGCGCTCTTGCAATACCAAGTCGCTGCCTCTGTCCACCTGAAATGCGGATTCCTCTGTCCCCAATCGCAGTGTCTAGCCCTTCTGGAAGTCCTTTAATAAATTCCTTTAACTGCGCCTCTTCAAGTGCCTGCCAGATGCGATTGTCGTCAATCTCCGCCTCCGCAATTCCAAAAGCAATATTATTTCTAATGGATTCATCCACCAGATAAATAGACTGCGGAATATAGCCAATCTGTGCCAGCCATGCCGGATAATTGTCAAAGACATTCTCTCCATCACAGGTGATACTGCCTTCTCTAATTTTTAAAAGTCCTAGAAGAATATCTACAACCGTCGATTTCCCAGCCCCTGATGGTCCCATAATTCCAACGGACTTTCCATAAGGAACAATCATATTTGCCTTGTCAAATATCAGTTTGTCCGTATTGGGATAAGCATATACAATATCTTTCAGCTCAATACAATGTTGAAGCTGCATCTTCTTTGACTTATCAACTGGTCTCAGTGTCTGATTTGTCCTGCGGCTAATTTCATTAATATTCATATTTTCATACACGTAGTCAAGACAAGGGCGGAAAAAAGAAATATCCGTCAGATAAGTATTAATGCGATTCACACTTGGCATCATGCGGATTGCCGCCACTGCAAAGGCGGCAAGCATTGGTACAAGCGAAGAAGCATCATTTCCAAAGGAAATATATACAACAATATATCCAAGTACACTTGCCATAAAAACTGTCTCAATCAAAAGCCTAGGCAAGCTATTTAAAACAGCGTGCTTCTGAGAATATCCAGCGCCAATCTTTCCACTCTGCTCATAATTGTCTGCAAAAAATGCTTCTCTGTGTAAAACCTTGACATCTTTAATTCCATAAATTGCCTGAATCCTCCACTTTGCAATTTTTGACTGAATCGCCTGATTCTTTTCTCCTAGATTAGAAAGACGTGGCTTAAGTACCTTGATAATCAAAAAAGAGAGTATGCCAAACACCACAAGCAGAAATAACAGCAGTTTCCAATCCGTAACAATCATTACAATACAGAGTAAAACAAACACCACCAACTCTGATGCCAAGGAAATCATTGCCATTAAAATGTTAAATACATTTGGAATATCACTGTCTGTCAGTCGAAATACGGTTGGAATATCCGCATCCAAATAAAACTCGTATGGTCTGTTTAAAAACTCTCGAAGCACTTGACTAATCAACTTGTTTCGATTTAATGCGATAAAACGATTCTGCACATATACAAGCAAGAGCAAAAATCCATTTTTGAGCGCATATAAAAAAATCAATGCAAGCAAAAGTGGAATAATAAATCCCTCAATATCTTGAATACCAAGTACCTGCATTGCCCACCGCATATATTTATTTTCTTGCACCTTAACAGGGTCTATAATCGCCCATGCAATGGGTAACACTCCCGATACGCTAACTGTCTCTAGCAGACCACCGACAAAGATAAGTACGCCCAAAAAACAAATTTGAATTTTCTGTTTTCTGTCCAGAATGTAGCGCATTTTTTTAATTATATCCATTCTCTAATCATACCTTTCACTTGTAATATACGCACGGTAAGTAGAGCCGTGCGTATTGCGCCAGCCGCAGCCGCAAAGCGGCATACTTCCTCATGCGGCTGTGTGCATCACTTTATACTAGTGGTCAGTTTTTTGACCACTAGTATAGATTTTTTCATAATCATAATTTAGATAATACTGTTTCTCTGCCTCCAAACGCTTTAGATAATTATCTTGTGTGACAAGCCCCGCGTCGGAAGCAATCCACTGCAAAATCTGACTGTTTATCCTTGCAGAATAATGCTCCTTATCCCTGTAATTATCAAGATTTGTAATCACTTCATACTGATCAAAAAAATTATATAGTTTCACATTGGGGCATTGCAACAACAATTCTGTCACTAATTGTTCTGCTTCAAATTGTCTTATAATAGATCCCTCCTGTATCAAGGAATCCCAATAACAGATGCTGTATGGTGTATAAAAAACATAAAATGTCGTATCTGGATATTTGTTTACCAATGAAATCACATTTTCTGTTATATTTTCTATGGTCATTTTTCGTTCTTCTGGTCCCAAAAATGTTGGCATATCCTCCTCCACATGATTTCTGTCATATGTCTGCAAAATATACTGTAATCCTGTTTCTTTCTCCCATGAAGAATATGCATCCATCGTTGTCCGTGGCTGTCCTGTCACCGTCTTTAAAATATTGGGTAAGACGCCATGATAAAAGATAGACTTATTAAATACATACTGTACATCATTCCACGGATTATCATCATAAAGATACTCCGGGTATCCCTCATACTGTGTCCAGCCTTTCTCTCGAATAAGGCCACTATAATCTAATGTCCACAGAACGGTTTTCAAATTTTTGTTGCGCTGTAATGCTCGCTCTAAGTTTTGTGAAAGCTCTTGAAATCCTGCCCCAGAGAATGTTTCTTTTACAGATTGGGTTCCAAACAAAGCATCCATTTCACTTGGCTTAAAGTTCTGCGCCATTGATGTTCCCGTAATAATAGCATTGTAATCAAAATGTCTTGAGATCCCATCATTTGTATACCGCTCGTCATACAGTCGATAGGAGACAAATGAAAACGGCTTGTGAAAATGAAAATATGGATCAAATATCCAAACAATCAAAAAAACAAGAAAAATTGACAGTAATAGTGACACAAAACATCGCACAAACCATTTTTTAGCATCTTTTTGTCTCTGGTCCATTATCCTTCCCTTTCAGTTTTTAAAAATTAAAATACAAAAACTCACTGACATCTGAAAGCGTTAAAATGCTCCACAACATTAAAACAACAATCACAATAATCTGTTTGACAGAATAACGCATCTTGGCAATTTTTTCCTGTGTATTCTTCATAAAAAAACAAGCAGCCACAACAATCAGGCTAAATCCAACTAACAGGATTCCCGGATACTGTCCCACAATCCCGTCAAGTCCAATTTTACAAAGGAACTTTACCTCCACCAAATCATTAAATGCATCTGTCATAGGCTTGTACAGCACGCCATCACCAGTGACTTTTAGATGTCGCCAGAGCTGTCCTGCCTGCGCAATGGATTCCGCCCGAAAAAGACTCATTGAAAAAAGGCAAAATACAAATGTCACCAACACGCCAACTGCCCTTGGAACCCACCGAAAAAATCGCCCAAATAGCTTTTCAATTACATTGCCAATCCCATTGATTACGCCCCATAAAATAAAAGTCCAATTTGCACCATGCCATATTCCACTCACCAAAAACACAATGAGTATATTGACGTACCTTCTGACAGGTCCCCTTCTGCTTCCGCCAAGCGGAATATACACATATTTGGTAAAAAATCTTGTCAGAGTCATATGCCATCTTGCCCAAAACTCCACAATAGATGCCGCTTTATATGGAGAATTAAAATTTATTGGAAGTTCTACATTAAACAGATAGCCAATTCCTAATGCAATGTCACAATATCCACTAAAATCAAAATAAATCTGCATGGTATAGCATACCATCAAAACCAGCACACTCACTGCATTAAGATCGCTTATATTTTCATAGCCGATTATCACAATCTTAGAAAAGGTGTCTGCTATCAGAACTTTTTTGGCAAGTCCCAGCGCAAATGCATAGATTCCCTTGCTCAAATTTGTATAGTTCAACACATGATTTTTTTCATCTCGAAGCTGTGGTATCAGTTCATCATGATATACAATTGGTCCTGCAACCAATTGTGGAAAAAAAGAAACATATGCCGCATACTCCAACAAACTATATGGTTCACACTCCCTTTTATAATTGTCTATCACATAAGAAAGCTGCTGAAATGTATAGAAACTGATACCAAGCGGTAATATTACACGCAAAAGTCCAATATCCGCTCCAAAAGCACGATTGATATTTTCAATAAAAAAATCATAATACTTAAAATAAAATAAAATGCCTAAATTAATAAACAGACCGATAAGCAATAGTATTCGCCGCCATAAAACGACACTTACTTTGGATAAAATGCTCACAAGCCCAAAGTTAAGCAAAATGCTCACCATTAAAATTACCATATATCGAACGCTGACCGCATTATAATCATAGCCGTAAAACAACATAGACATCACAATAAGCCAGCAAAGGGAAAGCTTGTATTTTTTTATAGAATGAAATCCATAATATCCTGCAAGCACAACTGGCAAAAACAGGAAAATAAAGATATAAGAATTAAAAAGCATGTAATCTCCTTCAGTATTTGTTTCATTCGCTTAAGAACACTTCTTTCTGCCCTTTAGCTTTTCTTTTTATTGGCACTATTATACGTGCATAAACCCTATTTGCAATGCAATATCCTAGCGGACTACGCAGAAACATACTCATGCGAAACAAGTCTCCTTTGCTTCTATGAACCTTTGCATAGACTTGTCGAATCGCCACTTTTTCACTCCGCATCATCTTTGCCAGACGCTTTGCATCTGTTCTTGTCTTCTGACAAGCAGACAAATCTAAATAATAGGATAAAAGACGCCTCCAAAAATAATATGCAGCCAAATCTCCCATTGTTTCCGATACATTTGTTCGGATATAAGAAATATGCGCGCGCCAAAAAGGGATTTCATCTCTAAACATTCGTTCGCTTTTGGTCACATTCATAATGCTTCCCTGTCTATCTTGTACATAATGATAAAAACCAGTATCCATGTAGACGGCTTTTTTCAGTCTACAAAATGCCTTGGTAGTGTACATAATATCCTCTGAGTTTCTCCCTTTTGGAAAGAACATATCTTTCACCAAATCTTTATGAAATAATTTACTCCACACAGAATTATAAATTACATATTGATCATGCCCGCAAATATAAATCTTCAATAGTGCCTCCCTAGAAAGAGGTACCACTTGATTGCTCTCTACATTAGAAGTGGTCGGGTTAAAATCCTTTGTGCTGTACTCTGTAACATAACGACAGATTGCAAGCTCTGCCTGATTGTCAACACATGCAGTGTACATACGTTCATACATATCTAGTTCTATCCAGTCATCACTGTCCACATAGCCAATATAAATTCCTGTGGCAACCTTAAGCCCAGCATTTCTGGCATCTGACAACCCGCCATTTGGTTTGTGTACTACCTTTATTCGCTTATCATTTTTTGCATAGGCATCACACATTTGCCCAGAATGGTCCGTCGAACCATCATCTACTAATATAATTTCAAGAGTTTGATAGGTCTGATGCAACACCGATTGAATGCAGCGGTCCAGATATTCTTCTACATTATATACTGGAATTATAATTGAAATTAAATCTTTCTGTTGGTCTTTCTGCATGAGAATCCTTTCATATAACAGTTCAAATACCCTTTTATAGCAATTTGGGATTTGTGACAAATTAATTTATTACAAATTAAAATTCCTTAATCAACATACAGTCCCCAAAGCATCAATTAATATCCACCTAGGCCAATTTTGGTGCACTGTCTTTGTATCTATTGTCTCATAATTATCGTGGTGCAGCGGGCGCAGCATCAATTTGTCTGGATTTTGATTCAGCCTTGCTCCCCACATGCTAAAAGTGCTATTTGCACAGATATTGTGTTTGCAACAGCTCATTAACTGCATATCGTATAAACTGTTCCTTCCTGTATTCCAATCTACAATACGCATATTCTCTTTGTTGTAGATGCTTCTCACATATGTGATGTCATCTGAAAAAATATAAAATATTGGATTTTTCACTCGCTCTGCAATATAATTAATCGCACTGTTATAATAAGCCTCTGTGCAAATTCCCATATACCGTTTTCCATCTGCCACGGTCAAATAATCATCGCGCCGAATATGAATGCTTACCGCATTCTCTTGTCTCATTGCTTGCATTGTCTGCAAGTTGCGTGGGTCAGCACTTTTAGGAAACTTAATCTTTTGTTGTAATAAGGATATAATGTCTATATAATATCGCTCACAGCTCCAAAAACCATAGAGATACACATTATCCATAGAAAAGATTTCTGGCATATAAACTGCTGTCTCTCTAATAGTCCTTTCTCGTCGACCCGTAAGCTTTCTTCTAATTCGGTCTGTAACCCTCATGCTGTTATCCAAAAAAAGGCGGCGTTCCTTCTCTGTACAAACCTCGTATTTTAGTGCATCAAGCCATTCCAATTCCAGCGCACGCCACTCTCTTTCCTCGCCTTTTGCTTCTTTATATGCGTATAAGTCAAGTTTCACTTCTTTTCCAAGAAATTTAAACTTTTCATATAGCGCATATTGATAAAGTTGATTGCCAAGTCCTCCCATAACATGTATGATTATCATAATCTGTCTCCATTTAGGAATATTATTTGTCATTTTATTTCAATGTTGTGTCTGGGCAAAAGCCCTCCCTTATCGTTTCTCCTCGAAAAAAGATTGGCGTCTTTCTTGGAATTGCCGGAAAAGAATCATATCCAACTCTATCTCCACTGCGCGGATAATAAAATATAACTCCATTCACATCATAGCTTTCCAGTTCATATTGCCCGTAATCCTGCTGAAATACATATGCCTGTTTTGCTGACTCCGCATAAACATAACGCACAAAAGAGAGCAGTTTTACAGCCGAAAATAGGAATAGTGTTGCTGTTCCCAACAACGCTATCTTTACTATCATATCCTTTTTTTGGAATTTGTCAAAGTATTTTCTTAAAATATCAAATAAAATACCACCCGTTATCACGACTGTAAGCAGAATATAAGCATATCCATACCGCAATAACGGCGCAGAAAATTGCCAAAAAATATAAGAAGAAAGAATCGTGCCAAGTACCAGAAGTTGATTAGCGTACATCTGTTCACAATTTCGTCTAAAAAGAACTTTCCGAATGATTAAAAGAATAAAAATAACAACGCAAATCATATCTGCCAGTACAAGCAACTTTCCAATGACAGGCAATGTGTTATAAAACCATGCCGGAAACCATTCTCCCACTGGCAAATCAGCCAGCGCTGCATTATAAATTCCTCTTCCCCATGTCCGAATTTCCGCCGCATCCAGCGCTGCCGATGCAGCAGGAATTTTCCAGTCTACACGAAATAAATCTAATGCTGGAAATGGATATAGCAAATATCCCGATATTAAAACTGTCCTTGCAAGCCACGGAACAATCACTTCACACCCCAATAATAGATAAACACCAATATCGCGCAGCTTTTTTTCTCGTAGCAAGATACACAGCGGTTTTATTACCAATATTAAAATAAAACCCGCTGTTAGCTTTAATGTCATGGCATAGCCCCCCGCCACGCACAAAAGGGCGTAGGGCGCTGCCTGCTTTTCGTCATTCTCTATAAGTTCCAGCCATTTTATTACAATAAAAAACACAACGCACATAACAGCGTAGTCAGAGGCTGGCGCAACAATATCACTGTAAATGACTGTCAGATAATAAAAAGCACCCACTCTTGCAAAATCTGTTACGAATGTCTTTCTATTCTTCTTTTTCTGAAACAGAGTAAGCACCTGTATCCAAAGCAAAAGCGCTATAAATCCATTGACCGTATGCAGAGACCTGCCACAGAGAAATTTCATACTGTAGAGTGCAGACAACGCAAAAAAGGAACTGTTGTAGGCAAAACGCACATGAATATTGCCCAGTCCCTTTACAATACCATATTCCTCAATCCATCGAATACTCTGTGCATGATACAAATCAGAATCATAGTGCATATACCCGCGCGAAGTACAAAAGCACCACAAGATAACACTTACCGCCAACACAAGCTTTCTTGCCCTGCTGTTGTTTCTCCATACACTACATAATAGTTGTGTAATCTGCTGGTGCTGTATCGCCACAACCGGAATGCACATTCCTACAAGAACAAGATTCGCCACTGCGCCAACTTTATAAAACAAACTAAACACCTGCGCATACACAGTAATTGTTATCAATCCTGCCGCCAAAATACTACTGATACTTTTTACACGGTATTGAAAGTGCCTCCATACAATTTCGCGCAGCCGCATTCCCATCAAAAATGCAGTGATTGCAATATAGATCCAGTTAAAAAATACAGAAAGCATTTTTTCCTCCGCTTTATCCAATATACATTTTTTCGCAATCCAACATCCAGCTCTGAAACATTAACAGATACCAAATCTGAATACGCCAGTTCCCTCTCTCTGTAAAATCTCTCCAAATCCGCTGCACTGCTTCTGCATTCAAAATCCCCTGCCGTTGGATTTGTTCATAGTCAAGCAAAGACTCTGCCCACTGTCGAAGCTCTGGTTCTAAAAGCCACTGTGTAATTGGGATAGAAAATCCTTTTTTGGGTCGGTCCATCATCTCTTTTGGAACATAACGGTACAATACATCTTTTAATATTAGTTTGCCCTCATTCCCTTGTTTTTTATACGCCATAGGAATTGTCCAAGCAAACTCAACCACGTCTTTATCCAGCATAGGCACCCGTGTTTCGAGCGAAACCGCCATTGCAGTACGGTCAACTTTGACCAAAATATCATCTGGGTGATAGACTTCCATATCCATTAACATAATGCTACTTTGGGGATCGCTCAGCGCCCCATAAGGAACGCTGTTGTGTTTATATCTATATGTTTCCTGTTCCAATGCAATATGAAGATTTGAAGCTTCTTGCGCATTGGATAACTCATACAAATGTTCAGGGCTTTTTGCCCCCAAAAGATACGCTTTTGTCTGTAGCAATTGATTATCCCGAATCAGCGGATTTCCCACTAGAAACTTACTGGCAAGTTTTCGGATTCCATAGGGATAGCGTTTCATTTTTCCCCAAATGCGATTGATTGACGCGTAGGAACCATACCCACAAAAAAGCTCATCTCCTCCATCGCCACTTAGTGACACCGTTACATGCTGTTTTGTCATTTTGCTTACAAGATACGTTGGAATCTGGGAAGAATCTGCAAATGGTTCTCCAAAAATCCAAGAAAGTTTTGGAATCACTGCTTTTGCATCTTTGGCTGTAATATAAAGCTCTGTGTGCTCTGTGCCAAGATGCTGTGCAATTTCCTTTGCGTAAGTAGCTTCGTTATATGCAGGATCTTCCATACCAATTGTAAAACTCTGCACCTTGCGTGAAGACTGCGCCTGCATGAGTGCCACAATGGTACTGCTGTCAATCCCCGCGGACAAAAATGCACCGACTGGAACATCTGCCACCATCTGTTCTTTGATAGAAGCCTTTAACAATCGTTCAAGTTCATCTGCTGCTTCCTGTCTGTTCCCTTGAAACAAATGTGCCTGTCCATATTTTGCTACTTCTCGCACAGACCAGTATGTTGTTATTTTTGGTTCCTTATAAGGTGGGTCTAACTCCAACATACAGCCTGCATCCAGCTTATAGATATTTTGATAAATAGAATACGGCGCTGGAATATATCCATGAATAAAATACAATTGCAGTACCTTGGTGTCAATTGCATTATCAAAGCCGTCTAGCACACGAATACTGCCAATATCTGAGGCAAAGACAAAATGTCCATGAACAAATCCATAGTATAGTGGCTTCTCACCAATCCGGTCTCGAATCAATGTCAACCGCCTTGTCTTTTTATCAAACAATGCAATGGCAAACATTCCTTTACAATGTTTGATAGTCTCTGTCACACCATATGCCTCAATCGCCTCAAGCAACACTTCTGTATCAGAAGTTCCTCGAAAAGCAGTTATTTTTTTCTCTTTTAATAGCTTATCCCGCAGCCTGCGATAGTTATAAATCTCACCGTTAAACACACATACATACCTTCCAGAAGCAGAGTGCATTGGCTGCATACCTGTCTCTGACAAATCTACAATGGAAAGCCTGCGATGTCCCAACACAACATTGGCTGTATCATCTGCCCAGATCCCACCTGCATCCGGTCCCCTGTGATACATTCTTTGATTCATCTTTTCTATATTTTCTTTCCAATTTTTAGGGCTGTTGCAAAAACCTGCTATTCCACACATATCTGTTCTGACCTCATTTATTGTTATTGCTAAAAATTTATAACAGTTCAGACAAGCTGACCTGTTACTGCAAAAATCCATTGAAAATCGCCTTTGGCGATGGATTTTTGCTCTCAAGTTTTACATGTTCATATGGTCTTCACAAGTCTTGTGAAGACCTGTCTAAATTGTTACAAAAATTTCCATGTAGCGTTCAAAAATGCCATTGGCATTCTTACTGCGGTGTGCGGGTCAGCTCCGCTGACAAATTACAGATTCGCACGCCTGCAATCTTGCTGGAGGTTTATCTCAGTAGGAGATTGTTCTCCTACCGAAATAGTAACACATTTTTATACTAATGCCTAGTGTATGTAGAAAAAAACAGTGTATTCTCTGTAGAATACACTGTTTTGGTAACAGTTCGGCCTTCGGCTTTCTGTTACAGGTATCAAGCCATGCAAAACCACTTGATGGCGTCAAAGCCATGCCTTGTAGCTTGATGCATCTCTGCCACTACACAATTTTACATGGCTTATAATTCTATAATTTGCAGTAAATGCAAAGTTTTAGACTAAACTGTAACCTGTCTTGGACTTTATTTTAATTCCTTATTGTAATACGCGCACAACAATTTCTTTTTTTATCCTAGAACCATCATTTGTGGTTATTGTAATAACCACATCCTCCTGTCCTCTCTTTTTGGCGGTTAGTTTACCAGAGGAGCTTACGGAAACCAATTTAGAATTACTGCTCTTATAAGTCAGTTTCTTATTTGTAGCAGTAATTGGATTGACAATTAACTTATCGGAAAGCTGTAATGTCTTTTTGTTCTTAACACTTTTTACAAACAGCGTAATGATCTCTCGACCTTCATTGTCTTTTTCTTTCCAGATATCTTTTGCTACATCAATACTCTTAACCATCTTGCCTACATATAAAGTAATCTTACCTGATTTCTTACTTCCGTCTGTTGCTGTCGCAGTAATCGTGACCTTTCCATTGCTGTGCCCAGTCACAATACAGCTTCCATCATAGTTTGGTGTCACCTCCGCAATATTCGGATTGCTAGATTTCCATGTTACCTGTTTGCTAACGCCATATTGATCGACATAATTTTTTGCA
Organism: Lachnospiraceae bacterium; assembly: GCA_949383255.1. Taxonomy (GTDB): domain Bacteria; phylum Bacillota; class Clostridia; order Lachnospirales; family Lachnospiraceae; genus COE1. The sequence continues at coordinate 93,134 of CASJPF010000006.1, read as the reverse complement.
CCGGTAATATCGGCTTTCAGCGTAATGTTTGCATGATTCGTATCAATATCTATTCCGACAATGGACGCATATTCGAGATTGACATTATCCTTTTGTTCCACAATCTGTACTTTTGTTGCAGGCGCCACACAATGAACTCGGAACTCACAGATTGCTGTGCCACCATCTGCCGCAATTGCTCTGACAATCACATTACTATCGCTGCTTGTATCATAATCTCCGCTGCCAAATAGTTTCTTTACCGTAATCTTACCACTTTTATTTACAGATACCAAACTTTTTACTTCGCTTTCCCATGTCACTTTTTTCGTTGTCGCTGCTAATGGTTTAAACGCCAGCTTTAACTGGACAGATTTTTTATAACCCACATAGACATCGTAAACACCATCTGCCGGTTCAATTTTTGTTATCTGCTTTGTGACTACTAATGTAACACTCGCCTTTTTATTGCTGCCATCAGTAGCGGTTGCAGTAATCACTGCTGTACCATTTTTCTTAATCTCGACATTACCTTTTTCATCCACTGTAGCAACAGCTGTTTTGTTAGATTTCCATGTCACTCTATCATCATAGGAAGCACCATCCACCGATGCATTAAACTTGATATCATTATTCCATGTCTTACCTTCATCTAGTGTAAATCCTTTAATCAAATCTACTCCAAGCTTTTTATCTTTTACAGAGACCCCATTTGCCAAAATATCTACACTAGAAACCGCAGAACATACTTCAACATAATAATCATCTGTCTTTTCACTTCCCTTTTTTGAAGTTGCTCTAATAATAGCAGTTCCTTCTACATTCTTCTTTGCGGTTACTTTCCCTTTAGAATCGACTGTGGCAAGCGATGGATCCAAAGAAGACCAAGTTACAGCTACCCCTCCCTCTGTAGAAAGTTGTATCTTTTTCCCTTTTGCCACCTGTTTGGGACCAATGATTTTTACAGTTGGATCTATATCTGTCACATTCAATGTATAGGAATCTTCTTTCTTAGAACCATCTGTGGTCCTTGCGGTAATTGTCACCTTTCCTTCTTTTTTAATCTGGATAGTCGCCTCACTGTAACCATAGTTATTTTCAATTAAATAAACTTCCGCAATGGCTTTATTCGATGTGAACCACTCTACTTCTTTGCGATAATCGTTTTGCTGATTTGAGCCACCACTAAGTTCCGCAACAAAAGATACTCTGCGGTTGCTATTTATATCTTGCATATCTATTTCTGAACTTTTATCAGCGCTTATATAGCTTCCGTTAAATTCAGTAATCTCTATTTTATCGTTCTTCCCCATTACATAAACGATATGTTCTGCGTACTTGCCGCTGCCGTCCGCTGCCTCCGCTCTAATCTTTGCTGTTGCTTCCCCTGTCCCACTAATTGCAGTCACATAGCCACTGTCGTCTACTACAACAGCGTTCTTGTCACTGCTTGTCCATATTATATTTTTGTTTGCTGCATCTTTGTCGGTCACTTCTGCATGTAATTGAATCGATTGCCCCGCCCCTACATAGTGGCTTCCAGTAATCGAAATACTTCTTACAAGTGTTGCCACATTTACTGTTACTTTTGCAGTTTTGTTGCTGCCGTCAATTGTGGTTGCTGTAATAATTGCTCTGCCAAGTGATTTCGCTGTAATCGTACCTTTTTCATCAATCGTAGCAACCTTCTCATTGCTAGATTTCCAATCGACAATCTGGCTTGCCTCCTCAGGCAAAATTCTTGCTGCTAACGTGCGGGTTTCCATTCCTGCGTCAAGGTCAATTCCTACTATTTTGTTTGTAACAATCACATCATCTTCCAGATTTGTGTTTCCATCTGGTATCATAATATCAAAGGTTTTCACTGCCTCTGTAACTTTTACCGGAAACGTTTCAGAAGCACCGCCTCCATCCGCTGCTGTAGCAGTAATATCTGCCACACCTTTACTGATTCCTGTTACTTCTCCTGTATTTTTATCTACAGTTGCAATAGATGTATCATCTGACTCCCAACAAACTGCTTTATTTTCTGCTGATTTTGGAAAAACCTCTGCCTTTAGTTTTATTTTTCCGCCTTTTGCAACCTTGCTACTTCCTGTAATAGTTATAGAAGATACGAGCGACGAAACATTTATTGTAACGGATGCTGTAACACCACTGCCATCTGCTGCTGTAGCAATAATTTCTGTTTTTCCATATCCATTTACTGTCACGGTGCAGCTTCCATCTTTATGATCTTCCACTGTCGCCACTTTTGTATTTGCCGATTTCCATAAAACAACTTGCGATGCATCGTCTGGTTTATTTTTTGCTCGAAGAGTTAATGTTTTACTGTCTGTCTCAGGATTCAAACCAATTGACTTCCCATTAACAGGGTGCTTCATGTCTGTTGCTTTATAGATTTCAATAGATTCTATCCTAGGAATAACGATAAACTCCATCTCATAAGAAGCCTCGCCGCCATCCATAGAAGTTGCCTTCAATGTCACTTTGGTTTCGCTTCCCACATCCTTCGCAGTAATAATCTTCTTCTCCGCATCAATTGTAAGACAATTCTTGGGATTCATTTCCCATTTTAATCCCTCATCAGTAGCATCTGCAGGTGTAAATTTAGGAACTAGCCTTACACTACATCCGCTAGTCAACAATACCCTGCCCTGAGAATCCAACACAACCGGTGTGTTCTTATCTACTTCCTTTGGCTCTAACACAAACGATTGCACAATTCGTTTTGTTCTAATCGTTGTTTTCCCAACTTTGTTGCTTCCATCTTTTGTCAGTGCTGTTATTTCTGCTGTTCCACTAATGTTTCCGGTTACAATACCTTTTTCTTTGTCCTTAAACTGAATTACAGAAGAATTATTGGACTCCCATGTTACCTTTTGACTTGCATTGCTTGGGGACACAACAGCACTAAGCATCTCTGCTGGCTGTTTTAATTTCTTTGTCCCAACAGCAATAAATTTCTTTGTCACCAAATCATAAATCGCCGTTTTCTCTGTAATATCTTCCTCTCCTAGTTTAACTTTTACACCTGTCGCCAGAGGTAAAACTGTAATGTTAACACTTTTTGAAGAAATAGTATCTCCATCAGTAACCGTAAACTTAACTTTAACAGGGCTTCCTGATGGTGTTGGCTTAAGCCCTGTCACTTCTGCTTTTGGTGTTCCTAGGGTATTTGCTTTTGGCGAAATCTTAACATATTCGTTGTTTCCGGGCCCCCACTGAATTTCTGCATTGTCCGAAAACCCCTTTGTCACTGCCTCAAGTACAATGGTTTCCTTAACTGCAATATCTAAATCCTCAAGTTCTGCACCATCTTCAACTCTTCTAATATGGATAATGCTATCCTTTTTGGAAACGGTTACTTTTAATTCTAGCGATTTTGATAGAGAGTTGTCCTTTAATGTTCCTGTAATTGTTGCGCTGCCTGGTGCCTCCGCTCTAATTACTCCTTTTTCGTCAACTGTAGCAACTGATGTATCATCAGAATCCCACACCATTTCTGTATTTTCTGCTTTCTCTGGTGTAAAGCGTACTTTTATAGCATATTCTTCTCCTTTTATCAGCTCAATGCTGGTTTGGAACAGTTCCATATCCTCCACAATTGTAGCACTTTTCCACTTTGCATATAAAGTTACTGGCGCATTCACCTGATTATTAAAATTATAGGAAACATTTAATCCCGCATCACTATACCAACCCTGAAATTCTGCATAATTCTTTGTCGGATCTTCAGGTTTGTTTACAGAATTGCCTTTATTTATCAATTCAAAATAAGAACTTCCTGAATAACCACCATTTAACTCATAAACTACAGGATACCAATATTCAGGTTCCTCTTGACCACTTAGTATAGGATATCCGTCATTAATACCACTATTGTCCGAAGAAAAACTTCCTCCAAGAATTGTAATTGCATCTTGTGATTTTAGAGCACTGGAAGTCTTTGCCATTTCCGCATCTGAAACACCACCTTTTTCTCTGTAAAATGCAATACTATGTTCATCACCAACATAAAGACAGCTTGTATAGGAAGTATCTTCCTCCTTGCCAAAAAATCCCACAAGCATTGCTGCATAAGAACCTTCCTCACCAGTTATATTTCCAGCATGATAACAGTTGGATATAAAACCTTTTTTGATGATTCCTGCTATACCGCCAAGATACTGTGACGTTTTGGCAGCACGAACACTTCCTGTGTTATAACAATTTTCAATTGGTACTCTATAACTCTCCCCTGAACTTCCTAAGATACCACCAATCCCCACTGATTTTGTAGTTCCGCCACTGCCGTTAATACTTCCTTGATTAAAGCATTCACCAATACTGTACTCCCGATTCCCATTATATAACCCTACAACACCACCGACATTTGCCAAACCAGTTACAGATCCAATATTTCCACATCTTGTAATTGCTCCGGATGTTGATCCAGCAATACCGCCAATATTTTTATCTTCTCCGTTAACCGCTGCATAGTTATAACAATCGTGAATGGTTCCTAACTTATTCTGTGCTACAATACCGCCCGCTTCACCAATTTCCTGCGAATTGTTTTTCTGCCGTACTACTCCATAGTTCGTACAATCTGCGACTTCTCCTTCATTTATGCCCACGATACCTGCTACAATATAAGCACCTTCAATACTCATGTAATTGGCACAGTTTTTAATACTATCAGATTCCCTTGATGTATTGGTTCCAGCAATTCCAGCAACAACTGCTGCCTTTGTATTAATGCTGCCCACTGTATAACAGTTCTGGATTACCCCATTGTTTCTGCCGACAATACCACCAATATCTTTTTCTGCATCCGTAGTACTTGCAGATGCTGTAATTCTTCCTGCAAAGACACAATTTTCGATATTTCCTTCATTTACTCCTACAATCCCGGCGGTAAAATCCATATCACTTGTAGACTCCAGATTTCCGGTAACCACACAATTGGTAATCATACCATCATTGCGTCCAGCAATAACACCCGCAGAACGCTCTCCTGTCAGTGATGCATTGCTAATATGTAAATTCTTAACTACTGCCCCCGATTGAATCACTGGAAACAAACCTTGATCTACTTTTAGATTCTGAATAGAATATCCATTACCATCAAAAATGCCAGCAAACCCACCACTATAATATGCAGGCTCTGATTTCATATCAATATTGCAAGCTAATGTTACTGTACTTCCATCATAATCATTCTTGCCAGTAAGAAAACCCAAAAACTGATCTTTGTTTTCTATTCTGTACTCATTTGATGAAATTTCTACAGGATCCTGCACAGATGCATAAGCCCTAACCGATACAACATCAAACGATGTTGTATTTCTCTTTGACTTAGAAATATATACTGACGCATCTACTTCAGGCACAGGAACTGATGTTTGCATTTCAGTCGTTTCAATTGTAACTGTTTCAAGTTCCATTGTTTCAAGTTCTGTGGTTTCTAATTCTGTGCTGTCTTCTGTTCCCTCTGTCTCCGTGTTTTCTTCTGTCTCTATTGTATCCGTTTCTGTTTCCTCTGTACCACTTTCCGTCTCTGTATTGCTCTCCGTCTCTGCCGTCTCTGTGCTACTTTCTGTCTCTGTTTCTGTTGTCCCTGTGCTTATCGTCTCTGTGCTACTCTCTGTCTCTATTTCTGTTGTCCCTGTGCTTGCTGTCTCTGTGCTACCCTCTGTCTCTGTAGGCTTCGCACTTATTGTTTCTGTGCTGCTTTCTGTCTCTAACTCTGTGGTTTTTGTACTTATTGCCTCTGTACTGCTCTCTACCTCTGTAAACTCGGCACTCTCCGTCCCAGTATCCTGTTCTATTTCCGATTCTTCTGCACTTTCTTCTATTTCTTCTACTTCTTCGCTTTCGTACGTAGTCGTATTCCCCTCCTGATGTGTTGGGGATTCTTCCTGCCCTGCAGTCATTTGTGTCTCATATTCATCTGTCTCCGATGCATAAGCTATTCCTGTCTGTGGAAGTTCCGTCGTAATCAAAGCTACCGACAATATTACAGCGGCTACTCTCTTGATTCGTTTCAATCCCTTGTACTGCATTTTATTCCTCCTCATTACTTTTCAGACTCTTGAAATCTTCTTACAAATCCAACTCCAAAAGCCTATTTTCCCTAAATCCCAATTGCCAAACTTTTCCTCGTCTATTCTATAATATTTTTTTCTGTTTTTCCATAAATTTCATAGAAATTTTACAAATCTAAACGTAGTAATATGGTAATTAACCAATGAATTGCAGATTGCCAAAATTCTTAAAAAATGCTATTCTATTTTTGTCAAGTTAAATTTTTACAATCATTCTTTTTTATTTAAAAAAGTTTCGATTTCTTATGGAGAACATTATGAAAACAAAATGCAAATTCTATCTATTGTTCCTTGTATTAATCCTGTTATTGACTGGATGCCAACAAGAAGTCTCTGTCTCTGAGACAGAACTAATTGCCTCAACACCAGTTTCTAACACAGTTGACTTAACTGTCTGGGGTGCAGCAGAAGACGAAGAACTGCTTCGTCAGATAATCAATACATTTGAAGAAACTTATCGCGGACAAGCAAATTTTAACATTACCTATCAACCACAAAGCGAAAGCCACTGCATGGATGCTTTGATGGCAGACTTAGAAAATGGTGCAGATGTGTTTGCTTTTGCGGATGACCAACTAAATGCACTTGTCGCAGCAGGCGCATTAGAACCTATTGAAGATGCCGCTTCTGTCAGAGAGGCCAATCTGCCAGAAGCCGTTGTCGCGGCTTCTATAAACGATACAATGTACGCGTTGCCACTGACAGCAGACAACGGATACTTTCTATATTATAATAAGGATTATTTTTCAGATGAGGATATTCAATCGCTAGATCGAATCCTTGCGATTGCGGCGGAACACAGCAGCCAATTTTCTATGGATTGGTCCTCTGGCTGGTATATCTATTCCCTGTTTGGCAACACGGGACTCACTGTCGGATTAAATGATGATGGCATCACCAATTATTGTACTTGGAATGCGGTGGATAACAATATTAAGGGAATCGATGTTGCACAGTCCATGCTTGAGATTGCTGCACATCCTGGCTTTCTTAGCACAGACGATGCCGGTTTTCTGGAAGGCGTACAAAATGGCACAATTATTGCGGGCGTCAATGGCGTGTGGAATGCCGTTGCAGTAGAAGAGGCTTGGGGCAGTAGCTTTGGCGCTGCAAAGCTTCCTTCTTATACTTGTGCTGGACAGCAAATACAAATGGCTTCGTTCTCTGGCTATAAACTCATTGGCGTAAACGCCTACTCTAAACAGAGAAAATGGGCTGCTAAATTGGCTGCATGGATTGCTGACGAAGAAAATCAAAAACTGCGTTTTCGGATGCGTGGTCAAGGTCCTTCTAACCGCAATGCGGCTGCCTCAAAGGAAGTACAAGACTCCCTTGCAATTGCGGCCCTGCTAGAACAGTCTGAATTTTCCTGTCTGCAACGCATTGGAGGGAAATTCTGGGACCCAGTCACTATATTTACTGGCGAAATTCTAGCTGGAAATCCATCGGGAAAAGACTTGCAAGAACAACTCGACCAAATGGTTGCAGGAATTACTGCCCCCTAACGACAGAATAGAACGATTAAAATACGATTTATGCTCAAAGGAGGATTTGTTTCCATGAAAACAATTAGTTTAAAGCATCGGTTAATCTTGCCCATTGCCCTTCTGGGTATTGTTGCGCTTTTATCAAACATAATTTCGATTGCAAATATACGCAATGTAAATGCGAGTGCCTCCAAAATTGCCGACAATTATATGGATGGCAAAAGCCGTCTGGCTGAAATTTACCAATCCTCCATGAATATTCACAAAATGGCTTTGAGTCACATCGTTGCCACAGACTACACCACTATGACCACTCTTGTTCAGCAAATTAAATTAGAGGAAGCACACCTAGACAACCTGCTTACGCAATACCAAGAATATGTCATTCCAACGGATCAAAAGACTTATCAATCGCTTCTCTCCGATTATGATTCCTTCAAACATGCACTTGTTCATTTGGCTTGTGCAAGTGCCAGCCGCAAGACACAAGACGCCTATCTCCTTGCAAATGGTGATGTGGCGACGTTTTCCCATGCTATAGAGACTGATATTGACGCGCTGAACGCCTCTATTCAAGAACAGACCACCACCGCTCGAAAACAGCTTGCCTCCGTATATCTCATATCGCTGACCGTGGGAATTGCAGCGGCGTCAGCCTGTATTTTATTGGTCTTTGCCGATCTAAAACTAATTACCAAATATGTTGTTCGCCCAGTCAAGAGCATCTTACAGACAATACAGGAAAGCTCTAATCGCATTAACACAATGACTGGAGAGGTCTTAAAAAGAACACGTGCCTCAAAAAAAAGCGCCGCCGACCTCTCCACACTTGCTGAAGCGTTGTCCTCTGCTTTTCAGAATGTGGCAGGCAATGTATCCACTATCAATCACAATGCGGAGGATATCCGGCTTGATGTTCACAATATTGCAGAGGAATGCAATACCATTAGCGACTATACAGTTCAAATGAACACGCGGGCCGACGCAATGCAGCTCTCTGCACAGTCCAGCGCAAAAAACACAGATAGCAAAACCAAAGAACTTCTAGGCGCACTAAATGATGCTATAGAAAAAAGCCACAGCGTAGACCAAATTAAAACTTTGACAGGAGAGATTCTTGCAATTGCCCAACAGACACAACTCATTGCATTAAATGCCTCTGTGGAAGCTGCACACGCAGGAACCGCCGGCAGGGGATTTGCCATTGTTGCAGACGAGGTGCGCGCCCTTGCTAATTCTAGTCAAGAAACTGCAAGTCGTATTCAGGAAATGAACACAGTTGTCACCGCCACAGTACATAATCTCTCAGAGAATGCACAGAACCTTGTAGATTATATGAGTCAGTCTGTCCTAACTGAATTTCAGGCGTTTGTGGCATCTGGAAGCCAATATAAAGAAGATGCCGCCTACATTCGCCGCGCAATGAATAACTTTTACCAAAGAACGAACTGTCTAAAACATTCTATGTCTGGTATTGCAGACTCCATTAATACCATTACAAAAGCAGTCGGCGACAGTGCAGGCGGCATTGCGGGCGTCGCAGATAACACCAAAAACTTAGCCAAAGATATGGAGGATATTACCAAGCAAATGGACGATAATCAAGAGATTGTAGCAGACTTAAATCGAGAAACGGTCGTGTTCGACAACTTGTATTGACATGCGTCTACACGATTGTTAAAATAGAAACTAAATAAGTTACAGTTTAGACAGGACTTTGCACTGCGCTGCAAATTATGGCTTATATAAGCTTTCTATTTTAGTAATGTATACCAATTCAAAATATTGAGCCTTTGGGAGGAAATGACATGTATCATTGCCATATCAATTTCTTTTTTTTGGGAAAACAACGCAAACTATTTAAGTTAATTGAGGAGCTATCCCCTCTCGAACATTTTACACATGAATATTTTGAGAGTAAAACGCCCTACGAATCAATGATTTCAAAGGCGGATGTTATTATTGTGAATCTCCACGATATGGATGCTGCCACGACAATGCAGATGTTGTTATCAGAAAAAAGACAAACTACCAATCTGATTGTTCTCGCAGACAAGCAACAGATTGCCTGTCTGGCAGAGATGAACGGATGTCTTGCAGAAATCTATGATATTTGGACACTACCGTTGTCTAACGAAGAACTTACCTTTCATTTTGTTAAATGGCAACAAGACTACAAAACACAAAAAGACTATTGGCAGTCTAATCAATACTTAGAATCCGCGATTAACAGCGTACCAAATCTGGTCTGGTACAAAACCAAAGATGGTATCCACAAGAAGGTCAATGATAGTTTCTGTCGAACAGTCAACAAAACCAAAGAGCAAGTGGAAGGCCGCAAGCATGCTTACATATGGGATGTCGCACAAGATGATCCCGCGTGCATTGAATCGGAACAGGAAGTTATGACACGAAAGGAAACTTGTATCTCGGAAGAGATTGTTCAGACCAGCGATGGGGAAAGACTACTTACAACATACAAATCCCCCTTATATGATCTGGATGGAAGTGTTATGGGTACCGTCGGTATTGGTATTGATATCACACAGGAAAACGAATACAAACAGCAGCTGATTGCCAAGACCAAAGCCTTAGAAACCATTTTCACTACAATGGACTGTGGCATTCTATGTCATACTGTTGATGGATCCAGAATTACCAGCATTAATGGCGCTGCCCTAAAAATTCTAGGATATGAATCACAGGAAGAAATGATCGCAGCAGGTTTTGATATGATTGCTCCTTCTGTACTAGACGAGGATCGGCCACTTCTACAAGAAGGAATTCTGTCCTTGAAGGAAATTGGTGACAGTATTAATGTGGCATACCGCATAAGACATAATAATGGTGATCTGTTGCATATTATGGGAAATATCAAACTGATACAAGAAAATGGAGAACTGTTATATCAGCGTTTTTTGTTGGATTGCACTATGCAAAGATTGCATGAAGAAGAAAAACACAAACAGGAAGAACAGCGCCAGATGGAACTTGTTCATGCATTAAGTATCGATTACAATCTTGTATGCTTTTTTGATCTGGATACAGGTCTAGGCAGGGCACTTCGGATTAGTGATTGTCCTTATAAGATTTTGGATAAACTTTTTGATGGTGAACTTCTTATGGAGAAAAATCTTAACCTCTATATAGACCAATGTGTCTACGAGGAAGATCAAGAATTGCTCCATCAAGCAGTTTCACGAGAGAATCTAATGAAAAAACTTGCTGAAAAACAAGTGTATTCTGTGAATTACCGCACTGTCTGTTATGGAGAAATGCGCTATTTCCAAATGAAAGCTGTATGCGCTGGAGACTGGAGCCAGAATTGTGGTATTGTCCTTGGTTTTCATAGTATTGACGAAGCGATTCGTAAGGAAATGGAAAAGACAACGATTCTGGAAGATGCACTGCAACAAGCAAATCATGCCAACAAGGCAAAAAGTATCTTTCTCTCCAATATGTCGCACGACATCCGCACACCAATGAACGCTATTATTGGCTTTACTACATTGGCACTCAGCCGCATTGAACATACAGACCAAGTTGAGGGATACCTCAAAAAGATTATGACTTCTGGAAACCACTTGTTGAATTTAATTAACAATGTACTTGATATGAGTCATATTGAAAGCGGCAAAATGCAGTTGTCTGAACAGCTTTGCTCTCTTCCTGAAATCCTGCATGGACTGCGCAACATTATACAAGCAGACATCCACTCCAAACAGCTTGATCTGTACATGGATGCCATTGATGTACAGAATGAAAGAATCTATTGTGACCGACTGCGATTAAACCAAGTACTGTTAAATCTTTTGAACAATGCGATTAAATACACAACTGCCGGAGGTATTGTTAGCATCAAGGTTACAGAAAAACCAAGTGCCAAGGAAGGATATGCCAACTATGAATTTCAAGTAAAAGATACTGGTATTGGCATGAGCGAAGATTTTGTCAAGCATATCTTTGAACCGTTTGAGCGAGAGCGCAACTCTACGATTAGCGGTATTCAGGGAACAGGACTTGGCATGGCCATCACCAAAAACATTGTCAACATGATGAATGGTTCCATCAGCGTAACAAGTAAGCAAGATGTCGGATCAGAATTTACGGTTTCTTTCACCTTCCGCATCAGCTCAGAAGTAAAAGAGTCCCCGTTAATCCCAGAATTACAAGGATGCAGGGCACTTGTGGTAGATGACGACTTTAACACTTGTGACAGTGTTTCCTATATGCTACAACAGATTGGAATGCGCGCGGAATGGACTCTTTCTGGAAAGGAAGCTGTGCTGCGCACGCATCAGGCAGTGATGCGCAAGGACTTCTATTCTGTCTATATTATTGACTGGCTGCTGCCAGACATGAACGGAATTGAGGTCGCACGCAGAATCCAAAAGGAAACCGGCGGAAATGTACCAATCATTGTTTTGACTGCATACAACTGGGAAGATATTGAAGACGAAGCAAAAGAAGCTGGCGTCACAGCATTTTGCAGCAAGCCGCTATTCTTGTCAGAGCTTCGGGAATGTCTGCACTCCATTGCAGTCACGGAAGAGGGAAATGATTCAGACACAGACAAAAAAGCATCTATGTTCCATGCAGAACACCTTTTACTTGTGGAAGACAATGAACTCAACCAAGAAATCGCTGCTGAGATTTTGCAGGAAGCTGGATTTTCAGTTGAGATTGCTGGAAACGGGAAAATTGCTGTCGAAATGCTAGAAAAATCAACCCCGGGCTATTATCAACTTATCCTGATGGACGTACAAATGCCTGTGATGAATGGCTATGAGGCAACCCGCGCTATCCGCAAATTAAAGAACACACAGCTTGCATCCATTCCCATTCTTGCCATGACAGCCAACGCCTTTGAGGAAGATAAACAGGAAGCTCTAAAAAGTGGTATGAATGGACATATCGCCAAACCGATCAATATTGATAATTTAATGAGCGCTTTAAAGCGCGTATTGCATTAACTTCAAATATAATCGAGTAGGGAAGATTACTTCCCCTACTCGCGCGCCGGGTGTCCGTCAGCTTGCTGACATATTTCATTTAGACACCCGTGCGCATATAAATCCCCGTATAGCATTTTCCGCTGTACGGGGCTTTGTATGCGCATTGGCGTCTAATTAATCTATTTTTTCTTGCTTCTTTTGTCTTTTCTTTTTCCTGTGTGCTTTTCCTTTCTTAACAACAATAATTAAGAGAAATACTGCTGTCACTGCACCTGCTACATAGCCAACGATCAATGCTATATCAGCCTTATTTTCCACAACACAGAAATACGCTTGTGTGCCTGTCATGTCAACCTGCAAATATTGTCCTCTGCTCTTGCCCTCTTGCTCTATCCATACTCCATCCAGATATTCATAGAGAACTGCGTCTTCATATGGATTTAAAATGCGCAGTGCAAAGGAATCTGTCTCCTTAATACCACCATTTTCCAGAATGACTTCATACACTACACTCTGCTTTCCAACCGCTTCCTCCGGCGGTACCATATCGCTTACTTTCACATTTAATATTGTATTTTCTGTAAAAATATCTTCCACCAAAGCATATGGTTTCTTCCATATGCCTTCCTCTACATCATTGTGATCGCCACTGCTCTGTACTACAGTCACATTATCCTTATACACTGCCTCCACCACAATTGTTCCGTGCATTGTCTGATTAGAGACATCCGGCCAAGCCCCATAGAAACCTTCTTTTGTAGGAATCTGTGGAAAATTTAATTGGTCAAGTTTCTCACCATATTTTACTTCCTCAGAACCAAGATAAGTATCCTCAATCTTGTAAATCACTTTAAGATGCCAAAACTGTGTGGGAAGCTGCTCTACCGTCAACAAATCCTCATAACGAATTGGCTCTGCCACACCAATATAACTAATATCATCAATTCCATGAATCTCATCACCCACATAGTAATTTCCAACAATTTTGGCTCCCTGTTCCTGCGCGTCAATATCCATCTCCTCATAGTCAGCCACTTGACCTGCAATGGCGCCTGCCCTGCCATTTGCAGATTGTACATCCGCCATTGCATAACAATTTTTTAGCGTTTGCGCATATCCTGCAATCCCCCCTACATTTTTATTGCCATTGACAGAACACAGTGCATAACAATTTTTAATAATAGTAAAGGATTCGCCACAGATGCCTCCCACATAGTCTCCTTCTGTGCTCTCCACACTGCCATAGCATTCGGAATCCATTATAATACCATGATTCATATAACCACAAATACCGCCTGCCCCATTTTTTTTGGCAGTGATATAGCCTTCATTCACGCTGCCTGTCACAAGGCATTTCATAATAAAGCGTCTGCCAATCTTATAGTCCACTGTGCCCGCAGCACTATCCTCAGGATCTTCCTCATCAATGGACATGGCGCCTGCAATGCCTCCTACATTAATATCTCCCTTTACAATACCTTTATTGGTACACGCATCAGTTCGCCCTGTTGTAATCGTATCAATCTTATCGTCATCAACATCTTCATACAGTTCCTCTATGCTTAGATTCTCCATATCCACCATGCGGTCCGCCAACAGATTAAACACAACATTTAGTTGGTCGTTAACCGCTCTAAGATCATCATTAATTCTGTCAGAATAACTTGCTGCATTGTCACTTAATGATTTAATACTGTTTGACAGTCCTTTTAACTGATTATGAAAATTCTCCTTCGTTGCGTCAAATGCATCCCCTAGTTGAGAAAAGCGGACATCTGGCTGCACATTCATATAGTTCACAATTCCTTTGATGCCATTGTTCGCTGACCGAAGTGCATCAAGCATATCCTGAATTTGGTTCGTCGCTTTCTCTAAATCGCTCTTTGCCGCCTTCGCCGCATCCGATGTATAAGGGGCAACAATATTATAGATCGTAGTTAGACTGCTCAAAATTGCAGATGCTGATGTTGACATTGTTCCTAGCGATTCCACTAGATTTAACACCTCTGTCACAATCGCTTGTTGTTCTTCATTCGTGAGCGTTTCCCAACTTTTATAAGAACCATCTGACTTTTGTACAATACTCTTAATATGATTGATGGACTTCTGCACTTGATCTGACGCCTGTGTCAACTCATCAATTGCGTCATCAATATTGGTCTTAGATGTATTGACTGCCTGTTCTTTGTTCTGTTTCTGAAAAGAAATATTCACTGTGCAAGGTGCCTTTGACAACTTAGTAATATCAAATTCATAAAGATAGGAACCACTCTGTTTTCTGGAAACAGACAACTTTTTGCCGTCTGCATCTGTGACTTGAATGCTTTTGACCGTATAGGAAACGCTTGGCTTCGCTGTAAGAGTCACCTTTCCCTGTGCATTGCCTGAGTAGGTAGCGTCACCGCTAAAATTGGACTTCAATACAATGTCAATTGGTTCAAACAGCGCTATAACTTCCACCGCTTTATCTGGCATTATAAAAGAATATCGTTTTCCATCACGCTCAAGACTTGGTGTCTCTCCATTTACTGTTATCTGGCTAAGAATATAACCATTGTTTGACACTGGCGTCACATAGACTTTATTTCCCGCCTTAGCACTTGAAATATCAACCGCTACAGATCCGCCAGTGCTGGATACTGTTGTAATATTGTAGGTAGTGCCAATATCCGTTGAAGTATCTTCCTTTTTTACAAAAGTAACAAAAGCAATATATTTGTTTGGGTCTGTATTTTCAAGTTTTACAACATACTTATAAGTTTGCTCACTCTCTCCCTTTTCCAACCCACTTTTAGGAATCTGGTCAGACGATATTGTGTTTGCGGAAATGTTATCCCCTAAATTAAACATAGACTCTTGTGTTTCAAGTTCCTCGACAAAAGCATTCTCCGTCCCAAAAGTAGTTTCTTCCGCTTCCTTGTCGGTTAAACTTTCACTGCTATCCGCACTCTCTGTCTCTAATGTATCCCCACTACTTACTTCAAGAGACTCCTCTTGACTGCTGTCTGTACTTTCTATCTCTGCAATATCTTTGTTATTTTCCTCTGAAGACTCTTGTTCATTATGGTTCGTACTCTCTGTCTCTAATGTATCTCTACTGCTTACTTCAACAGGCTCCTCTTGACTGCTGTCTGTACTTTCTGGCATTGATTCATTATTATTTTCTTTGTCTGTAATCGTCTCATCTTGCAGATTCACATCTGAACTTACATCGTTTTCCACGGTGTCATCCCCTGATACTGCTCCCCCCGGAAGCTTTTGGAATTCCAGTGCAGCTTCCTCTGAGACATCATACCCTTCTTCTGGTACAATTGTAATTGTATAGCTAACCCCGTCTGATGCCTTTGTGGCAGTTACTGTTCCTCCAACATTGGATTCCGCATAAATACGTCTGTCCGAATCACTATCATACTGATATTGAAACAGTATTTCTACCTCTGCATCAGAGTCTGGCATTGTGAAACTCCACTCATTCGCATCAGAATTGCTCTGCGTCGGTGTAACTTTACTGCCATTTATCCGCATTTCCTTGTACTGATAATTTGGTCTTGTTGTAATATGAACTGTGACATTCTCTCCTGCCGCAGCGGTGTTTCCTCCTGTTATATACGCGGTTCCGCCGGTTCCCGACCGAACTGTAATCCGATGTACCGCCGCCGCAGTTTTTGTAAATACTGCCTCGACCACTGTCGATATATTATCTTTTATATCTATCTGTCGGTCAAGTGTTATCTCATGATCTGCTGTCACAGTCCCTGAATAAGTGCTTCCATTTACTTGAAAGGAATCAAACTGGTATCCCCCAGAAGCAGATGCCTTAAAAGTCACCTGATTGCCATTTTGCGTTGTTGTGACATGTCCGCCTGCAGTTGACTTTACAAGAAACGCTCCCTTGTATACAAACTCCGCTTTTATCTTGACATTTGCTTTTGGCATTACAAAAGTATACTGATCCTCCCTGTCACTCACGGTCGAAATCCCAATCTTTTTTCCTTTTTTGTCTGTCACAGTTAAGGAGTCCTCTTTTAATTGATACCCCTCATCTGGTTTAACAGTGATAATCACTGTATCATTCGCCGCCGGATTGGCACTGTCTGTTGTAACTGTTCCGCCGACTGTTGAAAGCAGCGTAAGTCGACTGTAATCCATCTCATTGTATGAGGAATCGTCTAATTTTCCAAGAACATCCAAATCTTTGGTCAACTGTTTTGCCACATCATTTAGACCATTCATCGCCTTTCCAGCCTCTGATACATTGTCTAAAATATCTGGAAGCAAATCAATTATATGTTCCATACGTCCTGTAACAGAATTGATTTCCGCTACATTATTATCGGTAAAATCTGTAATTTGTGTGACAAGTTCATCTCCAGAATCAATTGCACTGTCTGCATAAGACTGCATTGTATCCACATCACGCTTAATCCCATCTCCTGCCGCATCCATATCATCAATTGTCTTTTCCACCAAATCATGCAGCTTATTGATTGCATTGCGCAACGATTCTGCTTCGTTAATTTCAATATATGGTTCCATCTGTCCCACAATACCGCCAATATCCTTGCGACCATAGACGGTACCCTGATTTGCAGAAAGTGATATAATACCAGACTGCCGTCCAGCAATACCGCCAATATTATAGCCTGTATGTTCGTATCCTACTGTGCCGTGATTGGTGCACCGCGATATTATACCATCAGAAAAGCCTGCAATACCCCCCGTATCAACACCACTATATAATTCACTGTCCTCGTACGCCGTAAGACTCTCAATAATTCCTAACCCAGTTCCCATCTCATCATCTTGTGCAACCCATGCGCTGTCATCATTGATACCTGCTCTGTTTGTACAGTAATTTAGTGCACCATGATTGATACCCACAACGCCACCTGTTGAATAATAACCAGTAATCCTTCCTTTTACAGAGCATCCTGCAATAGTTCCTGTACGCTCATTAATGCCAGCAATTCCACCTACGGTATCGCGTCCGCTCACAGTTCCTTGAAATACACAATTTTTAATTGTACCGTGATTCACTCCCACAATACCGCCAATACATTCCTGTTCATTTTCAGAAGTAATATCGCCCTTTAATGTTAAATTTTGAATAACACCATCTCGTTCTACATAGCGAAATAGCCCCACAACATATCCGTCTCCCTGACAGTCAAACCCAGAAATTGTGTGACCAACACCATCAAAAATGCCGTTAAATACAGGAATGCTGCTAATTTCTATCCCCGTAAGGTCAATGTCTGTCTTTAGGCTGACATACTTATCTTTTGACCATGCGTCAAGAAAACACTTTGATGCGAAGTCTGCAAACTGTTCTGGTGAGGCAATGTCAATCCGTTCATATTGAATCTCATCAGAAGCACTTGACGCTTCCTTTGTTTGCTCCGCGGCCCTAACGTTATGTACTGGAATCATACTGACTATCATGGCTGCTGCCAAAGCCAGTGCTAGGATTTGCTCACACATTTTATGCATCCTTCTCACCTTCTTCTTTCTCTATCAGTTCCTTTAAGCTGCTCCCATTATCCTCACGCATCTCAAGCTTGCCCATATTAACAAACAGATTGGCATCACCGCGCACAAGACCATGTACTTCACCAATAATTGTACCATTAATCTGTCCTTGCACTCTGCCGTCAACGCGCATTAGACCACTCGCGCGCTCCATTTTTAGTGGAATGGACACTGCAAAGGAAGTTCTGTCTATAATCTTCTCACCGAGCAACAAAATCTGCGGCAGCACAAACATTACAGTAAAAATCGAGAGAATTGTTCCTCTGCCCAAACACTGACCGATGCCGCAAACCGCGCCATCAGAAGACATCTGACCAATAAAGATTCCTGCCAGCGCAAGCATTGTGCCCGAAGTGACTATTGTTGGAAATGCAAAGTTCATTGTCTCAATAATTGCATCTTTCTTTGACATTTTATCCTTGATTTCCAAGAATCTACCCGAGATAACAATTGCATAGTCAATGTTGGCACCCATCTGAATAGAAGAAACAATCATCGCGCTCAAGAAAAATACATTTTTCTGTTCCACAGAAGGGAAAGAAAAATTCACCCAAATCACGCCCTGAATCACTGCAATTAAAAGCACTGGCATACCCGCTGACATAAAGGTAAATAACAGTACGACCAAAACGGCAAGAATCGAAACGACATTGACTACAGTATTGTCCCGTTGAAATGTCTTGTACAAATCATATTGGCTGGTTGATTCTCCAGGAACCAACACTTCTGCCTTGTCATAATACTGCCCTGCAATCTCGTGCATCTCATCCAAAAAGGCAAATGTCTCCTCCCCTTCTTCTGGTAACGTCAAGTAAATCAGCATACGGCTGTAGCGCTCTCCCTGCAATTGATCTAGTGCAATTTGCATCTTGGTGTGCGCATCTTCAAGCGTCTCCATCAAATCATCATCCAGTGTGACATACCCCTCATCCACTTCATCATACAAAAACATAAAAATATCGATTAGCGGAACACTATAATTGGAAAAACCATTGACAATCTTGGCGTAATTCTCATCATTTACAGCATACGCCATATACAACAGCTCTGCAATCTCATAGTCAAGCTCCAAAAGCTCTGAGAAATCTCTAGCAGTCAGCTTGTCAGTCAACATATAACCATCCATTGCCTCTGTATTGGCAAGTCCCTGCGAATGGTCTACTTCTGGTCTTGCATCTAATTCTTTTAGCAGTTTCCTTTCCTTCTCATAATTTCCAGCCGGAACGACAAGCGCCACAAAGTTTTCAGCGCCAAAGCTTTCCTCAATCATCTCATCCACAATCATTGCATCACTCTGAACAGGTGTTTCAAGCTGTGTGTAACCATACACATAAGGGCAATGTGATTGGATAATATAAGCCCCCACCAACACAACAACAAACAAGGGCGGAATAATAAAACGTGTCTTGTAAGCAAACTTTCCAACAAAAGGGATATCTGGAATAAAACTCTTGTGTTTTGTCTTATCCATCGCCTTGCCAAAGAGCATAATTAACCCCGGCATCAGCAAAAATACTGCGAGTAAACTTAGTAAGATTGCTCTAATTAGACAAAGTGCCATATCACTTCCTATTCCAAACTGCATAAACATCATAGCAATCAGTCCGCCCATAGTCGTTAACGAGCTTGAAAATATTTCTGGAATCGCCTTGCTGAGCGCAACAATATCCGCCTCTCGAATGCCAAGTGTTTGGTGTTCTTCCTTATAGCGATTACAGAAAATCACCGCATAATCCACTGACAGCGCAAGTTGTAATACGATCGTAACCGAATCTGAGACAAAGGAAATTGTTCCCATCATAAAGTTTGTTCCTTTGGTTATCAGTGCAGCCGAGCAGAATGTCAAAAGTAAAACTGGCACTTCCGCCCACGTCTGCGAGGTAAACAGCAAAACAGATACTACCACAATTGCAACTAACACACTGATTACCGACATCTCTTTTGCCAACTGTTCCGCTGACGCATCTCCCATAGCAGTTGATATGTAGGTATCATAACCTTCTAGTACACTCCGGACCTCATCTAGCGCCTCAAGTGCCCTGTCATCTGTCTCCTCATAACCAAATGTAATGCTGTACAATGCTGAAAAGTTGTTGTAATGCTCCTTGGAATTATCAAAATCCAGCATAATAATACTGTTCAATTCCTGCAATTCCTGATAAATTTTATCCGCCTCTTCATAAGGAATATTTGTCACCATTACTTTTGCGGTGCCATAGGTGATAAACTGTTCCTCCATGCGGTCCAATCCCTGACTTGTCTCCGTCGTATCCGGCAAATATGCCGAGAGCGCATTCTCCACTGACACCCAGTTCATAGAAAACACGGAAAAAATCAGTGCAATTCCGAACAGCAGAAAAAACAAATTGCGTCTGTCAACGATAAAGGTGGCGATTTTAATCATAAATCCGCCCTCCTCACCGCTTTTTTTGGATTGTTCGTCCATAAAAATCCTCCATTCTTACCAAAATCTGCGAATTTGGGCGTAAGCACAAATTTGCCGTGCAAAAAATTTATTTTTCACACTATTTTCTCTCCTTTAATAACCATACCATCGCTATATCATAAATTATCCTTATGCCGTATAGTATAGTATATTGTCTTTGTTTTTTCAATAATGACTTATGGTCATTTTATTATTTTATTGTTTCTTTAGAAATAAAAAAAGGAACTTTATACAAGCTCCTTTTTATCTACTTGGGCGTCCAAATGAAGTCTGTCAGCAAGGCTGACAGACGCCCAGCGCGCAAATAGGGAAGATGAACGTCCCCTGCTCGATTATTTGTTTTATAGTTGACTTAAATAGTCTTCCCATTGTTTGTTTACTTGTTCTGGTGCCAACATCTCTGTAATCTTGTGCGCATTCTCGCGCAGTTTCTGCTCAAAATCTTTGTCTTCAAAGATTCTGCGAAAAGCATCAGCAAGCGCAAAAGCATCTCCAACTGGTACAAGCAGGCCATTAACACCATGTTCAATCAGTGCTGCTGGTCCTCCGCAGGGGCAGTCTGTAGCAATCACAGGAATTCCAAGTGCCATTGCCTCCATAATGGAATTTGGCATACCCTCTGTGTTGGAAGTCAATGTAAAAATTCTAGCCTTTCCAATCCTATCCGCAATATCATTTACATTCCCTGGCATAGAAACCCTATCTGTCAGCCCCTTCTCTGCAATCAATGTCTCCAACTTTGTACGAAGCGCTCCTTCCCCATAAATCACTAATTTTACGGTTGGATATTCCTCTGCAATTCTACCAAAAGCATGAATGAGCATGATATGATTTTTGTTTTCGTCAAGTCTGCCTGCTGCCACAATCAAGTCCTCTCTATTGGCACAGACTTTTCTTCCTATAAATTGTGGATTGAGTGGATTTGACAAAATAACACTTTTTCTTCGGACTGCCCTTGGAAAAAACTGACTTGCCTGTTCTGTCTGAAGGATAACGCCATCTGCAAAGCGGAAGACAATTTTTGCAATAGACTGCATAAATTTGCCCTCATATTCCATTGTTGGCTCCCCTCTTACAGAGACAGCTACCTTTATTGGCAAAAATGCTGCCGCCGCCACTGCCATCAAATTATTCTTTCCAAGGAACGATAAAATCACGTCTGGTCTGTATGTCTTCCACAGTTTTCTAAGTGTGTGAAACCGAACACAAAAGTTTCGGATTCGTCCTCCTTGAAGCATGGATTCATCTGGCTCTGAATACACACGATGTATCTTTGGAGAAATACTATATTCTTTGTCCCTTTGATATTGCGTCACAAGAATCACATCATAATTCTGTCGCAAAAAATATTCTGCCAGATTTACCATGACGCGCTCAGACCCACCCTTTTGCAGCGAGCTGATAAATAAAATAATTCTCTTCATAGATAAAACCCCGGTTTAAACTGAATGTATATAGGTTCTATACCACTGTTGAAAAACAAAGAATGCCCACGCGACCTTTGAGTAATTTGCACCGGAAGCTGGTCCCCGATCCCCTGTTCTAAGATATTCACTAATAAATGCATGTACATACCGGGCATCAAAAATTTCTTGTTGCTTTAGATATGCTACGCTACACATATCCTGTAACGCTTCTCTTAAAGGTCCCCGCATCCACTTGTCAAGCGGCACGCCAAATCCTACTTTTGGTCTGTCAAGCAGCTCTCTTGGAATATAATCGTAAGCGATATCTTTCAAGATACGCTTTTTCACGCCATTCGCATATTTATAGTCATGTGGCAAGCGATAGGAATATTCCATCACATTGACATCAAGAAGAGGACATCGTGCCTCCAAAGAATATTTCATAGAAGCCCTGTCCACCTTACACAAGATGTCCCCGGGCAGATACGTCTCCTCATCTAACAACATTCTGCGCGCCTGCCAGTTGCTTTCCTGATATTTAGACTCTATTGGAAATTTGAATGGCACACCACTCTCCAAAAGCATTCGGTCAATCACCTTCATATATGTTCTTCCGCCAATCTGTGTCTTGGTCTGCGAATCATGATTTCCTGCCACAACTTGGACTCGAAACGGAAGACGCTCAAAAAGTCCCAGCGCACGAAACGGTGGAAACTGGCAGACACCATAAGTCATACGTCCAAGCAAATCCAATTTCTGCGCCTGCGCTACATTGTCATAAATATTATATCCACAAAAAAATTCATCTCCCCCGTCACCAGAGAGCACAACTGTGACATCCTTTGCCGCAAGCTTTGCCACCAACATAGATGGTATCTGGGAACTGTCTGCAAAAGGTTCGTCATAGTATTTTGGAATACTATCCACCATGTCAAACATAGACTTTTCATCTATAAAAAGTTCTGTATGTTGTGTTCCAAGATGTTTAGCAACTGCCTTTGCATACTTTGCCTCATTGTATCGTTCTTCTTCAAAACCAATAGAGTATGTCTTGACTGGCTCAAAGCTGACCTCCTGTGCAATCGCTGTAACTAGCGAAGAATCATAGCCTCCACTCAAAAAGGCCCCCACTGGCACATCTGCAATCATACGCTTTTTCACACTGTCTTTTAAAATCGCTCTAAGTTCTTCTTTTGCCTGCTTATAGGAAAGAACCATCCCCTGCTTTTTTGTACGATATACTGACGCAATATCCCAGTATTTGTGTTTTGAGAACTTCCCTGCCTGAAACTGAACAATCTGCCCAGGTTCCACTTTATACACATTCTCAAAAACAGAGTCTGGTTCATTGATACACTGCTGATACAGATATCGTTTTATTATATCTTTGCGAATATTCTTAGGAAAATTAGGGTATTCCATAATTGGTTTTAGTTCCGACGCAAAGACCAGATTGCTGCCATCTCTCCAGTAATATAGCGGCTTCTTGCCAATTCTATCCCGCACAAGAAAGAGTGTTCCTGTCTCTCTATCATAAAGAGCAATTGCGAACATTCCCTGAAACCGATCAATACATGCAATGCCCCATTTTAAATATGCCGCTAAAATCACTTCCGTGTCACATTGGGATTGAAACGGATACGCTTTTAGTTCTTCTCGAAGTTCCAAGAAATTATAAATCTCTCCATTATAGACAATCACCAATCTATTGTCACAGGAATGCATTGGCTGGTGACCAAGCATAGACAAATCCAAAATGGAGAGACGCCGCTGCGCTAATCCGACTTCGTATCCATCTTTTCCGGCAAAAATCTCCTCTCCGCTGTCATTGGGTCCTCGATGATACATGGTATCATTCATCTGTTTCAATTGATTTGTTGTTATGCTTTTTGTTGAAATAAATCCACATATTCCGCACATACTTAATCTGCCCTTCCTTTCGGAGTTATAATCTCCTCAATATAGTCTTTCCACTCCTCAAAAATGCGTTGCGGAGAAGCCATCTGCCCAATCTTTGCTGCATTCTTTCCAAGCTGTTCCGCCAGCTTGCGGTCCTCAATCAATCTATTTATCGCTGCTGCTAGGGCATCTCTGTCTCCAACAGGAACAAGCAGACCATTCTTTTCATGCTGAATGACCATACGTGGTCCTCCCGGCGGGCAGTCTGTGGACACCACCGCAAGCCCTAGTGCCATTGCCTCTAATACCACATTGGGCATCCCTTCATAGTCAGAGGAATACGCGGCTAAAGCTGCGTTGCGCATATCCTTTTCCAACGCGCTGCTGCTCCCCATCAACTGTACATATTCTTCTGCATGAAGGCGGCAAATTGTATCCTCCAACTGCTGCTTTGTCCCGTCAAAAGAGTCTGGACCATAGATTCTAAGTATATAATCTGGGTGCGTTTGATGTACCATTGCAAAAGCATTGATTAACAAGCATTGATTCTTAAAGTCCACCAACCGCCCAGAATGGACCACAACTGATTCCCGCTCTTCGGGTATCTCATTTCCAATAAATTTTTCATCAATAGGATTTAATATGATTCTGGAATTTCTGCGCACATATTCTGGGAAAAAATCCCGCTGCTGCTGCGTCTGAAATACACAGCCCGCAGCCCGCCGAAAAAGAAATGGTATCTGTATCTTGTCTGACAAAAAATCATAATATCCAATTGGATTGATACGGACTGATATCAACACAGGCAGTTTCATACCAATTGTCGCTGTGAGCGCCCTGTAATTGGCTTTGCGTGCAAAAGCAATCACAATGTCAGGTTTTACTTTTTTTAAGAAACGGCGGAGATTAAAAATGCGATCCAAAAATTTCTGAATGCGACTGTGTTGTTCCTGTTTTGCGTCAAGCCCCACATGGACACGCTTCACCCGCGAATGTATCTCGTACTCGTCTTTCCCTTGCCATTCTGTCGCAATATACACTTCATATCCATGTTCTGCAAACTGACCTGAAAGAGTTGCAACCACACGTTCTGCACCGCCTCTTTCCATACAATTCAAATGAAAAACAATCCGTTTCATATTCCTCAACCTTTTCTGCTGTTCCAGTACTGATACATTTGGAAAAGCATAATCCACCATGCCTGATAAAACAACCCTGTATTATATAGCATATAGCGCATCTGGCAGTAAATGGTCAGTGATGTAAAGCAGACATTTACCACAATTGCCAGCAACACAATCAATGCAAACTCCACCGCCTTTGTAAGACCGCCGCCATATCTGCGTGCCAACATCACAAGATAAAACGCCGTTATCCCATAAAATAAATACAAAAACAATGCTATCCAATTTAATAGACGGTGAACTTTTAACACTGTAGTAATCAATCCGTGAATCACATTGCAGGCAAAAAGTCTAATCAATTCTGGTACAGATGGCATTAAAAGGTTCCGCATCATACTCCCTGCAATCCGGTTATAGTCTGCTTCCCGATCCGACTCGGCAACACCCCGCGCCTCCTGCTGATCTCTTATCACGACCATAACAATATCAAATTTAATTCGATCATACGCATTGCTATAATGGTCCTCAATAGCCTGCCACCCTTTGCCGGCATAAGCAATATTATATTCCTTTTCGTCAGCGCGCTGCATAATTTCCAGGAATAGTGCTCTGTTGTCCGCATCTTGAATATACGATGCCATCTCTTTATCCGCAAGATATAATTCTGTTCCAAGAATAAAACTTGAATCCCCTGTATGCGGCGCAAATTCTCCCCGCACCATCCAATTGTATCCACAATCGACAAGTCTTGTGCCTGCAAGCACAATCACACAGGTGAGCAATCCCGAGACAACAGCCTTTTTTATGCTTTCCTTCCTGCAATAAGAAACCAAAACCACTAAAAAAAGAATTACCAATGTAATTAACATTTGTTTTCGGATACTAATTAATATAACAGACCAAGCAATTGCTCCTGCCAAACTTTTTTTATCTCTCCGAAACCAGACGCCAAGAATACACAAAAAATAAAAAACCCAGAGCGAATACGCAAGCCCTTCTGTCTCAATACTATTGAAATAACTGCATCTTCGCTGTGCCACAAATCGATTTAAAAGAGTAATCCCATACTGTATTATAAGGATTCCTGCACTGCCAAACCAATTTAGCGAAAACATCTGTGCAAGAACTCTCGTTATGGCACACGCCGCTACCGCAGCAATAACACACTGACCAATCACAGCTACATGAAGACCAACTTCTGCTCCAAAAATCCCCCGAAGCAACCATAAATATAGACAGTATCCTGGTTCTCTATCACTTTGCATCTGAATATAAGATGGTGCATCCTCTGTCATAATAATACCATCAAACAGATACCAGAAAAGATAAAACGCCAAACTGACCAGAAACAGAATCACAACTACTATCCGCTCTCGTCTTTTTTGCTCCTGCTTCAAACGATCTCCTCCTAATCTGTCAAATCTGTCTCAATCAACTCTCGGATTCTGCACAGATATTGTTCCATGCCAAACATTTCTGCACGTTTTAGGGCTGCCTCCCGATATGTTTGATATTGCTGTTCATCTTCCAATAGTGTCTCTAACTCCATCGCAAAACGCTGCTCCTCCCCAGTAAACCGCTGTGCATCCATATCTTTCTGTCCATGAAAGATACCTGTAAGAATCCCATAGTCTGCATAAAATGTCTGACTATCGACCATACACTGTTCATACTGTTCGTGCAAAATTTCTGCCGGACCTGTAAGACAATTTGCGCTTACGCAAGGAATTCCAACTGCCATTGCTTCTATTAAAGCATTGGGAAATCCTTCACTTTCTGATGTCAATGCATAGACATCTGCCTTTCTTAAAAAAGAAAAGGGATTTGCCTGTACTCCTGTAAACAAAACTGCCTCCTGCATACCAAGCTGTTTGGCAAGTGTTTTGTAGGAACTGTAATCCCCCGCCCCTATAATCATTAACCGTGTCTCTGGCAAATGCTTCCTTACCAAATGTACCGCCTTAATTAAATGCCAAAACCCTTTAACATCATGTTCCCTGCCCATAGAGGCAATCAATTTTCCGCTCCGTGCAAAAAATGTGTCAAATTCCTTTGGTGTCCGCTGTTTTGACTGCGCTCGAATCTGTTCAATGTCACAGGGATTATAGACTGCAGCGGACCGTTTGGGTCGAAATTGTCTATCAATCTGCTGCTCCATGATTCGCGTACAGCTAATCACTCTGTCCGCAAGCCGACAAACCAGTTTCATAGCAGTTTTGTTACTTAAAGCGCCATATCCTCGAATGCCTGCCCAAGTAAAATCTTTTTGCTTGGACAATACATTTACAAGATTTGCTGTCGGTCCAAAACTGTAGCTTAACTGGATATCAAACTGTTTTTTTAACTGTTTTACACGCCTCACTCTCCGCAGAACATTCACTGCCTTTCCAATCCTGCCATCTACCGCACCAAGCTTTAAGTCTGTCATATCAACTCCAGACACATCATAAATCATACCTGTTGTATTAAATACCACTAAATGAACAGCATATTCTTTTTTTAAAAGTTGTGCAGTAGTTGCGCACACACGTTCTAATCCGCCTTGGTCAAGCATGGGAACAATCAGCATAATATGCTTTTTCTTATTTTCCAAATTAGTTCACTCTCTTCATTTTTTTCATTGCTGTAACCGCAAGCTTTCCTAATTGTGTATTGCCTGCAAAAACATTGTAGTAAGTTATCTTCTCCCCGCCAAACTTTAGCTTAAATGCATCTATTCCATTGGGATTCTCAAAATCTGAAATACCACCCCAGTCATAACGAAGCACACCCTTTTCCTTAAAATACTTCATATCCTCCCAGTGAAGCTTTTTGTTTGCGCGCCCTATTAGATTTTGGTCAGCGCTTTCTTCCCGGAAGCAAGAAGCCGAATGGAGAAGCCTTGTGTCATATGCATCACAGATATAAGAATGAAAAACAATTGGTTCATTCTGTCTCCACACCGCAGAAAAACAGATATTGCCCGTCTCCAGATATTTTTGTACTGCTGTCAGATTAAATTTCTCCACAATCCCTTTTGATTGGTACATCTTTTCATAAATATCTGCAAAGATACTCAAAATTGTTTTGTCCGCCGCAATGTCAGCTTTTTTATAAAAACGAATTTCAATGTCGTCCCGCTCGCTTCTTCTACACTCATATCGTACATTTTTATTGATTTCAGCAAATATCTTGTCCTCGGGCAAGGTTAAGTCATTCATACAAGTGTGATACTCCTGCCAGCCTCGAAAACTGCCTTTTGTCTCCTCAATAGGCACCCCATGAACAAATAAAATATCTGCATTTCGTCTCTGTCGCAAAAGCTCAGAAATGCTCAATGCATTTGGATACCAAATCTGATTCACTGTTAAAAATTTTTTCCGATATGAAGTATCTATCATGTGATTTCTTCCCTTTCCTCCATAATTTATTACTATTCACGGTCTAGAAGACCACTTATAGCAACAATTCGGGCGATATTTCAAGTTTTGCCTCGCAAAAATCGCCCCTCACTTCTCAATCATGTTCTCACGAAACGCGCAATTTATGCGCATTCCTACACCATGAAAAGTAACTATAATTTACCGTGTCACAGCCCCCGGTGGATTTTTGCCACTCATATAAAAAACTTCCATTTCTGCTGCAAGCTTTTGCACATCAAAATCCTTTTCGGCAATCGCAGCGCGCATATCCTCCCGTACTAGCGCCTTTTTGCTGTTTCTCATAACTTCGCTTGCCCAGCTTGCGGCAGACTCCTCAATGCTCTTATAAGTAACCAACTCTGTCAACGCTGCCTCTTTTGTAACCTTGTCCGAAACAAGACACCGCAGTCCAGATGCCTGCGCCTCCACCACGCTCCCCGGAAGCCCCTCGAACAATGATGGAAAAACAAAATAGTCAAAAGCCTGATAATATCGCTCCACGTCAAAGCTATTACCCAAAAAGCGAACCCTTCCTGCCAATCCTAACTGGTTCACTCTCTCCTGAATCTTTTGTTTTAATTCGCCCTCTCCAATGAGTACCAACGCCGCATCGTCACGTATTTTACATAGTTGCACAAAAATATCAATTAGATAGTTATGATTCTTCATAAAGCTAAATCTGCCAATATGTCCTATGACAAAGTTATGGTCAAGTCCTAATTCCTTACGCACCCGCTGCCGCACTTCTTCCTGAAAGGCAAAACGCTGCACATCAATTGCATTTGGAATTGTCCGTACTTTACCTGCCTCAATCCAGTTTCTGCCATAGACTGCCTCCGCCGCCTCAGCAGAGCAGGCAAAACAATAATCTGCCTTATATTTTAGTGAACTACGCAGTATCCTTGTCACAAACCCTTTTAACCCGCGGTCCACACCAGCACTCCGCGCATGTGCAATTGTCATAGGGATTCCCGCCTTTTTTGCAATTGGCAGATAAATTGCTGCAGTACTTGTCATATGTCCCTGTACAGCCACAAACTCTCTATGTTCTCCAAAAAATCTGCGAAGTGCCTTGCGATAAGATAAGTAATTGATTACCCGAAACCGTGGAACATGGTAAATTCTACCTCCAAGCTGCTGTATTTCTGCATCATATTGACCTTCTTTGTCCGTGTGCACCAGAAAATCGAACTGCACCTTCTTTTTGTCCATTGCCCGGTACAGCTCCATCACCCTGCTCTCCGCACCGCCAAGATTTGTTGTCCCTAGAACATTTAATACTCTTACCGGATTTGTCATAATTTTTCCCTCTAACTTTATCTTCTTAGAATTCTTTTTTTGGGTTCTTGAAGATTCTTTTCCCGCTTACCAGTATATATTTTGTCAGCGCCATTGCGTACTCTGCTGTTTTCTCAAGTACCCCGCGCTTGTGTGCCTCAATCACCATCAATTCTGCGTAGGAAATTAATCTGTCCTTGTATTTTGCAAAAAGTTTTTCATAGCGCTCAAAATCTTTATCATTCATAGTATTGGAATGAACCACAAACGTGGTGTAACCACTGTTTTTTTTCAGGCAACTGTTCTGTCTGTATGAAATTGGATAAAATATTATGCCCCTCCAAAGATAGGGTCTTTCACCAAAACCGTCTGTCATTTTAGAAAATCCTAGTTTCCGTAATGCCTTTATGGTATTACAATCAAATGAATGTGCAGGTGCCATAAATATCTCTGTCTCAATCCCATGTGAAAGAAGGATATCTCTGCCGTACTTTAGTGCTGCATACTGATTCTCATACCCTGTTCCTGCAAATTCTGAGAGCCTATTAAGTGGAAAACACCCCATCTTTTTTGTGGTATAAACATGTGTTACCCCATGTTGTGCAACACACCAGCCCTCATTTTGCAAACTCTTAATATACCTCCAAAAATTCTCTGCTAAAGTTGATTCTGCGGTGTCAATATGAAGATTTCCATCCTGATTATCCGGCACCACCCCTATAAGTGGCTTAATCTGATACAAATCGCAAAGTTCCTTAAATCTAAGAAACTTTTTCCAATCCATATCAGGTGTAATATCATCCATTCTTATGCTGATTTTCATAGATTTTCCTTGTACCAGTCAATTGCAAGTGCAATTCCCTGCTCAAAGTCAAACTCCGGCGCATATCCTAGTAGCTTTCTCGCCTTGGAAATATCAGCGTTAGAGTGCTTGATATCTCCTGCGCGGTCTGGTCCAAACTGTGGTTCCACTTCCTTGCCAAGCGCCTTGCACAAATCATAATAAATATCAATTAGGTATTCCCGCCCGCCATAAGCTATATTAAACGCCTCTCCTGCCACATCACCTGACGCAAGACACGCCTTAAGATTCGCCTCAATCACGTTGTCAATATAAGTGAAATCCCGCGACTGCTTTCCATCTCCATTGATTGTAGGTACTTCTCCATTTAATAACTGTTTAATAAATTTGGGAATTACTGCCGCATAAGCACCATTCGGATCCTGTCTGCGACCAAATACATTAAAATAACGAAGCCCATAGGTATCTAAATGATAGAGCTTCTTATAGAGTTTTCCATACTCTTCGTCTGTGCGCTTTGTAAGTGCATAGGGTGAAAGCAAATTTCCTTCCTGCCCTTCTTTTTTAGGCAGTACGGGGTGATCTCCATACACAGAGGAGCTAGATGCATAGACAAATTTTTTCACACCATTCTGCCTTGCCGCCTCCATCATATTTAGAGTCCCCATAATATTATTCTGTTCATAAAACAAAGGCATCTCAATACTTCTTGGAACAGAACCCCACGCTGCCTGATGCAAAACATAATCCACACCTTTGCAAGCTTCCATACAAATATTGAAATCTTTAATATCTCCCTTGAAAAAGACATAGTTCGGCCGGTCTACAAACATCTGTACATTTTCTTCCCTTCCTGTGGAAAGGTCATCCAGACATCGCACTGCATACCCCATATCTGTTAATGCCTCACATAAGTTAGAACCAATAAATCCCGCTCCACCTGTCACAAGAAATGTGCTACCTTTGTCAAATTTCAAATCCAAATATCCCATATTGAACTTTAGTTCTCCTCTCATTTCTGTTTTATTCCTATCAGCTCCCGCAGTTCCAAAAATCCCGCCATATAAAACAATGGCAAATTATAAATCATATAGCGCGAGGTGCACTGTATCATCAGTGCTGTCGCACATACATTTCCTATAATTGTAAGCAGCACAACTGCCATAAAAGGTGCTGCCTGACTTCCTCTATCACTTCTAAAAAGCTTTATTGTCAACATCACAGCTGCTAGATAGACAAGAACAGCATACCATGCCAGCAAAAGATTTTCATAGGAAACAGTTCTCACAAATCCCAGCGCAGTCACACTCATATAATTACGCAGATAACGCAGCAGAACCTGCGGCATCAGTGCCGCGCTCAACTTTTCTGCCACCTGATCAACCGCTGCCATCAGCTCCTGATAGTGCTCGACAGAAAGCCCTTGCGTCTGTATTAGAAACTGCTTTGTTGGCTCCGCAAAGTATGTGAAATTCAATTCATCATGACACTGCTCATGATGCTTGGCTCTGTTTAACAGCCCCGGCGACGCATACTTATAATTCATTTTGCTCGCATCTGCACTGTCATATATCTCATAGAAAAGTGTTCTTAACGCGTCGTCTGCAATTGCTTCTCCATCTTCGCGGTCTGCCACATACAGCACATTGGCAAATGACATCGCCTTTCCAGAAACAGTCTCTATAAAAAGTCCCTGTTCTAAAAAATTATACCCGCGAATAAAAATACTGCGCGCAGAAAATGCAATAATAATCACTGCCAAAGCAGCAATCAAGCCCTGACGTGCAATATTTTCTGCGAGCACAAACGTGTTTCCTTTTTCTGTCGTCTTGTTGGTTTCCCAAATCCCATTTTTCACAGCTAGAGCATAAGCCACAAGAAACCAGACAATAAACAATACCATTATCTGACCGCGAATCATCGACAACAGGAAAAACCACCCAATAGTACAAAAACTTTCACGACTTATCGCCTTCCCTGCCTCCATCATCTTTAGAAGACTTACAAATGCCAGCGGATACAAGGAGAACAAAATTCCCTCTGTCATAAGAGCATTTGTCAACACAAGATGCGTGCTGGAAAAAAATGGAGTCATCAGATGTGGTATCAATAAAATTACTGTAAATAATAATGACTCTGGCAACCGCAACGAAAAACGCTGGCGCATAAAAGTGAGAACCATACTGTTTGCCACAACCGCCAGCAGATTTTGTAACGCAATTAGTATCCAGTAATGCTTTTGGGGCGCTAAAAACCTTAACAACTGAATTAACAATGCATATCCTGGCTCTCGCATAACCATCTGATTTTCATGCTGAAACGTATCTCCGACATAAATTGGTTCTCCTGTCAAAAACAAAATTCCAAAAAACAAGATAAAGATAACGGCGGGGATAAAATCTGTTTTCTTCTTCCTCATTCCTCTGCTTTTTACAGCCTCCAATATATATATCCTGCGTCAATATACGCCTTTTTATCCAAGATTCCTTTTAAGTCCGTTAGTACCTTTGCCTTGCCATTCTTGGCATAGAGCGCATTCAGCGCCGTCATATCAAGCGATTTGTACGACTCATGTGCCACTGCAAGAATCACTGCATCACAGTCACAAATCTCTGCCATCGGGGTAAATTCGATTCCATAAAGCCGTTTTGCCTCATCGGCATCTGCATTGTCATCTGCCACCTGCGCTACGATGCCATATTCCCTCAACTCATTATAAATATCAATAATCTTGGTATTTCTCGTGTCTGGGCAATTCTCTTTAAACGTAAAACCAAGAATTGCTACCTTTGCACTCTTTACAGGAATATCTGCCCGAATTAAATTTTTTACTAAATTTTCTGCTACATATTTTCCCATATCATCATTGATACGGCGCCCAGAGAGAATAATCTGCGAATGATATCCAAGTTGTTCAGCCTTGTAAGTCAAATAATAAGGGTCCACCCCAATACAGTGACCTCCTACAAGTCCCGGCTGAAAATTTAAGAAATTCCACTTTGTCCCCGCCGCCGCCAGAACAGACTTTGTGTCTATACCCATCTTATTAAAAATAATCGAAAGTTCATTCATAAAGGCAATGTTAATATCCCGCTGACTGTTCTCAATAACTTTTGCCGCCTCCGCAACCTTGATGGACTCTGCCCGATACACACCTGCTTCTACCACAAGTTCATACACATGTGCAATCTCATCCAGCGTTTCCTCATCCATACCAGACACAATCTTCGTGATGGTTTCCAGACGATGCACTTTATCTCCCGGATTGATGCGCTCCGGCGAATAACCAATCTTAAAATCCACACCGCATTTTAAGCCGGACTCCTTTTCTAGTATTGGCACACAGACCTCCTCTGTAACCCCCGGATATACAGTGGACTCAAACACAACAATAGAACCTTTAGAAAGATTCTGCCCCAGAATACGGCTTGCTCCCTCGACAGGAGTCAAATCTGGCGTATGATCGTCATTAACAGGGGTTGGAACCGCCACAATATGGAACTTTGCTTCTTTTAATCTATGGGGGTCTGTGGTAAACTCCACTGTTGTACTTTTAATCACTGCATCGCCCACCTCGTTTGTGGGGTCCACGCCAGACTTGTAGAGATTAATCTTTTCCGCATTGAGATCAAATCCTACCACTTTAATTTTTTTTGCAAATGCGACGGCAATTGGCATTCCTACATAGCCAAGCCCAACCAATGACAATTTCTCTCTCCCACTTACAATCTCTTCATATAAACTCATTTTTAAGTATACTCCTTTCCTGCACCCTGTATTTCTTCTAAATAAGCCTGTACCACTTTCCTTCGGTCAAATTCCCGCTCCATTTTTTCTCTTGCACGTCTTCCCATCTGCACACGCTCCGCATAAGGAAGTTTGATAAACCGAACAACAGCATTGTACAGTGCTTCCCAATCTTTGGGCGGAAATCCAAATCCAGTTACCCCATCTTCAAAGCCTTCCTGACACCCCGGAATGTCCGTCGCTAAGACAGGTCTGCCACTCGCCGCCGCCTCAAGAATCACATTTGACATTCCTTCGTGGTAGCTTGGCATTAGAACCGCGGATGCTTTTTGATAAAATGGGGTGATATTCCTTTGATATCCAACAAGTTGCAAGGCACCGCTTGCCTGTGCGCGTGCTATTTTCTCCTTGTAATTCTCCTCATAGTTGCCCACCAGTTGAAACAGCACTTTCGGATATTCCTTATGGATTGCCTCCGCTGTATACAACAACTCATCAATCCCTTTCTCCTGCATAATCCTACCAACATACAAAAATATCATGCGCTCCTCCTCTAAAGGATATTCCTGAACACAATGTCTGTCAAGATTTACCCCAGATCCTGACACCAACCTACTCTTTTTGCCATGAATATGAAACTGCGCAAAAATCTTTTGATTCCCTTGATTTTGAAAAAAAATACACGCCGCGTTCTTTAGTGCAACACGATAGAGTATTGTCACAATCTTTTGTATAGCCCCGCCATTTTCAAATGCAGAACCAAGTCCAGTAATATTGGCAATATAGGGTACTCGCTGCAAGCGACAACAAATATTTCCATAAATGTTAGGTTTAATTGTGTACGTGAGAACTATCATTGGTTTGATGTGACGAATCAATTTCCAATAGCTGCATAAAAGTTTTAAGTCGCGCGCTGGATTGACACCGCGTCTGTCAATTGCTGTATGATATACACTACAGCCTTCCTCCGCAAACTGTGGCACTTTCTCCTTGTCTGGAAGGCTGATATGTACCTCATACACTTTCAACAATTCTAAAATTAATTCATTCCGAAAATCATAGAGTCCGCTTGCAGAATTTGCCAAAATCAATATTTTATTCATATTGGCGTTTCCTTCTTTGGCTCCTGTGCATCTAATAACATAATTTCACAGTATTTCATCATCACCTGATTTTGTGGATAAGGTGCTGTCCTAACTGGATTGGCAATGCCCAGAAGATTATTTTTAATCAATGTCATATGGTCAACGCCACAGGCATATGCATGTGGATAACCTCCTCCAAACCGAGGATTTACCTCCGAGAAATAATACACTCCATCCTGCTCAAACAAGTCAATATCAATCTGACCCACAAAACCATTCTCGCGGACAAACTGTGTGATTTGACTATTTAGATTGGCGTCAAAAAAGGATATCGCCTTATCTGTCTCACCGGCGCGCATCACCAACTTCTTTTTGGTAAAAATAGATACCACTTCCTTGCTCACCAAATCAATATAGACGTCTGATCCAATTTCCTGTCCTGTCATATACTCCTGTATTATCATCTCCTCGCCGTGAGAGAATAAAAATGCGGCTGTCTCCCGGTCCTGCGCCTTTGCAATCTGTATGCTGGCGCTGCCTTTCATCGGCTTGACAAACACAGGAAAGGCAATCTCACCCTGATTGAGCGCGCTGTCAAAATCCTCCCATAATGCATATGTCTTTACACAGGGATAGCCATGCTCTCTCATCCAACAGTACAGCTCCCACTTATTCAATGAACGCTCACACAGCGCATAATCTGAACCAATTACAGTTACCCCCAGCTCTGCAAACTGATTTTTGTGTGCTGCAATCAATGACAATTCTGGGTCAATAAGCGAAAGCACCCCTGTAATTGATTCCTTTTTACAAATGTCATATAAAATACCCAGATATCCTGGCTCCGTAATGCGCGGTACAATATAATAGGCATCTGCCTCGTACAATGCAGGTGCATAGGGGCTGCAGTCCGTACAGATTACGCGACCTTCCTTTCCAAATGCCTCCCTAAAATATTGAACAACTTTGTTTCTTGTCCCACAGCTTAAGATTAAAAGATTCATGTCTCCACCTCTCTTTTTTCGGCTTCCGCCTTCTGTTTTGCCTTTCTAATTTCAGCAAAATTACCCTCTGCCTGATTGGTATCCACCACAATATCCTCATGAACAAATACCTTTCGGATTGTCAAAAAAAATATTTTTATATCAAGTGTAAATGTAAGTTTTCTTACGTATTCTACATCTGTTGCAAACCGTGTATCCCAGTCTAGCAAATTTCTGCCACGCACCTGTGCAAGCCCTGTCAACCCGGGTCTGACAGTATGGCGAAGACTTTCCTCCTTTGTATAATATGGCAAATAGCTTACAAGAAGCGGACGCGGACCAATCAAACTCATATCTCCTTTTAAGATATTCCACAGTTCAGGAAGCTCATCAAGGCTAGTCGCCCGCAGCATCTTTCCAAACTTCGTCAGTCTGACCGCATCTGGCAGCAATGCACCGTCCGCATCGTGCGCATCTGTCATTGTTCTAAATTTATAAAGCCGAAAAATTTTCTCGTGATATCCGGGTCTGTCTTGATGAAAAATAATTGGTGCGCCAAGCTTTATGCGGACAAGCACTGCGACTACTAACAACACAGGGCTAAGCAAAATGAGCGCCGTGAGAGATATCAAAATATCCAACAGCCGTTTCATATATTTTCGATACATCTTATCAGCTCCTATTATTTTCCAAATAATTGTCTCACAATGCCAATTATTTTTTCCATATTCACTTCTGTATTTTTAATGTCACTTGGCAGACACACGCCGCGTGCAAAAATATCTTCGCTGACACTTGTGTCGCTCTCATTGTGGTTAAAAAAGTCACAGGCAGAAAATACAGGCTGTAAATGCATTGGTTTCCAGATAGGACGCGACTCAATATTTTCTGTCTCAAGCGCATCCATCACCAAATTCGGTGTCACGCTACTGCCTTCTTTTATTGTCATACAGGACAGCCAGTTATTTGCCTCTCCCCGCGGATTTAATGGATTCATTGCAATTTCATCCATATCAGCAAATGCTTCTTGATATCTGGCATAAATTGCCCTCTTTAACTGCACATGTCTGTCAAGATGCATTAACTGTCCCCTGCCAATTCCTGCAAGGACATTGCTCATTCGGTAGTTGTAACCAATTTTTGAATGTTGGTAATGCCTTGCCGGGTCTCTTGCCTGTGTGGAGAGCGTCCGCGCCTCCTGCACAAGCGCCTCCTCCTTGGAAACAAGCATACCCCCGCCGGAAGTTGTAATAATTTTATTTCCATTAAAAGAATAAATCCCAATTTGCCCAAAAGTTCCCGTATGTTTTCCATCATATGTAGAGCCGAGCGACTCTGCCGCATCCTCAAGCACTGGCACATGATGCCTTTGACAGATTTTTAGGATTTCATCCAATTTAGCTGGGGTTCCGTACAAATGTACGACAACAACCGCCTTTGGGGTAGGATATTTTTCAAATGCTTTCTCCAATGCGCGGGGAGACATATTCCAAGTATCAGGTTCTGCATCAATAAAGACAGGCTGCGCCTTCTCATATACAATTGGATTACAGCTTGCCGAAAAAGTAAGAGACGACACAAACACAATATCGCCTTGCCCTACTCCCAGAAGTTTAAGTCCTAGATGAATCGCCGCCGTTCCGGAACTTAATGCCGCAGCATACCCACATTTTGTATATGCCGCCATCTCTGTTTCAAAATTGTTGACATTTGGTCCCAAAGGCGCCACCCAATTTGTATCAAATGCCTCCGCCACAAAGCGCTGTTCGTCCCCATGCATAGTAGGACTAGACAGATAAATTCTCCTTTTGTCATTCATTGTATCATTTGCTATCGTACTCATAATACCCCTCCTTTTCTGTACCCTTATATTCATCTAACTCCCATTCGCCCACTTTTGCAGACACGCAAATCAAAATGGTGAAATCTCTCATTTTACTCTATGTTCTACGACATATCATCACTTTTCGGCGAATAAGTTGGCACAATTTCTTGTATCAAAGAACGCACATCATCACATTCACTTTCTACTGCGCGCTTTAAGTTGTTAAGCTGTACATAAAACAACGGCTCATCAAATTCAATCGGTCGACCTACATGAATTAGCTTATTTTCAGTATCCATAAGACCTTCCTCACGCATCAAAAGTTCTTCGTACAATTTCTCGCCCGGTCTCAAGCCCGTAAATTCTATTTTAATGTCTTCATCTACCTTATATCCAGAGAGTCGTATTAAATTCTTTGCAAGATCTAGTATTTTAACCGGCTCGCCCATATCCAGCACAAAGATTTCTCCCCCCTTGGCGTAGACACCAGCCTGAAGCACAAGGGATACCGCTTCGGGAATTGTCATAAAGTAACGAATTATATCTGGATGGGTGACTGTAACCGGACCACCCGCCGCAATTTGTTTCTTAAACAGTGGGATTACACTTCCATTGCTGCCTAGCACATTTCCAAAGCGAACCGCCACAAACTCGGTGTCATAATGACGATTGTAGGTCTGTATCACCATCTCACAAATTCGCTTGCTCGCCCCCATAATATTCGTAGGATTTACCGCCTTGTCTGTTGAGATAAGCACAAATTTCTTGACGCCATTTTGCACAGCGGCCTGCGCGGTCTTCCAAGTACCAAATACATTGTTCTTAATCGCCTCATTTGGACTGACTTCCATCAGCGGCACATGTTTGTGCGCCGCCGCATGATAGATAATATCGGGATGGTACTCCTCCATTATATGATTGATTCGATTTGTATTTCTCACAGAAGCGATTAGCACTACCAAATCAAGGTTGGGATACTTATGCTTTAATTCCTGTTGTATCTCGTAGGCATTGTTCTCGTAGATATCAACAATAATCAATCGCGCAGGCTTATGTCCTGCAATCTGTCGGCAAAGCTCACTTCCAATGGAGCCGCCTCCGCCTGTCACCATAATCGTCTGATTCCGGACATAATTTAAAATAGAATCCAAATCAACCTTAATTGGATCTCTACCAAGCAGGTCTTCAACATCCACATCTCTTAACTTGCTGACATTGACCTCGCCGTTCACAAGCTGATAGATACCCGGCAGGGTCCGCAACTTGCAGCTTGTTTCCTTACAGATTTCTACAAGTGCTTTCATAGTTGCGCGGTTCGCTGAAGGTATTGCAATAAAAATCTCATCAATACCATATAGTGCAGCGTACTCCACAATTCTATCACGACCACCTACAATTTTGATGCCTTGTATAAATCTACCCCATTTTCCCTCGTCATCATCAATAATGCACTTGATTGTCATTGTGCTGTAACTACTGTTTGTAATCTCCTTAATCACTGTATTTCCAGCATCGCCAGCACCAATAATCATCACGCGCGTACCATTTTTCCGGTTCTGTGCCTTGTGACGCATACTGCGCATAATCCGGTAAGAAAAGCGTGTGCAGGTGGTAATTCCTGTCAATACCAACGCGTACATAAAATAGTAACTTCTGGGAATTGAATATTGCATCAACTTTATTCCAATAAAATCAAGAATCGCACTTAGAATACAGGCTGCTAAAATATTCTGCACTTCTGCCGTACCCGCAAACGCCCACAGGCTATGATACAATTTAAAAAAATAAAACACAATTAGGGTTATCACAACATTGGCTATCATAAAATTCCATGCCGAACTTAAATATACTTCTGGAATATCCCTATAGTTTAATTCAAAGCGAAACCACAATGGTGCAATGCTTGCAATGCATACCGTCATAATATCCAGTATCACAAGCACAACCCTTCTCTGCAAAAGTTGTACATTTATCTGATTCAACAATTTCATAAAGTTACTCCTGCCTCCCGGCTCTTTGATTCCGCGGTTGTTTCTCTCTGTGTGGCACCGCACTATCCTTGTAATCCCGCATTAACACCACCTGAATTAATATAAAACTAAACCCCGGCGAAATACACGGATGATAAGTCCACTCTGTCAAGCTTTCAAATCCAAATACAACCACTAGTGCAAATGGTACAATTAACATTATATACTCTTTCCCATATTTTAGATAGAGACAAATCGCCCTCCAAAGTGTCAGCACACACAGAACTAAAAAGACAACACCAGCTATCCCGCCAAAATTATAGGCTACCTGCAAATAGGAATTATGTGCGTGCGCATACTCTGAACCACTTTGGTCCTTTGGTCCCATTTTAGGATGTCCTCGAAGCGTTATTGCCTTCCAATAATCCTGAAAAATCGTAAATCTTCCGTTAGAAATATCTGTTTTTGTGGTTGCATTCTCTTCTATATTATTATCTACAGCCCGCCTGTCAAGACCGGCAAGTCCAGCGCCTATAAAGGCAAGTTCTCCTGCCTCCTCCAATTCAAGCCCCTTTGTTTCATCCTCTATTGCTGTATCGACTGCCACGCGCTGCATTTGTGTTTGAAAACGTCCAAACAGTGTGTCAAAAAAACGGCGCACAGTCATATATTTATCCGAATCAATCGGATCTCCTTCATAAATCATAAAAGATTTATCCTGAAATTCAATATCATAACGCACAGGCTCATTGACAACTGCTGGAATCATTCTCACTGCGGTAAACACCATAGGAAAACTGACAAGACAAGCTACTGACAAAATGCCAAACTCTGACAAAATCCTTCCAATCTTCTTGTGGTATGCAACTGCACTCAACGCTACAACTGCAATCAGTGTCACTGTCACAGTAAGAAATGCTGTCCTAGACATTGTAAGCAAGATAAACCCCATCACACATGCTACTACAAAGTACTCTGGGCAACAATACCACACGTATCTCTTTCTAAGCTTTAGCTTTCCATACAACTTCGCCAGCGCAGCGCCAAATACCACTGCAAGATACATGCCAGTGCAAGCCACGGTATGAAATATACCGCCATAACGGTATACCATCCAGTAATGATGCGGTCTGTGCATCAGACAAAACAACGTCACCAGCGCAAAACTAACAAAAATACCATTACAAAAATTATTTAGAAACCGATTTAATTTTACCAGTGTATTGCGCGTAAAAAAATATGCCACAAACGGTAAAGTTGCTGTGAAAACCCACATTTTTTCAAATCGGTATAAAATCATCAATGCACCAAACAGAACCCACAACACAACAAATAGGGTCTGTTGTTTATTTTGCGTAATTTTATGGAGAATATGAACTGAATTTCTTTTTTTCAAATTCGATCTTCTTACAGACAAACACTCCAGTAAAATGGCAATTAGCAAAAGCCCCCATGTCAGGACAACTCCACAAGTAAGACGCGCAAGCAGCAATTCCTTGTCATCTGCCCGCACAATGTTGCAATAAAAGACGGAACCCACAATTCCTGCAGTTAACCATACTGCACTGATTGCATTTACAAATCGTCTCTCATGGTAGTTCATCAAAAATGCAATCGCTAGAAAAATAAGCATCCATCGTGTATTGGTGTCATGAAAATAATTTCTGTCTGCGTTGGCATACTGACATAATGCATAAAACAACAAGCCAAAGCTTACTGTCTGAAGATAATTGTGCCACACAAGACACATTTTTTTCCCTGCAACGAGTTTGGAGTCCTTCTGTCGGAAATAAATTTTGGAAGAACGCATCAAAAAACCTACAAGCCACAGTTCAGCCACCAAAATGCCCGCCAAAAAAAAGAGTCTGTCCCATATTTCCCCACCAAAACAATTGAACACCACCGCAAAGAAAATTAACACAACAGCGGCTAGTAAACTTAAAACACAAATTCCAATGCGCACACACTTCCAAATTTGGTCTGTGTACTCCTCCAAAAAACGATCATACAACCATACCAACACAAGCGCCAAACAATAAATTGCCAGTGCCACAAATATC
This sequence comes from Lachnospiraceae bacterium, assembly GCA_949383255.1. GTDB lineage: Bacteria > Bacillota > Clostridia > Lachnospirales > Lachnospiraceae > COE1. The sequence goes on along the minus strand of CASJPF010000006.1, from coordinate 51,069 downwards.
ACAGCCAGTTGACGCACTATAATCCCCACTGCGCTCAACGGTTTCGCATAATCAAAATCGGCGACAAGACTTACTTCATCATTGATAATTCCATCAATATAGAGCGTACTGTTCTCTGATTGTCCCAGCGCCATATTGTCTGCCACAGGCAGCCAATATGTGGCATGACTTGTCTCTTGCACCAAAATCTCATAATAATAAGACTTCCCTATCTCCACATCCAGATTAGGTGTCGCTGTTAAAAACCCTTTTTTTTCAATTGCTCTGCTGTCTACCTCCTCCTCATAAATACAGGAAAAAGATTCATTATACAATCGAAATAAAACACTCTCGGCACCACCAAATCCTTGTTCGATTCTGCAATTTAAATATAGCGTGATGTGTTCTATATGAGTATCTGCAAAAAAAATTGTCTGAAGTTTTTTGTCTGCGGCAGTAAATTGTTCCTCTGCGCTTCCTGTCTTTGCAGTTCCCTTATAGACTCCTTGCCGTGATATTGTATGGTTTTTTACAACCCCCATTGGAAAGATGCGTACAAGAAAAATAAATGCAACTGTCACAATCACAATCTGAATCACTGCATTTCTCTTCGCGTAATTCCTAGTAAAACTGCTATCGGAAAATGTATGGTCGATAATCTCATGAAAGAACGCATATAAAAATGGGATTATACCGTTTTGTTTTGATTGTCTGTTACTATCCAAGCCCACACCCTGCCCTTCTAAAGATTCCTGGTAACATTTTCCTTCGCGTTTAGAGTATAGCACATTACAAATATGAATACAACAAAAGCTTTCCTTTACTGTGATTTCTGCGGTAAAGTATGTTACTTTTTACGGGGTAGGAATGCGCATAAACTGCGCATTCCGTGAGAATATGATTCAGAAATGAGGGGCAATTTTTGCGAAGCAAAACTTTTAATATCGCCCCGAATCGTTACTATGGGCGGCTTCCATGCCGTGAATAGTAACGGGAGTATTGTCTGTTTCCTCACGGATTACATACTGTGGAGAATTGTTGATACTGATATAGATTCGCCCAATATACTCTCCAATCAATCCTAACATAATCATAAGCATACCACCAATAAAAACAGTTGCCGCCATCAGAGAGCTAAATCCCATTGGCACCGCAGGGTTTACAATTTTTTTAATAATCGTATAAATCCCATATAAAAATCCCCCGACAGCAAAGGTAACTCCTGTGATGGTGGCAATCCTTAGCGGCAGTATAGAAAATGCCGTAAACCCATTAAACCAAAGCGCCATTAACTTCTTCATTGTATAACCAGAAGCCCCCACTTCACGGCTTCTGTGCTGCACAGGAACATTGGTAATATTTCTTGTAGAGCGCAACACTAGACCAATAATATAAGGATAGCTGTTCTCATATTCCAACATACTGTCAACTACAAACCGCCTTGCTGCAAAGTAGCTGGTCAAGTGCAAGTCTTTCGGTTTCCCAAGCATAATCCTTGTCATAATATCATTCATCCAAGTGCCAAAATTGCGAAAGGCACTATGCTTTTTATTGTCATAGCTTGCATAGACCACATCACTACCATTCTCTATGCCATCTATCAGTTTTCCTACCTCATCTGCAGGCGTCTGTCCATCGTCATCTAGGCACACCACAATATCTCCGTCTGCCTTGCGCAACCCCGCCATCAGCGCCGCGTGCTGTCCAAAGTTCTTTGCCAAGCTAACTCCTGATATATTATTATATTTTTGGGCAAGTGCGGTGATTACCTCATAAGTATCATCAGGCGAACAGTCGTTTATTAGAAAGATATCATACTCATACTCCTTCATAGTCTGCATCGTCTCTCTTATTTCCGCCACGACTCCCTCAAGAGTCCTTGCGCTCCGATAGCAGGGAATGACAAAACTTATTTTACTCATCTTGATAATTCCTTTTCTTTGTTCTACAGTTCCTTACTAGATGGATTGATTGCACCAAAAAAAATTAGGTCCTCATATTTTCCGTCCAGAAACAATTCCTCCCTAAAATACGCCTCCTGCACATAGCCTGCCTTCTCATGCATACACACACTTGCCCGATTGTACGCCAATACTCGCGCTGCTACCTTGTGTAGCCTTAATTGCTCAAAGGCATATTGCAGCATTAGTTTTGCAGCCTCTGTGCCAATACCCTTTCCATACGCCTGCTCCTCTCCAAGAAAAATACCTTCCTCCGCCTTTTTATTCTGCTCCTCAAAGTTTTGAAGATAGACACTGCCAAGGGGCATCTTGTCTTCATTTCTACAAATAACAAACTGATGTACGTATCCTCGTTCTACTTTATTTTTTAGCCAGTCTAAATGCGCCTCCCTAGAAAGAGGAATCCGATAAATAAAATTTTTTACTACATTCTTATCGTTTCTCCATCTTACAACCCTATCTGTATCGGCAGCGCAAATTGGCCTTAAATAAATTTGTGCTCCCTCTAAAATCAAATCTTTTCTCAATGGCTCCATAAAAATCTCCTCTGTCTTATAGTTGTTTGACTGCCACGATATCAAATGCGTGTGTACCAGACGCTGTCTGAACTTGGTCAACAGACTCCGTGCACACAGCCATGCCGCGCTTTTTGTAATATTGTATCAGCCAGTCTAGTTCTTGGTCGGGCTTTACCACAAAATATGCCTTTGTCGCATTTCGTCCTTTGGGATTGTACAATGCATTTTGAATATCTTTAAAATGATGTCGCTCCAGTTTCCGTCTTGCCAGAGGACTTTTTGCCGCCCACCCACCGCATATATCAAAATTTTTATAAAAACCGCTTGTAAATATTTTCTCCGAATAAGGAGTTCCCTGATAAGAGGTAGAGGAATACACATCCACGATATAATAATTATTTCCATTTTTTCGGCAATAATCCATCAATGCAATCCAGCGCGCATCTGCCTGTGCTCTGTTTTGATATTCACTGTGCACACTCTGAAGATTTCCCACAGACACTACAAGAAATCCTACAGTACATAAAACATACAAGATATACTTTACTACCTTGCTGTCTTTCTTAAAAGAATTATCACAGATTACGAACGCAATAAGCATCACGAATTCCAACATTAACAGAGGGATTGTGACACGGTCTGGCAGCCTGTCCACCATATATAAATACAACCACAAAACTATCCGAATCATCAAGAGACACACAACCTTAAAAACTGCAAGCACACGCCGTTTTCCTGTTGCTGGAATGACACAAACTGCAAAGTACAACAGATACAGAACCAGCACCGCCATGCGAACTCCCAGCCCCGCTGGAATCCCCAAATCAGGTGTTTGACGCAAAATGGCACTCCTTACCATCTGTAAATCTTTTAAAATTTGATTTCTATACAGCCACAATGCCTCCCGCACACTGTTTTTGCTGACAAAGCCAAATGTGTTTTTCAATCCGCTTCCATAACTGGAAGTTTGAGCACTCTGTTCTTGATAATTGACAATCGCTTCCAACCTCCATGTGTCAATCGATTCATCCAGAGCAAAATTATAGTTTTCAAGCAGTGTGTAAGATTCCTGTGACAATCCAATCGACTCATAAAATTTCTGGTTGTCTGCGTAATCAGGTAATCCATAAAAATCATATAATTTCGTCCGGGCATTAAAAAAGCTCCGAAAGTTACTCCACTCGCTTTCCTGATATGCCACCAAATCTACACAATATGCCGCTGCCATACCCAAAAATGCTATGCCGACCAGCATCAAATACTTTCTAAAATTCACCGCGGTAAAAAAATATTCCTCCCCGCACCATCGGGCAAGCCCTGCGAGCAGCAAAAACGGCAAAAGCATCATACAGATTTCTGTCCGAATCAAAAAAGACAGCACAACAAGCAGCAGCGGAATTAGATTTCTGCGGAAAAAAACAGACGGCTTATCGGCATTTTTTGCTGTGAGAAACAAAAATACTGCCCCGGCCATACAAATTCCTGCGGTCACACTGTACTGTATCACCACAATTTCTCTCAAAAATAGTCCAACCGCAAGTGCTGCCTCCACCGCAAGCGCCAAAAGCCCTGTTCGCACACGCTGCGCAAGAGACAATAACCTCACAGTAATCAAAAAAATCACACCAAATTGACACAGACACAAAAACAAGCCATACCACGGAACCGTTGGAATGGCCCTGTAACAAAGCGCAATGCACCACGCCAGAGGATACAGCATCTGAATACAATAACCACTCGGCTGGCCTGTGTATGCCCCTGACACAATATCTTTAATCATGGTGTCATCATTTAGATCATAATAAAAATCAAATTGGGCAGATAAAAGCAGCGCGAGCGAAAACGTAAAAGTTAGTGCACCACACACTTTTGCTGCCTTTACTCTGGTGCGGTCATCCATCATACGTGATAGAACTCCTTCACTTTACTAACAATATAGTCCACTTGGTCCGATGTCAGCGCATAAAACATTGGCAGACGCAACAAGCGTTCGCTCTCCCGCGTCGTATACACATCCTCCCCCGAAAACCGTCCAAACTTAAGTCCCGCAGGCGCTGAGTGTAGCGGAACATAGTGAGATACAGCCATAATGCCATTTTCCTTTAAAAATGTAATTAACTGCGTGCGCTCATCCAAATCTTTCGTCTTAATATAATACATATGCCCATTGTGCACACAGCCCTCTGGCACAGTTGGCAACTCTAAAACTCCACGCTCCTGAAGAGGGCGCAACAGCGCATCATACTGTCTCCACAGCGCCAAACGCTTTTGTGTAATGATATCAATCTGCTCAATCTGAGCCCAGAGATACGCTGCATTCATATCACTTGGCAGATACGACGAACCATAATTCATCCACCGATATTTATCAATTTCCCCTCTGTAAAATTGAGAGCGATTTGTCCCTTTCTCCCGAATAATCTCGGCCTCGCTAATATATTTTTTATCCTGAATGAGCAGTGCACCGCCTTCTCCCATACTTAGATTCTTGGTCTCATGAAAAGAATAACAGCCAAAGTCTCCAATTGTGCCAAGCGCCCTCCCCTTGTAAGTCGCTGCAATTCCCTGCGCTGCATCCTCTACCACAAAGAGGTGGTGACGTCTCGCAATCTCCATAATGGTATCCATCTCACACGCCACCCCTGCATAATGAACTGGCAAGATCGCCCTTGTCCGCTCTGTCACAGCCTGCTCAATCAAAGTCTCATCTATATTCATAGTGTCAGGACGGATATCGACAAACACTGCCTTTGCGCCGCGCAGCACAAAGGCGTCCGCAGTGGACACAAAAGTGTAAGAGGGCAATATCACCTCTTCTCCCTCCTGAATGTCAATTAACAGCGCCGCAAGCTCGTTTGCCTGTGTGCAGGAAGGGGTCAGGAGACACTTTGTAGCACCTGTTTTCTCCTCAATCCATGCACTACATCGCTGTGTGAACGGACCATCCCCACAAATTTTTTGATTTTCGACCGCTTGCCTAATATATTCCAATTCCCTGCCTGTAAATGGTGGTACGTTAAAATTAATCATTTTGATAACCATGCCTTTCCATAATTTCCGAAATCTGGTAAGCTATTTCTCGCTTTATTGTACTCTTTTAATATGATTTTGGCAAGGTTTTGGCATTAATATGCATTTATTTCATTACTATTCGCGGCATAAAAGGCGCTCATAATAACGATTCGAGGCGACATTAGAAGTTTACAAACACGCAATACTCCTCATTCTGAAAACACTGACTATAGCCATTTTCCCTAACAAATTCCAAAATCAATTGATATTTCTGAAACGCTAGTCCATCTGTCCGCATTTCATGTTCTATCGCTGTGCGCCCCAATATAATAACAGGTGTTTTTTCCAATGCGGTCTCATTAGACAGTTCTTCAAGTTCCTTTTTTAAAATCTCTATACTGTTTGAATCCAAATCTGCCCACGTTGTATAAATAGCAGGTGCCATGTCAAACAGATATGCCAATGCCGGAATATTTCCATATAATATCACTTGTTTTTTATTTAATTCATTCTGATATAAATATGCATCCAACTCCTGCAATGCGGCTGCCTTGTCGGCTGTCGTCCGCAATCTGGTTCCTTTGCCACTGCATTGCAGTTCTAATTGCTGTCTATCTCTGTATGCCTTTGCGTCGTGAAACACAAAATTAATTCCAAACAGAATGCTTTGAACAGCCACACATACAAGCACCATTCCAAATACCAACCGAAATGCAAAACCCGTTGTTTTTACACAATAGCTGTTTTTAAAAGCCTTATATGCCATCAATATTGAGACAGGCATTATTAGAAAAAGGTTGTTGATAATTGGATAAAGCCCATTGTTGCTCCCCAGTGGCGTAACCAATATGATACTGGGCAAAAACACCGCCCACAACCGTAAATCGTGATTTATTTTAGGATTTATTAAACACCAAATACACAGACAAAATACAATTAACAAATAGACTGTCGCCCACTTGTACATACTAAAATATTCTGTATAATTAAAATCAAACATTCCTCGACCATAACAGAAACGCAGAAGTACTAGAAACAAAAATGAATAAAAAATTTCAAGTACACGTGTTACTTTGAGGGACAATGTTTGATTTCTTTCAAGTTTTTTGGCAAAATAAAAGCCAATCATACCTGCAACCATAAATCCAGCAAACAATAACAGCCATCCGCTATACTGGGCATAATCTCCAAACATTGCATTGAGCATTGCGGTCGGCTTATAATCCGACGCCTGTTCAGTCATGCCAAACAGCGCAGCAATCATTTGCGGATATGCATCCACCCCATAACGCACGGCGATAACCGCCAACGGCACAAACAACCCTACCAAATAGCCGCCAATACAGTACAGAGTATATAAAACAAGTTGACGCAGCCAAGTCTTGTCATTTTTGCGCTTCCAAAAACAATTACACCACACAGGCAAAATCAATGCCATATAAGTAATATTTGGCATTCTAACAGCAACACAAAGCCCTAAGATAACACCTGAAATAATAAAATTTTTCCTTTTTCCATCTAAGATTGCTGTATACAAAGCAAGCACTGCGATTGTCATCGCTAAATAGCCAAGATAATGATACAAAATTACAGGAGGAGCCCAACAAAGAGACAGTGCTGTCAACTCTGCCACGAACAACGCAATCCCCATCCATCGCTTTCCTTGTCCATAGCGTCGCCAAAAGAACAGATAAACCCACGCTGCCACACCTCCAATTAGCAGACCACAATATAAATTCATACCAATCCAATAATCTCCGCCCGGAAGCTTTGACAAAAACACGCCTGTCACATTTGCCAGATAAGTTGCCAGTTTCCACATTGGATTCAATGTGTCAAAAAAGCGATAATTGCCAAGCGCATAACCCGCATCCATAATATCTAGTCCTATGAAGGCATGGCGCAATGGATAGATCAGCAAAATCAACATTGGAAGAATCGTCCTACTCCCTTTTTGTCGAATCCACTCGATAACAGTGCATACCAGATACACAGCCAGCACACTGCAAACCATATGCCCTAGAAATGCCATTACAGAATTGTCTGCCTGTGCCTCACAGTGCAACCATTTTGGCCATACATAGCGGATATTGATATGCTCATGAATAAGATAGACACCAAAAGCTGCCCCCGAAAACAATTCAATCGGCTTACGAAACCTCTCCAAAAAAATTCCTGCCTTGCCCGACTCCTTTTTACCCTCCGCAAATAGCAAAAACAACCCCACTGCACCTGTATAGCAAAACAAAAAATTATATGTGTAACCATACTGTATCATTTTTCCAAGGCTGCCTGTTCTAAGATAGATTGCACGAATTAGAAAAAAAGAAAAAAAGACTGCCGCCACGCTGCCAAAGTACAAGGCTGCCGCTGTCCACTTGGCATAAAGCACAGAGATTCCATAGCGTCTTAGATATGCTCCTGTCAGATAGAGAACCACAAACCACAAGCTGTCATAACCATACTTGTCCCACGGAAGCTGCATAGGAATCACTGTCTTTGACACACTAAATACCAGTAAAAATCCCAGCAGCAGATATTTTGTCTCCCGCTGATTCAAACGGGAAATCCCCGCATTAAGAAAGGGCATTATCAGGCAAAGAATTACATAGGACGACGCAAACCAATAATGTTCTGTCACAATCGGAAAACAATACGAAAAAAACTGATAGAGATCAAACTCCTGCACACCAATAATCAGCGCACCACACCCAAAAAGCATGGAATAAAAAAACACTTGTTTCCATATTTTTAGAGGTTTTCTTAGCACTTTCCAAAAGGTCAGTTCCTTCTCACTTCCCCCACTTTCATATGCATCCATGCCAAAGTATCCACTGATAAGCACATACACGTTAACCGCCACAATACAGAACGCCTCAATTAACCATGCCACGTAGCCAGTCACAGTCATATCGTTCCTTGCAGGATCACCAAGGATTTCTCCCTTGCTTAGATAATGCAAACTCACAATCATCAACATTGCAATAATGCGTAGCAGCTCATAGTTTAACTGCCGCTTTTTTTCTGTTGCCATTCTCTCCCTCACTTTCGCAATCACTGTGATAGCAGCAATTCCTTTATCTGTTCTGCAATACGCTGTGCTCCTTTTGCATCAATCAGTTCTTTTTCCTGTCTGTATAAACGCTCTCTGTACTTTTTGTTCTGAATGCAGCGTCTTAGTGTATCTCGTATACGTTCTGCTGTTCTATCAGGCTCTATGGCAATATTTCCTGCATTGACAATATTTGTCAGCCTTTCTAGCTCCTTGGCTCCCTGTCTTTGATTTTCAGCAAAATAAAAAACAATCATTGGAACACCCAGCGCACTCACTTCATAAATTGTGCTTCCTGTTGCTGTTATCACTATATCGCTATCATACAAAAGACTGCGCATATCTTTTATATTTTCATGAATTTGAATCTGCAATGTCGTTGCATTTGCGGATTTCTTTTCATAATTTTGATATTTTCGCTTTAATTCCTCTGCAAATTCATTAAAAGGTCCACTGATCAAATGCAATGTTATTTCCTGTTCTGTTATCATAGGATCACGCATTAATGCCTCTACAAGCGTAGCTGTTGCAAAATAAGGATCACTTCCTCCTGTGGTGATTGTAACATTGCGCACTTGCTCTGCCACACTGTAATTAGAAGGTGTTTGAAATGCCTTGCGAAGCGGCATATAATTTGCTCCCAGCAGAACCTTGCGCGGATACTTATTGATTGCCTGACTTTCTGTCTCCGCCGCAATATATTGCGCAGCTAGCCGCGGAGCATAGAGATTATAATTGATCAGCAAATCAACTGGGTACGCCTGCCCCATATCCTCAAAGCACACTGTTTTCACCATTTTGCTTAGGGCAAAATAATATGTGCTATCTGCCTGATAGCTATCCACCAGCACAATATTTTTATTCTGATTTCCTACATTTTTAATTGTAGGTTTTTCCTGAAAAATTGCTTCTAACAGTGGAAGCTCTCCCATCATATCGCAGTAGTCTGTATGCAATACAATCACTTGAAATCCTCGCTCCTCTATCAAAGAGCGGCACGTTTCATCCGCTAATATAAAAATAGGCGGATGCAAGCAGTCTATCTTTGCTGTTGCCTCCGCAACTGACAGGCAGCGCATCACATGCCCCATGCCGATCTTTGTATTTCCGTCCGCACGAATATAAAACATCTAGTCAAAACGCCTCCTTACACTTCGCACCAACATAAACGCCTCTGCACGCTCCATGCCGGCCGTCATACCGCGTGTTTTTGACAAGACATCCATGCCTACAAGACTTCTTGGGTGTGGAAAATTGCAAAGTTCTGACACATAACAGTCCATTGCCTGCTCTTTTTTATGATAATAATCTGTAATATCAATAAACACATTGGGGCAAAATGCTGGTTGTGTGCTGTAATCAAAATTCCACTCGGAAGATGAAAGCGTCTCAAAAGCATAAATTTCTTCAGCGCAGTACGTGCCAATTGGTCTTGACGCTGTGAGTACTGCACGCGCAGTATATTGATGGTCTACATTTAAATCTCCACTGTAATGTGTATAGAGTACTTGCGGGCGCAATTTGTCAATCATTTGTTCGACTACTTTTACAATATCAAGCAAATCCACATGGTCAAAGCGGTTGTCTGGAAAATCAGCAAAAAATACCTCCTGATACCCAATAATTTTTGCACTCTCCAGCGTATTTTGATGCAACTCTTTTACTACATTTTGATCAATATCTTCTCTGTGTCTGCCACGGGAAGTCTGTCCTTCTCCCAAAATTAACGCATAGACAATGTCGCCCTCTGCCACGTGCCTTGCGACTGTGCCACCAACGCCAAGAATCTCATCATCTGGGTGTGCTGCCACAACCAATACTGTTTTTCCCATCTCTGCTATTCCTCCGCCTTGCACCGAAAGATTACTTGTGCTGAAAGCTCTTTTTTATCCTCTGAAAGATTGGCTTGCGCAAACTCCAAACGATATGTTCCAAACTCCATAAACGCCTTGGGATAACCTTCCGCATCCAGCATTCTAATATAATCGTAAATTTTTTCTATATCCATCTCTGATGTAATCTGACTTTCCTCAGGTTTTCTGCGCTTAAAGATTACTGGCTCTCCCTCCTGCGGCACAGGTTCTAGTTTTTTCTGATTGCCGCCGTCCAAAAAAAGTGGTATCATCTCTGCAAAAATAATATCTGCACACCGTATAAAAATCTCTTGCGCGCTGCCTTCCAAAGACAACGTATGTTTCATATACACTGGTCCGCCGTCAAGTTTCTCTGTCATTTTTATCGCTGAGATTTTTGTCTCTTTATGACCGCGCACTATTAAATTTTGCAAAGGGCTTCCACCGCGCCCATAAGGTAAATCTGTCATATGAAACACAATACATTCCCAGTTGTCGGTAATCTCACGCGGCATAATATAAGACCAGTGTGGCAAGAAAATATAATCTGGCTGAAAATTATACACATTTTCTGCGGTAAACTCTTCCTTCTTGGTAAAAATGCGAATATTGTGCACCCCTTCATACTTTTTTTGTAGCGCCTGCGCGCGCGCAATATTCCATGACTTTATTGTCGCGATAATAATCCGCATTCCATGTCGCCTCCAAACATACTCATATTGAATATAATCTTTCTTTGTTATTGGCGTAAATCCGCATTTTTCAAAGACACTTGCAGACGCAAGATTTTCCTGTTTTACCTGCCCAACCAACGTTATTTCATCTGACATCTTTGCTGTTTCTAGTTTCTGCAAAAGCAACTGCATTAATATCGTTCCATATCCCATTCCGCGAAAATCCGCCGCAATACTGTAATCAATAAATGCCTTATCGCCTTCCATATTGAACCGTATTTGTCCTACAGGAATCTTATTATCACACAAAATATATTGTTGTATAGAATCCTTTGTCATTACATCTGCAAACCACTTTACATGGTCCGCATAAGGAATCTTCTTTGTATGAAATGCATTTGCGCGGACTACAGAATCATTTGCCCATTCAAACAAAAGTTCTCTATCTGCTAGACAAGCTTGTCGCAAATACAGATTTGTTTCTAATTTTTTCATTTTGTCTCTCCCCCCAACAGTAACAGTTCAGACAAGCTGACCTGTTACTGCAAAAATCCATTGAAGATCGCCTTTGGCAATGGGATTTTTGCTCTCAAGGCTTATGTTTTCATAAGGTCTTCGCAGGTCTTGCGAAGACCTGTTTGAACTGTTACTCCAGATCACAATCTATATCAGAAAAAGATAATGGTGTGCCGCGCTTTAAATCGCGCTTTGCAGTTTGCCCTAATACTTTTTTGTAATACTTTGGTTTTAATCCATATGCTGGCCGAATACTTCTAATATTATCTGGTGTGAGCACTTCCCCCGCCGCAATGTCCTGCACCACAAATAAAGACCGCCGAAAACATGTATTGCTTTCCTCTTGGCTAGAAACACCATAGTGGACTGTTCCCAACGCCTTTTCCACCTCGCGCACTTGACAAACCATATCCCGAAATTCTTCTGGCTCCATAGAAAAACTAGAATCTGGATTTTTAATAGCACGACTCATACAGAAATGCTTTTCAATTAGGTTGGCGCCAAGCGCAGTTGCAGTTGCAGCGCTAAACGCCCCCATAGAATGATCAGAAAGCCCCACCGGAATGCCAAATCGTTCCTTCATATCGCGAATCATACACAGATTCATCTCTTCACTTTTTGCTGGGTAAGCACTTGAACATTTCATTAGCGCAAGCTGTTTGTTTCCTGTACTGTAAATCGCCGCAACTGCTTCCTCAATCTCCTCCAAAGTTCCCATTGCTGTTGACATAATGATTGGTTTCTGCTTTGATGCAATGTATTCTAGTAAAGGAATATCCACCAGTTCAAAAGAAGCAATTTTGTAAAATGGTACTCCAAGATTCTCAAGAAAATCAACAGAAGTTGTGTCAAATGGTGTTGAGAGAAAATCTATCCCCACTTTTGCAGCCTCGTCGCAAAGCTGTTTTTGCCATTCCCACGGCGTATATGCCTTCTGATACAGTTCGTAGAGATTCTCCCCTCCCCAAGTGCCTTTTCCAATCTGGAAATATTCATTCTGACAGTTTATTGTCATCGTATCTGCTGTGTAAGTCTGTATCTTTACACAGTCTGCACCGGCGTCTTTTGCCACATGAATCAGTTCCAACGCCCGCTCAATACTGCCCGCATGGTTTGCAGACATTTCCGCAATAATATAGGCAGGGCATCCATCTCCAATAATCCGTTCGTTTATATTAATTGTACTTCCCATCTGCCTTTTTGCTCCTTTCTGCCTGCAAGAGCTTGTACTTCATTTCTGCAAGCGCCCAATCCTCCAAAGTGTCAATATCCTGCACATATCGTTCCTCTTGTATGAATGGAATCGCATGTTCCATCCAAATTGCTTTCTGTTGTAAAAAGCGCTCTACATTTAAACAATAAAACTGACCACAATCATGGTAAATCGGCTCTAAATCCTGCGAGCGTTTTGCCATATTCTCCGGCCATTTGGGTGCAATTTTACCATTGTCAATAATGACACCTCTCTGTGGCGGAAAAGAAAATTTTACAACAGGAATCACACAATCTGCCTGATTTTGCTCTAAAAGTTGCATTGCTGCGCTTAACGTATCTGCTGTCACAAAAGGCGCTGTGGGATAAATGCAACTTACCGCTTCAAATGTTTTCCCAATCTGTGCATACGCTGCCAAAACTTCTGCGATTACATCTGCCGTTGTAGCAAAATCATTGGCAGTCTCCGCACTCCGAAAAAATGGAACCTTTGCTCCTGCCTGCTGTGCAATCTCTGCAATCTCCGCGTCATCTGTTGACACCATCACTTCCTCAAACAGTTCTGTTTGCAAAGCCGCCTCAATACTATATTCTAAAATCGGTTTTCCCAAAAATGGCCGAATATTTTTGCGCGAAATCCGTTTGCTGCCGCCCCTTGCCGTTATGATTGCTACACTTTTCATCGAAATGTCCCTTCCATTTTTATTTTTTATAATAGTTCACAATCTTTTGCACTGCCCATATTACATCATTCACATCTTTGTCCGTCAAAGAATAATAGATTGGCAGACTCATCATCTCTTGATACAACTTTTCCGCATTTGGGCATAATCCCTTTTTATAGCCAAGTTTTTCATAATAGGGGTGCCAATACACTGGAATATAATGCACATTGCAATAAATGTTCTCTGCCATCATTGCCTCAAAAAATCCCTTGCGGTCAATATTGAGCAATTCCGGCCGGATTCGCAGTATGTAGAGATGCCTTGTCGTATCGGACTCCGGAATCTCTCGCTGCACAAAAAGTTGTGGTATCTGCAAAAATGCCTTGTTGTATTGTTCTACAATCTCCTTGCGCCGCTTGGAAAACTGTGGAAGTTTATCAATCTGACTCAATATTAGCGCGCATTGAATATCTGTCAGTCGATAATTATATCCCAAATCAATTTGTTCATGATACCAAGGGCCATGACTTTCATTTACGTAATACGCTTCCTTTTTTGTAATGCCATGCGAACGGTAGAGCAAAAGCTTTTCGTACAAATCTTTGCGGTTTGTAAGAACTGCGCCACCCTCGCCGCCTGTCACTGTCTTAACTGGGTGGAAACTAAATATAGTCATATCCGCTATACTGCCAACAGGCTTTCCTTTATACTTTGTCCCAATAGAATGACAAGCGTCTTCTATCAACACAATCTCTCTCTTATGGCACAGTGCCATCAATTCCTCTAGCTTGGCAGCCTGCCCCGTATAATCCACTGCTACCACTGCCTTTGTTTTGCTCGTAATCTTTTCCAGAACGCTTTCTGGATCAATATTATAAGTTTCTGGATCAATATCTGCAAAAACTGGGGTTGCTCCACAGTAAAGCGCACAGTTTGCAGAAGCAGCAAAGGTAATCGGCGAGGTAATAAGCTCATCTCCTGCACCAACACCTGCTGCCATCGCTGCAATATGAAGCGCCGCTGTGCCATTGCTGCACACAACTGCATATTTTGCTCCTGTCAGCGCGCAGAGTTTTTGCTCAAGTGCTATAACTTTCGGCCCACAGGTTAAATCATTGCTGATTAGGACTTCCTCCACAGCCTTGACATCTGCCGCGTCAATATACTGATGTCCATAAAATAATTTTGTGTCCCGAACCGGAGTGCCTCCGGCGATTGCTGGTTTTTCCATGATTGAATAATGTTCCTTTCTCTACTCATGAAGGTCTGTCTTTAAAAGTGCACGAATCTGTTCTACAGAAAGCCATTCTGTATTGTTTCCAGAAGAATAGTAAAAACCATCATCTACCTTCTTACCACTTGGATTTGGGCGCTTTGACTCCTGCCAGAACATCTGTGGATAGATAATAAAATTCTTTTCATACTCGTAAGTTGTCATAGAGTCTTCCGCTGTAATCATGACCTCATGAAGCTTCTCACCGGGGCGAATACCGACTTCCACTGTCTTCATACCCGGCGCCATCGCTTCTGCAAGGTCTGTAATCTTAAAAGATGGAATCCGGCTGATAAACGTCTCACCACCCTTTGCTTCCTCAAGTGCCTTAATCACAAGCTCAACCCCTTGCGTCAAACTAATCCAAAACCGCGTCATGCGATAGTCTGTAATTGGAAGCTCCTTAGCACCCTCATCAATTAATTTCTGAAAAAGTGGTATAATTGATCCACGGCTGCCTGCCACATTTCCATATCGCACAATGGAAAAGTTCAAGTCCTTTGTGCCGCAGTAAGCATTGGCAGCAATAAACAATTTGTCCGATACTAATTTCGTACCGCCGTATAAATTTACTGGATTGACTGCCTTGTCTGTAGACAGCGCAACCACCTTTTGAATCCCTGTATTGAGTGCTGCATCAATTACATTCTGTGCGCCATTGACATTTGTTTTAATCGCCTCATTGGGATTGTACTCGCACGCAGGCACTTGTTTGAGCGCCGCAGCGTGAATTACATAGTCCACACCCTCAAATGCGCGTTTCATACGCTCATAATCGCGCACATCTCCAATAAAAAAGCGCAATTTTTCTTTGTATTGTGCAAAATCATTTGCCATCATCCACTGTTTGAACTCATCCCGCGAATAGATAATAATCTTTTTGGGGTTATAATGTGTTAGCACATACTCTGTAAAGCATCTTCCAAAAGAGCCTGTACCACCTGTAATTAATATTGTTTTATTATCTAATAACATTTTATTTCCTCCATTTTTGCAAAATCCTTTGATTTTGAATATTCTACCATAATTTTCCTTGCCCGTCAAAAAATATCGACTTGCAACAGTTCAACATTTGGCTTTCAGCCAACCTCATTATTCTCTTTATTCTGGAAAGACAAGACTTGCTGTGACACTGTTTAGAATTTTGTCATACACAATAATATTCCATCTGCCGCCCATCTGATAATGATTTATGCCATCAATTAGCACTTGGTTTCCTTTTCCAATTCTTGCAAGTACCAATTCACTTTTCCCGGCTTTTCTATGGCGAATCCCCTCTTCTTTCCAGGTAATGTCAAGCGCAATCTTGCAATCCTCATACACCCACTGGCGCGTCTCTTTTCCTGTTCCCGCTTTTGTGTCTGTCACAACAAGAATAAAATTCTTGTCCTCCTGCAACAGCTCAAGACACTCCCTTGCTGTGGTGGCTTCCATATACTCCTTCCATTCTTTTCGCTCGCGATACATGCTCGCCATATCCCATGCGTTAGGCTGTGTATCCGTTCTCCTGTCCGGCAACGCATAATTTTCTTTTAGGTATTGTCCCAGATGACTTGTAACTTTTCTAGCACCAAAATCGTTTAAATGCTCCTCATCTCGAAAGTCTGCTGTCAAGTCAAGCTCCACCACACCATTTTGATAGAGTTCATTGTAATCTACAAAACGCACACCTCGCGCATCTGCAAGCGCTTGTATTGCCTCTGTCTCATAACAATGCCAGTTCTCTTTAGGAGATTTAAACAGCAACAGTTCCACATTATTCTTTTTGCAAAGATTGACAATCTCATCCAGATAATGAATATTTTCTTCTTCTATCCATGCCTCACCATCAAAAAGATACTCCTGCAAATTAATTGCAGTTTCTGATACAGATTGTGTCTCCAGATACCCTTTCGTATAGTTTGTCTTATCTTGACCAAAATATGTATAGTCCAGTTTGCTTAACTCTTTCCATCGGCTGTGATAGCGAAACACTGGAAAAACATAGGAGAAATATTCTGCATTGACTGCTCCAACTGACTGGTAGATGCATTTAAGCTTGTCTATTGAAAATGGTATATTTGTCAATCCCCAACGCAACCCTGCCTCATTGATTGTGTGAATACCACCACCCACCATCATATTAACCTCAAGCACAACCACTTTTGGCTTTTGTCTCCGAAATGCTTCCTTTAAATAGAGCACTGAAATATTCATTGGCTGTGACGAGCTGCCAAAATCATATGCCGTAATTCCATATTCTTCATACAATACAATTGGGTCGATTGTACAAAAACTATTGCTGCTGCCAATTACAATCACATCTATATCATTCTTTTTTTCCGCATAGAATCCTTTTACAATCGTTGTGGAATCCCCAATAAACTTTGCACACACAATCTCATTTGTAACCATTAAAACCAAACTGATCAACACAAAAAAACTAATGACTGATGCCAGTCTGGAAATTATTGTTCTTTTTGTCATTGTCGCCTCCGGCTATCCCTTTAAAACTGAAAATAGATAAACTGCGATGCGTCGTATCCTTCCCCATATACGCCAAATATAAGAACCATCACAAGCAGCACTGCCACAACTATATATTGTACTGCAAGACACTGTTCTTTTACAATTGCGTCAAATAATTTATGCTTTGCTGCATAACAGGCATCTACAATCAATAGAAGTAAAATCCCAAACAACAGTACGCCCATTTCTTTTCTATCCAATCCCAAATAAAATATCGATTCGTCAAACAAAAACCAGACATCAAAATTCTGAACCATTCTCTGCAAAAAATAGATTGCATCCTTTACTGTGTCTGCACGGAAAAACACAAAAGAAAACGCAAATAACAAAAAAGTACAGACACCACGGCAGAATTGACAGACAAGTGTTTTCCAACGCACATGAAAAACAGTATCAACCCATTTCCGAAGTGGGTCTAACAAATCTCCTATAATAATATAGATTCCCTGTATTGCACCCCACACTACAAAATGCCAGCTCGCACCATGCCAAAATCCGCTCGCCAGAAACGTTATTAGGGTATTGAGGTATTTGCGCGGCTTTGAACAGCGACTTCCTCCCATTGGAATATAGAGATAATCGCGAAACCACGAGCTTAATGACACATGCCAGCGCCGCCACAATTTCCGAATACTTGTGGAGAAAAAAGGCGCCTCAAAATTTATCATAAGCTCAATTCCAAGAACTTTCGCTGCGCCCATTGCAATAATAGAATAGCTTGCAAAATCGCAGTAAATCTGCACTGCAAACAGCACACTCGCCATTAAAAGCGCAACGCCATCAAACAGATAGTACACATCAAATACTTGATTAACCAACACTGCTGCGCGGTCTGCAATGACCATCTTCATAAAAAATCCCCAAAGCATTAACAACAATCCCCGCGTAATTTTCTCAAAACTCCCAATTCTCTGACGCTGCATGTTCTCTATCTGCCACAACAAATTTTTACTGCGCTCAATTGGACCTGCAACCAACTGCGGAAAGAATGATACAAACAGTGCATATCTTATAAAATTTTTCTCTGCCTTAACTGTTCCACGATATACGTCAATTGTGTATCCCAACGCCTGAAATGTATAGAATGAGATTCCAACGGGAAGAACAATCTCCAAGCGAGACTCTTTTAGCTCCACACCAAAGATAGAACTGACCATTGCAGCAGTATCATGCAGAAAATAAAAATATTTAAAAAATACAAGCAACGCTAGATTTGTTATAATGGCTGTGATTAAAATAAGCTTACGCTTTGTTTTGCCCTGCGCCTCTTGCACTTTCATCCGTGCTATAAGAAGGGCACACAAATATGTAATCACTGTTGATGCAAGGATTAAAATTCCATATTTCGCATTCCAGCTCATATAAAAATAATAACTTGCAAGCAGCAGCCAAAACTGTCGCAATCTTCTTGGCATTATATAATACAACAAAACTACTACTGGAAAGAAGATTAAAAACTCAAATGAAGTAAACTGCATATTTCCCTAACCCCCATGCGCCCACTTTGGCAAACACTATCCTTTTATATGACGTATTTTGTGGCGGTAAAAACAAAGTAACTGATAATAAAGTTTAAATTTTAATGGTGATTCCATATGCATTGCCGCAAGTCGTTTTTGTTCCTCATCAAACGCATTCTGATAATAAATATTTTCCTGAAAATCAGGAAATTCCTGTCGAATGCCCTCCGCAATCTGTTTTAAAAAACTTACTTTGGGATTCTTTACACCAAGCATATACGTAAAAAGTGTATTCATATAATACAGCTTGGAAAAAGCAAACTCAAATTCTTGTCTGTATGGTTTGTAAATGCCATATCTGCGCGCTTCCTCAATTAATTTTTTTCCCATTAAAAGCCGCATCTCACACTTTTCTTGGCTAATCTCATGCACAGTGGACAAATCATGCTGATAATAATAATAAAGCGGTTCCTCAATTTTTTCAAAGTGTGTAAAGTGCAGCATCCAGATTGGGGAAGCACAGTTGTCCTCATAGAATGTATTTTCTGGAAATCGCAGTTGATACGTGTCAATAACGGATTTTAAGTAAATCTTAATCACCATGCTTCCCGGATTCATAACAAGCTTTTTATACCGTTCGTGATCTAATACCCCTGTCTGGTCCATTGTGTTGTTTGGCATTAGTTTGCCTACATTCATTGTGTGGGAATCCACCATGCAATAGTCACAGCCCACAACATCCGCCCCTGTTTTTTCCGCCTTTTTTATCAACTTTTTATACATATCTGGTGCAACCCAGTCATCGGAGTCCACAAATCCAATCCACTTGCCGCGCGCCGCATCAATCCCCTTGTTGCGTGCACCGCCTTGTTTGAGATTCTCATAGGACTGAATTACTTTGAATTTCCACGGGTAATTGGATTCATATTCTCTTAGAATCTCCACTGACGCATCCGTAGAGGCATCATCAACCGCAATAATCTCATAATCTGCAATTGACTGTTCAATCAGTGAATCTAAACAGAACTTGAGTTTGTTATCCGCTGCCATATTATAAACAGGTACTATGATACTAAGCTTCATATGATTCCACTCCCTTTCCAATATTTGGCACGACCAATCATCTAAGAATGCCATCGGCATTCTTGTTGCGGCGTGTGGCTCAGCTCGTCTGACATATTACAGATTCGCACACCTGCACTCTCGGCGGATACTTATCTGAGTCAGCGGTTGCACTCCCACTGAGCCAAAATTGTATTTTACCCGCCAGTTATAGAAGCGCGAATCTTTTCCGGCTGAGATAAAATTATTTGTGTCAACGCTCTTTTATAATCTTACCATCCTCCACCCGAAACACCATATCACACTTTTCAATTGTCTGTAAGCGGTGCGCAATAATCACAAGCGTTTTCTTGCCGTGCAGTCTGTTAATCGACTCCATAATTGCCGCTTCTGTATCATTGTCAAGCGCTGATGTCGCCTCGTCAAGAATCAATACTTCTGGGTCATTGTACAGTGCCCGCGCAATGCCAATCCGCTGGCGCTGCCCACCCGAAAGTCGAATACCGCGCTCTCCAATACCAGTGTTGACACCGTCTGGCAAGGTCTTAACAAACGTGTCAAGTTGCGCCTCTTTTAATGCATACCACAACTTGTTGTCATCAATCTCTTCCTCCGGAATCCCAAATGCAATATTTTTCCGAATATCTGCATCTAATAAAAAAATCATCTGCGGAATATATCCCACATTGGCAAGCCATTCACGATAGCGTTCTTGAATATCCACATTATCCGCCAGCACTTTGCCGCCCTGCAATTTTAAAAGCCCTAACAAAATATCAATAATCGTTGTCTTTCCTGCGCCGCTTGCACCTACTACACCAATCGATTTACCAATAGGAAATGAAACTGTCGCATGGTCAAAAATTAGCTTGTCCGAATTGGGATAGTGATATGTGATGTCAGACAATTTCACTTCCCTTGTAACTGGCAACTTTTCCTTTGCAACAACTGCATAGGAAATATCCGTGTGCGCCTCGTCTGTCTCCTCGACAAGATTATCACTTACATTAAAGAAAAACGGCTCATTAAAAGCCATGCTTGTAATCTGATTGTTAATACGGCTGGCAGCGGGCAATAGACGCATTGCCGCAATCCCAAATGCCGCAAACAGAGAAACCATACTAGACACATCTGCTCCCGACACAATCAATACCAAAATATAGCCAAGCAGTCCAGCCATACAGACAGTCTCAATCAAAAGCTTTGGCGTGTTGTTAAACAGGCTAAACCGTTCCATTGCCTTTACATAGCCTTCGCCAACCTTACAGTATGCTCCAATGAAATACTGTTCGCGCCCTGCAACCTTAATTTCCTTAATTCCCTGTACTGTCTGAGAAATCCACGCAAACATTGATGCGCCGTAATCCTGATTTTCTTTTCCCGTGCGATTCATAATTGGCTTAACAATCTTTTTGATTACAACCAATGTCGCAACCAAAAGCACTGCAATAACCACTGTCATCACAGGGTCCTGCATGGCAAGTGCCACCACAAGAAACAAGGCAACCGTCGCCTCTGAAGCAATCTGTAAAACAGCCATAATCAGCGCATACATATTGCTGACATCTGCCGTAATACTGCGCTGGATAACAGAAGTCTCTGCGTTTAAGTAATATTCATATTCGCGCCGCACAAAATTTTTCATTAGACTTGACGCCGTTTTAAATTGATTGCTGTACACAAACCGATATAAATTTCTCTGCAAAAAGAACTGGAATACATTTTTTGCAATATATAATATGATTAAAAAAAGAATTGCAAGCACAGAAAATTGCACGGTATCTTGTAAGTGAAACAAGTTGCTAATCTTCTGATAAGTCTCTCCCTGTTCTAGCGCCACAGGGTCAAGAATCAGTTGTACGACAGCCATTACCATCATCACTGCTCCCGTCTCCAAACCAGCCGATATAATCATCATCACAAACAGCCGCGCCATAGCACCTTTTTGTTTTTTGTCCATCAAAATATTTATCTTTTTTAATATTTTAAGCACTGATACTTCACCCTTTCGCGTTCCTTGGATATTATCTGCACGCCAAACCACTTTTATTTATCCGCCATTGCAAGCCCCGCCTTTTTGTTATATGCATGTTTTTCAGGGTCCTCATACGCATCCCAAAAAGATGCGCCAAGATTTATTTTCTCCTCCACAAAATCCATATTGTTAAGTGCTGTGGTTACAATAGAAACTGCTCTTTTTATGCGAAGTCCCTCAAAAAAATTAAGAACTTCCACCGGAAACCGCCCGCGAAGCACCACTGCATCTGGACAGAGCACTTCATAATCAATTGTATCTCTTGGATGTGGTTTTATCAATACTCGATAACCTTTGCAGTATTGCGCAATCACATCTAGGCAAACCTTTTTCCGCGCCTCCACATCGACTGGATGCGGTTCTGTTAGAAAACAGGCAAACTCCTCACCCTCGTGCGCAGGTTTTAGCTGCTCCATCAAATGCTCTGCATTCTCAATAAACGCTTGAATCATTAACTTTTTTTGTTCTGGAGTTAGCGCCAACTCTAATGGTTTTCTTGGCTCCTCGACAAAACGCGGGCAATCAGTAGGCACGACACTTCTGTCGTTAATTTCCATATCAATACAATATTTTCCCCAACCATTCATAATAAAAATAAGATTTTGGCGCGAAAGATAAGTCTTTAAGCGAAAATGCCCGTGGTTTGCCACATAGGCGTCGTCGAGATTTTTAAGACAATCCAACCCATCTTCTACAGCATGGTAATAAATATGCTTATAATTTAGATAATATCCAATTGGGTCACTATCACAGAATACATAAATATCTTTATATGCCGCAAAATCAATAACCTGCAAATATGGAATCTCACACCTTGCTAACTTTTTTGTAAAAATAATACGATTTATCATGTGCTTTAATATATTGCTATAATTTTTTCTGTATTTTGCAAGCTCTGGAAAAAAGTCCTCCCGCTTTTCGTCGAGTGCAAAAACTTTATGGAAAATTCCTGTCTTTTCAAGTCTCTCTCCTAGACGTTCAAAGTCCGTCGATATAGAGCTCAACGCAATATCTGCCTTTTGATATTGATTGGCCGGCGTCTGTCTCACAATCTTCATTTCTTTTAAGAGTGCCACATAGACATGATAAAAAGTATGGCAAACATATATTCTACTTTTTGTCTTTTTCATTTATAATCCCTCGCCTATATTCGTAACAGCTCAGCCTTCGGCTTCCTGTTACGTGCATCAAGCCATGCAAAACTACTTCGTAGTGGCTTGATGCTTCTCAACCGCAACACTGTTTTACGGACTTTGCAGTAAATGCAAAGTCCTAGACTGAACTGTAATCTATACTCGCATTTCTAGTATATTGATAGCCTTTCCTTGGCGCAATCAGTGACGCTGGACTTAGCGGTCCCTCTTTTTCTGGCGTCACACGCCCTTCTATCAATCCCTCACAAAACCGATAAAGCCTGTCCGCAGCCTCCTTTGGATTCCACAGGTTTACAATTGTATCATACGCGTTCATTCCCAACTTTTTTTGCAATTCCATGTCCTGACATAAGGTCAATACCTGTCGCTGAAATTCCCGATAATGCCCTGTTTTATAGACCAATCCATTATTGTTATGCTTTATTAAAAACGGGACTGCCCCAATGCCGCTTCCCGCCACAACTGCGCAGGCACTATTCATTGACTCATTTAAAACTGCTCCCCAGCCTTCCAGATAATTGCTGGTAAACAGAAAAATATTCGCTTCTTCCATAAAACGTCGCACTTTCTGCGGCGGCTGAAATCCATGAAATGTAACTCTGTGTTCCAGATGCCAATTGTGTACAAGTTCTAAAAGTGTTTCGGCAAGTGCTCCATCTCCGACCATATCCAGATGAAAACAAACGTTTTGTTGTTCAAGAAATCTTGCCACTTTAATCGCATATTCTGGGTGCTTTAACTTCAAAAAACGCCCTGCCCACAAAATTTGAATCTCTGGTTTAGCACTCTGGTTAAAATGCTGTTTTCCCTCAAACAATCTATCCAAATCATAAGTATTTACTGCTGGAAAATATCCCCAGACAAACTTTTTTTCTGGATATGCATGAACCAGCGCAAAATCAGACGCCACATAGGCACCATGACACAACAAATAAACTGGTGCATTTGCATATTGTGTGTGATCCTCATACTTTTTCTTTCTGCCACGCGGAGAGATTGATTTCCACTGCCCTTCCCGATACAAACGCTCACTGGCACGAATCACAATCTTCCCCGCATTTAATCTAGGCTTAATATAACGCTCATCTTCAACGCCTCCAAACACCACTACATCACTGTCCAGAATCAACTTGGCACACTGTTCTGGCTCCTGATAGAACAGCATAAGATAAGGAATCGCGCGCACTTCACTCCCCCAGCCCATTTTTACGCGTTCCTCTTCCATTGGGGAAGTCTGTATAAAAGCAAACTCTGTGCCAAGCCTTTGATAGAGCGCGTTCGCCATTGGTATTTGATGATGATTAATATAGTTCGATACAATTGTTAATCGCATGATAAATATTCAAAAGCCTCCTGTAGTTTGTATCTGGGTCATGTGTCCTAAGTGCATGTGCTTTTGCATTTGACGAAAGCGATATTGCAAGTTTATCATCTTCAAAAATACGCAAAATAGAATCTTTTAATCGCTTGGGCTTATCCTTTGGATACAGAAGACCATCTTTTCCATCCTCAACCAGATTGTGCACACCGCCGACATTGGCTGAGACAACTGGCACGCCTAAAAGCATCGCCTCCCCAACAGAATTAGGCGAGTTTTCAATGGCAGATGGACATAAAAACACATGTGATTTCAAAAAACGAGCACACATTTTATCAGACTGTAACCGCCCTACAAAACGCACGTGGTCCTCCAATTTATTCTGTTTAATCTGTTTGAGCAAAAACTTTCCATATCCTGAAAGTTTTATTTTATCCTTAAGGCTGTCATTTGCAGTAATGACATCTCCTGCCACATAGACCACAGTATCTTCAAATTCTTCCAAAAGGTCTGGCAAAATGTCAATCACATAATGCAAGCCCTTAATTGGATAATTGCCCTGACTTAAGAACAGAGAGTAGCGCTCAATTTTATCAATACTCCATGTATCATTGTAAAAGTCTGCGCGCAGTGTCTCATTCATAAAATGATATTTTGCATTGGGCGCAATTTTTTTGGTCATCTCTCTGTCAAAATCTGTCCTTCCAGTGATATGCCCCACCATAGAGAGCGCTTCTTTTTCGTATTCACCACGCTTTGCAAACTTTGCCTGTTGTTCAAACAGACCATCTTTTTTCAAAATGTCTCGAAACGTCTTCTTCTTCTGCACCGAATATGGCAAGTCTGCCATATACACTTCTGCGATTGAGCTGCAAAGCCCTTGTATTCCAATTAGCGTGCGCGATGGATGCTGAAATGCCTTCACACAGGCAAGTGTATGTGGATATTCTGTACCAAAAATATGCACAAGGTCTGGCTCAAAGTCTCTTATTATCGCGGCAAGACTTTCCTCCAAAGCAGCATCATATTTCTCTGGATGTACTGTATCCTCGCGAAAAATATAATAGTTCACTCCTTGTGCCTTATCCTTCACAAACAGGGAAGTATCTTCTTTTACAAATTTTCTGCTCTCTGATTCCGGAAAACAAATTGCAAGTGTTATGTCATTTCTGTCCTGATGTGCCATTAATTTTCCTGCAAGACCAGAAAGCCATCCTTCCTTAATCACGATTTTCTGCCCCAGACTCTTTGCGATAAACGGGAGCATAATATTACACAACCATAATACTCTCATACAATCCCCTTCTCCTGAATCCTATAAACCATAACAGTTCAGCCTTTGGCTTCCTGTTACAAGCTGTTACTATAAACCACCTTTTTGATTTTATTATAGATTCCTGACAAATGCCGATTTCCTGCAATCGCACTTCGCAGCGGCGCCAAGGTCAATAACAAAAGCAATCGGTATTTATCAGCTTTTTTTCTACCCATATAGTGTACCACAATCTCGCGATGTTGGCGAGCAGAACGCTTTTTGTTTTCCCGTGTCTCAGAATAGCCGCCTCCCTCATACGATGCAACCACCACAGGCACATACAAAATCTCTGCCTTTCGCTCATAAAAACACCATAGAAAATGTTCATAGTCTGCTCTTACAGTATACTCTGTTCGATACACTCTCATGTCAAACATTGTGCGATGATAAAAACAAGTCTGATGACAAGGCACATTTCGATAACAAGTGAAATCATTCATTTGCGGCGATGCATATATCACAGTCTGCTGCGCCTTATGATATAAATTTCCATATACAATATCCGCTTGATGTCCTGTTTGCTGAAATTTTTTAATCTCCTCCGTTATTTTTTCTAGCACTTTTGCATGATAAAAACTATCCCCAGTATTTAAAAACAGAAAATATGTTCCATTCGCCAATGCTACCGCCTGATTCATCGCGTCATAAATGCCTTTGTCTTTTTTGATATGCACATGAAGCCGTGCGTCTGTATACCGCTCTGCAAGCGCCTTTACAGAACCGTCTGAGGAATCCCCATCTTTTATAATCACTTCATAGTTAGAATAGGTCTGTTCTAAAATACTATCTATCGTATCATAGAGCCGCTGGCCAGAATTTAGACAAACAATAATAATACTGTAAAAAATTTCTTGTCCCATATCATACCATTCCTTCCCTTTTCTTTATTTATGCACATAGCGTTGTGTCTCAAAAAGCCAACTCCGATAAGGAAGCAATCCCACGCCCTCTTGATGTGCCTGTAATAAAAAAACAAAAAAAGAAGTTAAACATATTACAAAAAGAATTCCTTTTACTTTTTTTTGTGTTTTTATATCCTGTATCTGTTCTAAAATAAGTGGAATCATAAATAGCTGGGAAATTCCAAAATAATAGGAAATTCGTGTTACCACTGGCAAGAAAGAAAAAAACGTTCCAGTCACAAACGCAAGCAAATTCAAATGTCCATAAAAACGCAGTTCTGGATACCAACTTTGTGCCGCAAGCAAAGGTTTCAGAGGGTGCTTGCGATATTCTTGTCCCACAAAAGCGCGGGAATATAAAAACCATGCATAAAAAGCAAGAACTGCCAAAGTACGCAGCGTGCCAAAGAGACTGCCACCGCCTGCTAGATAAATCGTATTTTTATAAGAAGGATACAATACCAACGCAAGCTTTAAAATCACGCCTCTTCCTACAAAACAGACAGCACTTATCACCAACCCTGCCACAATCTGCCATTTTTTCCAATTAAGCAAAGCAATCCAGTAAACAGGAATCACCAGCAAGACCGACTTATGAAACAGTGCTGCCAATCCTATCCAAAATACAAATTTCAAGAAATCTTTTTTTAGAACATATTGAATAGAAAAAAGTGCAATTGATAAAGCAAGATAATATCGAACCGTGTTAAATGTCTGAAAATATAATCCTAGGGTCATAAACAGAAAAAAACTCTGCGAAAAACAAACGCTTTGTTCAACAAATGCTTTTAGGAAAAAAAATAAAGTGGCAAAAGCAAAGACAGCAAACACCAGTTCATAATACTCTCCACTGGAAAGCAGATACAGAAATTTTACTAGCCAGTTAAATCCCACCTCTGTCACAACGTAACCGCCGACATACACTTCATGAGCTGTCTGTGTGTATTGCCAATAATCATTTCCAATGCCAAAACGAAGCGCAGACATTAGAAAAAGTATTACAAAAATTGCTGCGAAATATAATCTGTTCTGAAAACTTTTCACTGTCCGCTGTCCACAAATCCAAATGGATTCCCCTGTCTGATATGGCTGTATCTGACATGCCATTTTACAAGTCACTGCGGTTATGAACAAATAAAACAAAATAGAACATATTCTATCTGCTGTCACAAAAGCCTCCTTCTCACAATCCTTCCACAGATTGAATCCCTTTTCGCATCAATGCCAACGCATTTTTCCTTGGAATTTCCTGACACATTACTTTTCCATGTGCCAAGATAAATCGCACCGCCATTGGGTAAGCCAGCCCGCCATACAAAAAGTGATACAGCACCCCTCTATCAATAAAAAACTTGTCTGTATATCCCGCAAACCATGTTGATTCCCGCTCAATTTCTAAGCCAATCTCAACGGGAATGGCATAGACCACAAGACCATATTTTAAACAGTCTTTCAAAAATAGACTGTCCTCGCCATTGCTATACTTTGCCCCGCCACCAAACAATAGAGAAAATGTAATGTGTGCCGCATGTAGTTTCTCGCGCCGCACCGCAAAAGAATAGGTCGGATAACGCCCTGCATTCCACACATGAACCCTGTGATACCGTTCTGTATGGTAAGTCGCCCGCGATGCGCCCACACGCACATTAAACAGTAAAAAATCCGCCTCTGGGTGTGCCGCAAACGCATCGAGTACGCGCTTCTCATATCCCTTATCATAGCGAATATCCTCGTCAGAAAAGAGCACAATGTCTGCCTCCGCGCGCATCAATGCGTTATTTCTGCTAAGGCCAACCCCTTTTTCTTGAAGTTCATAGCACTGTATTCGCCTGCCATTGTGCGTATATTCTTTATAACCAAAATGGTCTGTCTGATTAATAATAATCGCATCACTTTCCAAACCCATACGCTCTGCAATTGTTGCAATATCCTGATTGACAGCCGACACTAACACTTGCAATTTCATTGAAATCCCACCCCCTTCCTACGCTCAACATTACAAAAAGCTATTTTAAGCCATAATAAATTGCTGTCCAAGATACATTGGCTTTCGTAAGGACTGCACCCGCTATTTTTCCGCCTTGAAATTGTACAAAATCCATCTCATCAACTATTTTCTCTCGATAAGTCTGTCCAAATGGAATCACTGCTAGAAACACTGCATTTGTCATTGTCTTTTTATCACACTCGCTATCAAATATCCGAAATCGTGTACTGTCAGCAAATCCTTGATTTTGCATATCCTGTAAAAATGCTGCTGCTTCCTCACCACCCGAAGCGTCTATCAATATCACTTCCAAATTGTCTTGTATTAATATCTGTAAATTTTCAGAAAGCATCTTTAATTGTCTATTCTGAATGGTCCGAAAATGGTTTTTTTCGCAATATTTTGCAAATGTCATACCATATACAGACATACCAGTATGTTTTGTAATATCCCTTTTGGTATAAAATACAGACCCTATACCAAAACGAAGCGCTATGAAGAAAACGCCTGCACAGACTGCCAAAAAACCTCCTAAAAAGGCTGCCCTCCATGTAAAAAATGGAATTTCTTCCTGCACAATCTCCAAGTCATCAATCTTATAAATCCTATCAAATTCTTCCTTTGTGGCTCCAAACGTTTCCAGTGCGGTACCAATTGCATTTTTGACAGCTTCTACCTGATTGAAATCCAGTCCACGCACAGTGATTGTCAGATAGCGCACATCTGATAGAATATCAGCGGTTAACATTTTTTGCACTTCATTTCTATCATAGCCCTCACCAAGCTGTTCCATTGCCCTGCCAAGGATTAAATTCGAGGTAAGCACATCATTCCATGTAAAATCATTATAATGATGTTTTGCCTCTAACTGTCCTTCGGCAAATTGGATACAATACTCTGTCTCCGACACATAGCATCTTTCTTGCATCTGTATCAACACTATAATGAGAGAAAGACCGCTGCCCAAAATGGCACCGGCCACTGCCAGAATCAATAATCTTGGAAGTTTTATTATATATGTGGCAAATAGCGCCCTGCTGTCAATCCCTGTCTTTTCCACTTTGCTCGCTCTTTTCTCCTTCATTTATCTCTTTGGATACATTTTTACTTTTCGCCGCAGTTGTCTGCCCTACATTTACGCCCTCTGTACTCTCTGATTGAAACAATATTTTTAGCGTTAAAAGCATTAGTTTCAGGTCAAGCCACACACTGTAATTTTCAATATAAAATAAATCTAGTTTTAGCTTGTCATAGGGCGTTGTATTGTATTTTCCATACACCTGTGCATACCCCGCAAGCCCAGCTTTCACCTTTGTCCGAAAAGTAAACTCTGGCATATCTTCTTGATACTGTTGAATAATCTCTGGTCGCTCCGGTCTTGGACCAATAAAAGACATCTCCCCACTCAATATATTAAAAAGTTGTGGCAGTTCATCAATCCGCACTTTCCTAATAAATTTGCCAATGGGCGTAATGCGACTGTCATTCTTTTCCGCAAGCCTTGCAACACCATCTTTCTCGGCATCAGTACGCATACTGCGAAATTTTAATATCTGAAATTCTTGCATGTCACGGGTACAGCGCACCTGCTTATAAAATACTGGACCACCATCGTACAACTTTATCGCTATGGCTGTCACAAGCATAAACGGCGATGCAACAATCATTAACAACAGCGAACAAACAATGTCAATCAGCCTTTTGACCACGCGCTGCTCAATTGTCATAGCGTATTCTCGCGTGAGCAAAATTGGTGTGTCAAACAGGTGAAGCTGGTCTGATCCCTTTATCATAATATCTGGAATTTTGGGCATCATATACACTCGGATTCCTCTGCTATAACAAAACTTTAACAACTTGTTGCGAAGCACTGTGTCCATATCCCACAGTATTACGCCATCATAATCTGTTAAAATCTCTTGTTCTAGCGCCTGCAATCCATCACTCTCAAAAGCACATTTCACAATATTGTACTTGTCCTTGCGCGACTCAAATTTCATTAAAATATCTTCTGTCGGCCGCTCTCCGCTAATAAACAACAAGTTCTTTGGCGGAAAAAAACGCTGATACAATTTATGGCTGACAAAGGTCCATGCGGCAGCTACAATAATCTGCCCCAGCATCATAAGCAAAAGTGGATAAGGTGTGACAAGACCTAGCGACAACAGAGAAATCTGAAAATAAGAGACAATGTTTGCACACAGTAATGAAATCACCTGAGAAAAAAACACATCCATTGGTTTGAGATAGCCTACCTTAAGCCCTCCATAGGTCGCTGAAAAGAATAACAGCAATATAAAATAAACGGCTGCCAAAAGCCAGAACCCTTTTCTATGAAAGCTTCTCCACATGCCGCTCTGCATAATGTCGTTATACACACGCTGCCAAACATAAATATACAAAATTGTCTGAACAAATAACCCTACTAACGACAACTGTAATATAATTGTTCTTTTTACTGCCTCTATCCGTCCCACTGTCCAGCCTCCTGCCCACAATGCAGTTAAATCCGTCTCAACACAGCCCGAAATGCCCAGAAAAACATACAGTACACACTTTCTGCGACAGACAGCTTCTCCTGTCTGCGATACAGATTCCAAATTCTTTTGACTGCTGTCAGTTTGTTTGACGACAATGTATCTGCGCTTCTTCTGTACCTTACCAGATTCTTATCAATTCCATATCCCGCACCATGCCTTTTTAGAATCTGCCACCATGCGGCTGTATCCTCACTTGCAATCTGCGGCATATAAATATCTTCGTCTGGGATTTTCTCTCTGTCAATCATCACTGTGGAAGTAAAAATTGTTGTATTTTTTAGTGCCTGTCGGTATGTGATACGTCTAGGTACATGTACCACCTTTCCCAGCCCTTCTCCAGACACATCTGCAAATTCATACCCCATAAACACAAAGCCAGCATTGGCATTTTCTGTCTGTTGTATGGTTCTTAGCGATTCCAACTCTACAGCAAGCTTATCCGGCAACCAAATATCATCTGCATCCAGATAACAGATGTACTGCCCACAAGCCTCTCTGACACCTCTGTTTCTCGCCTCCGCCGCACCACTATTTTCTTTGAGCGACACAAGTTTTATACGCTGGTCTGCGCTGCTTTTTTCCTGAATATATTTCGGACTCTTATCGCGCGAACAATCATCCACCAACAAAAGTTCCCAGTTTTTATAAGTTTGTGCCTGCACACAATCAATCGTCTGCCGAATAAACTGTTCCGCGTTGTACACTGGCACAATAATACTTACAACCCCTGCTTTTTTTTCGCCCATGCCTAAAACTCTTCCTTTACAAGATATTTGGGCCGGTCCTTTACTTCCATATACATTTTACTCATATACTGCCCCATAATGCCAAGACAGAGCAATTGAACCCCTCCAATCAGAGAGATAATGCACATCATAGAGGGCCAACCAGCGACTGGGTCCCCGTAAATTAGCGCTCTGACAAAGATAAAAATCATAAATACAAACGCGACAACGCAAAATAAAATCCCAAATATAGACGCAATTGACAAGGGCGCTGTCGAAAATGCCATAATTCCATCCAAAGAATATAAAAATAATTTCCAGAAAGACCATTTTGTCTCGCCTGCTGCCCGCTGTACATTTTCATACTCAATCCATTTTGTCTGGTATCCAACCCAACCGAAAATTCCTTTAGAAAAGCGGTTGTACTCCCGCATGGACAAAATCGCATCTGTCACCTTCCGCGTCATTAATCTGTAATCTCTTGCTCCATCAACAATCTCCGTCTTGGAAATCTTTCGCATAAGCCCATAAAATCTTCTGGCAAAAAATGAGCGAATTGGCGGTTCTCCTTTTCTGTCCACACGCCTTGTCGCCACAGAGTCATACCCTTGTTCTATATACTGATACATTTCTGGCAGAATTGCTGGCGGGTCCTGCAAATCTGCATCCATTAATACAGTAAAGTCCCCTGTCGCCTTCTCAAGCCCTGCTATAATCGCAGCTTCCTTGCCAAAATTTCGGGAAAACGAGACGAGATGCACCCGCGCATCTTGTTCCCGCAGCGCTCTCACCGCACGCACAGTTCCATCTTTAGAACCATCATCTATAAATATAAACTCAAACTCCACATCCTTCTCATGGAAAAAAGATTCCTGTTTCACTGCTTCTGCATAAAAAAGCGGCACACTCTCCTCCTCATTATAACAGGGCACAATAATACTCAACATCTTTGCATATGCCTTCAACTGCTTATCCTCCAATTCACTTATCGGACTCTATTGTACTTCTATATCAATCCGGCTATCTTCGCTATAACCTCCGTGTTTGTTGGTCTTGTAGTTCTATTATTATAGCTTTTCTCAAATAATGTTTTAAAGCTTTCAGATTCTTCTGCGTTCCATGCTGTCTCTATCGCATTTCGTATTGCACGCTCAACCTGTTTATCTGTAGTATTATAACGCTTTGCCACCTCTGGATACAAACGTTTTGTGACAGCGGTCAAAGTTTCAGGTTCTTGACAGGCTATCAGAATTGCTTCCCTCAAATAGCGGTATCCCTTCTGTCTCGCCCGAAATCCGAATCTAATCATATGGTATGTAGTTTGTCTGAGGATATCTGCTCTCGAACACTCATCATCCATATTTACTTTCATCACATCCTAATTCGCCAAATTTCTATAATCTAGCGTTTCCTGCATTCTCACAAAACCATTCGTAAGCAAGACGGATACCCTCTTCAAGAGCCACTTTATGAGTCCAACCCAATTCGTGAAGCTTTGTCACATCGGTAAGTTTTCTTGGTGTACCATCTGGCATGTCCTTATTCCAGACAATCTCCCCCTGGTAGCCAACCACACGCTGAACCGTGTTGGCAAGTTCGCTGATAGAAACCTCCTCCCCTGTACCAATATTGACATGTTGTTCTCCATCATAATGTTCCAACAAAAACACACAAGCATCTGCCATATCATCCACATACAAAAATTCCCGCAGTGGTGTTCCTGTTCCCCACAATTCTACAGTTGATGTATTCTTTTGTTTCGCGTCATAAAATTTTCGAATCATTGCCGGCATCACATGGGAACCCGAAAGGTCATAATTATCATAGGGACCATAGAGATTTGTTGGCATACAACTAATAAAATTATCTCCGTACTGCCGTTTAAAAAATTTGCACATTTCCAGCCCTGCAATCTTTGCGATTGCATATGCCTCATTTGTCTCCTCCAATGGTCCTGTCAGCAGTGCATTCTCCGGAATCGGTTGCGGCGCCATGCGGGGATAAATACAAGTGCTTCCTAGAAACAGCAGCTTTTTTACCTGATAATCATGGCAACACTTAATTACATTGCACTGAATCTGCATATTTTCATAGGCAAAATCCGCAGGCGTCGTATTGTTGGCGTTAATTCCGCCAACTTTCGCCGCCGCAAGAATCACTATGTCTGGCCGCTGTTCCTCAAAAAAATCCCAAACTGCTTGTTGATTTGTAAGATCAAGCTCTCTGTGCGTCCTGCCAATCACATTGTTGTATCCATTTTTGTCAAGACTCCGCATAATCGCGGAGCCAACAAGCCCTCTATGTCCTGCCACATAGATTTTATCAGATTGGTTCATCTCTTCCTTCCCTTCTTTGCGCCCTGTATTCCGCGCATGAAATCCTTGCTGCTGTTCTTAAGTCAGCATCCATCATCATAGAAACAAGCCCCTTAAAATCGACTTTTCGTTTCCAGCCAAGTTCTTTTTCCGCCTTTGCTGCATTTCCCCATAAAAACTCTACTTCTGCTGGTCGGTAAAACTCAGGGTTGACATCAACAAGCAGTTTTCCGCTTTCCGAATCATATCCTTTTTCCTTGACTCCTTCTCCTTCCCAGCGGATTATAATTCCCAACTCACCAAATGCCGCCTCAACAAACTGGCGTACTGTATGTGTCTCATTGGTGGCGAGCACATAATCTCCTGGTACATTCTGCTGAAGCATCAGCCACATACCCTCCACATAATCTCCTGCAAATCCCCAATCTCTTTTCGCATTCATATTTCCCAGTGAAAGTTTGTTCTGTTTTCCAGCAATAATATTCGCAATAGCAAGGGTGATTTTCCTTGTCACAAAGTTCTCACCGCGCCGTGGCGATTCATGGTTAAACAAAATACCATTGCACGCAAACATATTGTAAGATTCCCTATAGTTCACCGTGATCCAATAAGAATACAATTTTGCCACGCCATATGGACTTTTTGGATAAAATGGGGTTGTTTCACTCTGCGGCGCTGTCTCAGGAAGTCCGCCAAAAAGCTCTGATGTGGACGCCTGATAATATCTACAGTTTCCACCATTTACCCGAATCGCTTCAAGTAGTTTTAGCGTGCTCACTCCTGTCGCATCCGCAGTATATTCTGGAACCTCAAACGACACACCCACGTGGGACTGTGCAGCAAGATTATAAACCTCTGTCGGTCTAATTTCACCGATAATTCGCATTAGATTTGAAGAGTCCGTCGTGTCTGCAAAATGGAGAAAAAATTTAATTTTATAATACTCGGACTGAATCAGATGATCAATGCGCATTGTATTGGATATGCTGTGCCTGCGAATCAATCCGTGCACTTCATATCCCTTTGCCAAAAGAAACTCTGCCAGATAAGAGCCATCCTGTCCTGTTATTCCTGTAATCAACGCTATATTATTCATATAAACCTTTTTTCCTTTCCAGATCTATCTTCCAATCTCTTCCATTTCCCCTTTTAGTATACAGATACTTTGTCAATATGACAAGTCCTTTATATATTCTGCAATAGCCTTTTCCCAATCTGCAAATCTGTAATCTGTCGTCAAACTTAGCATATAATTTTCAAGCACAGAATACGCTGGTCTTGGCGCAATAATCCCTTTTGCATTTTTGTCATACTGTTCTGTTGTCACTGTCTCAACAATCGTATGTTTACCAGTAAGTCTATAGATTTCTCTTGTGAAATCAGCCCAGTTTGTAATCCCCTCACAAGTGCCGTGAAAGAGTCCAAAATTATCTGTTGGCAGCAGATGAACAATCGCCCCTGCAAGTTCGTCGGCACTTGTAGGAGAGCCAAACTGATCGCCTACAACCGTCACGCGATCATGTTGTTTAGACAAACCAAGCATTGTCTTTACAAAATTTTTTCCATCGCCATACAGCCATGCTGTGCGGATAATAAAATATTCTTGTGCAAATTCCTTGACAAACTGCTCTCCTGCAAGCTTGGTCTTCCCATATACTGCCTTGGGATTCGGTCTGTCAAACTCCGTGTATGGTGTACTTGCAGTTCCATCGAACACATAATCCGTAGAGATATGCATCAGTCGTGCATGGTATCTTGCCGCAGCAATACTTAAATTTCTTGGTCCAATTGCATTAATCTTGTATGCATTATCCACATCTGTCTCACAGCCATTTACATTGGTGTGCGCTGCACAGTTGATGATTGCAAACGGTTTCACTTCCGCTACAAACTTGTCCACTGCCTCTATATTTGTAATATCAAGCTCTCCCACATCTGTGTTCACACACTCATATTCTGTGCTGTTTTGATATCTCTTATTGATTGCGCGTCCTAGCTGTCCATTACAACCTGTAACAATTATTCTCTTTTTTCCAAGTACCATAAAATCCAATTTCCTTTCCTGTATTCCTTATCTTTTCTCCGAATCCTAAAGACTATTCATTGTAAGGGAAACAAAACATTTTACAATCGAGTAGGGAAATCTTATCTTCCCTACTCGCCGCGCGACCTACGTGCCACGTTAGTGGCTTATTTCCTCTGCACGGATCTGTGCATAAAATTAGTCCGAAGCAGCTTCGGACCAATCTCATTCCCTACTCACCTAAGCCGTCTTCTATGACTTTTACCATAGTTGACAAAGCTTCGTTCTCATCGGAACCATCACAGATAATCTCAATCTCATCGCCGCTTTTCACGCATGCACCCAGCACACTCAGCACGCTCTTGGCATTTGCCGTATTTCCACGGAATGTAAAGGTTATCAGCGCGTTGAACTGCATCGCTTCCTTACATAAGATACCTGCCGGACGCAAATGCAGCCCTGTTGGGTTTTTAATGACTACCTTCTGACGAACCATACCTCATCCCTCCGAATTTCTAAATCTTCTTATTGTACATTACAACATTTATTGTACATTACAAGTAACAATTCCGACAAGTCTGCGCATTTACTGTGCTGACCATGCAAAAATCCCATCGCCAAAGGCGATTTTCAATGGATTTTTGCAGTAACCGGTCAGCTTGTCTGAACTGTTATCATCACAACATCACATTCTGTATCAACTCTGCCAGCTCCCTTGCCTCCTTCTCAATCAGTTTCTGGTCCCTGCCCTCAATCATAACTCGTACAAGTGGCTCTGTGCCTGAAGGTCTAATTAACACTCTACCCTCATCTGCGAATTTGGCATTCACATGTTCGATTGCCTCTGCAATCTCTGTGTACTCCATATAACTATTCTTCTTATGATTTGGAACCTTCGCCCCCACAAGTGCCTGTGGCAGCACTGTCATTATCGTAGCAAGCTCTGATAGATTCTGTCCTGTCTCAACCATTACCTGAAGCAAATGAAGTGCACTGAGCAAACCATCTCCCGTGGTATTTTCATCAAGAAAAATAATGTGTCCCGATTGTTCTCCGCCGAGATTTGCGCCAATTTCCTGCATCCGTTCCAGCACATATCGGTCTCCCACCTTTGTCTGTTCAATATGAATACCCTTCTCCTTTCCCATAAGGAAAAATCCCAGATTACTCATCACGGTAGCCACAATTGTATTATCCTTCAAAGTCCCTTTAAATTTCATATGGTTGCCAATGATTGCCATAATCACATCACCATCAACCCGTTTTCCCGTTTCATCCACAGCAAGTAATCTGTCCGCATCTCCATCAAACGCCAAACCTATATTCGCCTTCTCATACACAACTCTTGCCTGAAGTTCTCCCATGTGCGTAGAGCCACAATTCGCGTTGATATTTGTTCCGTCAGGATTATTATGAATAGCTACAACCTCCGCTCCAAGTTCCTTTAATGTCTCAACAGAAGTATAATAAGATGCACCCTCTGCACAATCGACAACAATTTTCATACCCGAAAGTTCCACTGGAACAGACTGTACTGTATGATTAATATACTCCTCGCGCGCATCTGTACGATACTTAATTTTTCCCACACTTGGTCCTGTTGGGAACTGAACATCTTTCATCCCGCTGCGTATCAGCTCCTCAATCTCATCCTCCAAGGAGTCTGGCAACTTAAATCCATTTCCATCAAAAAACTTAATACCATTAAACTCCACTGGATTGTGCGAAGCCGAAATTACGACTCCAGCATCAACTCTATACTTTTTTGTCAGATAAGCAATCGCCGGTGTGGGAACCACGCCCACATACACTACATTGGCCCCGACAGAGCACGCGCCTGCCATCAGTGCATTTGCCAACATATCGCCCGAAATACGCGTATCGCAGCCAACCATAATCGTTGGTTTATGCGCCTTCTCCTTTGATAGTACATAGGCCCCTGCCTGCCCTAACTGCATTGCAAGCAGTGGCGTCAGCTCATCATTTGCCACACCTCTTACTCCGTCTGTTCCAAATAACCTTGCCATCTCTTCCATCCTCCAATTACTCATTCTCAGCGTTATCCTGATTTTCGGCGCCTTCTGCGCCTTCCTCTCCTGTATCTTCCACAATCTCCTCCAGCACGACTGTCATTAGATATGACTGTTGTAACGTTACATTCTCAGGAAGATTAAATGTAATTTCTCCCGGATATGTTCCTGCAACCCATTCTGCAAGTCCTAGTTTTTCTAACAAGGCATCCATATCCACGACTCCAATCGTATTTTCTACGATTACAGCGTCAACTGCTGCCCGCGTTCCTGATATGCGTATGGTATAGTACTCTTGACCCTCTACTTCTCTCAAAATCACATTAAACTGCTCTGGTAAACTTCCAGCGGCAAAGTTTCTAGCTGGTATCTGCAACTCCCTTGTCACAAGCTGCTCAATCCCAACAGTAACACTCACATTGCCACTAAAATTGCTATCCGCAAACTGCACATTACTTGGCAGATATTTTTTAATATTGAGTACTACTGTCACAGGTTCTTGCGCATCCTCCACCGTAAGTGCCCCATCTGCAATAGAAATTTTTGATATACTGTCCAATGCACTCGCTCTGCCTGCTATCTTTACTGTCTCCGGTACACTGACAATCCCTTCACTCACCACATATCCCCTTGCAGGTTCCCCCACAACTGTAAAGCTCAATGGCACATCCTTAGTCGCTAAGATTGTAACTGACACATTTACTTTGGAAATATTCATTTTAATAGAATTATTTTTTATTTCCTTTCCTTCCACATCATACAATTTAAGATCAACACTTGTATTGATATCAGAAGAACTTCCCTCAATATTGGTCACTGCATCCACATGGTCAATCTGTTGTATAAGAGATTCTGGTCCCGAGAATCTGACAACATTCTCACTAATCTCGACCTTTCCAACCACATAACCGTCTGCCGGTGAGCCAGTTGTAGACGCAAGAATTGGCTTCTGAATACTCGTTTTTGTTTCAATAGAAAGCTTTACATTTTCAATATTCGTCTTAAAATCCAATTCAGAATTATTTCTCACGCTTGACATGGTAATTCTCACAGTGTTCATAAAAGTCAACTCTGACATATCCGCAACTGCTCTGATATCTTCTCGTGCTATATTGGAAAGCACTGAACTCTTTCCAGTCACTGTCACATTGACTATATTCGTTCCGTCAAGCACCTCATAGACCTTTCCCTCATTTGTCACTGCATCCACATTGATAAACTCAACAGGAATATTATTAAAATTCTTTGACTTTATGGGGTCCGTAATATTGTTCACCACAAACCACAGGCCACAGGATACAATCACTGCCAGAAGTTTCAATCCGATATTGTTGGTGAGCATTCTTACAGCTTTTTTCAACAGACTATTTTTCATTCTTAGCCCTACCTTTCCAGAGCCTGCGCTTCTGCTTCTTATTCTCCTCCACTTCTTTATTTTGTATCATATTAATCTTTTCTCGCAAACCATCTGCGTCAAGATTACGGTACAATTTTCCCTCGTAAGTGACACTGACATGCCCCGTCTCCTCTGACACAATAATTGTCAGCGCGTCTGTCACTTCCGAGATTCCCACAGCGGCACGGTGTCTTGTTCCCAACTCTTTACTAATTCCCATATTGTCAGACAATGGTAGATAACAAGTTGCCGAGACAACACGATTGCCACGAATGACAACTGCACCATCATGAAGTGGCGTATTATGCTCAAAAATATTGATAAGCAATTGACTGGAAATCAGACCATCCACCTCAATACCTGTTCTCTCGTATTCTGTAAGTAATACATTCTGCTCAATGACCATAAGCGCGCCAGTTTTTACTTTACCCATCTCAAAGCTCGCTTTTACCAAATCATTGACCGTCTTGTCAGAAAAACGCTCATCTGTGGGTTTCTCAAAAGAAATAATATTTGTGATAAAACTTTTCCGCCCTAGTTCCTCAAGCGCATGCCGCAGCTCTGGCTGTAGGATAACAATCACTGCTGTGACCGCTATACTCAATACATTTTCGACAATCCATATAATCGTATGCATCTTGAAAATAAGCGCCAGCAGAATAAACGCAATAATAATAATGATTCCTTTCATGAGGAGCCATACCTTAGTGTGTTTTACCCACGCCATAATCTCATACAGTAAAAAGGATATAATGATGACCTCCACTATATCCTCCCACCTGATGTTTAAACTGCGCAATGACAAAGTTTCAATATATGAATTAAAGTGTTCAAGAATCATACTCATTTTGATCCATCCCTCTTCTGCTGTCCAACTGCTTTTTCAGGTACTCTTATTGTCTTCACTCTTTTTTGTGGCGCTGACACCGCATTCTTTGGCACAGCCTTCACATAATAATAGTATTCGTCATCTTCAAACTGTACATACTCTGTGCGAGAATAATCCACATTAAAGACAAAAAACTCTAAAATCTTTGCAAGAAGAACAGACACAATGCTTCCGACAATCAAACCTATGATGGAAAGATTTGTATTATACATCAAATCCCCAAACAATAGAATCATCACATCAAGAAGTGCTCCTGTGACCATTGCAATTGTCCATGCGTAATCAACACTCAGCCTTCTAATGAAGTATACCACAATCAATGCCGCAGCAAACGCCACGATCATCACAAACATTTCTTTATTGCCGATTAATCCATCAATAATATAGCGAAATTTTTCCAACGCCCCATCATCTTCAAAAGTATTTAACACTGATGCACTGCCAATCATATAGCCCACCATATAGTATACAATGACTCCACTTGCGACAGACACTGCGGAAAATGGCGTTCCGACAAGCCCCATCACAATCGGCATCACATATGGTATCTTTAGGATAAAGCAAAGCGGTGTCAACAATACAGCAACTGTATCATGTGATGAAAAGCGAAAATACAGAATAAACAACAGCAAAAAAACTACCAATGCGATTAGAGCACACTCCATAGAAAATTTATACAGATGTCCGAGTGTCACTGCTGCTGCCACAAACACAATAAAATTCATAGGCATAACCGAGCACATTAATGCAAGCACCAACACCACTGCTGTTTTCTTGAGTTCGCTCATATAGCCAATGCTACTGTTAATCATTACAAGCGTTACCAACGCAAGCAAAAACTTAAAAACGGGTGTCAGATACAATTCATACTTGCTGTAAAAATTTTTTAACTGTTCTCTAAAAACCAAAAGAGTCGTCATAATTATTTCCTCTCTAACCTTACCTTTCATCCCTGTTTTTTTGTTTCCCTGTCATACAGGTAAGCAAGTTTCTTGAGATTATTGTAATATGTCTTAAGGCTCTTTTTTGCCTTTGTATATCGGTAGGTAAAAACCCCATATGAGAAAGCCGCATATATTGCCATAAAGATTAAATAATTAATAATTGCCGACTTTGCAAACTGTAGCAGATCCATCTTGTAAATATCTGCCATAAAAACCTCAAAATCATAAAAAATATACATTACAAAAATAATAACATATGCTATTGTAGCACTGATAATGGACTTAATAACCTGTAGCCCAATATAATCCCCCCGAAAATAGCTTCCAATTGCGACATTCTTTCTACCTTCATCAGCCTCATAGCACGCCATTTTGGTCATTAACTTAATTCTTTCTTCATTTAACATAATAACTCTTTTCCCTGTGCAGTCCTGTTCTGTAGTATATTTGTAGCAAACTACTGCTGTCGGTCAAGGAAACGCATCTTGTTCCCGTTTGACTGTATCTTTCTTGATTCTGTCAGGACAGCCTTTGGCTTTTCAATTGCGCTTGACAGATTGTTAGAAATCTCTCGTTTACATTTTTCGCAGTACTTCCCTGACCGAATCATCTCACCGCAGTTTTCACATGGAATTTTCACAGGTGAATCCGGTGTAAACTCAAGGCGCTCCTCCCGAATCCACTGCTGAATCTGTCCCGGCTCAACGTCACACGCCTCGGACACCTCTTTAATGCCAGCTAATCGATTTTCCCGAATATACTTCTTGACTTCCTGAAACTTTTGTTCAAGTTTTTCCTTACATGCAGGACAAACTGGCATACCCATTATGTAATTAAAAAGTTTTCCGCATTTTCTACAATTTCTTACATTCATTGAATCCCTCCACTTACATCATCTCTGTTATTTTTTGTGCTCAATATGTATTGTATCTTTCCGCCGCTCTACAGCCCTTCCCCTATACAGAGTGTGATAAAGTAAACAGATTCCACACCATGCTTTTTTAGTTCGAGCGCAACGGCATCCAATGTACTACCTGTTGTATATATATCGTCTACCAAGATAGTTTTATTTAATTTTACAACATCTGTGCCAATATTGAAAGCCTTTTTCAAATTATTTTGTCTTTCTTGAATATTAAGTTCCTTTTGTGGTATTGTCTTTTTGACTCTTTGCACCAAATCCTTATACACCGGAATCCCTGTCAGTCTCGATAATTCTGTTGCGACAAGACTCGCTTGATTATATCCTCTGCTTCGCAGCCTTGACTTATGTACAGGTACAGGTATAATAGCATCCGCATGCATTATGCAGATCTCATCCCAAAGATTTCTGCAAATCTCCTTCGCATAAAATACGGCATATTCACATCTCCTGTTATACTTAAAACGATAAATACTCTTTCTCATACTCTGGTAGTCATACAGCGCATACCCATAGTCAAACACGTGTCTGCGCTGTGTGCAGTCTTTGCAATATATACCAGTATCCCCGGTCAACTGTTTGCCGCATCGTCTGCACCGCGGTTCCTTAATATATTGTGGTTTTGTCTGGCATTGTCTGCAAATAAGTCCTTCTCCCGCTGGAACAATCTCATCACATACTGCACACCTTCTGGGAAACATCACATTCAACAATGCTTCCTTTATGGTAAATTCTGATTCATTATTTCGCATATTCTCTCTTTCAATCCTGTGTATCGTTTTAAATCATTTTCATTTGCAATCATCTGTTCGATTGCCGTTCTGCTACCTAGTATAGTAACACAACTTTTTGCCCTTGTTACACCTGTATATAACAAATTTCTATTTAATAACATTTTAGGACCAGTCAAAAGTGGAATGATTACCGCCGGATACTCGCTGCCCTGTGACTTGTGTATTGTAACTGCATAGGCAAGTTCAATCTCGTCCAACCCAGATGCAGGATACGTAACTCTGCGCAAGTCATCATACTCCACCACCACAGTCTTTGTCGTCACGTTAATTTCCTTTATGATACCCACATCACCATTAAATACGCCCTGACCGCTGTCAATCGCAATCCCATATTTACTCACAATTTCCCATGTCAATTGATAATTGTTTTTAATCTGCATCACCTTATCACCCAGACGAAAAATGCCTTCGCCATGTGTCAATTCCAATTTCTCAGAAGATGGCGGATTCAAATATTGTTGTAAAATTCCGTTTAAAGTCTCGACACCAAGTGCCCCCTTGCGCATAGGTGTAAGTACCTGTATATCATACATGCCCGCTTTCACATATTTTGGAAGTTTTTCCATAATAAGCTGAATCATATGTTTATAGATTACATTGACATTATCCCGCTCCAAAAAGAAAAAATCCCTGCTCTTATTATCCAGTTTAATCTGTTTCCCTTCATTAATATTATGTGCATTCACTACAATATCACTCTCTCCTGCTTGACGAAAAATCTTTGACAGTACCACCGTTGCAATACAACCACTCTCCATCAAGTCTTTCAAAACCTGTCCAGGTCCAACAGAAGGAAGCTGATTTCTGTCACCGACCATCACCAGTCTTGTCCCTGGTGCAATTGCCTTTAACAGCGATTGAAATAAGTGAATATCCACCATTGACATCTCGTCAATAATAATGACATCTGCTTCGAGAGGATTCAATTCATTTTTTTCAAAATGCGCCGCAGAAGCCCTTTTGTCATCTGACACATCTCCATTTAACTCCAAAAGCCGATGGATTGTCTTAGCCTCAAATCCAGTTGCCTCTGTCATACGTTTTGCTGCTCTCCCAGTCGGCGCCGCCAAAAAAATATCCATACCTTCCTGCTCAAAATAGCGAATAATCATATTGATTGTCGTTGTCTTTCCAGTTCCCGGACCTCCTGACAAAATAAAGATACCATTTTGGACAGCCTCCATAACAGCTCTTCTTTGAAGCTCATCCAATTTCAAACGACAACTTTGTTCCATCTGCTCAATCTGTTCTCTAAGACGTTTTTTCTCCTCTTTTGTAAAACGTTCTGTACCGTCAAAAGCCTGTCGAAGCTCAAACAGCATTCTGGCACAATTCAGCTCTGCGTAGTAGAAACTCAAACTATAGACACAGGTTAATTTTTGGTCTGCTGAAAGCTCTTTCTCCTTAATCACAAGTTTCTTGTCAATCGCAAGATTCATAATTTGTGGTGCAATCTGTTCTGGCTTTAAGCCAAGCATTCCAGCAGCCTTATCTAAAAGCTCCTCCTCTGGCAAAAACACATGCCCTTCTGCCCCCGCCTGCAACAGTGTATACAATATCCCACTCCGAATCCGAAAATCTGAATCTGTATGAATCCCAACACGTCCAGCAATCTCATCCGCAATGCGAAATCCAATTCCAGACACATCCTCCGCAAGCTTATAAGGATTCTCCTGCATCACTTTATAGATTCCCATTCCATACTGTTTATAAATCTTTAGCGCCAGCGTATTTGAGATACCATACTTCTGTAGAAATAGCATTGCTTCCCGCGCGTCTTTTTTCTCTTCAATCTGTTCTGCAATTTCTTGTGCCTTT
This sequence comes from Lachnospiraceae bacterium, assembly GCA_949383255.1. GTDB lineage: Bacteria > Bacillota > Clostridia > Lachnospirales > Lachnospiraceae > COE1. The sequence goes on along the minus strand of CASJPF010000006.1, from coordinate 6,217 downwards.
CGCTCACTAATTCCTTTAATCTCTGCAAGCCGATGCGGTTCCTCCTCAATAATGCGGAATGTGTCATCGCCAAAACGCTTTACAATGCGGGCGGCAAGTGCTGCTCCAATTCCTTTAACTGCCCCTGAACCAAGATAGCGTTCTATAGCAATTTTATCCTCAGGCGCAGTCATCTGATAACGCTCCACCTTAAACTGTGTTCCATACACCGCATGTTCCACATAGGCGCCCTCTGCCTCAATACACTCTCCTTCATCCAAATTTGCAAAAAAACCAGTACAAGTAATTTCTAACTCCTCAACCATAAGACTGATTACCGCGTAACCATTGTCAGGATTCCTATAGATAATATGTTCTACAAAGCCTTTTAGTTTCTCCAAGCTGCGCCTCCTTATCCCTAACAGGAAACAGCCGACCCGTTTCTATCAAACAAGGTCGGCTGTCTTTTATTCCTCCGAAAGCTCCTCCGGCCGTGCCACACCAATGCCGTAGTTGCGCTTCATCTGCTCGTAAAGGGTATTTGCCAATCCAAGTCCCTGCCCCTCTGTCACTTTATCACATAACTCTTGAACCGCAAAATCCTTAAAATAATCTACCATTTTCGACGCGTATCCATTCTCATCTTCATCAGAAAATGTTTTTGTTGTCTTTAACATTGCGTCAAATACCTGTTCCACAAAGTAAGCCTCAAACTCCTTGCATGCCTCTTTCAGTTCTGCATCATCTGCAGCTGTACTGCTATTCTCCAGCTTATTTTGCAGCGTCTCTGTCCTTTTGCTGGAAGCCTGGCTTGTCATATAATCCGCATATACAGAACCTACTCCACCAATATCCATATCACTTAACTCCTCCTGTCATTATCTCTTTAACTGATTTGCCTGTTGAAGCATCTCATCTGAAGTTGTGATTACCTTGGAGTTCATCTCGTAAGCCCTCTGTGCCACAATTAAATTTACCATCTCGTCTGCTATCTGCACATTGGAACCTTCCAGATATCCCTGAATCATTTTCGTCTTAGGCAAATTGTCATTCTCCGCCTCATTCATAGCCTCACCACTCGCCTCGGTAACAGAAAATAAACTGTCACCTTCTTTACTCAGTCCTGCTGGATTGTTAAACTGCCATAAGCCAATCTGAATATCTAAGCTCTGCGGTATTCCTTTTTCATCTGGGTAATACAGCATACCATCCTTCTGGCTAACTGTAATTTTACTTGTCACAATATCATCATCTTCCAATATAATTGGATCACCTTCCGAGTTTAATACAGGAAGACCATCTGTCGTCTCCAGTGTTATCCCCTCGCTGCCAACCGCAAAGACAAAATTTCCGTTTCTTGTATAATATGTATTTCCATCTGCGCCTCTTATTCCAAAAAAGCCACGCCCATTTAATGCAAAATTCGCTGGACCAGGTGTTTCAAGAAGACTTCCATCTGTAAAAATCGATGTGATGGCAGAATTTCTAACACCCAATCCTACCTCAGCACCAATCGGTTTATGTGCACCATTTGCTGTTGTGGTTTTTGTCTGTATCGTTTGATATAACAGTGACTTAAACTCCATCACCTCTGATTTATACCCTGTTGTATTCACATTCGCCAGATTATTAGAAATATTATCCACATTTAACTGCTGCGCGATCATACCCGTTGCGCCTGTCCATAGTGATCGTACCATAATTCTTCCCCTCCTGTTACCTTATATACTTCCTGTTATACTTTGCTTAATGTCATTGATTTTTCTAATGACTCGTCAAAGGTTGTCAACATCTTCTGGTTTGACTCATACTGCCTAGAAATCGTTATCATGTTTACCATTTCTTTGACAACAGATGCATTTGACATTTCCAGATATCCCTGATAAATTTGAGCGTCTTCCGCCTCCTGCTCCACTGCACCTTCCTTGGCATCCCACATCGTCTCCCCATAGTGGGTCAAATAATTGGTATCTTCAAAATCTGTTATCTTTAGGCTCGCCACAAGTCTGTCATCCTGAAAAATATTACCAGAACGGTCAAACACTGTTGTGCCTGCTGTTGTTGAGAGCTGAATTCTGCCATTCTCACCAAGAACATAGTCGCCATCTTTTGTCACCAGATACCCGTCCTTCGTAATTGTAAATCCTCCATCTCTCGTATATTTTGTAGAGGTCTCACCTGCTTTATTCGTAAATTCAATATTGAAAAATCCACTGCCGCCAATCGCAATATCATACGTATTTCCAGTATCTCTCAAAGAACCCTGTGAGAAATCCGTGTAAGTTTCCCCAATCTTTACACCAAGACTCATTTTTCCAAGTCGTTTCGGGGTATTTGGATTCTCTGATACATCCTTAATCTTCACTGCCATCACTTCCGCATATGCCTGACTAGTAGAACCTTCCTTCTTAAAGCCGGTCGTATCTGCATTTGCCAGATTGTTTGACATAATATCCATTCTATACTGCTCGTTTCGCATGCCAGTGTACGCTGTATATAGACCTCTAAGCATAAGCTCCTCCTAATTCATCACTCCCGCATTTTTAAGAAGCATTTTGTAATCGGTTACTCCTCTCGATTTCCCGCAAGAAATTCCACATATTTTCCTGTGCCAATCGCAACCGCGGTCATAGGGTCTTCCGCTGTCATCGTATTAATACCCGTTCTGGATTCTATTAGATCTTCCAAACCGCAAAGTAAGCTGCCACCACCGGTAAGAACAATTCCCCTGTCAGCAATATCAGCCGCTAACTCTGGCGGAGTTTTCTCCAACACACTGTGGATTGTATCAATAATTTGTGCTGTCGTCTCACGCAACGCCTCCTCAGTTTCCTCCGAGGAAACCCGAATTGTCTTTGGCAAACCTGTGACAAGATTGCGTCCTCGCACATCCATATAATCTACTTCTGCTCTTTTAAATGCTGAACCAATTTTAATTTTAATATCTTCTGCTGTTCTCTCACCAATCAAAAGATTGTGTTTTTTTCTCATATATCTGACGAGCGCCTCGTCAAAATCATCACCTGCCACCTTAATAGATGCACTAACTACTGTCCCCCCCAATGAAATAACTGCAATATCTGAAGTTCCTCCTCCAATATCTACAATCATATTTCCACATGGCTTTGAGATATCAATACCAGCACCAATCGCTGCTGCGATTGGCTCCTCGATTATCTTGACATCTCTTGCACCCGCTTGAAATGTCGCATCTTGCACTGCTTTCTTCTCTACTTCAGTGACACCACTCGGCACACAGACGGCAATAATCGGCTTGCGAAACGTCTTCCTACCCAATGCTTTCTGAATAAAATGCTTCATCATTTGCTCTGTCACCTTATAGTCAGAGATTACGCCTTGCCTAAGTGGCCTGACTGCCACAATATTTCCCGGCGTTCTGCCAAGCATCAACCGCGCATCTTCTCCAATGGCTTTTATCTTCTGCGTATCCCTGTCAAAAGCAACAACGGAAGGCTCTTTCAACACTACGCCCTTCCCTCTGATATAAACTAATATGCTTGCAGTTCCAAGGTCGATTCCAATATCTGTGTATTGCATGGCTGTATGCCCCTTTCTTTTTATTTCAAATTTGTTAAAACAGAAAATTTAAGTTATTTATCATTAGCTCCTTCAGCATAATCCACTGATAATTTAGTATTCCCATTCCAGATATATCTATGAAGAGATACTGTAACTAAGCCATTATAACCTAAATTAACCATTTTTCAAAGGGTTTTCATACTTTTTTTACAATAAAAACTTTTGGAACCTTAAAAAATGCCATTAAAGTGGTTTACAGTAACTATATCGACCTATTTGTCGCAATACTTTAGTTATTTTCAAAATATTATGTAAATTTATTGAATTGTCTAAAAATAATTCTAATAGCACGGAGAACATTTTTCGATTGGCTTTTGCATCGGGCACCTATTCACTTAAAAACTGTAGAAAAACAATTAATACACATTGTGCAAGATATTTCCTCGAGAATAAACTGTTAAATTAATGCGTAAAAACACAGCCATAATGAACCACAGCAAGACAGTCGAAAAAATAAATAAGCCAAATCATATCAACTATTTTTCTACAAATCCCTATGTTTATATACCTTGATTGGATTTTATGTGCTTTTTTCTACTCGACTCAGTTAGGAATCTAGACTGTCAAAACTGCCCATGCTATTTGAAATTGCAGCCGCCATAGTACACCTGCCATCAAAACATGCGCCCTCATCAATAACAAGGGAACCTGCTATAATATTTCCTGCAATCTTTCCAGTGGACAAAAGTTCCATTTTTCCCTGTACGGTAATGTCACCATCCACTCTTCCTGAAATAACAACACTGTACGCCGAAATATTTCCTTTAATCTGCCCATCCGCGCTGAGAATCAATGTTTTCTCACAAGTACAATTTCCGTTAATCACACCATCTATCCGTATTGTCTCCGCCGAAGTTAAATCACCGTCAAATGTCGTATCCTTTCCAATCATGGTACTGACTTTCTCTCTGTTATCCCCTATTGAATTCCTACCTTTTCCCAACATTTTTTCTCCTCCTTTTATTATCCTTTCGCTTCCAACACTTGCAGTGGATCAATTGCTTGCTCCTCATAAATTACTTGATAATCCAATTGTGTATTCTCTTTGTCAACGATAATCAACGTTTCTTTCATCTGTACTTGATCTCCGGCTGCCACCTGTAACTGTGCCTCTTTCGTACACAGATACTGCGTCATATAACCATTTCCATGTTCTACCACTACAATCAGAGGATATGTATCGTTTGATCCTATTGATGCAATTGTCCCATCACCTGCAGCGACAATATGGTCTTCAAGCTGTGTGCTGATTGAAAAACATGGATGTTGTTCAGAATACTGTTCCTTTAATGCGCCAACTCCTGTATAAGGATACTGGCTTGGAATTGAAGTATCCTTTGATGTCTTATTCTCTTCTTTAGTTTCCACTGGCCCTAGTTGCTTTAACGTTTCGTTTTCTACCGAGAGCATTTCATTTTTTGTACTCAAAGCTTCCTTTTCATTTTCTAGCTGCTTGATAAGCAGCTCTTGAGCAGTCAGTTTTTTTCGATACTCGGACTCACTTCTACGATGTGCCCCTGACCGATAGATATTCCATACCAGCGTAACACAAATCAACGCCATTAGTACAATAATCAAGCGTATTGAAAGAAGTGAAATATAAAACTGCCTAATATCCTTACCCGTATTGGACACGAGAAGAAGCGAAAAGGATTCTTTGCGCTTATGTTTTTGCTGTTTCATAAGAATCTCCATTCTGCATCTTATAATGAATAGTAACTTTCTAAAATTTTATCACAAATCCGTAAAAAGTCAAATCCATCAGCAAACTTTCTTACCTTTTATATCAAGACGTTTTCATAAAAGTAAAGCAAAAAAGAACTGAAATACTCCAGTTCTTTCCATAAAATGTATTTGTTACATTTTACACGTGCGTTAGAGGATTCGAACCCCCGACCTTTTGGTCCGTAGCCAAACGCTCTATCCAGCTGAGCTAAACGCACAAATAACTATTAATTAAAATATCTGCCGGCGACCGGAATCGAACCGGTACGGGTATTTCTACCCACGGGATTTTAAGTCCCGGGCGTCTGCCTGTTCCGCCACGCCGGCACAATAAATATATGGGACCTATAGGGCTCGAACCTATGACCCTCTGCTTGTAAGGCAGATGCTCTCCCAGCTGAGCTAAGATCCCTCAACGACCCCGATCGGACTCGAACCGACGACCTCCGCCGTGACAGGGCGGCGCTCTAACCAACTGAGCCACGAGGCCAATGTCTTTGCTTTGCAAAGCCACCAGAAAACTTTGTTCTTTCACATTAAAACTCTATATAAACTTTGCAATATACCAAAAATAAAACTGGACCTTCAGGGACTCGAACCCAGGACCATCCGGTTATGAGCCGGGCGCTCTAACCAACTGAGCTAAAGGTCCAAAACCTCTAATGATTAAGCCGATAACCAGATTCGAACTGATAACCTGCTGACTATAAATCTAGCTGCTCTGCCAATTGAGCCATATCGGCACAAATGACTCCAACGGGAATCGAACCCGTGTTACCGCCGTGAAAGGGCGATGTCTTAACCGCTTGACCATGGAGCCCCAATAATAACTAAGCGAAACTGGGCTAATCCACGCTTAACTCCCCGAGTAGGGCTCGAACCTACAACAACTCGGTTAACAGCCGAGTGCTCT
>CASJPF010000005.1 GCA_949383255.1 Lachnospiraceae bacterium | reverse complement strand
AAGGAATGAAACATAAAAGTTTTATTTATAACTTTTTATAAGTTTTCAGTAACGGATGGAATTGATGGCGGCAGATAAAAACCAAAAAGTAAAACAGGCAGTAGCGCTGGAATATGACCCAGCAGACAGTGCCCCAAGAGTGATTGCAATGGGGCGCGGTGCACTGGCAGATAAAATTATAGAACAGGCAAAACAGGCAGATGTGCCAGTTCATAAGGATGATAAACTGGCAAATACGCTGTCGAAACTGCAGATTGGCGACATGATACCACCAGAACTTTATGAGGTTGTGGCAGAGATTCTTATGTTTGTGGATAGCATGGATAAAATCAAGGCAAAGGTAACTGATTATCAAAAGAATAAGGAATGATACAAAAAGTGAATACAAGAGAAAAAGGCGCAAAATATGAACAGATTGCTGTAAGATATCTGCAAAGAAATTGTATTAAAATAATGGAGTGCAATTATAGAAATCGTCAAGGTGAGATTGATATTGTAGGAAAAGATGGAGAATATATTGTATTTTTTGAGGTAAAGTACCGCAAAAATAATGCGAGCGGGCAGCCTGCAGAGGCGGTGGATTACAAAAAACAACGCAAAATTTGTAGGGTTGCAGATTACTACCGAATGATACATCATATAGGGGAGTTTTCTCCAGTGCGCTATGATGTGATTGCAATCTGTGGAACAGAAATTACGTGGTATCGGAATGCGTTTGCGCATATTTATACATAAGGGACTGTAAATTATAGCTTGACAATCTTGCTATTTCTTTACAGTTCCAAAACAATTGTAGGAAAATAATTAGGATGGTACAGAATTATGCAGAATAAAATAATTCGATATGGAAGTCGTGCAACATGTAGATTTGGATGTGATAAAGAGAACGCAGAGATGACATATTTTACATTTGCAGGGCTAGAGCAGACAGGGGTTGTGGAACATTTTTTCTCGACAAGAGATGGCGGTGTGAGCGGTGACTATTTATATTCTCTAAATTTTAGTTTTACGCAGGGTGATATTAAAGAAAATGTGATAGAAAATTTTAGAAGAGCCGCGGCACATATGGGCATGACATGCAATGATATTGTATGTACACAGCAGACACACACAACAAATGTTCGCAAAGTGACTGCGGCTGACAAAGGAAAAGGTGTGGTCTGTGAGCGGGATTACACAGATATAGACGGGTTAATTACACAGGAGAAAGGAATCATTTTGGCAGCTTTTTATGCGGATTGCGTTCCGCTGTTTATTGTGGATCCTGTAAATCGGGCAATCGGACTGGCGCACTCCGGCTGGCGTGGAACCGTTAAGAAAATGGGAAGAGTGATGCTAGAAAAAATGAGCGCAGAATATGGTACAAAACCGGAGGATGTGAGCGTTGCGATTGCGCCCTCCATCTGTCAAAGTTGTTATGAGGTAAGTGCAGATGTTGCCCTTGCTTTTGCGAAGGCTTTTGCAGAAGATAATGCAAAGGCGAAGGAATATCTTGCGCGATATCAGCAGGAGATTACGCAGAGAGAGATTGACAACTGCCTAATGTATCAAAAAGGGAATGGTAAATATCAGTTAAATTTGTGGTATGCAAATTTTAGAGTTTTTCGTGATGCGGGCGTACCAGACGATAAGATTGAAGTGACAGATGTGTGTACCTGTTGCAATCCAGAATTGTTGTTTAGCCACAGAGCCAGCAAGGGAAAGCGCGGAAATCTAGGTGCGTTTTTAATGTTAAAATAAAGATTAGTTTACAGGACTTTTATTACGGATAAACTTATTCAACTTAGGATAAAGGTGTTAATGTATTTGCCTTATTGAATAGGGGGAATGTAGTGATTTTAAAAGGAAGGATGTTTAACCCGTGTACTAGCAGCAGTAAACTTTTTGGTTGCCTGTGCTGTATATTCATAAGGTAGGAAATTTAACTGGAAGATTCACTATTTTTTCGCCCTTGAATTTGTGGTGTACTAATAAAGAACAAAGGAGAGAGAACTACAATGGGGATATTTTTGATTGTTGTACTTCTTGTTATTGTTATATATATCATACAGAAAAAACAGTATGAAAAGACAGAATATTATCAACAAACCAAAAACTCCTATATGAGTGTTCAATTTAACAAAGGGCTTTTGGGTGAATTCTACACATATAAATATTTAAAGTCACTTGCGGGATACAAAAAGTATTTATTTAATTTGTATATTCCCAAAAGCAATGGTGAATCCACAGAAGTAGATGTTGTTCTTTTACATGAATCAGGTATTTATGTATTGGAATCCAAAAATTATAGTGGATGGATTTTTGGAACAGAATCTCAACAATATTGGACCCAAACATTGCCTGTTGGACAAGGGAGATCACAGAAAAATCAGTTTTATAACCCAATTTTACAGAATAAGGGTCACATAAAATGGCTCCAAATATTTCTTGATGATCAGACATTATCTTTTTATTCTTATATTGTATTTAGTGATCGCTGCACATTAAAAAATATTACTTTGACCAGCGGAAATCATCATGTTGTTAATCGATATGATCTTCTTTCTGCGATTCAACAAAATGTTACAAAGGTAGGGATACAATTATCGCCAAACAAAATTGATAACTTATTTGAAAAATTATATCCTCTAACACAGATAGATGAAACTGAAAAAATGATACATATTAGAAATATTAGACAAAATATACAGAATAATTTTTCCCAGACCATTTCCACTACTAATGTAACTCCAAATATTGAGAAAACAATATGCCCTCGTTGTGGCGGAAAGCTTGTTGTGCGTATTGCAACTAAAGGAGCGCGCAAAGGAAAGAAGTTTTTTGGGTGTTCTAACTATCCAAAATGCAAATATATAGAAAGTTTACCCGATGAAAAGAAGCATTAGATATAGTTTTTATAATACAAGAAGAACAATCTTAAAGTAAATGAGTGTGATCGGCTAAGCACTTTTAAAGATTGATTATTTTGCTCATCAATCCAAAGGAACAATAAAAACGGTTGAGGCAGAGAGTTAACCCGTTTATTTTAGCCTAACCATTTTTGTTGTCCTGCTGTTTTTTAAATATGGGCATTTTTTTGATTGCGTAGATAAATATATGACATTTTGCCCAAAAGTGATGCGAGGGATAGGAGATGAAGGATTTCGGATAAAATATCTGGTGCAGAGAAAATGTCTTCCCTACTCAATTTCTGCAATTAAGCTATTCATCTCATAGTGAGTGAGAATTTCTTTTAAAGCTGTTTTGTCAATATGCAGTGCGAAATCTTCCAGAGATTGTTTGATTGGAATATCGTCCTTCATTTTTGCAAGCTGATAACTTTGATAGACAGTCTCCTTATTTTCTTTTAATGCATTGAGCGGACTTCTGCCAATGCCAAGATGGCTTTTCCAGAAGTCTGAAAGTGCTTTTTCCTTTTTCTTGTTTCCCTCACAATCTTCAATTGCTGCGTAGATGGCGTCGAGAGAACCATATTCATTGATTAGTGGTCCGGCGGCTGAGGAGACGCCTTTACAGCCGGGAATACCATCTCCTGGGTCTCCTGTAATAGACAATAGCGTGACAATGTGTTTAGGAAATACGCCTTCCTCCGCGTAGACGAGGTCTGAAGTATATTCAAAGATTCCTGATGGGAGTGTGGTGTAGCCTTCTTTGCCAGCATAGAGTCCATAGCGTTGCTGCAAGTCTTTTACTTTTTCTTTGTCTGTGACACGCCAAAGTCTGGTATAGTCGCTTACAAGCTGGAAATAATCGTGATCTTTTGTGAGTACATAGGTATTAAGGTTCGGGGATTCAAATTTTTTGACAAGGGAGGCTGCAAAATCGTCCGCCTCATAATCCTTGTCCATAAGTACCTGACAACCTATTTTCTGCAACAAATTTTCCATAGCAATAAATTGTTCTTTGAGTGGCGCAGGAGCTTCCTTTCGATTTGCCTTGTAGGAATCTGCTCCAAGCTGAGTGCGCCGAAAAGTATCCCGGGATACATCGAAGGCGACCGCCACGTAGCCTGGCTTTACTTTTTTGTAGAGCGAAAACAATGTCCGAAGCATTGTAAAAAGGGCGTTTGTGTACTCTCCCTTGGAGGTGTGCAGGATTTCTGAAAAGTGTTTTTCTTTCTCTTCATCTGTCTTTGCAAAGAGCACAGACTTTGGCAAATTGCCATAGTAGGAGGTGCTTAACATTGAGGAGCCATCAATGATTAAAAATTTTTTCATTTTGCAAACCATGCCTTTCTATTTTCTAATACATAAGGTTATCTTCTATTATAAAATGTAAAATGTCAAGGGGATAGCTTTATTAGGCTTCTGATAATGCTTCCCATTTCGCATAGAGCACTTCGAGTTCGGCTTCAATATTTTCTTTTTCTTTTGCAATTTCCTGTAATCTTACAGAGTTTGTGGCAATTTCAGGCTTTGTCATTTCCTCGTCAAGCACGGCATTTTTGCGTTCGAGCAAGTCTATGGTTTCCTCGCACTTTTTTAAAGCATTTTCTTTTTTGCGCAAAGTGGACTGCGCTTCTTTTTGCTGTTTCCAATCGAGCTTTTGTGCGGAAGGTTCTTGTGTTTTAACATTTTCAACGGTATCAGACACAGGTGTTAAAAGTTCTTTTTTTTCAAGATAATAGTCATAATTTCCAATATAATTAATAAATTGTTGTTGTGTCAGTTCGAGGATCCGTGTTGCTGTCTTGTTAATAAAATATCGGTCATGCGATACATAGAGTACAGTTCCCTCATAGGCATTTAGCGCTGTCTCAAGAATTTCTTTGGAGGTGATATCAAGATGGTTTGTCGGCTCGTCAAGAATGAGGAAATTTGCCTCAGATAGCATAAGTTTTGCAAGTGACACACGTCCGCGTTCGCCGCCGCTTAACGCGCTAATTTTTTTGAAGACATCTTCTCCAGTAAACAAAAAGGCAGCAAGTGTATTTCTAATTTCTGTGTTAGTCAAATAAGGATAGTCATCACTAATTTCATCAAACAAAGTCTTGTCCATATGTAATACATGATGTTCCTGATCGTAATAACCAATTTCAACATTTGTTCCAAGGCGAATAATACCACTATCCATAGGAACAAGTTCATTAATTATTTTTAATAAAGTGGTTTTGCCTGTACCATTGTCTCCAATAATAGCAACATGTTCGCCGCGTTTAATTTCAAATGATACATTTTCAAAGAGCAGATGACTGTCAAACCGTTTGGAAAGTCCTTCAATCTGCATAACATCATTGCCGCTAGTTCTGTAGGGTGTGAGGGTTAGTTTCATGTCTGCTCGGACTTCGGTAGGTTTTTCAAGGCGCTCAATTTTACCTAACATTTTCTCACGGCTTTCAGCGCGGCGTATGGATTTTTCGCGGTTAAATTGCTTTAGCTTGTCAATAACTTCTTCTTGGTGTTTAATTTCCCGCTGTTGGTTTAGATAGGCGTTCATCTGTTCCGTGCGCAAGCGTTCTTTTTGAATGGCGTAGTCTGAGTAGTTACCATGAAATGAGGAGACAATACCATTGTCAATCTCAATAATTTTTGTGGCAATTTTGTCCAGAAAATAACGGTCATGCGAGACAATTATAACAGCACCTTTGTAATTTAGCAGATAGGTTTCAAGCCATGTGATGGAATTAAGGTCAAGGTGGTTTGTCGGCTCGTCGAGCATAATTAAATCTGGATTTTGTAACAGAAGTTTGCCGAGGGCTACGCGCGTTTTTTGTCCTCCAGAGAGTGTAGCGACTTTTTTGTCAAACTCGTTTTCCTGAAATCCTAGTCCCTTTAAAATGCCAGTAATTTCGCTTTTGTAGGCATAACCATTAATATCCTCAAAACGGTGTGTCATGTTTGCATATTTTTTGAGTAAAAGCTCTAGTTCTTCGCCGGAGACGTATTTCATTTCCGTTTCTGTCTGCCGCATAGAAGCTTCGAGATCAAGCACTTCCTGCTTGACCGTGAGTAGCTCTGTAAAAATTGTATTTTCGCTGTCTACTGCTTGGTGCTGTGCCAGATAACCAAAACTTTTGTCTTTGGCAAAGGTTACAACGCCTGAATCTGCGGGCAAATGCCCTGTGATAATTTTGAGCAGGGTGGACTTGCCTGCGCCGTTAATGCCAACAATAGCCGCTTTTTCATTATCCTCTATATGGAAAGAAGCGTTGTCGATGACATGATTGTCAATAAATGTTTTGTCTATATTACTACATGATAAAATCATGAGAACCTCCTTTTGTGTTATTCGTTACTGTTCACTTGTCCGTCAAAGTAGAAGGAATCATGCGCCAAATTGATGCCCTTTATCAATGTGTGTATAAATGTTATTTTTACATCAACGATATGCAAAATTGTGCAGAAATCTGACAAGGGTGTGAACGGTAACGGCTATTCAAGAATGCCATCGGAATTCTTGCTGCGGCGTGCGGGTCAGCTCTGCTGGCAGATTACGGATTCGCACCCCTGCAATAAATCAATTCGCCTTTTACATTATAAAAGAGATTTACAATAAAAGCAATTGAAATCTATCTGTCACTGTTATGAAAACAAAGGGAACGATAACAAAAGATTTGACAAGTATTTAACGATATTGTATAATTATGCTATATATTTTGTTATTTTTTTAGCATATATGTATATGGAGGTAGGCGTTCGTGGATGATAAAAATATATCACAAGCAGTTGTCGCAAGGCTTCCTAGATATTACCGATATCTTGGGGAGTTGCGAGATAGTGGTATCGAAAGGATATCATCACAGGATTTGAGTAGCCTGATGAAAGTTACTGCGTCACAAATTCGACAGGATTTTAATAATTTTGGTGGTTTTGGGCAGCAGGGATATGGTTATAATGTGGAGTATTTGTACAACGAGATTGCAAAGATACTAGGGTTGGACAAAACACATAATCTTATTATTGTTGGCGCAGGCAATCTTGGTCAGGCACTTGCAAATTATATGAATTTTGAGCGCAGAGGATTTCTTCTTAAAGGCTTATTTGACAAAAATCCAGCGCTGTATGGAAAGGAACTAAGAGGAATAGCAGTTCAGTCAGTGGAGAATATTGAATGTTTTGTCAGGGAGAATGATATTGATATTGCAGTGCTTACGATACCAAAAGATGGTGCAGTAAAAACTGCAGAGATACTTGTCAGATGTAATATCAAGGCTATTTGGAATTTTGCACATGTAGATTTGAATGTACCGGACAACATTGTTGTGGAGAATGTACATCTTTCTGATAGTCTTATGAAATTATCATACGGAATTGCAAACCAGTGATTTTTTATAGTTCCTTAGCAACTGCTAAGAAATACGAAAAGAGGGAATGAGTATGGAACAGGAGGATGAGGTCTTTCGTGAGGCATTGATTGGCAAAAAAATACCAATTTTGACACTTGATAATCAGTGGCATAGACTTTTTACGCAGACAGGAGAAAATGAGGAGATACAGAGGCTTGAAGACAATCTCAATGAGATTTTAAAGCGGCAGGGAAAGCTTAACACTGAATTAAAGAGCCTTGCGGCATTCAAGAAGAAGCTTATGCAGGAGATTGTGTCGATTATGGAGCTTCCTGACAGTTCTGCCAAAGAGAAAAAGATGGCGGAAAATAAACGTAAGATTGAAGATGCAAATCAGAGAATGGACGATTACAGCGATGAGCTGATGGAGATTCCAAAGCAGATTGATGAGGCAAACTTTGCGTTAATGCTTGCAAGTATGCGGGTTTGCTATAGCAGACTTCAACAGAATGTCGAGGAAATTGATGCGATTAACAAATGGGTGTCTGAGTTTAAAGTACAGTTAAAGAGAAAGATTATCCTGAAACAACAGAAAGAAATATGGAATGATGAGATGTACAATTATATGCATTCTATTTTTGGACCAGATGTCATTAATATGTTTGATATGAAATATAACCCTCAGAATGTATTGAATAAAGAAAAGGATTTGATAGGTGAAAAAACTCCCAAACAGGATTGACTGTTTCGGAGTTCTTTTTACAGGAAAGGCTGGGATTGTTTATGGAATATGTGCTGACGTCTGCGGAAATGAAAGCCAGTGACAAGGCTGCAATTGAAACATATGGCATTCACTCTCTAGTATTGATGGAGCGCGCTGCGTTACAGACTGTCAAAGTGATTACAGATAGATTTGGTGCGGAAGTTTATGTGGGCGTGATGGTAGGAACAGGCAACAATGGCGGTGATGGAATTGCCATAGCCAGAATCCTTCAAGAGCAGGGGATTCGCGCAGAGATTAATATGATTGGGGATTTGTCAAAGTTGTCAGAGGAGACAACGATTCAATTACAAACAGTAAAGAAGCTGAATATTCCTATATACTATGGCGTGGAGCACACAGTATATGATGTGATTGTCGATGCAATATTTGGCATTGGTCTTACGCGGGAAATTGAGGGAGCATACAAGAAGGCAATTGAAACTATAAATGCGTCAAAGGCAAAGATTGTGGCAGTGGATATTCCTTCTGGTGTCAATGCCGATGATGGCAGCATTATGGGGTGTGCGGTCAAAGCTGACATTACAGTCACTTATGCATACAGGAAATTAGGATTGATGCTTTATCCGGGAGCTTCTTATTCAGGGGAAGTCATCTGTGCGCCAATTGGCATTCCAAAAGAGGTGACAAGTAATAAGAGAACAGGGGTTGTTACTTTTACAGATGCAAAAAAGGATTTGCAGTTTCCAGAGCGGGACCCAGCCGGAAATAAAGGCACTTTTGGAAAAGTACTGCTGATTGCAGGAAGCAAAACAATGGGCGGAGCCTGTTTTTTATCTGCGCTGAGTGCTTATCGAACGGGTGCCGGAATGGTGCGTATTTTTACGGCAGGGGACAATCGGGAAAGTCTATTAAAAAAGCTTCCAGAAGCAATTGTGGACACTTATCAAGATGGAGAGTACAGTGCGGAAGGACTATCAATCTCACAGGAGGAATCCAACACACTTTTGTCTGGTGTGGAGTGGGCTGATGTGATAGCAATAGGACCAGGAATTTCTGTATCCACAAAGGCAAAAGCGATTTTGACAGTTGTTCTTGCAGTGTGTGATAAGCCAATGGTTTTGGATGCCGATGCGCTTAATATTTTGTCACAGAGCGAAGAACTGCTGCGGAATTTAGAGTATGGACGCAAAAAGTATAACAATGATTTGATTCTTACTCCGCACATTGGAGAATTTTCAAGATTGATGAAATATCCTGTGGAAATGATAAAAAAGGATTTGCTTTGCTGCTGCAAAACATTTACCAAAAAATACGATGTCTCTCTTGTTTGCAAAGACGCAAGAACAATTGTGGCAAAAAGGGGAAAATTGACCTATCTAAATGCCAGTGGAAATGATGGGATGGCGACTGCTGGTTCAGGAGATGTGCTCACAGGAATTATTGCAGGATTTCTGGCACAGGGATGCAGCGGATTTGAGGCAGCCGTGATGGGAACTTACACACATGGTCTTGCAGGCGACTTGGCAAGGAAGAAAACATCAGCATATTATATTATGGCGCAGGACATTATCAAATCGCTTAAGGAATTATAGAAAACATATGTGGAAAAGAGGATGGAGACCATGAAGCATTATGACAGAGCATGGGCAGAGATTGATTTAGATGCGTTGCTTTTTAATATTGAAAGTATTCGGAAGAAAATAGGAAGGGATACAAAGATTATTGCAGTTATAAAGACAGATGGCTATGGGCATGGCGCAGAACAAATTGCGCGCGTTCTTGAAAATGAGCATCAGGTGTGGGGGTATGCGGTTGCAACCGCCGAGGAGGCATTTGCATTGCGGGATAACAAAATACAAAAACCAATTTTGGTGTTGGGATATACATTTCCCTACAGCTATGGGCGCTTTATCAAAGAAGCGATACGCTCCACTGTATTCACGCTAGATACAGCCAAGGAATTGTCAGACATTGCGGTAAAAACTGGAAAAAGCTGCAAAATTCATCTAAAAATAGATACAGGTATGACAAGGATTGGCATTAATCCAGATGCACAGGGACTGGTGCTAATCCGACAGATTTGTGCGCTTCCCGGTTTGGAGATAGAAGGTATTTTCACACATTTTGCAACAGCGGATGAAATTGATAAAACGAAGACGTATCATCAAATGGCACTTTTTCAGGAGTATGTAACACAAGTGGAGCATGAGACACAACAAAAAATTCCAATGAAGCATTGTTCTAACAGTGCAGGAATTGTACAGATGCCAGAGGCAAATATGGATGCAGTACGGGCAGGCATTATTTTGTATGGATTGTGGCCGTCTGATGTAGTACATGCGGACAATCTGCTTCAATTAAAACCTATGCTTAACTTAAAATCAAGGGTTGTGTATGTTAAGACTGTTCCGAAAGGGCAGGAAATCAGTTATGGGGGCACTTATACAACGACGAGAGATACAAGGGTTGCAACAATTTGTATTGGCTATGGGGATGGGTATCCTAGAAGTCTGTCTAATGTTGGATCTGTACTTTTGCATGGACAGCGGGCGATGATTCTTGGGCGTATTTGTATGGATCAGTTTATGGTTGATGTCACAGATTTGGATTTTTCAGTGTGTGTTGGTGACACAGTGACTTTGATTGGAAAGGATGGCGACGCTTGCATTACAATGGAAGAGTTAGGTATGCTTTCTGGCAGATTTAACTATGAGCTTGCGTGCGATATTGGAAAAAGAATCCCTCGAATCTACAAGTTGGATGATACTTTAATCTGTGAATAAAATAGATTTTATTTTTAATGTACAAACTGTATAAAAATTTCACCAATGGAAAAAATAGTATTATAAAAATTTGAATACGAAAAGCAACAGACAGAGGTGAAAGAAGATGAAACGAGGAGATATTTATTATGCAGATTTAAGACCAGTGGTAGGCTCAGAACAGGGCGGAGTAAGGCCAGTTTTGATTATTCAGAATGATGTGGGAAACAAGCACAGTCCGACCGTGATTTGTGCTGCAATCACTTCCAAGATGAACAAAGCCAATTTACCTACACATATTGAACTGAATGCGGGAAATTACGATATGGTGAAAGACTCCGTGATTTTGCTTGAGCAGTTAAGGACAATCGATAAAAAACGTCTGAAGGATAAGGTGTGTCATCTGGATTCTCCAATTATGCAGAGAGTCAACAGAGCCTTACAAATCAGTCTTGAGCTTGATACATAAGGGCTTTGGATATTGACGTTTTACAATAGTAATGATATATTAGAAAGGTGTAGCCCACAAAATAGTGGTTTACACCTTTGCTGTATGCACAAAAATCGGTGCAGAGGAAAGATAGAACAATTCCAAAGAATAAAGGAGAGGAAAAAATGGATGATGGAGGGGCTTCGGCCTGTAGTATGATAGTATTTCTGTTACTGCTTTTTGTTGAGGCGATATTGACCGGATTTAACAAGGCCATTGGTCTTATGAATGAGAAAGAGATTGAGCGCAGAGCGGAGGAAGAGAAAGACAAAAAATCAATTTTGCTCAGCCGCATTATTGAGCGCGCTACAATCTATGTCAATTCGATTCAAATGATCACAACGTTGATTGAGTTAGTGATGGGATACTTCTTTCTGTCAAGATGGGCAGAGGGACTCCGAAAGGTTTTTGGGAACATATCATTTTTTCGGGAGTTCAATGAAATTGTGTTGGATTGGATGGCACTAATAGTCGCGGCGGTCCTTCTAATGTATGTACTGTTGACATTCGGAATTTTACTGCCCAAGAAGATTGCACAGAAATATCCAGATGCGTGGGCATATCGGTTTATTCGTCAAATACAATTTCTTAGAACAGTGCTTTATCCGCTGACATGGATTATTGCGATTTCTGCAAATGGTCTGCTGTGGATTTTCGGTCTGCGCAATACAGAGGAGCAGGCGGATGTCACAGAGGAGGAGATTATCTCAATGGTCAATGAGGGGCATGAGCTTGGCGTTCTCGAAGCAGGTGAAGTTGAGATGATTACAAATATCTTTGAATTTGGGGATAAGAAAGCAAATGATATTATGACACACAGAAATAATATTATGGCACTTGATAGCACAACACCATTCAAAGATGCCCTTGGCTATATGCTGAAGGAGAGCAACAGCAGATATCCCGTTTTTGAGGAAAATTTGGATCATGTGATTGGGGTATTGTACTTGAAAGATGCAATGAGAATACATACTTTAAATGAAAGTTTAAATCAGCCTATTGGAATAGTGGAAGGGCTTTTAAGAGAGGCAGTGTTTGTGCCGGAAACCAAAAATATTGACGATCTTTTTCGGAGTATGCAGTCACAAAAGAATCAGATGGTGATTGTTATGGATGAGTATGGGCAGACATCGGGACTTGTGACAATGGAGGATATTCTTGAAGAAATTGTGGGAAATATTATGGATGAGTATGACCCAGAGGAAAATCATATTGAGAAAAAGGGCGAGAATGAATATATGATTGAAGGAATGATGCGGCTTGAGGACTTGGAGGAGCGATTTGGAATTTCTTTTGGTGATACAGAGTTTGAGACACTCAATGGATACTTGATATCCAAGTTGGACCGGATTCCAGATGAAGATGAGAACTCGGAGCTTGAGATTGAGGGATATACTTTTAAGATTGTGAAGGTGGAAAAGAATGTGATACAATCGGTGCTTGTCACAAAGTCTCAAAAAATAGAGGCGCACAATGTTGTCAAAGAGAACACGGAGCAATAATACATAAACATCAAAGGCATTTGCACAAAAATAGCCGCCAAATTGGAAAAGGCGGAGGTTTTGTGAAATTATAGAAAAGCGATAGAGATAAAGGAGAGTTAAAAACATGTCAGGACATTCAAAATTTGCAAACATTAAACACAAAAAGGAAAAAAATGATGCGGCGAAGGGAAAAATTTTTACCATTATTGGTCGTGAAATTGCAGTGGCAGTAAAAGAGGGTGGACCAGACCCTTCCAACAATTTTAAATTGGCGCAGGTTATTGCAAAGGCAAAAGCCAATAATATGCCAAATGATACCATTGACCGTGGTATTAAGAAAGCTGCCGGTGATGGAAATGCAGTAAATTATGAACATGTTACATATGAGGGATATGGTCCAAATGGAATTGCGATTATAGTTGAGGCGTTGACAGACAATAAGAATAGAACTGCTGCAAATGTTAGAAGTGCGTTTACCAAAGGCAATGGAAGTATTGGAACACAGGGGTGCGTCTCTTTTATGTTTGATGAAAAGGGACAGATTATTATTGACAAAGAAGAGTGTAGCATGAGTGCAGATGATCTAATGATGACTGCGCTTGACGTCGGCGCAGAAGATTTTTCAGAGGAAGAGGACAGCTTTGAGATTTTGACTGCACCGGAAGACTTTGATGCGGTTTACAAGGCAATGCAAGAGAATAAGATTGAGATGGCAAGTGCTGAGGTTACAATGATTCCGCAAAATTATGTAACACTTACAGATGAAACTGCAATTAAGAATTTAAATAGAACGTTGGATATGCTAGACGAGGATGATGATGTACAAGCAGTGTATCACAATTGGGAAGAATAACGAGAGAATTATTTTAAAGTGCCAGAGAATATCTGGCATTTTTGTTTTTATGCGTGGACTCGTGCATAATGTGAAAACTATATCTGGCAGTTTTCACATGGAAATAAATATCTATGTGGCGCATGGGTCGCGCGGCGGGTAGGAAAGATAAGACTTGCCTAGATTCAGCCTTGACTTTGTGTTATAGGCATCAAGCTATGTAAGACAAGTTCCTGGTATAAAAGCCGCTACATAATTTTATGTGACTTATAAAGCCATAATTTGTAGTAAATGCAAAGTTCTAAACGAAACTGTAATAAAATTTTCTGCATTTTATATATTTTTTGGTGGTTTTATGCTATAATACTGTTTGGATTTAATGATTTGTTTAGATATAGTTTTTATAAAGGGGAATTATGCAGAAGATGAGTATAAAAAATCACATTGCGCCATATATACACCATGCAAAATATTATGAGACAGATCAGATGGGGATTATTCATCACTCCAATTATATTCGATGGATGGAGGAGGCCCGAATGGACGCCATGAGTCAATTTGGAATATCGTACAGCAATATGGAAAAAAATGGCATTATCAGTCCAGTTGTCTCGGTATCTTGTGAATATAAAAGCATGGTGCATTTTGACGATATTGTGCAGATTCAAGTAAATGTCACAAAATATAATGGTGTGCGGCTAGACTTAGCATATAAGATAACAGACAATAGAACTGGGGAGCTGCGCACAAAAGGGACAAGCACACATTGTTTTCTGGATAAGGCAGGGCATGTTATTTCACTAAAACACGATTATCCTGAGATTGATGAGCGATTTCGACAGATGTTGTAATGTTGCGAAAAGAACTCTCGTAAGATTTTTTAATAAAACAACAATATTGATAGAAAGGAATGAGATCACATGAGAGAGATAAACGAACAGCAAATTTTAGCGCTGGCACCAAATGCAGCAGCGGCCTCAAATGGCAAAAAAATTTCACAGAAAGGCGGATTTGTTAAGCTTGAGCGGTCACAAGACGATACATTTTATATGGGAGAGTGTACTGGCAGTGGCAAGAGCAATTACATTACATCGGCAGATTACATAGATGAGAACAATCCAGTTTATCGCTGTTCTTGTCCAAGCAGGCAGTTTCCTTGCAAGCACAGTTTAGCGCTAATGTATGAGATGCTTGCAAAAAAGGAATTTAGCATTTGTGAAGTCCCAGAGGATATTCAGAAAAAGCGCGAGAAGAAGCAGGCAAAGGAAAATAAGGCAAATGAGGCAGCAAAGCCAGAGAGCGAAATGACCGAGGAAGAAAAGAAGAAGGCGGAAAAGAAAAAGGCAACTGCTGCAAGAACTGCGAAAAATGCAAGGGTGAAAAAAATAAAGACGCAGCTTGAAGGGCTGGATTTGGTTGAGAAAGTTGTTATGGAACTGATGTCGGCGGGGCTAGGAACAATAGGAGGCGCTTCTATTAAGACCTATCAAGAACTTGCAAAGCAGATGGGCGATTATTATCTTCCAGGACCGCAGAGACTGTGCAGCCAGTTATTAATTGAGATTACAGAATTTCAGAAAGACCAAAAGGAATCTCATTACGATGCGGCAATTAGCGTGTTGGAAAAGCTTTGGAGCTTAATTAAAAAGTCGCGTCAGTATCTAAATGAAAAAATTGAAAAGGATGATGTGACGCTGGAGGATACGGTTCTGTATGAGGAATTGGGCGGCATCTGGAAACTGTCAGAGTTGGAGGAGCTAGGAAAAAATAAAAAGGATGCAAGTCTAATGCAGCTCTCTTTCTGGGTGATTTACGATGAGGCGCGAAAAGAGTATGTTGACACTGGTTGCTGGGCAGATTTGGACACTGGCGAAATTTATATGAATTACAATTATCGTCCAATAAAATCATTAAAATACGTTAAACAGGAAGACAGCATTTTTGGTGTGGCAAAAGTACCAAGCGCAGTGTTTTATCCCGGTGATGGGAATGTCAGGGTTCGCTGGGAAAATGCTCAGATACGCGAATATGAACAGGCAGATTACGAGGCAATCTTTGAACATGCTGTTACTTCTGTCAAACAGGAGGCAAAGGCTGTCAAAAATTTCCTTAAAAATGCAATGACACAGCCTTGGATGATCAAGCTGATTTCCTTTCATAAGATTGGAAAAATTGGCGAGGATTTTGTGTTGGCAGACAATAATAACGACACCATTCTTTTAGGAGATATGCCAAATATGGAGGAGACGGTTGTGCGACTTTCCATGTTGCCAAATGCTTCTTTGCTTGAAAATCAGGTACTTTTGGGCGCATTTTATTACAATCAGGAAAACCGCAGACTTATGGTGCAGCCGCTCAGTATTATCACACATGACACAGTGGTGCGATTGTTATATTAATTGGTAAAAAAGTCAAGAAGATTTTGACAAAGGTGTCTTAAAATGAGGCGCAGATTGGCGTAAAAAAATTCAGGTTTGCGGAAAGACAATTGTGGAAGCGGTTGTCTAAGGAATTGTAAAGAAAATAGGAGGGATAGATATGGATACAACACCGATTTATGAGCTGCGGGCACGCTTGCGCGCAGCAGGGATTGCAGGAACAAGTTTGCTTTCGGAGGATTTTCGATTAAAACGTGCCTATGAGGCATTTAAACCACTTGAGGCGGCTTCGCCTGTCTTTGCAAAATTGGGACAGTTGACCACGCAGTTGTTAGCACCGGATTGCCCGAATTTGCAAGGGGCGCTGTTGGATACAATAACGCTTGCAGACGCTGTGATTTGCACATTGGGAACTGTAGATATAAAAGGAGAAGTTGCAGCGCTTGATATTGTTGATACAGAGAGAAATACAGGCAGTATTATTGTCAATGCGCCATATTCTACATTAAAAGAGCTTTTGGAAGCGCTGACAACATCGGGAAGTGGTCATTATGCTTATGTGTGTGATGTGCGCGAAAACCGCCCAGAATTGTTTCGGGATTATCGCGTGAGATATGCTTTGGTGCAGGCGTTGGGCGCTCCTTATGCAGAGCTTGCAAATGATATTAAGCAATGGATGAAAGAAGACCAAGATAAGACATTACTGCCGCTTTTATACAAGGACTTTGACCCAAAAGGCAAGAAGGACATGGTGCGTCGCGTGACAGTAATTGATGCCATTGCGGGGGCAGAAG
This sequence comes from Lachnospiraceae bacterium, assembly GCA_949383255.1. Taxonomy (GTDB): domain Bacteria; phylum Bacillota; class Clostridia; order Lachnospirales; family Lachnospiraceae; genus COE1. The sequence continues at coordinate 118,554 of CASJPF010000005.1, read as the reverse complement.
CAAATGATTTTTATCTTGAGATGCTTGCCAATGCACAGAAAGATGTTCGTCTGGCACTGCTCAATGCACTGCGCCATAATTTAGAAAATGTCCCACTGCTTCTGGATTTGGTAAAGAAAGAGAAGGGGAAAAACAAAGAGAAAGTTTTGGAGTTACTCGCGGAGATGGACGACACTAGAGCATGTGACTTCTATCAAGAAATGATGAAGAAAAAGCCGGAAAATGCGTTGCAAAATTTGAAAAATACAACAACGGAGTGGTCAGCACAATTGGTTGCGAATTATTGTAATGGGATGCTTGAACAAATTGATTCGCTGAATATTATGTCAGAGGAAAAGAAATTGGAAGTATCTGAGAGACTGCAAAAAGTAATTCGCGCATTGTTTGGAAAGGGAGGAACTGCAATCTGTGAATGTTATCGCGGCCTGCTTGCACGAAAAGATAATATTAATTCTCTGTTGAAAGAAACATGGAAAGTTGACAAAAAAAATAATAACAATAATACGGATATATTGCGATATGGAGTGCTTGAGACAATAGATGAAATTTCTACGATTTCATTTGCTGCAAATGTTAGAAGAATTGAAATTGCATTGGGAAAGATCTTGCATCATTCTTTAATTGTCAATCCAGATGTTGCATTACAGGAACTTGCATTGGAATTATATACAGCAAATGTAAAATTTGTTCCAGCAAATATAAAATTTCTTCCAGCCGCTATCACAGCAAAACTGATTCGGGAGGAAGCGTGTGCAGAGTGGCTTGCGGCGTTGGTACCAAAGCAGTCCAAGGAGCATATGGTGGCAGTTCTTGAAGCGGCAGCCTATATTAAATGGGATCAAAAACAGGGAGGCTATGAATTTGTTGGCAATTATATAGATACTTATGCAGACAGTTATGAGAGTGAGTATTACAATCCATTCAAAATGGTGGAAGTGCCTGTTGAACTGTCTCACGCAAAGGAAGTAATGGATTGGCTGAGACAGTATGAAACAAAAGCAGCGGATGACATTTTAGGAAATTGGGTAGTATTAAATGATAAAGAGCAATGTCAGGAGATGGGAGAGTATTTTTATAATAGGGCACTGGTTTCTCGGGACAATAACAATTGTATTTATTTTATGAATGAGTGTGGTTGGACAGTTTGTAAGGGACTGGGAATCAAACATGCACAGAATAATCCAAATATTTCGTCATGGTCTTTGTACTATTGGCTAATAGATTTGTCAAAGGATAAAGACGCTGTGATGGAAGAGGCAAAAGCAATCTGCGATAAGGTAAAAAGCGGCGAACTTAAAATGAAGAATTTTAAGGAGCAAGACTTTGAAAGATATATGAACAACTGGTATGGAGGCTGATAAAACCAGCAAAAGAGGTGATATAATGGATATAACACCAATTTATGAGTTGCGGGCGCGTATGCGCGTGGCGGGTATCGCCGGAACAAGTCTGTTGTCGGAAGATTTTCGGTTGAAACGCGCTTATGAAGCGTTTCAACCACTGGAAGCGATTTCACCTATCTTTGAAAAATTAGGGCAGTTGACAGCACAGCTATTTTCGCCGGACTGTTCTAATTTGCAAGGTGCGCTTTTGGATGCTAGCACATTGGCTGATGCTGTGATTTGTACGCTGGGAGCAGTAGACATACAAGGAGAAGTTGAATCGTTTGAGATCACAGAACTGGAAACAAGCACAGACAGCATTGTGGTGAGTGCACCATATTCTGTGTTAAAAAAGTTGCTTGATGCGCTGACAACATCAGATGGTGGACACTATAGATATGTGTGTGAACTGTATGAGCGTCACCCAGAATTTTTTCGGGACTATCGTGTTAGATATACATTGGTTGGGGCATTGGGGACTACCTATATAGCGGACAAAGTGGAAGAGTGGCTAAGAGAAGATAATGATAAGACAATTTTACCGCTTTTATATAAAGATTTTGATCCAAAAGGGAAAAAGGAAATGGTGCGCCGTGTAAGGCTAATCAGTGCGCTTGCCGGTGCAGAGGCAAACGATTTTTATATTGAAATGTTAAAGGAAGCGCAAAAAGATGTGCGCACAGAACTCATTGATGCACTTCGTCATGCGCCTGAAAATCTGTCGTTGTTGCTTGCATTAGCAAAGACAGAAAAAGGAAAAAATAAAGATAAAGTTTTTGAGTTACTTGTGGGGATTCAAAAGGAACGAGTCCATAAATTTTTTCGGAAATTGGCAGAGAAAAGGACGGATACGGTTCTAATGTATCTTAAAGATTCAATGACGGATTGGTCCGCAAAGTTGGTAGCAGATATTTGTGATGCGATTTTGGAAGAGCTAAAAACAATAGATAACGCTACTGATGAAGAAAAACAATATTTTTCCGATAGACTACAGCTTATGGTGAGGGCTTTTTTTGGCAAGGGAGGTTCTCGAATCTGTGAATGTTATAAAAAGCTTCTTGTAAATAAAGAAAAGATAGATACGTTTCTGAAAAAAACATGTAAGGAATCACAGAATGTATATGAAAATATTGTATTACAGTATGGGGTATTAAGATCTTATCAATGTTGGAACAAATCGAGTTTGTGGGATATTGAGACAACATTGAGCAAAGTTTTGCATCATTCTCTGCTTGTGAACCCAGACCCAGAATTGCAGTCACTTGCGTTTGCGCTGTATCAAGATGGAGACGCCAAAAAGACAAATCTAAAATTTTTACCAGCAGCGGTTACAGTGCAGTTTTCTAAGGATGAGAATTGCATCGAATGGCTTGAACAACAAGTGAAAGACACAGTCCTTATTGTGCCAAAGCTTTCCAAGGAACGTATGAATGTGGTTACGAAGGTAGCGGCATATATAAAATGGAACGCGACAGAAAACAGTTATGAATTTTTTGGATATTATATGGACACTCATTCGCTAGGACATAGAAGCGTTGCAAGACCAATTAAGTTATCCCATGCAAAAGAGATTATAGAGTGGTTTCAGGAGCATTCTTCAAAGTTGGTTGATGAGATGTTGACGAATTGGGTTCCATTGAATGATGCGTGTATGTGTAGTATGATGGGAGAATATTTTTATAAGAAGGCGCTGACGACTGGTGATAATATGTATCTGTCAAGTATGAAGGCGTGTGGCTGGACTGTTTGTGAGGATCTTGCTGTACAGTATTGTAAGAGTAAAGAAAAACGAATTGAAGAGTGGGAATTGCAGCATTATTTGGAAGAAATGCCAGGGGACTTGGAGGCGAGACGCGCGGAGGCACAGAACCTTAAAGAACGGATAAAGACAGGGAAACTTCGTCCAAGAAAAATTGATTTTTCTAGTCTGGAAGCGTGGATTGAGAAAAATTTATAAAAAGAAATTTATTTGAGAAAGGAAAGTATATAAAATGAGTGAAGAATTATTGAGACTGCCAGCAGAACAGTTATTTCAGAAGGAAATTGACGCATTGATTGCAGCGGAGAAAAATCCAGTTCCGACAGGTTGGCGGATGTCTCCGCAGTCAGTAAAGACTTATATCTGTGGCGGAAAGGTTGGAAAAACTGAGATTACACCAAAGTACATAGGGCATGAGCGCCTAGTGGAGATTGCAATTTCCACACTTGTCACAGACAGGGCGCTGTTGTTAATTGGTGAACCAGGTACAGCAAAGAGCTGGCTTTCTGAGCATTTGACGGCTGCCATTAACGGTGATTCTACAAAAGTAATTCAGGGAACAGCAGGAACCACAGAGGAGCAGATTAAATATTCTTGGAATTATGCAATGTTGATTGCGCAGGGACCATCGCACGAGGCAATGCTTAAGAGTCCTGTTTTTAATGCAATGGAAACGGGAACGATTGCGCGTGTTGAGGAAATTTCCCGTTGTGCCTCTGAGGTGCAAGATGCATTAATTTCGATTTTATCAGAAAAGAGAATCTCTGTTCCAGAACTTGCAATTGAAGTGGCAGCAAAAAAAGGTTTTTCTGTAATTGCAACAGCAAACACAAGGGATAAAGGCGTGAATGAAATGTCTGCTGCGCTAAAGCGCCGTTTTAATATTGTTGTGCTTCCAGCGCCAGCAAATTTAAGTTCTGAGATGGAAATTGTCAGGACAAGAGTGACACAACTGTCGCAAAATCTTGATTTGAATGCAACCCAGCCCACAGACAATGTTATAGAGAAAGTATGTACAATATTCCGGGAACTTCGCTGCGGAGAAACACTTGACCGCGCGCAGAAGGTGAAAGGTACATCGGGCGTTCTCTCTACTGCGGAAGCAATTTCTTTGCTGTGCAACAGCATGGCGCTGGCAGGAAGTTTTGGAAATGGGACAATAACAAATGAGGATTTGGCAGCAGCGCTGCAAGGTGCGGTGATTAAAGACGAGGACAAAGACAAGGTAGCGTGGAAAGAATATTTGGAAAATGTTATGAAAAAACGCGGTTCGGAGTGGTCAGGGCTGTATCGGGCGTGCAAGGAACTGACAGTTTAGTACCAGTTTAGGAAGGTAAGGAAGAGATAGATGAAAAATCCAAATTTTTTCGGAATACGGCATTTATCGCCTGCCGGTGCGTATTATCTGCGCGGGTTTCTTGACGAGAAGAAACCAAAGCTAGTGCTGGTTGAAGGGCCAAGCGATTTTGAGGATATGCTGTCTGATATGGTACGCAAGGAGACAAAACCGCCAATTGCGGTACTTGCATACACAAAGGAAGCACCCGTGAAAACCATATTGTATCCGTTTGCAGAATATTCGCCAGAATATCAAGCAATACAGTGGTGCCACAAAAATCACGTGCCATGTCATTTTATTGATTTGCCATCGGAAACTTTTCTGGCAATACCAGAGTGTGGTATGCAAGATGCAGAAGGGGAAGAGGGTAGAATCAATGTCTATGAACAGCTTGACCAGCAGAGCGGCGAGGATAGCCATGATACATTTTGGGAGCGTGTTATGGAGCGGTCTGGCAGCATTGAAGCCTATCATTTGGGAGCAAACAGTTTTGGTGCCAACATTAGAAGCCTTACGGAAGGAAAAGATAATGATTGGGCGGAGACCGTACTTCGTGAGGCATATATGCGCCAGCAGATTAAAAAATCTGTAGATTCTGGCATTGACCCGGAAAACATTGTTGTGGTGACAGGTTCCTATCATGTAGAAGGGCTAAAAAATTGGCAAGAAGCTGATGAAGACTTATCAAAGATGCCCAAGGTGGGGGCAAATCATACATTAATGCCATATTCGTATTACCGTCTTTCCACAAGATCCGGCTATGGTGCTGGAAACAAAGCGCCTGCATACTATGCGCTTTTGTGGGAGGGTTTAAAGAAAGGTGAACCAATGTATGCGGTTTACAGCTATCTGATAAAGCTTGCAAAATATCAGCGCGAAAAAGGAAATCCCATTTCGTCTGCCTCAGTGATTGAGGCGGTGTGTCTGGCAATGTCTTTGGCACAGCTTAGGGGTGGAACGATTGCCTCCCTTAGAGATTTGCGCGATGCAGCGCAGACCTGTATTGGTGAGGGGAGCGTGTCAAGCATTATTCATGCGACGGCTGACACAGAGATTGGAACAGCGATTGGGGCGCTTCCTGACGGTGTGAGTCGCACCAGTATTCAAGAAGACTTTTACAGACAGCTAAAAGATTTAAAACTGGAAAAATACCGTGATATTGCTGCGCAAGATTTAATGCTGGATTTGCGGGAAAATAGACGTGTCAGCTCAGAAAAATCAGCGTTTATTGATTTGCATCGCTCTTTTTTCCTGCATCGACTTAGAGTGATTCATGTAAGTTTTGCTCAGCAGCAGTCTGTTAGTCAGGACAATGCAACGTGGTCAGAACACTGGGTTGTGCGGTGGACACCAGAGGCGGAGATAGAGCTGGTGGAATCTGCGTTAAAGGGTGATACCATCGATGGGGCGGCGTCTTTTGCCATGAAGGAACGTGTGGAAAATGCCGCAAATATGGGAGAGATTGCGCTTGTTATAGAAGATGCTTGCAGTTGTGGTATGGAAAAAGCAGTTGGCTATGCGACCGCAGCGCTACAAAGAATGGCGGTGGATGCAGCGTCGGTGGAGGATTTGGCAAAGACAGCGCAGAGACTTTCCGTGGTGGTGCAGTATGGCAATATCCGGCGCATTGACGCCAAACCGTTAGAGCCAATATTAAAGCAGCTATTTTATAGGGCATGTCTAATATTGGAGTCTGCCTGCGTGTGCGATGATACAGCAAGCAAGTCAATTCTCGCTGCGATGGAACAGTTAAACAGTGTGGAGTTAGCACATGATTTTCTGGATCATGACGAGTGGATTAAAGTGCTGGATAGTATTTCAGAACGCGACGATTTGAATACCAAATTGTCGGGATTTGCAGCGGCAATTTTGCTAGAGCGCGGCAATATGAGTACACAGCAGTTGCGCACAGAGGTGTCAAGACGCCTCTCAAAAGGAATCCCTGCGGACTTGGGGGCAGGGTGGTTTGAAGGGCTTGCCATGAAAAATAGATATGCGCTTATTGCAAGGTTGTCTCTATGGGAGAGTTTAAACGATTATCTTGTCACACTAGATGATGAGGAGTTTAAGCGAGCACTTGTCTTTTTGCGGCGTGCTTTTGCAGACTTTTCTGCGGCGGAAAAAGACCAGATTGCAGAGAACCTAGGAGAGATATTAGGGTTGAATGGTCAGGAGGTCAGCGAGATTGTAAATGCTGTGCTTGACGAGAATGCACAGCAGATGATTGAAGGACTGGATGATTTTGATTTTGACCTTTAATCCTTTTAATATGGAGGTTCAATATGGAAGTAAAAGAACAAATTAGTCGTTGGCGTTTAATTTTGGGACAGGAGAGTGATAAGCGTCTGTCAACAATGACAGACTTGACGCTGACGCAAGAGCAGGATTTGATGGATCAGGCGCTTGCTTCTATCTATAATCGGACAGAGCTTGGAGGATTTGGTGGGTCAGGCGGTTCAGGCAGAGGTGCAGGAAAGGGACCATCAAATCCACAGATTAGCCGCTGGCTTGGCGATGTGCGGACACTGTTTGACAAGGAATTAGTGACTGTTATCCAAAATGATGCGGTGACGCGCTGCGGTCTAAAACAGTTGTTATTTGAGCCAGAGCTATTGGAAAATATGGAGCCAGACATTGGGCTTGCCTCCACAATTTTAATGTTAAAAGATCAGATTCCAAAGCGCTCGAAGGAGAGTGTTCGAGAGTTTATTAAAAAGATTGTAGAGGAAATAAATAAGTTGCTTGAGCAGGATATTCGGCGTGCTATCACTGCTGCGGTCAATAAGAGAAAGCACTCACCTATTCCATCTGCGTCGGCAATGGATTTTAAAATGACAATCAATCGCAATTTAAAACATTATAATCCTGATTTAAAGACAATTGTGCCTGAACATTTTTATTTCTTTGACCGGACAAGTACAACGGCAGCAAATAAATGGACCATTATACTAGATATTGACCAGAGTGGATCAATGGGGGAATCTGTTATTTATTCCTCAATTATCAGTTGTATTTTGGCAAGCATGGCAAGTATTAAGACACGAATTGTTGCATTTGATACAAATATTGTGGACTTGACAGAAAAAAGTGATGATCCGGTTGATTTGTTGTTTGGATTTCAGCTTGGAGGCGGCACGGATATTAACAAATCAATCGCTTACTGTGAGCAGTTTATTGAAAATCCGGCAAAGACATTATTTTTCTTAATTTCTGATTTAGATGAGTTTGGAAATCGGGCAGGAATGCTTAGACGCATTAGCGATATGAAGGAATCCGGCGTGACAGTTGTCAGCCTGCTTGCAATTGCCGATGGCGGAAGACCTTACTATGATGCGCAGATGGCACAGAAGCTTGCAGGGCTTGGAGTTCCATGCTTTGCCTGTACCCCTGAGCTTTTGCCAGCATTGCTTGAGAAGGCGCTAAAAGGACAGGATTTGTCTCAGTTTGGGAAAAAAGCAAAGTGATAAATGATTAAAGAGGGAATACAAAATGGCAATACAGGGAGAAACAAGGCAAAATACACGTATCAAAATACGAGAGCCAAAACAATATAAAGTGATTATGCACAATGATGATTTTACCACAATGGATTTTGTGGTGGATATTCTGCGAGAGTTTTTTCATAAGAATGAAATAGAAGCCGAACGACTGATGTTGTTGGTGCATGAGACGGGGAAAGCTGTTGTGGGGACATATCCCTATGATATTGCTGTCTCAAAGGTACAATCTGCGTCGGCAAGGGCGCGGGAAGAAGGATTTCCATTTCGTATGACAATTGAGTAATATATGGAGGAAGAAAGATGCAGGTATCAAGAGAGGTGGCAGAAATCATCAATTTGGTAGTTGTTATGGCAAGAGAACGGCATTATGAGCTTGTGACGCCAGAGTTGCTCTTGTTTGTGCTTTGTGGCAATCAAATATTTGCGGAGGCATTTGAGGATTGTGGTGGTGATGTTGCAGAGCTTTCAGACCAATTGGAGGGATATTTTAATCAATATTTGTTGGATGGTGATTCGGCGGATTCCTTTGCGCAAGACTCTGAATCAAACCCAGAGTTTTCAGCAGGAATGGCAAGTTTGCTATCTTATGCAAGGCAGTCAGCACAGGGAAGCGGGCGGAAAGTTGTGGGATTAATGCATATTGTCCATGCGATGTTTGAGTTGGAGGAGAGCTATGCAGTCTACTATATGCAACTTCAAGGAATTGAACATGCGGAACTGTTGCAACAGATGACAATGTTGTATGAAGAACTGTCTGCGGGGAGACAAAAAAACAATCGAGAGTTTATTGAGGAAGATACAAATCAAGCACAGGAAGATGGACCATCAGAGAAAGTATGGCAGCAGTTTGCAGTGTGTCTAAATGATGTGCTTGATGGGGTGAATCCCCTGATTGGAAGGGAAGAAGAACTAGAGCGCACAATGCAGATTTTATGCCGCAAGGACAAAAATAATCCGCTTCATATAGGGGAGCCAGGCGTTGGCAAGACTGCAATTACGTATGGTCTTGCCCGTTTGATTGAGGAAGAACAGGTTCCAGAACCGTTAAAAGACGCCAAAATTTTTTCGCTTGATCTTGGGAGCCTAATTGCAGGAACACAGTTTCGCGGTGATTTTGAGAAGCGATTTAAGCGGGTGATGGACAGCATTTGCCGCGAGGAAAAACCAATTGTCTATATTGATGAGATTCATAATATTGTGGGTGCTGGCGCTGTGAATGGAGGTGCATTTGACATTTCCAATATGCTAAAACCATATCTGGCAGCGGGAACAGTTCGTTTTATTGGGGCAACTACTTACGAAGAGTACAAGAAACATTTTGAGAAAAGTAAAAGTCTGGTAAGACGTTTTCAGAATATTGATATTAAAGAGCCGGATATAGAAGATGCCACACATATTTTGGAGGGATTGAAAGAGAGTTATGAGCAGTTTCATGGGGTGACTTACGCGACAGATGTGATTGCATATGCGGTGAATATGAGTGCGAAATATGTGAATGAGCGTTATTTGCCTGACAAGGCGATTGATTTGATTGACGAAGCGGGTGCTTACCGTCGGCTGCATCCGCTAAAACAGAAGACGCAATCAGTGGACACAGATTTAATTGATGAAATTTTGTCAAAAACTTGTCAAATTCCAAAGCAAGTTGTAGAGCAAGATGAAATTGAGACACTTGCAACGCTAGAAACACGGCTGGCAAGTCGTGTGTTTGGACAGAATGAAGCGATTGCGCAGGTGGTCAACGCTGTTAAATTTTCAAGGGCAGGGCTTCTTGAGGAAGGAAAACCGCTGGCGAGTTTATTGTTTGTAGGACCTACAGGTGTTGGTAAGACAGAGATTGCAAGAAGTTTGGCAGAGGAACTTGGCGTTCGTTTGATTCGCTTTGATATGAGTGAGTACGAGGAAAAACATGCGGTTGCAAAGCTGATTGGTTCTCCGGCTGGATATGTGGGCTACGAAGAGGGTGGACTTTTGACAGAGGAGATTCGCAAACATCCACATGCGGTACTGTTGTTGGATGAGATTGAAAAAGCGCACCCTGACATCTATAATATTCTTTTGCAGGTAATGGATTATGCGACGCTCACAGACAATCAAGGCAGAAAGGCGGATTTTCGCAATGTAATTGTAATTATGACTTCCAACGCAGGTGCAAGTCGAGTTGGAAAACATGGTATTGGTTTTACAGGACAGGATGTTAAGTCAGATGTGATTTTAGAGGAAGTAAAGCGCATTTTTCAACCAGAGTTTCGCAATCGTCTGAACAAAATTGTTGTTTTTCATGGCATGGATAATAAGATGGCAGCGCAGATTACAGAGAAAAAACTTGGAGAGCTGCAAAAAATGTTGCTCTTGAAAAAAGTGGAGCTTTCTGTTGATACAGAGGCAAAAACTCTTTTGAAAAAGAAGGGCATTACGACAGAATTTGGTGCGCGGGAGATTGACCGTGTGATTCAAAGTGAAGTGAAACCACTCCTAGTAGATGAAATCTTGTTTGGAAAACTAAAAAAAGGTGGTAAATGTAAACTGACAGTGACAGAGAATCATTTTGCGTTGGAATATTCACAGGAAAAAACAAAGAATCCTAGAAAAAACATGAAAAGAAAAGTGCTTGCAGATACAGAATAAAAGAAAGGTAACTTTTAGAATCACAACAGAGGGGGAGGGCATATGCCAGTATTTCGTATTGATAAAAAACAATTATCATTTCCACACCCAACGCTTGCAAGGGAGGATGGACTGCTTGCAGTCGGCGGAGATTTGTGTGTCGAGCGACTTTTGCTAGCCTACACAAATGGCATTTTTCCGTGGTATAACCCAGGAGAAGAAATTTTATGGTGGTGTCCCAAAAAACGTTTTGTGATATTTCCCAGTGAAATTCATATCTCGCACTCTATGAAAAAATATATGAAAAAACATACGTTTCGTATTGCGTTAAATAAAAATTTTGCGGATACAATGCACCGATGTCGCTTAAAGAGAGAATTTAATGAGGGAACGTGGATTTCTGATGAGATGGAGGAGGCATATTGCCGCCTGCATGAGCAAGGGTATGCTGTCAGTGTGGAAGTTTTTGAGGATGAGGAGCTAGCAGGTGGCTTTTATGGTGTTTCTATTGGAAAATGTTTTTTTGGCGAGAGTATGTTTTCGGATAAGGAAAATGGCTCGAAAACTGCGCTAATTGCCTTTGCACAACTTTTGGAGCAACAAAATTTTCTGTTTATTGACTGCCAATTTCACACAGAACATCTTGAGCGTATGGGCGGCAGATATATTTCGTGGGAAACGTATGTGGAATTATTGCAGAAAGGGTTACAGTGATAACTTTTCGCTTTATCTTTTTTTCATATATTTTATAAATACTTTGGTGGCAACCTGTTTTTGGGAATGATAGAATAAAGGTAACTTATTAATGAGGAAGAGGAAAACAGGAGGAAAAAGAATGGATTTTTTTGATAGGACGACCAAAGTAGTAAGAGAAATTGGAAATGCGACGCGGGAGCAGACAGAGCTTGCAAATCTCAAGATTCAGAAGGCGGCAATTGAGAAGAAACTAGAAAGTCAATATGCAGAGATTGGCAAGCGATATGTCGCTTATATTGCAGATACCTTTCGGACAGAACCATTTGATGTGACAGATATTCTTGATGTTATCAATCCTGATTTGGATAAAATTGCTGAGATTGTGGATCAGGTGGAACAGAAAGAACAACAGTTTAGACAGCATTCTATCGAGAAGGATAGAAAAAAGGCGCTAGAGCAGTTTGAAAGTGAAAAGCGCAAGTTGGATAAGGCAAGAGATTTGGATATTATTTCTGAGTTGGAATATGATGAGAAGCTGGCGAAGGCACGTAAAAGATATGACAATTTTGAGATGTTAAAAAAGATTCAGATGCAGTTTGAGATGGACATTATCACTAGAGAAGAGTACGAGGAGAAGGTTCGGAATATTTTACAGTAATTTTTGTGACAAAAAGGGCGGTTTCCGCCCTTTTTGTCACAGTTTAGCCTTTGGCTTTCTATTATAAGCATCAAACCATGCAAAACCGCTTGGGGGTGTCAAAGCCACGTTCCGTAGCCTGATGTATCTCTCCACTACGCAATTTTATGTGGCTTATAAAACCATAATTTGCAGTAAATGTAAAGTCCTAGACTAAATTGTAACCCCTTTTTGCATTACAGACCATATTTTTCTTGATACAGTCAGAATTTGAGCGTATACTGGAAATAGGGATAATGATTGATAGAAATGGAGCTGTATATGAAGAAAAAGTCAACAGATTCCACACAGAAGATAGAAAAACAGAAACGGGAAGACCAATATGCTAGACTGATGAAGGCCGCGAGCACAACAAGAGAAATCCGATGGGACAAGCTGGATAACACGGCACATCTTTTTCCAGTAATTGCAGGGGAGAGTATGAGCAATGTGTATCGTATTAGTGTGACATTGACAGAGCAAATTGACGCTGAACTTTTGCAGCAGGCACTAGATATTGTGCTGCCCAAATTTGACGGATTTAATCTGAGGCTTAGACAGGGGGTATTTTGGTATTATTTTGAGGAGAATGGAAAACCTGCGCCCAAAGTTAGAGAGGAGGCTGCGTTTCCATGCAGGTATATTCATCCGAATCGGAATAACAGTTATTTGTTCCGCGTCACTTATTATAGATATCGCATTAACCTTGAAGTGTTTCATGTGTTGACAGATGGTATGGGGGGCATTAATTTTCTAAAAGAATTGACCTATCAATATCTAAGACTTGTGCATCCGGAATTAAAAGGGGACAAAGGAGATTTGCTTGCCAGCAGCACTTCCCTAAACAGAGAGGATAGTTTTCTAAAAAATTATCGCAAAAGTTCGGAGAAAGGGTATCAGACCAAAAAGGCATATTTAGTAAAAGGCGAGCATTTAAGCCCAGGTGAATTTGGAATGATGCATGGTTATATGCAGGTGCCGCAACTCAAGGAAGTTTGTCATCGATATGGAGCAAGTATTAATGAGTATTTGGTGACTGTATTTATCTGGAGTGTTTATAGAGAATGTATGCATGGTATGCCGTCCGACAGGCCAATTAGAGTGGCGGTTCCAGTAAACCTCAGACCTTTTTTTAATTCTATTACGACCAAAAATTTTTTTGCGATGGTGTCAGCGGAGTTTCATCCAGTCAATGAGGAATATACATTCGAGGAGGTTCTTGAGATTGTAAAGAGCAGTCTCAAACGACAGATAAACAAGGAAAATTTAGAGCGTCTTTTCTCTTACAATGTATCAAATGAGAAGGTTTTGGCGGCGAGAGCTGTGCCGCTATTGTTCAAAAATATTGCCATGCGAGTTGTATACACACAGTCGGCACTTGCAAATACATCTACAATTACCAATATTGGCAATATTACAGTTGACGAAATGTACCGGCCCTATGTGGAAATGTTTCATTCATGTCTTGCCATGTCCAAGGGACAGCATATAAAAGGAAATATTTGTTCTTATGGATCAACGCTGGTGTTTAGCTTTAGTTATGACTTGTCTGACCCGTCTATACAGCGCGGATTTTTCCGAAAGATTGCCGCAGATGGCGTCAATATTGAGATTGAAAGTAATGGGGTGAATTATGAGTAAGTGCAGACAATGTAATATAGAAGTGCTTGATGAGACGCAGCGCTGCCCGCTGTGTGGCAATGTGTTGGAACCGACAGTGGAAGTGGAAAATATGTACCCAAACATTCGATTGAAATCACGAAAATTGGTGTTTATCTCACGGTTGTATCTGTTTACTGCGATTGCGATTGAGATTTTTCTTGTAAATTTATGTATGCTCACGGAGGTACAGTCACTGGTATATATAATAAGCGGACTGGTGCTTTTATTTGGATATATTGTGATTCGCTATGCAATTTTAGGAACGAGCGGGTATATTGCAAAAACGGTAGTGCTCACAATTATAGCAATTATTATGCTGGTGGCAATTGACTTTTCAGTGGGCTACAATGGCTGGTCGGTCAACTATGCATTTCCGGCAGGAATTTTGCTGATTGATGTAGGGACGTTGGTGTTGATGGCAATTAACAATAAAAATTGGCAGAGCTATCTAATGTTGCAGATTTTTATGGTGCTTTGTAGCATTGTAGCGATTATTCTAAATTTAGTGCATATTGTCACCAATCCGATTGTTTCTATTGTGGCGTTAAATGTCTCTGTAATTTTGCTGCTTGGCACAGTGATTCTCGGGGGCAGGAGAGCACGTGTAGAATTAAAGAGACGATTTCATATCTAAAAATGTGCTGTGAAGACTGGTTTGGAATATTGTGGTCGCAGCCCCATTCGTTTTAGATGATGGGGAGAGACCACAAAATAGATAGTTGCCACGGCATAAATTTTTGCTCTTTAGTGTGCGAGCATATCCTCAATAAAGATTCCATATCCTTTGGTGCTATCTTGTACAAGCACATGTGTGACAGCACCTACAAACTTTCCATTTTGTATAATGGGTGCACCGCTCATACCCTGTACAATTCCTCCTGTCAGTGAGAGGAGTTCTGCGTCTGTGACTTCTAGTGAGATTTGGCGGTTTACAGCATCTTTTCCCGGAGTAAGCTTTGTGAGTTCTATATCATAGTATTTTGCTTCCCCGTTAATTGTGCATAAGATTTGCGCGGCACCGGTTGTCACTTCTGGTTTGAGTGCGATAGGAAGAGGTGTGTTGCCCATTGTGTATTCGGACAGGAGTTCTGTATTTGCCACGCCGTAAATTCCTTGAATGGTATTGTCTACAATCACGCCGGAAACCTGATCTGGTTTGTATTCGATGACGCCAGTTAGTTCTCCGGGATTTCCCCGCTCTCCACGTTTGACGGCGACAATTTCTGTGTGGTATAGTAGTCCGCTTCCAAGCTTTAACAGCTCGCCAGTATCCATATCATTGATGCCATGTCCAAGTGCTCCAAAACGATTCTGGTTGTCAATATAGGTCATTGTGCCAATGCCCTGTGCACTGTCTCTAAGCCAAGCTCCCATTTTATAGACATTATTTTCGTCTGCTTCTGGTTTTATTTTCACTTGAATCAGTTCTTCTTTTCGGGATACCTGAAAAATAATTTCTGCTCCATTTCCATTTTCTACATATTCTCGAATCTGTTTTTTGTCATTGATTGCCACACCATCCATTGCGGTTAAATAATCTCCTGATTGCAGCTTATACTCGGAGGGCGCGTGTTTGTCGCCACCTGCGCCTACGAAACTGCCAGTGTCCACGACAAGAACGCCCTGTGTCTTAACATAGATGCCGATCGGGCGTCCTACAGGAGTCAAAGTGGTGTTTTCTATCACTTGTATGTCCACATCTTTGAGCGGTAACAGACCAAAAAGTTTTAGCTGCATTTGATAGGAGTTTGTCGTCTCGCCCGCCACAATTGTCAATGGATGATTGAGTGCCAATACAGTCTCTGAATCCGTGCTGAGAACACCAGATGCCGGAATGCGCAGATTAATCTCCTCACTGGTTCCTGCTTTGATACTGATTGTACTTGGCACACTGCTCTGATAATAGGCATATGTCGCCCAGCAGAACAGTCCGATTGCAAATCCCAGAAAAACATATAAAAATAAAAGATATCTCTGTCTGATTTTCTCTGTTTTCATCTATTCACTACCTTACTTCGCGCTATTGTACGAAAAGTAGTATATGGATTTTTTTATAAAATAAACTTGTCTTAAATTTTTTCATAAAAAATAAATTAGAAAATTCATTGTTTTTTAACGTTTATGCGCTTGTTATGCCACAAAAATTAAAGTATAATGTAATATGAGACAAGTATAATATGAGAAATAATATAAAAGAAAGGGTGTTGTGAATGGGATTAAAGAGTGACGAGAGTATAAAGGAGTTTACGCAGAAATATACAAAAGTATGTGTGGACAACAACGCCATTGATCCAGATTTGTTTGATGAGTACGGCGTAAAGAGAGGCCTGCGTGACAAAAATGGAAAAGGAGTGCTTTCCGGTCTGACCAATATTTCACTGATAAAATCATCAGAGGAAATTGATGGAAAAAGTGTTCCGTGTGATGGGCAGCTTTACTACAGAGGATACAATATTTTTGATTTGGTAAGAGGATTCCAGAGTGAAAATCGATTTGGTTTTGATGAGTGTGCATATCTGTTATTGTTTGGAAATTTGCCAACTACAAACGAATTGATAGAATTTAAAAAGACATTGGGATATAGCATGACACTCCCTACCAACTTTGTGCGAGATGTCATTATGAAGGCGCCAAGCCATGATATTATGAACTCCCTGACCAAAAGTGTCCTGACGCTTGCTTCCTATGACGAGAGTGTGGCAGATATGTCGCTGGACAATGTGCTGCGTCAGAGTTTAATGTTGATCAGTGTGTTTCCAATGCTTTCTGTATATGGTTATCATGCGTACAATCATTATGAGTGTGATGAGAGCTTGTATATACATCGGCCGGATCCAAGACTTTCCACAGCGGAGAATCTGCTGCGTATGCTGCGGCCGGATATGTCTTATACTCCGACAGAAGCTAAAGTTTTAGACGCTGCCCTTGTGCTTCATATGGAGCATGGCGGTGGAAATAATTCGACATTTACGACAAGAGTTGTAACCAGTGCTGGGTCTGATACATACTCGGTTATCGCGGCAGCGCTTTCCTCTTTGAAAGGACCAAAGCATGGCGGAGCCAATATTAAAGTGGTTCAAATGATGGAAGATTTGCGCAGAAATGTGGATGATACAACCAACGAAAATCAAGTGCGAGAATATCTGTATCGTCTGTTAAACAAAGAGGCCTTTGACAGAAGTGGTTTGATTTATGGTATGGGACATGCTGTTTATTCTATTTCGGACCCTAGAGCTTTGGTGTTCAAATCATTTGTGGAACGGCTTGCCAATGAGAAGAAACATCGCAAAGAGTTTGAATTGTACTCGATGATTGAACGGCTGGCGCCAGAAGTAATTGCTGAGAAGTGCAGAATTTATAAGGGTGTCAGTGCAAATGTGGACTTTTACAGTGGATTTGTGTACAGTATGCTTGATATTCCAATGGAATTGTTTACCCCAATTTTTGCCATTGCGCGCATTGTCGGGTGGAGCGCGCATCGCATGGAAGAGCTAATCAATGTGGACAAGATTATTAGACCTGCATACAAGAGCATTGCAGAACTAAAAACCTATCAGACGCTAAAAGACAGATCAACACCGAAATTGGATGGTCAAGACCAGAAGATATATAAACTTCCTATGAATTAAAAGGTAACAGTTCAGACAGGACTTTGCACTGAGCTGCAAAGTCCGTAGAAAGCATAGTGGTTGAGATGCAACAAGTCATCGCACAGCGATTTTGCATGGCTTGTTGCGTTACACTTCGGCAAGGCTGAACTGTAACTTAAAAGGAAAAAAATTCTAAAAATATGTTGCAATTTGTGTGATATGGTGTTAAACTGATTATGTAAAATGAATGCTAGATGATAAAGAGTGGGCTTGTAAGTCCACTCTTTTGTTTGATGCGCAGACCCGTGCAGAGGAAAAAAGCCACTAAAGTGGCGCACGGGTCGCGCGGCGAGTAGGGAAGCTTTATCTTCTCTACTTGATTGTGCACGATTATGGGGTGATCGAATGGCGAAAAAAGATTTGTATGAAGAACGTGCAGAGGCATTGTTAGTGCCAATTGTAGCGGCAAACAACTGCGAGATTTATGATGTGGAGTATGTAAAAGAAGGAAGTGACTGGTATCTGAGAGCATATATTGATAAGCCAGAAGGTGTGAGCATTGTGGACTGTGAGAATGTCAGCCGCGCTTTTTCAGATAAACTAGATGAGGTGGATTTGATACCAGACGCCTATATTTTGGAAGTGTCAAGTCCGGGGTTAGGCAGAGCACTGAAAAAAGATAGACATCTTGAAAAAAGTCTTGGCGAGGAAGTCGAAGTAAAAACCTATAAGCCAATTGCGTTGCAGAAGGAATTTATTGGTATCCTAAAAGCTTATGACAAGGATACAATCACAATAGAAATGGAAAATGGTTCAGAGACAAAGGATATGGTCTTTGCCAAATCTGATATAGCAATCATAAGATTGGTGCTAGACTTTTAGACTGGTGGTCAAAAAGACTGGCCACTTGGGGATCGAATGATTGAAACTGAATTTAAGTTTAGGAGGGTAAAGGAAAAATGAATAAAGAATTAATGGAAGCGCTAAATAATCTTGAGAAGGAGAAGGAGATTAGCAAAGAGACTCTTTTTGAGGCGATTGAAAATTCTCTTTTGACAGCCTGCAAGAATCATTTTGGCAAAGCGGACAATATCACTGTTCAGATTGATAGAGAAACTTGCGATTTTATCGTATATGCCACAAAGGATATTGTTGCATCTTATGACGAGGTTGAGGATGATGTTACCCAGATTTGTATTGATGATGCCATTCAGATTTCAAAGAATGCCGTGATTGGTGGCACAATTAATATAGAAATTAAGTCAAAGGAGTTTGGGCGGATTGCGACACAGAATGCAAAGAATGTGATTTTGCAGAAGATTCGTGAGGAAGAGCGCAGTGTTGTCTATAATCAGTTCTTTGAGAAAGAGAAGGATGTAGTCACAGGAATCGTACAGCGTTATATTGGTAGAAACATCAGTATCAATCTAGGCAAAGCAGACGCAATGCTCAATGAGGCGGAACAGGTAAGAGGAGAGGAGTTCAAACCAACAGAGCGCATTAAAGTGTATATTTTGGAAGTAAAAAATACACCAAAAGGACCTAGAATCCTTGTCAGCAGAACGCACCCAGAACTTGTAAAGCGCCTATTTGAATCGGAAGTGACAGAAATTAAAGATGGAACTGTTGAGATTATGAGTATTGCGCGAGAAGCTGGAAGTCGTACAAAGCTTGCAGTTAGGACAAATAATCCAAATGTGGATGCGGTGGGGGCGTGTGTTGGTATGAATGGTGCGCGTGTCAATGCAATAGTAGAGGAACTACGAGGAGAAAAAATCGACATTGTAAACTGGGATGAAAATCCCGGAAACTTTATTCAAAATGCACTGTCTCCCGCCAAGATTGTTGCCGTGTTTGCTGATCCTGACGAGAAGACGGCGAAGGTGGTTGTTCCAGATTATCAGTTGTCTCTTGCAATTGGAAAGGAAGGGCAGAATGCACGACTTGCCGCCAGACTGACAGGGTATAAGATTGATATTAAGTCGGAGACGCAGGCCAAAGATGCGGAGGGGTTCCGGTACGAAGATTATATGTTTGACGAGGACGGGGATGTTTACTACGAAGAAGAATACGAAGAGGCAGCGTCCGACGCAAAAGATTTGGTGATGGAAGAGGCGGAAGTTCCCGGAGAAGAAGGATTTGACGAGGAGGGGACTGAGGCGTAAATGGCAAAAAAAATTCCATTAAGACAGTGTATTGGCTGCGGTGAGATGAAGAGCAAAAAAGAAATGCTTCGGATACTGAGAACAGAGGACCAAAATATTATTTTGGATACGACAGGCAGAAAGAATGGCAGAGGCGCTTACATATGCCCTAACTCAGAGTGTATGAGGAGAGCGAGAAAGTCAAAGGGATTGGAGAGAGCGTTTAAAATGCCAATACCTGATGAAATATATGACAGTTTGACAAAGGAGATTGAAGTGTTTGAATAAGGTGTATTCCATGCTGGGGCTTGCCATGAAGGCAGGCAAAGTAGTAAGTGGAGAGTTTGCAACTGACAAGAGCGTTAAGAGTGGCAAGGCATGGCTTGTTATTGTCTCGGAAGATGCATCGAATAATACGAAGAAGATGTTTTCCAATATGTGTGAGTTTTATAAGGTTCCAAGATATTTCTATGGAACAAAGGAAAAACTTGGACATACAATTGGTAAGGCTATGCGTTCATCTCTTGCAATTACAGATGAAAACTTTGCAAAATCAATCATGAAGCATCTTGAGGAATCTGTTAATCGTGAGGGTGAGGAGGAGTAATATGGCAAAAATAAAAGTGTATGAATTAGCACAGGAGATTGGCGTAAAGAGCGCAGAGATTCTTGCATTATTAAAAAATAAAGGTATAGAGGTAAAAAGCCACATGAGTGTATTAGAAGACGGACAGGTAGAAGATGTAAGGAAGACATTAAAAAAAGTACCTGCCAAGTCAGAAGAGGCACCTAAGACAACAGAGAAAACAGAGGCAGCAGAAGAGACAAAGGCGCCTGCCAAGACTGGTGAGGGAACGATGAAGAAGAAAAAAAGCATTATATTTGTGAGCAATCCTCACAACTCAAAGATGCCAGGGGGAGCACAAATTCCCAGAAAAGCCGCGCATTCAGACAAAAAGGCTGCACCGCAGGCTAAACAGTCAGAGAACACAGAAGGGAAAAAGGCTGTTGTGCAGACAAAAGCTGAGAGTAAAGAGGCAAAAGATGCAGTTAAAACAACAGAGAAAACAGGAACAACTGCTGAAAAGCCAGCACAGAAGACTATACCAGAAACAGTGAGTGTGCAACCTGTAAAGACAGAGCCTGTCAAGAGTGAAGAACCGGTAAAAACACAGGTTCAAGACAAGGCGCAGGTGTCGGAAAATACAGAAAAACCAATTAAAATAGAGACACCAAAGCCAATACAAAAAGAAGACAACAAAGAGAGCCGCAATCACCGCGAAAACCGAAGTGATGGACAGCGTTTTGATAACAGAGAGAATCGTGACAACAGAGAAAATCGAGAGAATCGTGACAATAAAGAAAACCGCGAAAATCGAAATGATAACCAGCGTTTTGAGAATCGCGATAACAGAGAGAGCCGCGACAACAGAGAAAATCGAGAGAACCGCGACAATCGAAAGGATGGGCAGCGCCGTGACGGGCAACGCCGCGAAAATCGAAACGATAATCAGCGCTTTGAGAACCGTGAGAATCGAGAGAATCGAAATGATGGACAGCGCCGCGATGGACAGCGTTTTGAAAATCGAGAGAACCGTGACAATCGAGGTGATGGTCAACGGCGTGACAGCCAACGTCGTGACGGGCAGCGTCAGGGCGCAAGACAAGGGCAATTTGGCGGAGGCCGTGACAATAATGACCGCGGAGGTTGGGACAACAGAGGCGGATTTGGCAGCAAAAGTGCAAATAAGGGTGGGTTTATGCCGGAGAGTCCCATCAAGGATGCAGAGAAGCACAGAGATGAAGAAAAGCGCAGAATTAGTCAGGAAAAAGATAAGCGAAACCGCAAAGATTTAATGTATGAAGAGGATGGAGACAACCTCAAGAATATAAAAGGCAAAAATAAACCGGGAAAATTTATTAAGCCTGAGAAGAAGGCCGTGGAGGCTGTCGAAGAGCAGATTAAGGTTATCACTCTTCCAGAGACAATCACAATCAAGGATCTTGCTGACAAGATGAAGATACAACCGTCAGTTATTGTCAAGAAATTGTTTCTTCAAGGTCAAATTGTGACTGTCAATCAGGAGATAACCTATGAGACAGCGGAGAATATTGCAATCGAGTATGATATTATCTGTGAGCAAGAAGTTAAGGTGGATGTAATTGAGGAACTTCTAAAAGAGGAGGATGAAAACCAGCAGGATATGATTCCAAGATCGCCTGTAATCTGCGTTATGGGTCATGTCGACCACGGTAAAACTTCGCTGTTGGATGCGATTAGAAAGACGAATGTCACGGACAAAGAGGCAGGAGGCATCACACAGCATATTGGTGCATACACCGTAAATGTCAATGGACAACGGATTACCTTCCTAGACACGCCAGGACATGAGGCATTTACTGCAATGCGTATGCGCGGGGCAAATTCTACGGATATTGCAATTCTTGTGGTGGCAGCAGATGACGGCGTTATGCCACAGACAGTGGAAGCCATCAGCCACGCAAAAGCGGCAGGGATTGAGATTATTGTCGCTGTCAATAAGATTGATAAGCCGGGTGCGAATATTGAACGAGTGAAACAGGAGCTTACAGAGTATGGACTGATTGCCGAGGATTGGGGCGGAAGCACAGTGTTTGTGCCAGTGTCAGCAAAGAGTGGTGAAGGGATTGAACTGTTGCTTGAGATGATTTTATTGACTGCAGAAGTTCTTGAATTAAAAGCGAATCCAAACAGACGTGCGAGAGGCCTTGTAATTGAGGCAGAGTTGGATAAAGGTCGTGGACCAGTCGCTACGATTTTGGTACAAAAAGGCACTTTAAATGTTGGTGATTTTGTGTCAGCGGGAGCAGCGAGCGGCAAAGTTCGTGCTATGGTAGATGACAAGGGAAGGCGTGTGAAGGAAGCAGGACCATCTACTCCTGTGGAAATATTGGGGCTGAGTGATGTGCCAAATGCTGGAGAGATTTTTATTGCACATGAAAATGATAAGGAAGCAAAATATTATGCGGAGACGTTTGTGGCACAGAATAAAGAAAAACTTCTTGAGGATACTAAAGCTAAGATGTCTCTCGATGACCTGTTTTCACAGATCCAGGCAGGAAATCTCAAAGAGCTCAATCTGATTATCAAAGCCGATGTCCAGGGTAGTGTGGAGGCAGTGAAGCAAAGTCTAATGAAACTTTCTAATGAGGAGGTTGTTGTCAAGTGCATTCACGGTGGCGTCGGTGCAATCAATGAGTCTGATGTCAGTCTTGCATCTGCTTCCAAGGCGATTATTATTGGATTCAATGTGCGTCCGGACGCACAGGCAAAGGCGACAGCAGAGCGCGAAGGTGTGGATGTGCGGCTTTATAAAGTGATTTATCAGGCAATCGAGGATATTGAGGCGGCGATGAAGGGCATGCTTGACCCAGTATTTGAGGAGAAAGTTATCGGTCACGCAGAAGTTAGACAGATATTTAAGGCATCTGCTGTCGGCAATATTGCGGGTTCCTATGTCCTTGACGGTGTTTTCCAGAGAGGATGTAAGATACGTATTACGCGCGAGGGCAATCAGATTTATGAAGGTGAACTTGCGTCACTCAAGCGGTTTAAGGATGACGTCAAGGAAGTCAAAGCAGGGTTTGAGTGCGGTCTGGTATTTGAAGGGTTTGACAGTATGCAGGAACTGGATATTGTTGAGGCGTATATTATGGTTGAGGTGCCAAGATAAGAAGTTGTAGAAAAATAAGTGATATCGATTATTTCCTACAGTTTTTAATATAGGAGTAAAAGTGAAATGAGAAAGAACAGTGTAAAAAATACCCGTGTGAATGGGGAAGTTCATCGTGTTTTGGCAGAGGTTATTCGAAGTGACATAAAAGATCCAAGAATCAATCCTATGACCTCTGTTGTAACGGTGGAAGTGGCGCCCGATTTAAAGACCTGTAAGGCATGGATTAGTGTCTTGGGCGATGAGGATTCCCAGAAAGAGACGCTGGAAGGGTTAAGAAGTGCGGAGGGATATATTAGAAGCCTTCTTGCGAAAAAAATCAATCTTAGGAATACACCAGAAATCCGGTTTATTCTTGACCAGTCAATCGCCTATGGCGTGTCGATGTCCAAAAAGATTGATGAAATCAATCATGTAGCGAACAATGAATAAAAAGTTAAAAGTATCTGGGAATATTTGACTTCCCAGATATTTTTGTGTATGATGTACACAGGTGTATAAGAATATTACACCAAAATAAAGGGATTAAATGAGGGTAGTAAAGTTATGGAAAAAATTTATTTATTAGAGGAATGTAAGGACGCAAAATATATTTTGATATCGGGACATGTTAGACCAGACGGTGATTGTACAAGTTCGTGTCTGGCAATGTATTTGTATCTGAAGAAAGCATTGCCGGCTGCGAAGGTTCAACTTTGCCTTGAGGAGCCTCCTATAGTATTTCAGTGTATTCAGGATTTTGATAAGATTGACAGTACGTATACTGTAGATGGAGAGGTTGATGTGTTTATCGCACTTGACTGTGAGAAATCCAGACTTGGAGAAGCAGAAGAAATTTTTGTAAAGGCAAAAAAACGCATTAATATCGATCATCACATTAGCAATAGCCAAGGATGCGGCGATATTAATTATGTGAATCCTGATAGTAGCTCGACGGCAGAATTGGTATATGAACTGATGGATAAACAGTATATCAATCAGGAGATTGCCAAGGCGATTTACATAGGAATGATTCATGATACAGGAATATTCCAGTATTCTAACACGTCGCCAAATACACTTCGGACAGCAGCGGAATTGATAGAATATGGTTTTGATTTTTCTAGTTTGATTGATGAAACCTTTTATGAGAAGACATATACACAGAATCAACTTCTTGGGCGGGCATTGCTTGAGAGTATCATATTTATGCATGGAAAGTGTATTGTCAGTGCGATTGATAAAAAAACGTTGGAGTTTTATAATGCAACAGCAAAAGATTTGGATGGAATTGTAAATCAACTTCGCATTACAAAAGGGGTTGAGTGTGCTATTTTTATGTACGCGACAGGTAATTTGGAATATAAGGTTAGTTTGCGTTCTTGCAAGTATGTAGATGTGAGCAAGATTGCAGCGTTCTTTGGCGGCGGCGGTCATATAAGAGCTGCTGGCTGCACCATCAATGGAACTTTTTATGATGTGGTCAATAATATTTCCAAACAGATTGCACTTCAGATGAAAGCGTATGAAGAGAAGATGATACTGAAATAAATGGCGGTGAAACATTGATAAATGGAATGATGAATATTTATAAGGAGGCTGGCTATACGTCTCATGATGTGGTGGCAAAGCTCCGCGGGATTGTAAAACAGAAAAAGATAGGGCATACTGGAACGCTTGATCCAGATGCAGTTGGCGTTCTTCCTGTGTGCTTTGGCAATGCGACGAAGTTGTGTGATATGTTGACAGACAAGAGCAAGGAATATGAGACAATTATGAGACTAGGTATGACTACAGACACACAGGATTTGAGTGGTAGGATTCTAACGGAGGCAAAGGTGCATGTAAGTGAGGCGGAAGTGGAACAGGCTGTAATGTATTTTGTCGGTGGATATGAACAGACTCCTCCTATGTATTCTGCCCTGAAAGTTCACGGCAAGAAACTTTACGAGCTTGCGAGAGCGGGTAAAGAAATAGAGCGACAATCAAGACCTGTTGAGATTTTTTCAATTCAGATATTGGAGATTCGTCTGCCAGAAGTGCGGTTTGTGGTAAGCTGTTCTAAGGGCACTTATATTAGAACATTGTGTGCAGATATTGGAGAGAGACTTGGATGCGGTGGTGTTATGGCAAGTTTGGTTCGCACTAGAGTTGGAAATTTTCGCATTGCAGATTCCATTACACTTGCCAAAGTGGAAGAATTGATACGACAGGGGACATATAGTGATTATGTGATTGCGCCTGACAGTGTATTTATGGAGTATGAGGGGGCGACAGTAAAATGGGAAGCGGAAAGTGCCCTTGCAAATGGAAATAAACTTTATCCGCATCAGTTGGATTTCGACCATCATAAATCTTTTGCAAATGGAGACCAGCTTCGCGTGTACAATGCGAAGCGTGAATTTCGTGCGATATATATCTTTGCGGAAAATGAAGGTGTGTTTAAACCATGCAAGATGTTTTTATGACAGTAGGTTCTAGGATAGGTGGAAAATGAAAATTATTGAGAATACGACAGAGTTTTATATTGAGGAAAATACAGTTGTGGCAATCGGTAAGTTTGATGGGTTCCACAGAGGGCATCAAAAGTTGCTGGGATATTTGAGACAACAGCAGGAAAAAGGGCTAAAATCAGTAGTATTTACCTTCGTCCCCTCCCCCGCAGTATTTTTTAGCAAAGAGCCAGTTAGAGAATTATCTACAGTGGAGGAAAAACGCCGTATTTTTGAAAATGCAGGAGTTGATTACCTGATAGAGTATCCTTTTAATCAGAAGATTGCAGATATGGATCCAAAGATCTATATCAAGGAAGTACTTGTCAATAGAATTCGTGCGAAATGTGTGGTTGCGGGGGAAGACATCTCATATGGAAAGCAAGGTTCCGGAGATTATCAGTTGCTTCAGGATATGGCAGTAGAATGCGGGTATGAAGTGATATTGGTTGAAAAAGTGCAATATCAAGGGAAGGAAGTAAGTTCCACTTATGTGCGGGAAGAAGTCAGTCAGGGAAATATGGAATTGGTTAAAGAGCTTTTAGGAACCCCATACCATGTAGCGGGCAAGATTGTACATGGACGAAGATTGGGGCGTGTACTTGGCATGCCGACAGTGAACCTTTTGCCATCAGAGGAAAAGCTGCTTCCGCCCAAAGGAGTGTATTATTCTTATGTGTCCTTGCATAGTGATTTAGGTGTGATGCCATATGATGGCAAACATTTTGCAGCGATTACGAATATTGGAACAAAACCTACGGTGGATGACCGTTCTGTCATGGGTGTGGAAACGTATATTTATAATTTTGACAAAGATGTGTATGGGGAGGAGATGGAAGTATATCTGCTGCGTCATAAAAGACCAGAGATGCGATTTGAAGGCGTGGAGGCTTTGAAGGCGCAGATGGCGATAGACATTGCAGATGGCAGAAAGTATCATAGATTATAGACACAATAAGTTTTATAAGAACTTTTTGTTTTGGAAGGAAATGACA
The DNA here is from genome assembly GCA_949383255.1 of Lachnospiraceae bacterium. GTDB lineage: Bacteria > Bacillota > Clostridia > Lachnospirales > Lachnospiraceae > COE1. Next base: position 92,020 of record CASJPF010000005.1, on the reverse strand, counting down.
ATGGAATAGAAAGATTTGTTGTTGACAGATTGAGGATTCGGTGATATATTAATTCTGTAATTTATATGTAACAAATTTGTAATATTAATTGGGTATACAATGAAAAGGAATTGATTGGAAAAATGAACAGGAGAAATAGATGGAAGTATACAGGGGCGGTCGCAGGAGCAGGACTTGCAGTTGTGTTGTTTAGCAGCGGAGTATACGCAAACACCAGTCCAAAAAAAGAAGAGGAAATTCGGGTTATTTCATTTGATGATTCAGAAAGTAACAGTGAGGAAACTGCAGAGACAGAGACTCTTTCTACCGAGGAAAGTTCGGAGTCCTTCTCTAGCGAGGAGTTTTTGACACAAGGCACAGAGACTGTGCCAGAAAGTAGTATAGAAGATAGTGCACAGGAAAATCCTGGCTTGTCGGCAGGGGCAGGAGAAGTACTTGACAACACAGAAGAGACAGAGATAGAAGAGACAACAATAGATTTGGGACTGTCGGCGGGGGCAGGAGAAGTACTTGACAACACAGAAGAGACAGAAGCGATGACAGAGGATTTAGGGCTGTCAGCGGGGGCAGGAGAAGTGCTTGACAATGTGGATGAACAGGCAAGAAGCGTGGAGGTATCACAGGAGCCGCAATCACAGGAATCCAAAGATTATTGGGGATATACCAACCTTGGGATTGCGCATGTAGACAATCATTTGAATATTCGACAGGAGCCAAGCGAAAGTGGCAAATTAATTGGAAAACTGCCAAAAGATGCAGCGTGTGAGATTTTGGATATTGATGAGAATGGATGGGCACATATCAAGTCTGGAAAGGTAGAGGGATATTGCAGTACTGAATTTCTCTACACAGGTGAGCAAGCGATTGCACGGGGAAGCGAGGTTGCTTCTATGATTGCAGTGGTAAATACACAGACGCTCAAAGTAAGAGAGGAACCAAACACAGATTCTATTGTAATTACATTGATTCCACAAGAGGAGGAATTGGAAGTAGTTGAGATTATGGACAATGGCTGGGTAAAATTTCTACTCGATGACGAAGAGGCATATGTATCTGGGGATTATGTTGATGTGGAGGAACGACTTGAGAAGGCAGTTACTCTTACAGAGCTAATGTATGGTCAGGGAGTTTCCAATGTGCGTGTAGACTTAGTACAGTATGCAAAACAGTTTGTTGGAAATCCTTATGTCTGGGGAGGAACAAGCCTGACGAAAGGTGCAGATTGCTCTGGTTTTACACTGAGCATCTATAAAAAATATGGTGTGAGTCTTCCACATCATGCGGCATCGCAAGCGCAGATGGGGACGAAAGTGGATTACAGCTCCGCACAGCCGGGAGACTTAGTGTTTTACGCAAAGAATGGTCGGATAAATCATGTGGCAATCTACATAGGTAATGGACAGGTGATTCATGCCTCCAGCCCAAAGACAGGAATTAAGATTTCAAGCTGGAATTATCGTACTCCGGCAGGAATCAGAAGATATCTGCCAAATTAATTTCTAAATGATACCGCTAGAACATGTTTGAAAAATCCATATAAAATTGTATTGCATAATCAAAGCTCCTGTGATATACTGATTGAGTGTGCTGTTGGTGCAGTACACTCAAATAAGCTGATGCCCAGTGTCGGGATACTCCAACCCAGACTTGGTGTCTAGTGATTATAATAGATTGATTTATTATGGAGGATTTTTAAAATGATTTCTAAGGAAAAAAAGCAGGCGATTATTGCTGAGTATGGCAGAAAGCCGGGTGACACAGGTTCGCCTGAAGTACAAATTGCCATTCTGACGGCAAGGATTCAGGAGTTGACAGAGCATTTGAAGGACAATCAGAAAGACCATCATTCAAGACGTGGTCTTTTAAAGATGGTTGGTCAGAGACGTGGTTTGCTTGACTATTTAAAGGGCGTTGATATAGAAGGATATCGTGCTCTTATTGAGAAGCTTGGTATCAGAAAGTAATTTTTGAATACTTATGCATTTGGAGGAGCGGAATTGTCCGCTCCTTTATGTGATAGTGAAGCGAGGAGTTGAACTGTTATTATTCAATCTATGTGTAGTTTAGATAGGAGCTTGTTTCGAGACCGCTGAAAAGTTTATGAATCTTTGTAGATTTTTCAGTAGTTTCGACAGAGTTATTGTTCGTGCCTCTGTGAAAGTAGTGAAAATTATACGCCAACAATACCTAAAATTTTGTTAAAAACGAATGGGCGTGAATAGGAACTCAGCAGGTTCTATCTGACAGGAAGCAAAAATGTTTTGTAGAGAAAAGAAAAGGAGAATTGAAATTGTATGGAATACATGACATTCAGTGAGAAGAAGGACAAATCTTATAAGTCTTACAGTATGGACCTGGCAGGGCGTACATTGACCATTGATATTGGAAGAGTGGCGGCACAGGCAAATGGAGCAGCGTTGATGCACTATGGAGATACTACAGTTTTGTGTACTGCAACTGCGTCAGACAAACCGAGAGACGGCATTGATTTTTTTCCGCTTTCTGTGGAATTTGAAGAGAAACTTTACTCGGTAGGTAAGATTCCAGGAGGCTTTAATAAGAGAGAAGGGAAAGCAAGCGAGAACGCAATTCTTACAAGCCGTGTTATTGACAGACCAATGCGTCCCTTGTTTCCAAAGGATTACAGAAATGATGTCACCTTAAACAATATGGTTATGAGTGTTGACCCTGATTGTCGCCCAGAGTTAGTTGCTATGATTGGCTCTGCGATTGTCACTTCAATATCAGATATTCCTTTTGATGGTCCATGTGCGACAACGCAGATGGGGCTTGTTGATGGGGAGTTTGTAGTAAATCCAAATCAGGAACAATGGAAAAATGGGGATTTGCAGCTTACAGTGGCTTCCACAAGCCAGAAGGTGATTATGATTGAGGCTGGTGCGAATGAAGTGCCAGAGGACAAGATGATTGAGGCAATTTATAAGTGCCATGAGATTAATCAAACAATCATTGCATTTATCAATCAGATAGTGGCGGAAGTTGGCAAAGTAAAGCATGAATATACAAGCTGTGCGATTCCAGAGGAAATGTTTGCAAGGATTAAGGAGATTGTTCCTCCGGAGGAGATGGAGGTTGCGGTCTTTACAGATGAAAAGCAGGTAAGAGAGGAGAATATCCGAAAGATTACTGAAAAACTTGAAGAGGCTTTTGCAGATAATGAAGAGTGGCTTGCTATTTTAGGGGAAGCGATATATCAGTATCAGAAAAAGACTGTCCGCAAGATGATTTTGAAAGACCATAAGCGTCCTGATGGCCGTGCAATTACACAGATTCGTCCACTTGCTGCTGAGGTTGACATTATTCCAAGAGTGCATGGATCGGCAATGTTTACACGTGGGCAGACACAGATTTGTACTGTTACAACTTTGGCGCCGTTATCGGAAGTACAAAAAATTGATGGGCTTGACGAGAATGAGACAGCAAAAAGATATATGCATCATTATAATTTTCCATCTTATTCAGTGGGTGAGACAAAGCCGTCAAGAGGACCAGGAAGACGTGAGATTGGTCATGGCGCGCTGGCTGAGAAAGCGCTCGTACCTGTAATTCCGTCAGAGGAAGAATTTCCATATGCAATCCGCACAGTATCTGAGACCTTTGAGTCAAATGGTTCTACATCACAAGGTTCTATCTGTGCTTCTACGATGTCGTTGATGGCAGCAGGTGTACCAATTAAAAAGCCAGTGGCAGGTATTTCTTGTGGTCTGGTAACAGGAGAGACAGATGACGATTATATTGTGCTAACTGACATTCAGGGGCTTGAGGATTTCTTTGGTGATATGGATTTTAAGGTTGCTGGAACAAAAGATGGCATTACAGCAATTCAGATGGATATCAAGATTCATGGTTTGACCAGACCGATTGTTGAGGAGGCTATTGCAAAGACAAGAGATGCCAGAATGTACATTCTAAACGAGATTATGCTTCCATGTATCAGTCAGCCCAGACCAACTGTTGGCGAGTATGCGCCAAAGATTATTCAGACGAAAATTGACCCGGAGAAGATTGGCGATGTAGTTGGGCAGAGAGGCAAGACCATTAATACCATTATTGAGCAGACTGGTGTAAAGATTGATATTTCTGATGATGGTTTTGTCAGCATATGTGGTACGGATCAGAAGATGATGGATAAGGCGTGTGAGATGATTAAGATTATTACGACAGATTTTGAGGCTGGTCAAGTGTTTAAGGGTAAGGTAGTCAGCATTAAAGAGTTTGGCGCATTTCTTGAGTTTGCACCCGGAAAAGAAGGCATGGTTCATATTTCTAAAATTGCAAAGGAGCGCATAAACCATGTTGAAGATGTGCTGACGCTCGGCGATGTTGTTACTGTAGTATGTCTTGGCAGAGACAAAATGGGGCGTATTAGCTTTTCAATGAAGGACGTAGCACAACAGTAATATATAATAGGACTGCTGTATTAGGGAGACACTTTTAAAAGAGGGTCTCCTTTTTGATAAAAAGGTTTGGGAAAAGGAAATTTTATCAAAAATATAGCGTGTGTGGAGGTAAAATATGACGGATCAGTTGTTTGGTGAATTAGACAAAGATTATTATGGATGGGAAGGCGCATCAACCTTGGATTTTGGTGGAAATGCATATCCTGTAGAACTATGTGTCAAAGTGAAAAATAATAGTGAGATTATGCCAATCCAGAGAGAGGCGTATCAGCGTTTTATAGAGAGCTGGCCAGTATTGCAAGAGAAATTGATAGAAGAATTAATCAAATACTATAATGAGGAAGAGCGCTTTAGCTATGGTCCAGATGACGAGGAAGAATTGGCAGAATGGTGGCCTGAAATTACAACAAAGGAAGCACTTCTGAAGGCAGTCACATTAGAGAAAATTGTGATTCCACAGGATTTTATAATGGAAGTGGTTAGAAAGGGAAGGTGCATTTATTTGTTATTTTCGAGAACTTGGGGCGGCGAGGATTGGGATGACAATGGAATTGGCGTCTGCTGCGTAAATGAGGAAGTTGACGAAATCGCATATAAAGATATTGCATATTAAGGAGCTGTAAGGGTATTTCTTTGCAGCTCTTTGCGGATTTTTCGTATAAATTTATTGAAACTTCTGTGATTCCTGTTACCCTATATCAGTGAAGGGAATTGAAAATCCCTAATCCGGTACAATATAGTACCACGGATATCCAAAGGGCAACTTTTTTGAATGGTTGTCAATGTTACAATACCGGAGGAAACATAATGAAACAGGAAGAACTGGAATTTTATATTGATACATATGGCAAAGACTTATACTCGTTTTGTCGTTGTGTAACGCGCAGTTGTCAAGAAGCGGATGATTTGTATCAGGATACATTTGCATTGCGGAAAGCATTTTTGAGTAAGGATGCAATCTTAGTGAACGAGACACAAGAGAGTGGGGGATACAAGGTTACACTTTTGGGAAGTGTTGCTGGCAAGAGTATTAGTAACTTTATGGAAACCAATGATTATGGAGAGGTTTTGGATAACAGAATTTATACTGTAGTGGCAATTGAGCGTGCTGACGGAACACCGATGCCAGATACAAGTTCTGATGATTATGGAAAAGAGGAATTTTATGTATCGCATTATATTTGTGGATTAGATCCCAATGTTTACAGTTTGATGTGCATGGGTGGCGGGTATACAGCATTTGTCAAGAACGGTGTACAATATCGGATTTTAGATATGGACAATATTGAGATGTTCGCGGATAAGGGGATTTATGTAGGTGTCAGCACAGGGACATTTTATGATACAAATGCTTATATCTATCATGCGGAGACAGGAGAAATGAGCTGCAATGAAAGTTATTCTGGTGTAAATGCACTGTTTCAACTTCCAATCGACAAGAACAAGGCAGACCCTGCAGCGGCAGCGGCTTATTTAAAAGCGTTTGAGGAAGCTATGAATCAACTAGCAGAACCAATTGAGAAAGACTCTGTGGATTTGAGTGTGGATGCATTTATGGAAAACTTGACACCTGAGAATATTGACGAGTATGCAATGCCAGTGGAATCAACAAGACAGATATGCACGATTGATGAGAAAAGAATGGTTCACTATTCCTATAAAATGAATGATACTGAGGGAAATGGAGCAGTGCCATTTGATACATTGTTTCCGGATAACAAGACAGGAATAAGCCCTACTTTCAATTATGATTATTCAGAAAATGGACTTGCAGATTTGTGTATTGATGTGTTTATGCGAAATGATGATGGCACAGTTACTTATGTGGTTTATCAGCCAAAGAATGTATAATTTTTTAAAAACTTGACATAAGATGTCATATTTTAACGCATATAATGTAGTTATTCAGTAAAATGATTTATGAGCAAATTTTATGTATAATATTTGTTCATTTATAGGAACTGGATAACTACATTTTTTTAAAGGAGAATGAAATTATGGCAAGACCAACAACAAAAACAGATTTAATTGAGGCTTCAAACAATGGGTATGAAAGTCTGATGGCATTTATTGATTCTATGGCAGAACAGGAGTTGACAACACCTTTTGATTTTTCACAGGATGAGAAGAAAAAGGAGGCACATTGGCAGCGTGACAAAAATCTCCGTGATATTTTGATACATCTGTATGAGTGGCATAACCTAACTTTGGATTGGGTATCGTCAAATCAAAAGGGTGAGGAAAAACCGCTTCTGCCAAAACCATATACTTGGCGAACTTATGGGCAAATGAACATGTTTTTCTGGAAAAAGCATCAAGGGACCTCCTTGGAAGAATCAAAGAAAATGCTAGAGCAGTCGCACCGGGAAATTATGCAGCTAGTGGAATGCTTTTCAAATGAACAGTTATTCTTAAAAGGAGTTTTTGATTGGGTGGGAAACAGCCCGCTTGGCTCTTATTTTGTGAGCAATACATCCAGCCATTATGTGTGGGCACTAAAAAAGCTCAAGGCGCATCGGAAAGTATGCTCCAATCTCTTATAGTGCGTTTGTGCTTCGTAGCAAAGGCTTTGCTTTGATAGCAATCATTCAACATTAAAGTTTTGATAAAATAATTGACGTATTATTGATGTTAACCTATAATAAATAAATAAGTTAACATTTGGAGGTAATACGCATGAGCATTATAGAGGAATGCAGACAAAAAATATATGGAGGCGAAAATATAACGCGGCAGGAGGCGATTGCGCTTGCAAAGGAACCATTGGAGAAGCTAACGGCGGTGGCAGATGAAATCCGAAAACACATGTGCGGAAATCGGTTTGATATGTGTACCATTGTAAATGGCAAGTGTGGAAAGTGTTCAGAGGACTGTAAATATTGTGCGCAGAGTATACATTATAATACAGAATGTCAGGAAAGTTATCCGCTTTTGCAGACAGAGGAACTTTTGACAGGAGCGAAGCAGAACGAAAAGCAAGGGGTGCTGCGATATTCGATTGTTACATCAGGAAAGCAATTGAGTGAGCGGGAGATTGCGCAGGTCTGCGACAGTATCTGCGTGATTCGCAGGCAGACAAATATTGAAATTTGTGTTTCTTTTGGGCTTTTAAATGAAAGGCAGTTTGTAAAACTTAAGGAAGCAGGTGTTTCAAGAGTGCACTGTAATTTGGAGTCATCAAAAAGATATTTTTCTGAAATTTGTACGACGCATACCTATGAAGAAAAAATAGCAACAATAAATGCAGCAAAAAGTGCGGGACTATCTGTGTGTTCTGGCGGAATTATGGGATTGGGTGAGACAATGGAGGACAGGATTGATATGGCGTTGGATTTGCGAAGGTTAGGAGTAAAATCCATACCAGTAAATCTTTTAAATCCAATAAAAGGAACTCCTTATGAGAAGAATTCTATTTTGGCAAATGATGAATTTTGCCGTATTATCGCTCTTTTTCGATTTATAATACCAGAGGGTGATATTAGGCTTGCCGGCGGGAGAGGGCTTTTGAAAGATAAAGGAAAGCGATGTTTTCAGAGTGGTGCCAATGCTGCAATATCGGGAGATATGCTTACCACGGCAGGGATAACAGTATCTTCTGATAAAAAGATGTTACAGGAGCTAGCATTTTCCATAGGCAAATAAAAATTTATGAAAAAGAAAGAAATTTTAGAGAAATTTTAGAGGATTTTCGTGTATAATATTGTTGGTGAAAAAAATAAAAAAATTTGTAATGAGATGAAACCTTTTTAAGATTTAATACATCTAATATATAGAGATAGATTCTCGCAGTTTATCATACGAATTTTTTTGAGAAAAAACAAGAAGACAATAGGGAGACACACTATGGGGAATCAAGCACGTCATAGTCAGGAGCTGGAGCTGTGGGAGGTTGTGCACTCCTCTGGAAATAGAAATTCATATTCTAGGCAGGCAAGAGCAAGAAGACAAAACATGCAAAACCAGAGGGACGACAGAACACAGACAATTGATATTATACCTCAAAGAAGAATCCAAAATGGAAATACAAACAGAGCGAGAACAGTAAGACAAGCTACAGCAAGAGCAAGCTACGATAACGTTGAAATGGTAAGACAAAATGTAGTACAGGCAGATATTGAGAGAGCGAGAACAGCAAGCAAGTATACAGCAAGAACAAGACAGCCGCAATTCAAATATCAGGAGCCAAGCAGAAGCAGGACAAGCTCCCAAAAGACCAAAAATAAAACAAAAAAAGCGAGGCATCGTGCCAGACTAAACCAATGCTTTGTCTTTTTATGGATTACAGCAATGTGTGCAGCGATTGCATTTATGGGAAAAACTTATTATCAAAATGTACATAATAGTACTGCTATCATAATGAGAACTGCAGAGGAACAATCTTTGCCAGAGGAAGTTCTTGTCGCAGAAGAGACAGAAAAAAAGCCGGATATTCAGGAAGATTTTCTGACGATTAGCGACTACAATCGTCCCGGGACAAAACTTGCGGAAGTCAATAATATATTTGTGCATTATACAGCAAATAAAGGAACGTCAGCAGCGCAGAATAGAAGCTATTTTGAAAATCTTGGTGTAACACACGAGCGGGCAGTAAGTGCACATTTTATCATTGGTTATGAAGGAGAGATTATTCAGTGCATTCCTTTGGAGGAGGAAGCCTATGCAGTGATAGGACGAAATAAGGATTCGATTTCAATCGAGTGTTGTTTTACCGCAGCAGATGGTTCGTTTACACAGGAAACTTATGACTCCCTTGTGGAGATGCTGGCATGGCTGATTGACAAATATAATTTGAAACCACAGGATATTTTGCGTCACTATGATTGCGGTGGAAAGAAGTGTCCGATTTATTATGTAGATCATGAAGATGCGTGGCAAAAGTTGCTCTATGATGTGGAACATTATGTTTTATAATAGCCTACAAGTTAAAATTCTCTATACATAACACACTTTTATTGCACCGAAACAATCAAATAGATTGTTTCGGTGCAGCCTTTTTTAAAATTCGGAATTTTTGAGACCTTTGATAACCTCCTGTGCATTAAATGGTTTTGTAAAGAATAATTCTGCGCCTTCTCTTAGCGCATCCATAAGCTTATCTTTCTGACCGGCTGCAGAAATCATGGCAACCATTGCTTCCGGATTATGTTCTTTGATTTTTCTGAGTGCTGTCACACCGTCCATTACAGGCATGGTAATATCGAGAGTGACAATATCAGGCATTAGTTCTTTGTACAGTTCAACGCCTTCTAAACCATTTGTTGCTTCACCTACCACCTGATAACCATTTTCGTTAAGCAGCGTTATCAAAACTTTGCGGATAAGAGAGGAGTCGTCCACAACAAGTACGGTAGGAAGTGTACTGGAAGTGTCAGTGCATAGTTTTGTCTTTTTCAAATTTAGTGTGTGTGGGTTGTTCCCGGGGATAAAATCTGCATCTGCTGAAATAATAAGATCAAATTCAAAGTCATCAATATACACAGGCATACAGTAAGCATTGCCCGACAGTTGCTGATTTAAGTATACTTCTGGCGGAACCATTTCGATAAAAATATCGTCATCGCTGAGTACAGAGTCAAAAAGTCCATTGTTTAGATTGGCAAATTCACAGACAGCATCATAAACTTCATCGCTGCTTGTGACAGCGACTGTCTTAGCATAATTTTTGGCAAGCCTAATAATGCCATCTAGTTCATTGGTAGCGCCGAAACCAAGAAAGATATTGTAGTCACCGACAGATTTTTGACCGGCGAGCATACTATAAGAGTATTCTGATGCTTTTTTCATTCGCCCAAAATAGAAATTGTTGGTGACAAATCGAGTGAGATTACGCATGACCAGACCTGCCAAATCTGTTATCATTGGATCGCGAACGGTAGCAAAGAGTGGAATGATAGACTCAAAATCATCTTTTTTTACTGCTTCCAGCTCGTCATCTGTGAAACCATGCATTTTCTGAAAATTATGCAGGTGTTCTCTGACTGCTTCCATAGACAAATCAAGTGTGTCAATCAGCAATTGAAAGAATTTCATTGCCAAATCACCTTGCATGGACAGAAGTTCTGATACCTGATTTTCTGTAAGGTATCCCAGTTCGATTGCAATGTCACCAAAACGGCGGTCTTGCTGTGTCTGCTGATGGTTAATTTCTTCTGCCTGTTCTTTTGTCAGAAGTCCTTGTGCAACAGCAATGGTTCCTAGTTTAACACGAGTCTTCTGAATTTCTTCCTGAAAGGAGTTTTTCTGTTCAATTGTAATAACTGACTGTCCGACCAAATAGTTACTAAATAGTTGAATAAACATAACAATCCGCACCTTTCTTTGTTGTGTTGTCCGTGATGTCAGAAAAATCTACTTTATTATTGTATAAAAAAAAAGCCAAATAGACAACTATTATTTTGAAAAATATTGCTGTTTGCGTAAGAGTTCAGCCATGCAGAATTGATTGTGCGAATTGTACACAGGAGATTGCTCACTAAGGACAATTTGTACAATTAATTCTATAGGGCAGACGCCCATCATGAAATAAGTCGCCAACAAAAACCGAATATTATTTGTGAAAATATACACCCTGGCGACTTGTGAATGACATGGCTGAACTGTTACCTGTTTGCAACAGCTATATTTAGTATTATTTTGATGAATAATAATTATATATAGAAAAGAGTATTGTTTTTTTAGAAAAGACTGTTAATATGAATATATTATCAAGGAGGTTGAAATAATGGATGAACAACAAAACAGACAGAAAGGGCATCAAGCCAATGAATTGACAAAGAGCACAGAGTTGGTATCAGGACAAGTACTAAAGAAGTTTCGCTGGGAGATGGCAATAACTAGGTTGATGTGCGCAATTACATCAATACTTATCGTTTGTTTGCTTGCGGGAGGCGTATATGTGTTGCGACGGGTACAGCCTGTTTTGGACCAGGTTGCGGCAGTCGATATGGAAAACGTTAATGAGACGCTCAGTCAAGTAAAGTATACTTTGGAGAATGTGGATTTGCAGAAGGCGGCAGAGACAATGCAGCAGGCTGTAGATACAATGGAGTCAGTGGATCTGGAGGCATGGAACAGCGCGATTGATGGACTGGATACCGCAGAACTTTCCAAGACGCTGGCAAATTTAAACGAGGCAACAGAGTCTTTGCGTCGCGTGGAAACTTCAATAAATTCAATATTTGGCAGAAGGTAGTTATTTAGAAATAAAATTTGACACAGCGCAATAGGATACGTATAATACTCTATAGATACGCAAGAGATTATGGATAAAAGCAAAAGGAGGGGATTGTATGGCAGTATTTAGCGGTTTAGAGGATATGGATGAACTTATGGCGAAAAAAGAGCACCAGCATGAGCAGGAAATTGATGATATTATTCATATGTTAGACAGCAAGACCAAGAGTGGTGTAAGCCGAATAAAAGTAAATGTGTCTGATGAGCAGCAGGAGGGAACCGTAAATACACAGTATCATCATGGGCGTTGTGATGTGGGCAGTCCTTGGTCTAAAGGAACTGTTAGAAATTTTGGATGCGATTAGAGAGTGTTTGAAAAAGAAATGAGGTACAATTATGGCACTGAATAAGAAGCCTGTTCATGGCATGAAGGATATTATGCCAGAAGAAATGCAAATACGTGATTACGTGATGCGTGTAATCAAAGAGACCTATGGAAAATTTGGCTTTGCGCCAATGGAAACACCTTGTATGGAGAATATTGAGAATTTGAGTAGTAGGCAAGGGGGGGAGAATGAAAAATTAATTTTTAAAATATTGAAAAGAGGGGCACAGCTTAATTTGGAAACAGCAAAGACAGATGCAGATGTCGTTGATTTTGGGATGCGCTACGATCTGACTGTGCCGCTAGTTAGATATTATTCTAACCATATAAATGAGCTTCCATCACCTTTTAAGGCATTACAGATAGGAAATGTATGGAGAGCTGACCGACCGCAGAGAGGCAGATATCGCCAGTTTATGCAGTGTGATATTGATATTCTTGGCGAGGAATCCAACCTTGCAGAAATTGAGTTGATTCTTGCGACAACGACAACGCTAGGCAGACTTGGTTTTCAAAATTTTCAGATTCGTATCAATGATAGAAGAATCCTAAAAGCGATGGCTTCTTATAGTGGATTTGATGAGAAGGATTATGATAATATATTTATCACACTTGACAAGATGGACAAGATTGGAGTGGAAGGCGTAAAACACGAATTGCTTGAATCGGGATATGGCATCGAAGCTGTTGAGAAATATCTCGTGCTCTTTAAAGGGATGGATGCGTCGAAGGACGCACTGGCATTTATGAAAGAAAAGCTGGCAGGAATCCTTGACGAAGATGTTCAGACAGGATTTCAAGAAATTATAGAGAGTGTAAATGCCACCAAGGGAGAATATTTCAAACTTGTGTTTGATCCTACCCTAGTGCGCGGAATGTCTTATTATACAGGAACAATTTTTGAGGTTGCAATGCCAGAGTTTGGCGGAAGTTGCGGAGGCGGTGGACGTTATGATAAGATGGTGGGAAGGTTTACCGGAAAAGATGTTCCGGCGTGTGGATTTTCTATAGGATTTGAACGCATTATATTACTCTTGCTGGAAAGTGGCTTTAAGGTGCCAAACCAAAATAAAAAGGTAGCATATTTAATTGAAAAAGGGGTATCGGGAAAGGCACTCTGCGATATTATTGCAAAGGCGCAAAAGGAGAGACAAAATGGTACACAGGTGCTGGTTACCCGCATGAATAAAAATAAAAAATTCCAGAAAGAACAGCTTCTGGCAGATGGTTATGAGGAGATAAGACAATTCTATAAAGAAGGATTGAAAAATTAGGCAGAATATGGGAACAAAAGTAAAAAAAGTCAGAATAAAAAATCTGAAGAAGAAAAGGGCGCTTGCTCTTGAGATAATTGAGCGTCTAAAGAAAGCATATCCCGATTCGGACTGTACACTCAACTACAATGAAGCGTGGAAATTGTTGGTGAGTGTACGTCTGGCAGCGCAGTGTACCGACGCGAGAGTCAATGTGGTGGTAGAAGGACTTTATGAAAAGTTTCCGACGATAGAGGCGCTTGCGGACGCGGAGGTTTCAGCGATTGAGCGCATTGTGAGACCATGCGGATTAGGGCATAGTAAAGCGCGGGATATCAATGCTTGCATGAAGATGCTTCGAGACGAGTTTGACGGTAAGGTGCCAGATGATTTTAAGGCACTTTTAAGCCTTCCGGGAGTTGGAAGAAAGAGTGCAAATCTTATTATGGGTGATGTGTTTGGGAAACCAGCAATTGTGACAGATACACACTGTATTCGACTCACAAACAGGATGGGACTGGTTGATAATGTAAAAGAGCCAAAGAAGGTAGAGATGATTTTATGGGAGCTTATTCCGCCGGAAGAAGGCAATCAGTTTTGTCATAGACTTGTAGATCATGGTCGTGAGATTTGTACTGCTAGAACCAAGCCATATTGTGACAGATGTTGTTTGGCAGATATCTGCAAGAAACAGATATAGAGGCATGTGCAAAAATGTTGTTGTTTATGCTAAGAAGTCAATAATTATGAAAAAATAAAGCAGGATGGAAATTTTATGCCAGAACAGGAAAAACTTATTTTTCACACAATTTCACTCGATGACAGGAATTGGATAAACGATAAACTAAAAGAAGATCATTTAGATGTCTGTGAATATACGTTTGCAAATAATTTTGTCTGGTCAAAAGTATACAATGTGCAAGTTGGCAGTGCTTATGGATGCGGTGTGATTCGATACAGAGGACAGGAGAATTATCAGTACTCTTTTCCGTTTGGAAATGGAGATAAAAGAGCGATGATAGAGCACTTGAGAAAAATATGTGCGGTGCATGGACACAAGCTAGATTTTTATCCACTTACAGAAAAATGCAGGCGCAAACTGATGGACTGGTTTCCGGGAATGTTTGAAATTTGCTCGAATAGAGATAAATTTGATTATGTGTATACAGTGGAGAAACTTTCCACGTTAAAAGGAAAAAAACTGCATGGAAAGCGAAATCATATTGCGCGCTTTATGGATGATGGCGACTGGCATTATGAACCACTCACAGAAAAAAATATAGATGAGTGTCGCCAAATGGCTAAAGACTGGACCTCTCTGCGCACTGAGAAATGGAATGAGGAGATGGCTTTGGAAATCAGCGTATTGGAAGTGGCATGTTCTAATTTTAATGCGCTTGGACTCCGCGGAGGTGTGTTGTATAAGGGGGATAAAATTGTTGCATTTACAATTGGAGAACAGTTGAATACAGATACCTTTGTGGTTCATTTCGAGAAGGCATTTCCTGATTTGCAGGGTGCATATCCTATGATTAATCAACAGTTTGTATTGCATGAGGCACAAAGTTATCAATATGTAAATCGAGAAGAGGATACAGGAGATTTGGGACTGCGCAAAGCAAAACTTTCCTACTATCCTGATTTTTTGGTGAAAAAATACACTGCTGTGGAGAGTGGTGTTGTCTTTGCGGATGAAAGGCAAAAGGAGTATCTTATAGAACTGTGGAATCAATGTTTTGGTGATGATAGGCAGTATATCGAACTGTATTTGGAAAATCGTTTTGAGACAGAAAATATGTTTGTAATCTATGAGGATAATCGTCCTGTCTCAATGGCAAGCCTGCTGCCAGTGCAGATTACAATCAATGGAAACAAAGAAAATGCCCGCTATGTCTATGCGGTGGCGACACTTCCGGCATATCGCAATAAAGGCTATGCGTCAAAACTTATAAGACATGCTGCAGAAAGGGTGAAAGAACCTTTGATTTTGCAGCCAGCAGACAGAGATTTGCAGGAATATTACGAAAAACATGGTTTTGTAGATGCCTTTGGTGAAAGCCCCTGCTGGATTTATGCTGGTAAATGTACGGAGACAGCCAGCGTTCCATCAATTGGTGAAAATGATTTAAGAGCTGCGGAGACAGTTTCTGAGCAAGATGAGTTGGATGAACTTGGCAATTGGTCGGTTGCAGATGCAAGTGAGAAAGAATATAAGCTAGTTCGTGATAAAGCGTTTGAGAAGGAAGGCTATGTGGAATGGGACGAACAAGCCATTGCATATGCTATCAAAGAGAATTTATTTTGTGGAGGAAGGACGCTTTTGCTGACCAATATGACAAATGACAAGGAAGCGCAGCGTGCAGTGTTGATGTATCGCGTAGAAAAGGATAGTCTTCATATTGTTGAGACAACTCTTAATGACAAGGAATTGCATGAGATTCTACCTGAGTTGCTTTTGCACACAGGCACGACGTGGGCATTTGAGCGAAATATGGGGGGGATGATACTACTGCCAGAACATATTTCCGATTGGGATTATAAGGAAGGATATCTGGGATTAACATTAGGATAAGATATTTTAGATAAAAATAGACAAAAAATATCAATAAAAATGATTGATTTTAACAATTCCAAAATGGGAAAATGTATGTTATGATAGAAAAAAGCAATGAAGAGAAATAGTAATCATATGAAACACTTCAGAGAGCTGTCGATTGGTGCGAGACAGTATGGGAAGTATGGTGAACTCGTCTTGGAGCTGTGTGCTTGAAACAGCATTGAGAGTAGGGTGCAACGGAAGACCTGCCGTTATCAGGGGAAGGCATAATAGTGCTGAATGAGTGCATACTTTTATTTTGTATAAAAGTGTGAAGTAGAGTGGTACCGCGAGAGATTATAGGAGAGTCTTTCGTCTCTACAACGGTAATGTTGTGGAGTCGAAAGGCTTTTTCATCGTTACCAGACAAAAAAAGTTTGAGAATAAAAATGGAGGAATGAGACATGGAACATGCAAACAAGTACGAAAAATCCTATTTTTTACCGCCAGTCTGTACATATGACTGGGTGAAGAAAGACGCGGTTACAGCACCGCCAATCTGGTGTTCAGTTGATTTAAGAGATGGGAATCAGGCATTGATTGAGCCAATGAGTCTGGATGAGAAATTACATTTTTTTGAAATGCTTGTAGATATCGGTTTTAAGGAGATTGAAGTAGGGTTTCCTGCGGCGTCAGAGACAGAATATGAGTTTATGCGCGCTTTGATAGAACGCAATATGATACCAGATGATGTGACTGTGCAGGTATTGACTCAGGCGCGGGAACATATTATTAAAAAGACTTTTGAGGCAGTCAAGGGAGCGCCTCATGCAGTGATTCATCTCTACAACTCAACATCGGTGGCACAGCGCGAACAGGTATTTAAAAAGAGCAAGGAAGAGATTAAGAAAATAGCGACAGATGGCGCTGAGCTTTTAAAGAAACTTGCAGAGGAAACAGATGGTAATTTCTCTTTTGAGTACAGTCCTGAGAGTTTTCATGGCACAGAGGTGGACTATGCAGTGGAAGTGTGCAATGCGGTGTTGGATATTTGGCAACCAACAAAGGACAAAAAGGCAATTATAAATATTCCGACTACAGTTGAGAATGCAATGCCGCATGTGTTTGCTACACAAGTAGAATACATTCATAAAAATCTGAAATACAGAGATGCTGTTGTGCTTTCTGTGCACCCACACAATGACCGTGGCTGTGGCGTGTGTGATGCAGAGTTTAGCATTCTTGCAGGGGCGGACCGCGTAGAAGGAACTCTTTTTGGAAATGGAGAGCGGACGGGTAATGTCGATCTTATCACTGTGGCGATGAACATGTATTCACATGGCGTTGACCCCAAACTGGATTTTTCTAATATGCCAGAAATTAGAGAGAATTATGAGCTTTTTACACGCATGAGAGTGCATGAGAGACAGCCATATTCTGGCGATTTGGTATTTACCGCATTTTCAGGTTCTCATCAGGATGCAATTGCAAAGGGAATGCAGTGGCGGGAGGAGAGACAGACAGATCAGTGGCTTGTGCCTTATCTGCCGGTTGATCCAAAAGATGTAGGTAGAAATTATGACGCGGATGTGATTCGTATTAACAGTCAGTCAGGAAAGGGTGGCGTTAATTATATTCTGAAACAAAACTATGGAATTTCACTTCCGTATGCAATGCGCGAGGAAGTGGGATATCTGGTCAAAGATGTCTCTGATCAGGAACATAAAGTTCTTTCACCGCAGTGGGTTTATGATATTTTTTGTGAGAATTATGTGGATAATATGCCATTGTTCCAGATTTGTGAGTGCCACTTTGAACAAGTGGACGGCATTATGGCAGAGGCAACAATTGTTTGTGGCGATAGAAAGACACCTGTGAAGGCGAATGGCAATGGTCGCCTTGATGCGGTGAGCAATACGATCAAACAATATTTTAGAGTCAGCTATCAACTTTCAGATTACGAGGAGCACGCGCTTACAAAGGGCTCGTCTTCCAAGGCGATTGCATATGTGAGTGTCACCTGTAACGGTGAGAAATTCTGGGGTGTTGGCATGGATGACGATATTATCAAGGCATCGATTCACGCGCTTTGTGTCAGTGTCAATAAACTGCCACAGATACAGAACAATGAGGCTTGTCAGGACGAGCGTATGATAGAGATTTTAAATTATATTCAGGCAAACTATCAGGCAATTGCACTTAGCGATGTCGCAGAGCATTTTCATTTGTCAGAGCCATATCTGAGCAAGTATATCCATGAGAAATCGGGTAAGACGTTCGGTGATATTTTAATGAATATTCGTCTGAAAAAAGCAAAGACATTGCTTCGGAATGGAAATATGACTGTTGAGAATGTTGCGATGGCGGTCGGATATCCAAACGTGGAACACTTTAATCGTATTTTTAAGAAAAGGATGGGGATGACACCCGTTCAGTGCAGAAAAGGAAGCCAATAATTCATGCAGGAAGACATTAGAAATATGCTTGCACAGTATGCAGATGAGCAGTATAGGGAATTTTCAGCAGGTCTAATTCCAAAAGCGAAACCCTTAATAGGAGTTCGCCTGCCGCAGATAAGACAGATTGCAAAGAGCATTGTAAATGATAAAAATAACAGGGAAAGGTGGCGGCAGGAAACTGCCGCCTGCAATGATATCTATGCGGATTTCTTTTTTGAGGAGACAATGCTTCGCGGTATCCTTATCGGTTATGGAACAGCAAAAAAAGAGATATCCTGTGAGGAAGGTCTTGCCGCTCTAAAAGCTTTTATTCCATATATTGACAATTGGTCTGTGTGTGACTCTTTCTGTAATTCCTTTACTTTTGCAAATAGATATCGTGACGCAGTTTGGACATTTTTACAGTCCTATTTGTATTCGGAGCAGGAATTTGAAGTTCGGGTGGCACTGATTTTGCTTTTAAGTCAGTATTTGAAGTATGATGTGGACAATAAAAAAATTTCAAGAAATAGAAATATATGTATGGCAGATATTGTGCAGACACAGGAAAATGAAGCGCATTCTAGGCAGACAAAGGCGCAATATCCTTATTTGGAAAAGATTCTTATAGTATTGAATCGGGCATTTTCACAGGGGTATTATGCGCGGATGGCAGCAGCGTGGTTAATGGCTGAGACTTTTGTGTGTTTTCCATACGAAGCGAATAAGATTCTTGCAGATAATTGTCAGATGGATACATGGACTTACAATAAAGCTTTACAGAAAATACGAGAATCTTTAAATCCAGACAGGGAAGTGAAAGAATATGTGAAAAGTCTCAAAAGAAGAGATAAATCTTGAAATATCATAGGATATTTGATAGAATAACATAGGTACATAAAAATACAGAAAAAGAAATAGAAGGACAGGCAGCAATCAGAACTATGAGGCATTTTATGAAACATTCTATCAAACAGGAAATTGCCTTGATTTTTATGGCAGTCATGGTGGGAACGGTTGTTCTTTGCTGGATTGTCAACAACAGTTTTCTGGAAAATTTTTATATACAGAACAAAAAGAATGCCATCAAAGATGCGTATTCCAGAATTAATGAAGTGGTGATGATAGGGGATATTTCCTCGGAGTCGTTTGATGTTGAGCTGCGGAAAATCTGTGATATGTACAATATTAGTCTGTTGGTAATTGACGCTGGTTCTAATATTGTGAAATCTAGTACCAGAGATGTCAATAAGCTATTGCACAGGCTGTATGATAATTTTTTTAATCCCGATAAGGATTTTGTCTATTTTGATGAAAATGACAATTATTATATGGGGATGGCTATAGATAAGTCTACCAACACAGAATATTTGGAAATGTGGGGGATCCTAAATAATGGAAATCTGTTTTTGATTCGTTCTCCGCTTGAGAGCATACGTGATAGTGTAAAACTGTCCAATCGTTTTTTGGCGTATGTGGGGATTATGGCAACTGTAATTAGCACAGTGCTAATCTGGTTTATTACAACAAGAGTGACCAGACCGATTATGGAGTTGAAAAATATCTCAGAGGAGATGACAAAGCTTAATTTTGAGTCAAAATATGAGAGTCGCGGGCAGAATGAAATTGATTTGCTTGGAGAACATATGAATGCTCTTTCTGCCACTTTGGAAAAGACAATCTCTGAACTCAAGACTGCAAATAATGAACTGCTGCGGGATATTGAGAAAAAAGAGCAGATTGATGAGATGCGCAAAGAATTTCTATCTAATGTTTCCCATGAGTTGAAGACTCCGATTGCACTCATACAAGGATATGCAGAGGGGTTGAAAGAGTGTATCAATGATGATACAGAGAGCAGAGACTTTTACTGTGATGTCATTATGGATGAGGCTGGAAAGATGAACACAATGGTGAGAAAGCTGCTCGATTTAAATCAGCTTGAATCTGGAAATGATGTGATTGCTATGGAGCGATTTGACATCACAGCACTTATCACTAATTTTATTGTGTCCGCAGACATTCTGATTAGTCAGAATGGGGTGCACCTGCGTATGGAGGATTCTGCGCCCATTTATGTGTGGGCAGATGAGTTTAAGACAGAGGAGATTGTAAGAAATTTTTTTAGCAATGCGATGAATCATGTCAATGGAGAAAAGATTATTGAAATCAAATATAGGCTGATTGAGGAACAAGATAAGAGTAAGGTGAGAATCAGCATATTTAATACAGGAGAACCAATACCAGAAGAATCGTTGTCACACATTTGGGAGAAATTCTACAAGGTGGATAAAGCGAGGACACGAGAGTATGGCGGCAGTGGAGTGGGATTATCTATCGTAAAGGCGATTATGGAATCCATGAATCAACAGTACGGTGTTATCAATTATACCAATGGTGTAGAGTTCTGGTTTGAACTTGAAACCAAGTAAATGGAGGTGTTTGTTTGAAGAAGGGGAAAGTGTTAGGGCTGATTGCCCTGTCCGCAATGTTATTGACAGGATGTGTGGATGCCATGCCAGAGCTTACAGCAGAACAGTCAGATATTATTGCGGAGTATGCGGCTGGGCTGCTGCTAAAATATTCACCCAGATATGAATATAGAATTGTGAGTGAGGAGGAGTTGGCTGCTGCAATTGCAGACAGACAGGAAGGTTCTGAATCAGAGTTAGAACCAACTACACAGACAGAGCAAGTGCAGTCCCCAGAAGAAAATGTGTCGGAGGCGTCATCAGAAGATGTGCCAGCGGGGCAGGAAGAAGAATCAGCGCAGGTTCAGCCAGCAGAAGATATTGATTTTGCTGCGGAATTGGGCATTGATGACCTGATTATTCGATATCAGTCTTTTGAGGTGTGCAGCTCCTATCCACAAGACAGTACTGGATATAGTGTGGACGCTGCCAGAGATAAAAAATTGTTGATATTGCACTTTGATTTAGAAGGTTTGCCGGAGGAAGATGTAGACTGCAATTTTTTTGACCGTGATTTAAAGCTGCGGGTGAATATCAATGATTCTATATCTGCCTCGGCACTCAATGCAATGCTTTCCAATAATCTTATTACTTATATTGACGTTGTGAAAGCAGGGGAGACTGTCGACGTGGTGGCAGTGGTAGAGATTAACGATATGACTGAGGCGGATATTCAGTCTATGGTATTGCAGGCGTCGATAAATGGAAATACTTGTACAGCAAAACTGAAATGATTATACTGTAACCAAAATATTAAAAATTTTCTGAAAATATTTGTAATTAATCCTATACATATGTTATAATTGATGACAGATAATCTGCAGGGCAGTGATAGAAAGATATTGAATCAATATCTTGTAGAATGGAGGTTTAATATGGAGACTAAGATTCTCTTAGAGAACGGAACAAATGAGTTGGAAGTATTGGAATTTGTGGTGGATGGAAATTCCTACGGCATTAATGTGGCAAAAATTAGAGAGATTATTCCTTATTCGCCCGTGACACCTGTACCAAATGCGCATCCTAGCGTAGAGGGTATTTTTATGCCGCGTGATGCGATGATTACGGCAATCGACCTGCGCAACTGTTTACAGCGTGGTCAGTCCCAGCCGGGAGGCTTATTTATTATCACAAGTTTTAATAAACTTGATATTGCATTTCATGTTGATTCCGTAATCGGTATTCACAGGGTTTCATGGGTTGACATTATTAAGCCAGGAGCTACAGTGACAACTGCAGAGGATGGTATTTCTACAGGTATCATTAAGATAGATGGAAAATTGATCATTATTCTCGATTTTGAGAAGATTATTACAGATATTAATCCTGAGACGGGATTGAAAGTGACTGAGATTGAAGCGTTAGGCGAACGAGAAGGCATTGAAGTGCCAATTTTAATTGCAGAGGATTCATCGCTGCTTCGGAAACTTATTATTGATTCTCTTAAAAAAGCCGGATATGACAATATTATTAAGGCTGAGAATGGTGAGGAAGCGTGGGAGTACATAGTAAAGTGCCGGGATGCGGGAACACTGGATCGAGATGTGCATCTTTTGATTACAGATATCGAGATGCCTCTTATGGATGGACACCGCTTGACAAAGCTTGTGAAATCAGATGATGCAACGAAACATATACCGGTGATTATTTTCTCTTCCCTTGTCAATGAGGAAATGAGAAGAAAGGGTGAAGATTTGGGTGCGGATGCACAACTGTCAAAACCTGAAATCGGAAATCTTGTAAAAGTAATTGACCAACTGCTTGCAAGATAGAAAGGATAGAGCCGGGATTTATGCCCGGCTCTATCAGTGAGGAAACGGCATGGATAGAACAGAACTCATCGAAAAAAGGAAAAGATTGGAAGAGAGCATTGCAGATGCGGACATGGTGCTTGTTGGGGTTGGCGAGGAATTTAATGAGAGCTTTGGAGATATCGGTAGCTTTCCGCATTTGATGTCCGCGTTGGAAGAGGTTGATATTGACCAGACATTAGAATGGACAGTGCCTTTTTTAGAGCATCGTTTTTTGATTGAGCATAACGAGGGCAGGCTGATTAGTGCCTATAGAAAACTGTATGAATTAATTCAGCAGAAAAACTATTTTGTAATTACTACTTGTATTGATGAAAATATAAAAAAAGCGGCGTTTGATACAGGACGATTGGTAGAGCCTTGTGGAAATTATGAGAGATTTCAATGCAGTGAAAAGTGTTGCAATGAACTGTATCCTTCCAAAGACTTTTCCGATTTGGTTTATCAGGCGATTTTGGATAATGTGGGGTTGGATTCCCTCGAGATTCCAAGATGTCCAGTTTGCGGTAAGGCGCTGGCTTACAACAATATATTGTGTGAACAAAATTATGTGGAAGAGGGATACCAGAAACAGTGGGAGAAGTATACAAAATGGCTGCAAGGGACATTGAACAAAAAATTATGTATTCTTGAATTTGGTGTGGAGCTGAATCTACCCAATATTATTAGGTGGCCGTTTGAAAAAGTGGCATTTTATAATCAAAAGGCAAGTTTTTTTAGAGTGAATGAATCGCTGTATCAGATGGCAGAGAATCTGGGCGACAAAGGCGTTAGTATCGCTAGGAATGCAGTGGACTTTTTGCTGGAATGTAAGGAATAAAACACGGAGGGGAATTGTCATGAACTCAGAGGAAAGTTATCTGGACAGTTTGCTAAGGAATATTTTAAATCCTGAGGCAGCAGAACCCGGGAAAGAGGAGTCGCAGATTGCAGAAGAACGAACAGTGCAGGAACTAGAATTAAAGGAAACAGAGGCAGAAAAAACGGAAACTGTGACAGATACTTCAGAAGGAACACTGATATCAGAAGGAATAGCTGATATTGCGGAGGAACCATTGATTTTAGAGGAAGAGACTGAGCTTTCTAAAGAAGCATATCGTTTGGAGGAGCCTCTCCTATCAGAAGAAGTATCAGAAATTCCAGAGGAAGCACAAATTCCAGAAGAAATACAACTATCGGAAGAGATATCAGAAATTCCAGAGGAAGCACAAATTCCAGAAGAAATACAATTATCGGAAGAGATATCAGAAATTCCAGAGGAAGCACAAATTCCAGAAGAAATACAACTATCGGAAGAGATATCAGAAATTCCAGAGGAAGCACAAATTCCAGAAGAAATACAATTATCGGAAGAGATATCAGAAATTCCAGAGGAAGCACAAATTCCAGAAGAAATACAATTATCGGAAGAGATATCAGAAATTTCAGAGGAAGCACAAATTCCAGAAGAAATACAATTATCGGAAGAGATATCGGAAATTCCAGAAGAAATACAATTATCGGAAGAGATATCAGAAATTCCAGAGGAAGCACAAATTCCAGAAGAAATACAACTATCGGAAGAGATATCAGAAATTCCAGAAGAAATACAACTATCGGAAGAGATATCGGAAATTCCAGAAGAACCTTTGTTGCAACTCCCAGAAGACATATTGGACGGTTTAGAGGAGCCATCAACTTCCGAGGACCTTCTGTTATCAGAAGAGATAAGCAGTGTTTCAGATCAACCATCAATTATGGATTTGACAACAGATTTTATAGATACAGAGGTTATTGAATCGGTAGAAAGCCCAACAGTTGAGGAGGAAACTTCAGAGATAACACAGCCCATAATAGAGGATGAGAATGAACTTGAGACAGAGCTGCCTGTTGTGGACTACTTTGGAACAGAAGAGATAGTGGCAATAAATGCCGAGGAAACAAATGCAGAAGAATCTGCCCTTGCGACAGTGGGGACATCGGATTCTGGAGGAGGATTTAGTTTGGAGGATAAAGAGATGCCGGAATCAGATGATGATTTTAAATTGGAGGATATTGAGATTCCTGAATTGTCCGATCTGGGAGTTTTTCAGGATAATGAACTGAACATAGATGCATTGGAAGATGCGATTCAGTCCGAGACAGAACGTGAGATGGCAGGCGAGCTAAATATTGATGATTTGACAATACCTATGTCGGATTTTAATCTATCAGACTTTGATATGGATGATTTGGAAATGAAAGAAACAGAAGTGTTAGATAACTCTGAGAAAGATTTGGATATTAAGATTCCCGATATTTCCGAGGATTCTAATATTGTCGGTAATAGTAATGAGAGTGATACTTCTATCAATATGGATGATAATTTGGAAGATGTACTCAATATGCTTGATGATGACGCAGAGCTTGCAGAAATCAATGATATGCTTAAGAAGTCAGACAACAATGAGCCAATACAGGATGACATGATGGATTTGTTGAATCAGATGGCTGACGACGAAGCGGCGTCTGTCAATGCAGGACTCAATCATACAGATGAGGATGATGGTGGAGTGCCGCTTCCAGTAATCCCAAAGTCTGTGTTAGAGGAGACACGATCAACAGAAAAGGCAGATGGTGACGAGAATAAAAAGACAAAGAAAGCATCTGCGAAAAAGAAAAAAAATGCCAAGGAAACGGAAGACGCGGAGGTAGAGACCAAAAAGGAACCCGGAAGGTTGGGTAAATTTTTCAATATGCTGACTGAGGATCTTGTGCCAGAGCCAACGGAGGAAGAGCTTGCAGCCGAGAAAGAAGCTAAAAAGGCAAAGAAGCAGGAAGAGCAGACTAAGAAGGAAGAAGAAAAACTTGCCAAAGACGAGGAAAAGAAGGCAAAAGCAGAGGAAAAAGCTGCTGCGAAAAAGGCGAAACAGGAAGAGGCTGCGAAAAAGAGACAAGAAAAGAAAGCCCAAAAAGAGGCAAAGAGAGCGAAACAGGCTGCAAATGGTTTAAACAAGCGCATTCCTCCAAAGAAAATTGCGGTGGTTGCTGCATTTGGGGTTTCTGTAGGTGGAGCGGTGCTCGTTGCCACAAATGTGCTCTCAACACAAGGATTTCTTCAAACAGCACGAAACGCATACTACAAACAAGATTATAAAACGGTGTATCAAGCTACTTATGGCATGGAACTTAACGGGAAAGAAACCGAGAGCTTAATCAAGGAGAAGAGCGAAATTATATATAAGATGCAGAGAAAGTATGACTCCTATCAAAATAATTTAAAGATGGGACGTGAACTCGAAGCACTCGATGCATTGCTTCAAGGGCTTGTGGTTTATGATACGATAAATGCAGATGCACAAGCGTATGAAGTGACAACAGAAGTAGATGAACTTAAAGCAACGATTTGCAATATCCTTGAGACAAAATATCACTTGGATGAGACACAGGCAAGAACCTTGCTCAGCAATGAAGATCCGCTAACTTACACAATTGCATTAAATGATGTGATAACACAGAGCTAAGCGATTGTTTAGAGAATATTTTTATTACTATTCTTTTTCGGCGTAGGAGGCAAGGAAAGTATATATGATAGCAATAATTGATTATGATGCTGGCAATATCAAAAGTGTGGAGAAGGCGCTGGCAGCACTAGGGCAAACGGCTGTGATTACAAAAGATAAAGATACAATACTCCATGCAGAAAAAGTGATTCTTCCGGGGGTTGGCGCGTTTGGAAAAGCGATGGAACGGATTAGAAGTTATGGTTTAGATACTCTGATTCAGGAGGTTGTTGCAAAGGATACTCCTTTTTTGGGAATCTGTCTAGGATTGCAGTTATTGTTTGATTCTAGTGAGGAGGCACCAGGAATCCCCGGACTTGGAATTTTGCGTGGAACAATTCAAAAAATTCCGGACAATGCAGGGTGGAAAGTACCACAGATTGGATGGAATGCGTTGACATTTCCAAACAGTGGAAGACTTTTTCAGGGAATTGCAAAGAATGCCTATGTGTATTTTGTGCATTCCTATTATTTGCAGGCAGAAGAACCAGAGATTGTGACTGCCACAACAGAGTATGTGGTTAATATTCACGCATCTGTTGAAAAAGGGAATATATTTGCTTGTCAGTTTCATCCAGAGAAAAGTTCAGAAGTGGGACTGCAGATACTGAGAAATTTTGTGGCACTGTAAGCGAGTCTATTATTAAGAAAAATGAGGCAAACAATGATTACAAAAAGGATTATTCCGTGCTTGGATGTAAATGATGGACGTGTGGTCAAAGGTGTAAATTTTGTTAATTTAATTGATGCGGGAGATCCTGTAGAGATTGCAGCGGCATATGATAAAGCGGGCGCGGATGAAATAGTGTTTTTAGATATTACAGCATCGTCGGACAATCGGGCAACAAAGATAGAGCTAGTTCGCAGGGTAGCCGAGAAGGTATTTATACCATTTACAGTTGGCGGGGGGATTAGAACCGTCGAGGATTTCAAGGCAATATTGCGGGAAGGCGCAGACAAGGTGGCAGTGAACAGTGCAGCGATTATAAATCCATCGCTG
Organism: Lachnospiraceae bacterium; assembly: GCA_949383255.1. Classification (GTDB taxonomy): domain Bacteria; phylum Bacillota; class Clostridia; order Lachnospirales; family Lachnospiraceae; genus COE1. The sequence continues at coordinate 65,011 of CASJPF010000005.1, read as the reverse complement.
ATCAGTGACGCGGCAGATAAGTTTGGCAGCCAGTGTGTTGTGGTTGCGATTGATGCGAAGCGGCGGGCTGACAATAGCGGCTGGAATATTTATAAAAATGGTGGGCGAATTGATATGGGAATCGATGCTGTGGAGTGGGCAATCAAGGCATGTGAACTTGGAGCGGGAGAAATTCTGCTCACAAGCATGGACTGTGATGGAACCAAAAATGGATACGATATTGAGCTTACCAGAATGGTTTCTGAAAATGTTTCTATACCAGTGATTGCGTCAGGCGGAGCAGGAAAAATGGAACATTTTTATGATGCCTTTGCGGAGGGAAAAGCAGATGCAGTGTTGGCTGCTTCCCTTTTCCATTTTAAAGAACTTGAGATCAAAGAAGTGAAAGAATACTTAAAACATAGAGGAATTTCTGTAAGAGTGTAAGTCTTGATATACAAATAAAACTATAATAAGTTTTGTGACAGCGGATTAGAATGCGATTTCTATCTGTTGTATTGCACGTAGAAAGAGATACGAAAGGAGAAACAATTATGGCAATGTTGACAGGAGAGTGGTTGGATGCGATGCAGGAGGAGTTCCAAAAACCATACTATAAGGAACTGTATCAGTTTGTAAAGGAGGAGTATGACAGTACACAGATATTTCCGCCTGCGGATGATATTTTTAATGCAATGCATTTTACCCCGCTAAATAAAGTGAAGGTGCTTTTGTTAGGACAAGACCCCTATCACAATGTAAATCAAGCACATGGATTGAGTTTTTCGGTGCTTCCAAGTCAGACAAAGTTGCCGCCTTCTCTGCAAAATATTTATAAGGAATTGCAGGAAGATCTTGGCTGTTCTATACCAAACAATGGATATTTGAAAAAATGGGCAGATCAGGGCGTGCTGCTTCTCAATACTGTTTTGACAGTGCGTGCACACCAGCCAAATTCTCATCAAGGTAAGGGATGGGAAAAGTTTACAGATGCAATTATACAAGCAGTCAATGCACAGGACAGACCGATTGTGTATTTTTTGTGGGGAAAACCAGCACAGCGCAAGATACCAATGCTGACCAATCCCAAACATCTAATTTTGAAGGCAGCACATCCAAGCCCACTGTCCGCACATAACGGATTTTTTGGATGCAAGCATTTCAGTCAAGCAAATGAGTTTCTAAAAGCAAATGGGGTAGAGCCAATTGACTGGCAGATAGAAAATATCTAATTTAAAAATTTTTAGCAATATGTTACATAAAATATGTGGTTATTGTAAAAAAATTGTGTCGTAAAACGGAAAAAACGTAGGTTATGTTGCACAAAAAAGAATGAAAAAAGTGGTATTGCTGGCATTATATGTAAAATCATTAGAATGTAGGCTATTGACAAACTTTTTCAATGTAAGTATAATTAAATAGTCATTTGACATAAACTTACTTTAGCATATTAAAGCGAAAGCTTATGTCGGAAATAGTAAGTGAAAGCAACAGTTTAGTCAGGTCAGCACATTGATTGTGCTGACCATATACGAGAGCAGTGGCTGCAGGCAGGGTTTTTGGAGGTCCTGTACACAAGTGAAGGCATCGGAACTGTTATAGAGTTAAGTGCAGTGGACAATGGCGTTCATAGGCACTTTTTTTACTTTTTTGTGTCATTTGACAGATTTTGCTTGGTTTTTACCTTATTGTTAGGTTAAAACATAGTTCAATTTTTAAGGAGGTAAAAAAGTATTATGAGAAACAGAAAACGAGTTCTTGCTGTTTTACTAGCAGGAACGATGGTTGCCGGTTCTTTGGCAGGCTGTGGTTCTAACGGTGGTTCTGATAAACCAGCTACAGATACTCCTGTAGCAGAAAATAATAAAGAAACCGAACAGGCGGGCACAGAGACGGCAAATGCAGAGGAGACTACAACAGAGGAAGGAGAAGGGGGTTCTGCAAAGAGTATGGCGGAACTTGCGGAGATGGATTATGATGAGCGGTCCTCTTATCTGTACGAACAGAATCTTGGCGAGTTCTATGAGATTTATCAGGAGGCAAAAGCTGAGATCAATGACCTTTCTAAGCGGTATGCAATGATGGCGGTTGCAGAAGCAAAGCTTTTGGAAACGGGTGTCTTAAATCCGCAGACTGCGCAGGGTGGTACTTACTCCATATCAAGAAGAGTTCCAAACACAGAGACAACAGTGTTGTGGGGCAATGATGAATATAGATACCACAATGTGCTTGTGACAACAGAGCCAATAAAAGTGGCGGACAGAACAGAGATGCGGCAGAAATGGGCAGAGTTGCGCGGCTCAGGAACTTATACTGAATGGGCAAAAACATATCTTGCAGAAAAAGGATATGAGCTGAAAGATTCCTATGCAGCGCACTGGTTTGGTTCTGACCCAACAACTTGGGATATTCTCTCCACAAGTCAGACTGTTGACAGTTATGCGACAGTAAATACATATGATGGTTTGCTAGAGTATGATTGTGAGAATGTTCAGCAGCCTGCTTTGGCGACAAGCTATGATGTGTCAGATGATGGATTGACTTATACATTCCACATTCGCGAGGGAGTTGACTGGGTTGACTCACAGGGCAGAAAAGTTGCAGATGTCAAGGCAGATGACTGGGTTGCAGGCTTTCAACATATGATTGATACAAACGGTGGGCTAGGCGATTTGGTTGACGGCGTTGTCCTGAATGCCTCTGGATATATTTCTGGTGAGATTACAGACTTTTCACAGGTTGGTGTTAAGGCAGTTGATGATTATACATTGGAATACACATTGGAGGAAGCACTGCCATATTTCCCAACAATGCTTGGATATAATGTATTTGCGCCGATCAGCAGAGATTACTACACATCGCAGGGTGGTAAATTTGGTGATGAATTTGACAGTTCAGCAGCAGATTATACCTATGGAAAGTCTCCGGACAATATTGCATACAATGGTCCGTTTTTGATTACAAACTTTACTTCTAAGAATGTAATTGCGTTTAAGCAAAATGAGTCTTACTGGAATAAGGATAATATGACAATTAAGTCTATGTCATGGCCGTATGAGGATCAGTCTGATGCGACGAAGATGTACAATGATGTAAAGAATGGCACTTTGGATCACACTGGTTTAAATACATCTGAGGTGGAATCTGCAAAGGCAGATGGATTGTTTGATGAGTATGTATTTATCAGCGATACAAACGGTTCAACATTCCCGATGTATTATAACTTGTTCCGTACAGCATATGCAAACAGCAATGATGAGACAAAGGTGGTCTCTATCCTTACAGATGAGGAAAAAGATTTGGCAAACGCAGCTCTTGGCAATGCCAATTTCCGTCTGGCGTTGTCCTTCTCTATGGATAAGGCAGCAAGACAGGCACAGCGTGTAGGCGAGGCTCTCAAATACGGTAGACTTAGAAACACCTATATACCAGGTAACTTTGTGACACTTGAGAATGAAGTGACCATCGACATCAATGGCACACCGACAAACTTTCCAGCAGGTACAGTTTATGGTGAGATTGTTCAGGCACAGATTGATGCGGATGGAATCCCTATCAAGGCATTTGATAAAACAGCAAGTGATGGCATAGGAAGCAGTGATGGTTATGATGGATGGTACAGTCCAGAAAATGCTGTTACATTTTTAAATAAAGCAATTGAGGAGTTGGCAGCACAGGGCGTTGTGATTGATGAGGAACATCCTGTTCGTTTGGAGCTTCCATACACATCTAGTATCGAGTGGGCAACAAACCAGGCAAATGCTGTAAAACAGTCTGTTGAGGGCGCTTTTGGAGGCAAGGTGGAAATTATTCTTGCTGATGGAGCAGACAGCAATGAATGGTATTACACAGGATACTATACAGATTATGGATACGAGGCAAATTATAATATTACAGATGTATCTGGCTGGGGACCGGATTATGGTGATCCTGTTACTTACCTTGATACATTTTTACCTGATTACTCAGGCTATGTAACAAAGAGTCTTGGTATTTTCTAATACACTCTGTTGTCCAGAAACGGCTTTTGCCGTTTCTGGTAGCAGATAAAAAGTGGATAGTTTGCGCTTGCGCCCAAACTCGCAGATGAAGCAAGAATGGGAGATGGATATGGCTAAGTATTTATTGAAACGTTTATTTCATGGATTGTTATCTGTGATAGCAGTCGTGATATTGATTATGATTATGATCTATTCCCTGCTGGACCGCAATCTGATTTTTGCATCAGATCCAGTGTATACCAAGCAGCAGAATAACCAAAAGGTAACTTATAAATATCAGAAATGGGAAGATTATGGTTATCTGGATTATGTAACCTACTCTGATTATTTGAATATCCTAACTTCGAGTGGAGAAATTGATGAGGAGACCCGATCCGCCGCGGTTGGATTTGGAAGAACTCCTGAAAAAGATTCTGATCTTGTAAAAGAATATGTAGAAAAATTTACACAATATTATAAATCCCAAGGTTATACAGTTGAGCGATTGAACGCTGTATTAATGGGAAAAAAGAAAATTGCCAGCGGTGGGCAACAGCAACTTTTTGCTTATAAAAATATTCCATTAATATCTCGTGTATGGAATTATTTTAGTGGAATATTGAGTATTGACAATATTAATAAAATTGAAAATGATGTGGGAGATCGTGGGATTTCCTTTACTTTATATGATCCTGTCTATGGCGGGGAAACTTTTTCACCAGCGATTATTGGAAATGGTACTGTACATAAGTATCTGCTGTACTGTGATTCCAAATTTCCATTTATCCATCAGAATATTATGAGTATTCAATTAGGAACTTCATATTCTGTCAATACGGGAGTTGACGTGTTTACAACAATGACAAAAACACAAGGGTCGTTTATCACCTCAACGATTACTTATCCAACAGGGTTGGTGGAGGAGAGTGCAGATGATTTGCATTCAGCTACATATCTGGCGGATTCTCTGCATTCTAGCCTTGTATATGAGACGCGATACACAGATGACTATACTATCGTGGGCACGGTAAAAGGTGGTTTGTCCAAGATGGGATACTCCTTCCTGATTGGTATTATCGCAACAGTTTTAGCATATGTGCTTGGCGTGCCGCTTGGAATTGCAATGGCAAGAAAGAAGGACAAGCTGATTGACAGAATTGGTACATTATATATTGTATTTATTATAGCAGTTCCTTCATTGGCTTATATTTTCTTGTTCAAGGCAATGGGTGGCAAGCTGGGATTCCCAACTACTTTTGATATGGATACAGCCAACAAACTTGTGTATGTGTTGCCAATTATTTCTCTTGCTTTGCCACAAGTTGCGAATCTAATGAAATGGTTGCGTCGCTATATGATTGACCAGATGAATTCCGACTATGTAAAATTTGCCAGAGCCGGAGGACTTTCAGAGAATGAAATTTTTACAAAACATATTTTGAAGAATGCGTCAATTCCAGTAATTCATGGAATACCGGGAAGCGTTTTAGGGTGTCTGACAGGTGCGATTATTACAGAGCGCGTATACGTCGTTCCAGGTGCAGGTAACTTGCTGACAGAGGCGATCAACAAATATGACAATGGTGTTATTGTCGGTGTTTCCTTATTTTATGCAGTGCTGAGTGTTGTGGCGATTATTTTAGGTGATGTGTTGATGTCAATGGTAGATCCTAGAATTTCCTTCTCGAGCAAGGATCGATAACGCTTATTGTTTCTATTCTCACCAAAGAGAAGTAATAATAGATTAACTTGTCTAAATTATTATGAAAGACGTGAGAGTGAGCAGTATTTAGAGAAAGGCAAGGGATAGAATGAATGTAGATTTTAAAATGGGTAAGTATGTCAACGTAGAAGTTACAGATTTGAAGGAAACAGACCCAACAGAAGGAATGTCAGATGCGGAGCTGTTTACTGTGGTAAATCACAGTGACCTTGAATCAGAAAAAATTACAGCGCCGCGGTATTCGTACTGGCATTCTGTTTTTCGCGTGTTTTTCCGAAAAAAGATTAATATTGTAATGTTGGGATTGCTTGCAGTGATTGTATTGATGGCATATTTGTACCCAGTATTTGTAGAGTATGATCGCTATGGAAATTTGTTGAATGCCTCCGCAAAACATTTGACGCCTACAGCTGCATTTAAACAGTTTGGTTACAATATTCACTGGGTTTTGGGAGCTGGCGCGGCTGGTCAGTCTACCTTTGATGCGATTTGGTATGGATCTCAGATTTCCATTTCGCTGGCGCTTATTGTTGCGTTGATTAATATGTCGGTTGGTGTTGTGATTGGTGCTATCTGGGGATTTTCTAAGAAGGTGGATAATGTTATGATGATTGTCTATAACATTATTGCAAATCTGCCTTATATTTTAGTGATTTCAGTAATGGTTATGATATTTACTGCAGGCTTTTGGACAATGGTCTTTGCAATGACCGTGACTGGATGGTTGTCAATCGCATATTTTATACGTACACAAGTTATTATTATCCGTGATAGGGAGTATAATTTGGCATCGAGGTGTCTAGGGACTTCCACAATTCGGATTGCAATGAAAAATATTTTGCCGTTTATGACTTCTGTTGTTGTGACACTTGCAGCGACAGAGATACCTTCTTATATTTCTTATGAGGTGTTTCTTGCCTACATTGGCATGGGACTTAAGGAAATGTCCCTTGGTAGATTAATCTATGAGGCTGAGAGTGCAATGTTGACACCTGGATGGGGGTTTGAGTTCTGGAGTCCGGTTGCGGTTGCTTCGATTATCACAATTGTTTTGTATGTGGTAGGACAGAATCTTGGTGATGCGTCTGACCCTAGAACCCATATGTAGAAAGTGCAGAATAATGTTGCGGGTGGTATCACAACAATGGTTGTACGATTCCGAGTAAGAGGAAGGTAGCATGGAAGATAAAAAAGTTTTATTATCAATCAAGGATTTGGAAGTGAAATTTCGCGTGCGCGGAAAGCGACTGACTGCGATTCGCGGTGTTTCACTTGATATTTATGAAAATGAGTCAATAGCGATTGTTGGGGAGTCTGGTTCTGGTAAATCTGTATTTACAAAAACATTTGCGGGAATGCTTGACAGTAACGGATATATTGACAATGGAAGTATTATTTTTAATGATGAAGATTTAGCGGATACAGTTGTTCGCAAGACTTCTGTTTCAAAGAAGATGATTGATTATACATTTGCAAAGTTGAATGCATATTCGCAGCTTGAACTAGGAGCAGAAATTTATAAAGAGATAGAGGCTTTGAAGACCGAGCGTGCTAAAAGGGCAAATATCAGTTTGGAACAGAAAGAAAAGAGCGACAAAGCGATTGCTGAACTTGGCACAAAAAAGACAGAAGTCTTTAATTTGAAACAGACATTGGACCCTAAGACAGAAAGGGCGAAGATAAGAGAACTTACGCAATCTATAAAGCAGATGGAGAAGGAGATTAAAAAACTTCTAAAAGATAGAGTTGCAATGGAAAAAGCCGCAGAGAAACAGCTTAAGAGTGACACAGCCTATATCAATCAATACAATTCGGATATGGCTGCATTAAAAGCAAAGTATGATGCGGCAATCAAGGGAACGATTTCCAAGGAGACAAGGGAACGCAATGAAATTCTTGCAAAGGAAGTGTATCTCTCAATTGGAAGATATAGTTTTCATAAGCGTGTACAGATGTTATTTAAGTTTTTGGCAGCATTTCAGTCAGCAATGAAAATAGGAGCGGACTTGTCGGATGATGTGCACAGAAATGCAGTTTTTGACAAAGTGGCGTTCCGCGTGAAATATCTTGATGAGACAGCAAATCAGCTTCATGGAATTTGTGTGTTAAATTTGGCAAATGTAAAGTATGCAAAAGACTGGTATCAGATTCGCGGAAAGAAGATTGCAACGGTCTTTCAGGACCCAATGACTTCTTTAAATCCAATTATAACAATTGGAAAACAGATTACATCAATTATTATGAAGCATCAGGAAGTGACAGAGGTCGAGGCGCGGGCAAAGGCATTGGACCTTATGAAAAAGGTAGGAATCCCCAATGCGGAGGCACGTTTTGATGACTATCCGTTTCAATATTCCGGTGGTATGAGACAGCGAATTGTTATTGCAATTGCACTTTCTTGCCAGCCGAAGATATTGATTTGTGACGAGCCGACAACAGCGCTTGATGTGACAATTCAGGCGCAGATTTTAAAGCTTCTAAAAGATTTGCAGAAAGAGTTTAATTATACGATTGTATTTATTACGCATGATCTTGGTGTTGTGGCGAATATAGCGGACCGTGTTGCGGTTGTGTATGCAGGTCAGATAATAGAGCTTGCCTCTGTAGATGAGATTTTTTATGATCCAAGGCATCCATATACATGGGCGTTGTTATCCTCTATGCCACAACTTGCAGAGAAGAATACAAAGTTGTATTCCATCACAGGCACACCGCCATCTCTCTATAATAAAGTGGTGGGAGATGCATTTGCGCCGCGTAATCCATACTGTATGAAGATTGATACGCTGAAGGAGCCGCCAATGTTTCAGGTTAGTGACACACACTTTGCAAAAACTTGGCTGCTGGACCCTCGTTCACCTCGGGTTGAGAAACCAGAAGCAATTCAGAATATTCATGAGAAACTTTTAAAAGCTTTTAATATATAGCGACTTTTAGGAACTGTAAAGAAATAATATGACAATTTTGCAGGTAAGAGTCTTAGGTCATTCCTTTGCAGATCTTTAGATAGGAGACTTAGAACGTGTCAAATCTGAATCAGAATAAATCAGGACGTGTATTTCATTTGCCGGAGCATGGTCCAATTGATGAAAAAAACGGCAAAGAGATATTATTATCAGTAAAAAATGTAGATATTACTTTTGGCAAAGGGGAAAACGCGGTCAAAGCTGTAAAAAATGCGAACTTTGATATTTATAAAGGAGAGACCTTCTCATTGGTAGGAGAGTCAGGCTCTGGAAAGACAACTGTAGGGAGAGCTGTGATTCGTGTCAATCCGTGTGCTGGAGGAGAAATTTTATATAAGGGTGTGCGCATTTCTGGGAAAATTCCGCGCTCTTTGGACAGAGAGGTTATCCGTAATATCCAGATGGTTTTTCAGGACCCAGCGGCATCGCTCAATGAGCGTGCCACGGTGGATTATATTGTATCAGAAGGATTGTATAATTTTCATTTATATGAAAATGAGGCAGATCGTGTTCGCAAAGTCGAGAATATGATCAATGAGGTAGGACTGCTGCCAGAGCATTTGACCCGTTATCCACATGAGTTTTCGGGTGGGCAGCGCCAGCGAATTGGACTTGCCCGCGCTATGGTTATGGAGCCAGAACTTGTTGTGGCAGACGAACCAATCTCGGCATTGGATGTCTCAATCCGAGCGCAGGTGTTAAACCTGCTCAAAAAATTCCAGATAGAAAAAAATGTTACCTATTTGTTTATTGCACATGATCTCTCTATTGTGCGGTTTATTTCTGACCGAATTGGGGTAATCTATAAGGGAAACATTGTGGAGATAGCAGAGGCGGATGAATTGTTTGAATTTCCATTGCATCCGTATACGCACTCTTTAATTTCTGCGATTCCAATTCCAGATCCGAAATTAGAGAAAAACAAAGTGCTCTATACGTATGATCCGTCAATGCATGATTACAGTACAGATCAGCCAGAACTTGTCAATATTGGACATGATCACTTTGTCTATGGCAATAAGAAAGAAATTGAGGAATATAAGGCAATTCGCGCAAAGGGAGTACCTTTAAAATCCATTAATATCGTCGATCCAAGTGCGCCGCAAAAGCAGCAAAATTTACAGGAAACAAAGGCGAATACAATATCTGCTCAGGAAGATGAATTTTTGAAAGCGCCTGTGCACGATACAGGAAGCGTGTGGTATAAGATTCTTTCCTTTTTGCTTCCCGTGTTTGGATTGATAGCGGCTTTTGTGTTTAAGCATTTTCATTATTACCGTAATTATACGACATGTAAGAAGGGCGCGATAGCTGGTTTGATTGTGATAGCAGCGATTATTGTACTGTTTATTTTGTTATTGATTTTAGTGGTGGTATAACTTGAATCGTACAGTTAGGGATAGATCTGATAGGTATCCAAAACCTGTAAAACGGATTTCATTGTTAGAAAAGTATCCCAAAAGCAGGCTGATTATCGTAATTTTATTGATAGGAATTGGCATTGGTGCGTTTGGATATTCGCTGGTAGCGTATCTTACGGTAGATGCTGGCTGGACAACAATTGAAGCTTCTACGTCGGAAGCAAGCTGTGCAGATGAATTGATATTTCGGTACAATCTCGGAGCAGGAGAACTGTCTGCCACGGCAGAACAGAAAGCGATTACTGCGTTGTATACAGAGGCTGTGATAAAGGCGTATCAGCTTTTTCATACAAGAATATCCTTTGATGGGGTGCATAACTTGTACTATATCAATCAGCATCCTAATGAGGAGATTGAGGTTGATTTGGTACTTTACAAGGCTTTTTCTCTAATGAATCAGTATAAAAATAGAGCGATATATTTGGCGCCAGTGTATATTCAGTATGACAATCTGTTTGGGTGTAATGATGACTTGGAGACGGTGAATTTTGACCCACGGCAAAATCAAGAGATAGCCACCTATTTTTCAGAGATTCTTTCTTATACGAACGATTCAGATGCGATTGAACTAAAGCTTTTGGAAGGAAATAAAATAATGTTGTCTGTTTCGGAGGCGTATTTGAATTATGCGTCAGAAAATGGATTTTTGGATTTTATTGATTTTTACTGGATGAAAAACGCATTTATTGTTGACTATATTGCAGATGTTATGGTGGCAAATGGTTTTGTGCAGGGTTCCATCTCTAGCTATGATGGATTTATACGAAATTTGGATACTGTTGGTGATACAGAGTATGCTTTCAATATTTTGGACAAGGAAGATAACGCAATCTATCCGGCTGGGGTAATGAAATATAACAATGCGATTAGTATTGTGTCTTTGCGCAGCTATCCAGTGAATCGTCTTGACTGGCAGTATTATTATGAATTTCGTGATGGAACAGTTCAGACAGCATATATTGACCCATCAGACGGATATAGCAAAAATTCTGTTGACAGCCTTGTCTGTTATGCAAGAGACAGTAGTTGTACAGAGGTTTTATTGCGGGTGATGCCTGTTTTTATTGCCAACTATTTTGATACAAAGCAACTAAATACGCTAGCGCAAAGTAAATTTTATTCTATTTATTGTGAGAACAGAACAATTTTTTACAATGATGCTGATTTACGACTGACAGACCTATACAATAAAGATAAAGTGCGATATAGCGCAAAGCATAGAGAGGAATAACATTATAATAGAAAGGCATACTATGAAGAAGATTGTAAGGGGAATTTATGAATGGTCAAAGATGCTTTTGTTCGCGCTGGCGGTTGCTTTTTGGCTAAAAAATAATGTTGTTGCAAGCGCGTTGGTGCCAACAGGCTCAATGGAAGGAGCTGTTATGACAGGGAGCAGGATTGTGATTAATCGCCTGGCATATTTATATGACAGCCCGCAAAGAGGAGATATTGTGTCCTTTTACTATCCTGATGACGGAGAGACGTTGTATCTAAAACGGATTATTGGTTTGCCGGGAGAAGTAATTGAGGGAATTGACAGTAAGATATACATTGATGGCAAAGAAATATCAGATTATACAGGAAACAGATTTTATGAGGATTTTGGACCTTACAGAATACCAGAAGGCTGTTATTTTATGATGGGAGACAACCGCAATAATTCTTGGGATTCAAGATTTTGGGAGAATAAATTTGTGAATTTAGAGGAAATTGTTGGCAAAGCCACATTTGAATATTATCCAGAAATAAAAGTGTTAAAATAAGGGAATCGGCTGCTTTTGCGGTCGATTTTTGCTTTTATGCACAGACCTGCGCAAAGGAAATATGCCACTAAAGTGGCGCGCAGGTCGCGCGGCGAGTAGGGGAAATAACCTTCCCTACTCGATTGCACGGACCTGCGCGGAGGAAAGAAGGTAAATCAATGATTAAGAATATTGTGTTTGATATGGGAAATGTATTGACAGTATACAATGCTAGAGAATATATTTTGGGATATGTGGAGAATGAAGAGGATTTTCGATGGATAAAGAATCACCTCTGTGCATCGGTGGAGTGGCTTCAAATGGATAGGGGGACAATTACAGATGAGGCGGCGATTGCCTCTATTTGCAAGAGAATCCCAGAACATTTACATAGTATTGTAGAGCGTTTTATTAGAGAGTATCGTATGATACAGCCGCCTAATCCGCCTATGGAGAAACTGGTGGAAGAGCTCGCACAAAATGGATTTGACCTATATTTAATGTCCAATACTTCACATCGTTTTCGGATATTTAGTCAGTATATTCGGTCAATTGCGTATATGAAAGGAATCTGGATTTCCTGTGAGCATGGACTGCTTAAGCCAGAACCAGCGGCATATCTTGATTTCTTCCGAACGTTTTCCTTGAATCCTGAGGAGTGCTTTTTTATTGATGATATGCCAGCAAATGTTGAGGCAGCTAGAAATTTGGGAATGGATGGCTGCGTATACTATGGAGATGTTGAAGAGCTTAGAATGAATTTAAGAAATAAAATAGACAAGTGTAGGGAATTTGAAACAAAATGGTAGAAAAAGATTGACAAATTAGGTCTATAAGTATAGACTTTACTCAACAAGTCTATACTTATAGACCTAAAAATATTATAAAGATATGGGGGGATTAATACAATGGAAAATTTCAAATTATGTGACAGTGATTATCGTTTTATGCTGGTAGTTTGGGAATTTGCGCCAATTAATTCTGGAGAGTTAGTGCAGTTGTGTAATCAAAAGCTTGGTTGGAAGAAGTCTACCACATACACACAGATAAAAAAAATGTGTGATAAAGGGTATATTGAAAATGTACAGGCTACAGTTCGAGTGCTGATTCCTAAGGAAAAAGTACAAGCTAAGGAGAGTGCCTATTTTGTGGAACGTACATTTGACGGTTCGCTTCCAGAATTTCTAACGGCATTTCTTGGAGGAAAAACAATATCTGAACAGGAAGCGGAGAGGATTAAGAGAATGATTGATGAACATATTGAGTGATTGGAGATGAGGTTATGCAGATAATAAATGCATTGTTTTTAAAAATTGTGGAACAAAGTCTAAATGCGGGAATTGTTATTTTCATTGTTCTTGCCGTAAGAGTTTTACTAAAAAGATTTCCAAAAAGTTTTGCATATTTCCTTTGGCTTGTGGTAGCTTTTCGGCTAATAATACCAAGCTCTATTGATTCGGGGATTAGTGTGTATAATTTGTTTAACAGTGAAAAAATGGAATTAAAAAATATTAATTTAGAAAAAGTTTCCAATACAAGCAATACTGCTGCGACAGCTCAGACAGTAGTTGAAAGACCACAGAAAATTACAGAGGAAACTACAATAGACAATACAGAAAGTATTGCTTACCAAGAATATGAAACAGATAAAAATATCTATATGGCAGATATATTTCATGCAGAAAAAAAGACAACAAATTTTAAGAATAATAAATGGATCAATATTTTGGCATGTTTTTGGTTGTCTGGAATGTTGGGACTGATTTGTTATACAATTGTTGCACTCCGAAAAATTAAAAGAAAGATTCAATTTGGAATACGGCAGTATGGTTGCGTTTATGAATGTGATAGTATTCGGTCTCCATTTGTATTTGGGATTCTCTCTCCAAAAATTTATTTGCCATTTCGGTTAAGTAAAGTCGAACAGCAGTGTATTTTGGCGCATGAGGAGTATCATATTAAAAGAAAAGATTATCTAATAAAAAGAGTTGCTTGGTTATTGGTGGTAGTCTATTGGTTTCAACCGTTGGTGTGGGTGGCATACCATTTGATGTGTCTTGATATGGAAATGAGCTGTGACGAGAAAATTATTGCAGGATTTGATATAGAGTTGCGCAAGGAGTATAGCAGATTAATGCTAGCATTCGCAGTAAATAAAAGAAAGTTTTCGGCTAGTTCTTTGGCATTTGGGGAGGGAAATACAATGAAGCGAATACAAAATATATTGGAATATCAAAAAACTGTGCACTGGAAATTGGCAGTTGGCACAGTTGTAGTAATGTTAACGTTGGCTGCATGTGCAACAGATGCAAAATCAGTGTTATCTGATACAAATAAGACCATTCTTTCAGAGAGTGAAACCATGCAGCAGACGATACTATTGGATAATAATACTTTGAATTTTTCTGCGGAATTAGACAAAGCAAATGATTCCACACAGAATATTGCAGATTCGGAACATATTATAGCACATCAAGAAGCGCAATGGGCAGAAAATACAATGTTTGATTTGGAATTTTGTTCTCTGGATTATGTAGATTCGGATAGAATTTTATTTCATATTTCAAGTGGACTTTTTGTATATGATTTGGAAAAACAACGCATTGTACACAGTGTAGACTTAAAAGCACTGCATTGTCAAGCAGTGCAGACGGGAAAAGCTTGTGATGTCACAGTATACCAAAATGGTACTGGACAACTAAAGGCAGTGATTACACCATATCCATATTCCGTTGATACTGGTTATGTCTATGATGTTGAGAACGACAAATTGTTTGCATATAATACAGCGTTATTGGAGGATTATGTGCCGTTTGACCGTTTTGTCTCAAAATATGATACACCATTTGAAGACGGGGTGACAAAAACATGGAAAATGGCAACGAATGTCTTACCATTAGGAGAACATTCTTATGGAATGATTTGTTGGGATACCATAGAACTTGCCACAGTGTATTACAAAGAGGGGGAGCAGAAATATCAACTTTTTCATAAAGAACAGGCAACCTTGCCAAAGCTTTTAAAACAAGATGACAGTTTCTATCAGTCAATTGCGCAAAATTCTGGAACAAGCGTAAGCCAGTGTTTGTTAGATTATATGGGGGCTTATAACATGCATGATTACGCTGGTATCTGTGCACTTTCCACAGGAGTCGCATACTCTGACCAAAAGCAGCAGGAATTTGCAGAAAATACGAAAAAGTTATCTCTTGCTGAGGAGGTGCGCCATTCTGAAGATGAGAAAGAGTATGTATTTCAATTTTCTTACAGCGATGATTATGGGGAAGGAGAAGTCAAAGTTTATTTGGCATTTAAAGATGTAGATGGACAAGGCTGGCGTGCAGAAGGACTTCCAAGTATGCAAAGTGATGAATAACATAATTAAAACCAGAACACAATTTTTGTTATGCTTCTTGACATTTTTCGTGGTACATAGTATAGTGTTCCTGTTGAGAACTACTATTTGGTAAAGCTGATACGAAAAAATAGTTGTGTGGAAGGTAACAGTTCAGACAGGTATTTGCACTGTGCTGCAAATACCGTAGGAAAGCGTGGTGGCTGCAAGCAAAAATTCATCGCCAAAGGCGATTTTTAATGGATTTTTGCAGTAACAGGTCAGCTTGTCTGAACTGTTACTGCGGAAGTGGGTGATGAGATGCATGGATAATATTGTGTTGGGTGTTTTGACAGAAAAGTTAGTGCAGTTTGGTCTGACTAGGCAGGAGGCAACGATTTATCTATGTCTGCTGCAAAATAAAGATTTGTCAGGTTATGAAGTGTCTAAGCTCACAGGAATATCGCGCTCTAATGTGTACAGTGCGCTTGCCAGTTTGGTTGAGGAGGGCGCGGCATATTTGCTCGAAGGAGAAACGAACAAGTACACCGCGGTTTTTATAGAGGATTTTTGTGAAAATAGGATTCGACAGCTAACAAGATTAAAGCAGGAACTCACCACACAGATACCACAAATTAGGGATAATTCAGAGGGGTATATTACCATTAGCAGTCACAGACATATTATGGATAAAATCTATAATATGCTACAACATGTTGAATATCGCGTGTATTTATCTATGCCAGAAGAATATCTTCAACAGTTTAGAACACAATTAGAACAGCTTGCAGCGGAGGGGAAAAAAGTAGTGCTTCTTGTGAGTGCCATATCTGAAGTCCAGATAAAAGGTTGTATTGTCTATTTGTCAAATAAAAAAGATAGACAGCTAAGGCTAATTGTGGATTCTAGTTATGTTTTGACTGGAGAGATGACAGGAGATATTACAGATAGTTGTCTATATTGTGGTCAAAAAAATTTTGTAAATGTGTTTAAAGATTCTCTTAGAAATGAGATAAAACTGATAGAGCTGACCAGAACAAATAAAAAACTAGAATAGAAGAGTTCGTTGTGAAAGGAGAAAAAATACCAACAATGAAAAAAGAAGCATTTGTTACAAAAGAGCAAATTGAAGAGATTGTAAAAACTTATCCAACGCCATTTCATATTTATGATGAAAAAGGAATCCGAGAAAATGCGCGTGCGTTAAAAGAAGCATTTGCATGGAATAAAGGATTTAAAGAATTTTTTGCTGTTAAGGCAACCCCCAATCCATTTTTAATTCATATTTTGCGGGAATATGGCTTTGGTTGTGACTGTTCTTCCCTCACAGAGTTAATGCTGAGCGATGCAATTGGAGTGGAAGGAAAAGACATTATGTTTTCTTCTAATGATACTCCGGCAGAAGAATTTGCATATGCGGCAAAGATTGGTGCCACAATTAATTTAGATGACATTACGCATATTGATTTTTTGGAAAAAACAATTGGAAAACTTCCAGAGACAATCTCATGCCGCTATAATCCGGGGGGACTTTTCCAGATTACAACAGATATTATGGATAATCCAGGAGATGCAAAGTATGGTTTTACGACAGAACAGCTTTTTGAAGGATACCGGATTTTGCAGAAAAAAGGTGTTAAAAATTTTGGTATCCATGCATTTCTTGCAAGCAATACTGTCACCAATGAATATTATCCAACGCTTGCAAAGACCTTGTTCGAGGTGGCTGTAAAGCTTAAGAAGGAAACAGGAGCCAATATTCGATTTATTAATTTATCAGGAGGAATTGGCATTCCATATAGACCGGACCAAGAACCAAATGATATTCGAGCAATTGGAGAAGGCGTGCGAAAAGTATATGAGGAGGTACTTGTGCCAGCAGGAATGGGAGATGTGGCAATCTATACAGAATTGGGGCGTTTTATGATGGGGCCATATGGTCATCTGATTGTAAAGGCAATTCATGAAAAACATACCCATAAGGAGTATGTTGGTGTAGATGCCTGCGCAGTGAATTTAATGCGGCCTGCTATGTATGGAGCATACCATCATATTACTGTGCTTGGCAAGGAAAATAAGCCTTGCGATCACAAGTATGATATTACAGGTTCTCTCTGCGAAAATAATGACAAGTTTGCAGTGGACCGAATGCTTCCTAAAATTGATATAGGTGATTACTTAGCAATTCATGATACGGGTGCGCATGGCTTTGCGATGGGATACAACTATAATGGAAAACTCAAATCCGCAGAGTTGTTGCTGACAGAGGACAATCAAGTGCAGTTAATTCGACGTGCAGAGACGCCAAAGGATTATTTTGCAACATTTGACTGTTTTGATATTTACAAAAAACTTGGATTGTGACATCCTCCCACCACTTAAAGAAATGGGGGCTTCTTTCGCTTTTGGGGTGTATAAAGCATCGCTGTGGAGTTGCGTATGATTAAGTGGGGCCTGAGTAATGATTTTGAGATTGGAACTTTTGCGATAAGCCAGTAAAGAGCAGCGTAAGAGTTCCGACCAAGATCAATTCGGTTCTGACAAATTGTGGTGAGCGCGGGGGTAATCTTTTCTGCTATAGGCAGATTGTCAAAGCCTACAACGCTTAATTCTTGTGGAATCTTAATGTTTAGGCGCGCGCATTCTTTAATGACACCAATCGCTAATAAATCATTACCACATACAATAGCAGTTGCGCCACTTTTTAATAGAGAGGGCAGATGATATTTTGCGCTGTCTTCTACATAATGTCCATGCGCAATTAGATTTTCATCAATTTTTAAATCATGGCTCTGCATACTGCTAATATACGCATCATATCTGTTGACAGTGACCATCGAATTGGGAGACCCATTGAGCAGAGCAATCTTAGAGTGACCCAGCTCGGTTAAGTGGTCAATTGCCAAATCAATTCCCTCAAAACTATCTGTGCCAACATAGCCAACATTTGGATTTTTTCGGATATAGTTATCAAAGAGAACAGTCGGTATTGTGGTGGTTTGTAATTGGCTCATCCAAGGGTCTTTTAAAGCAAAACCAACCAGAAATCCGCCGTGGAAATTATTCTTAACCATATAGCGGTCATAGGGGTCGCGCAATTGTAACAGCGGGGTGATTGGCACAACTGTAACGTCCCAATTATTGCGGATTGCAGCCTGTTTAAAGCCTAGAATAATATCAAAACCAAAGTCGCCGGGCATTTCATATTGCATGTTTTCAACAAAGATGCAGAGGCGTTTTCTCGTCTCTTTTTTCATGCGTTTTGTGACATATCCCATTTCAATTGCGGTGTCAAGAACCAGTTTTTTTAATTCTGGGCTAATATCTTTGGCATCATTTAATCCTTTGGAAACGGTACTGGGAGCGATACCAAGACGGTTTGCGATGTCCTTAATTGTAACCATAGTGAACACTCTCTTTCGGAAAAATTCGTTCTCTGGGCATTCCAAGAAATGCCTTTGCATATAAGTTTACATGATATAAACATTGTTTTCAACTCCTATCACAAAATTATCAGGGAAAATTATTTGCAAATTATATTTTATGCGTTATAATCTTAAATAGATAGCAAAGAAAAGTGATACATTATATGACAAAAAGCTTTATAGTTCGTCAAATAGGTATTACTAATATTGCACAAAATAGTCTTGCAGAGTCTATAAAAAGAAAAGGGAGATGAGAAAATGGAGAATGCATTTAACACACCAGTGCAGGTGCTAGACGCAAATATGAATGCGGGAGAGGGGAAGGTAAAACTTCCTATATTAAAGTGTATCTTACTTGGTATAATGGCGGGGGCGTTTATTGCGTTTGGTGGAGCGTCGAGTAATGCCGCGGTACATAATATTGCAAATCAGGGACTTTCCAAAACCCTTGCGGGGTGTATTTTCCCAGTTGGTTTAATGATGATTGTCTTTGTGGGAGGAGAACTTTTCACGGGAGATTGTCTTTTGATTGCAGGGGTGGTGGACAAGCGATTTCGTGCGCTTACAATGATTAAGACGCTCGTTATTGTATTTTTTAGTAATATGGTTGGTGCGGTATTGATTGCGACATTGGTATATTTTAGTGGACTACTTGACTACACAAATGGAGCGCTTGGTGCATTTACTATCAAAGTGGCATATGGTAAGGCGACAATTACGCCGTTTAAGGCAATATGTTCTGGGATTCTCTGTAATATTCTTGTGTGTATGGCAGTATTGATGGCGACTGCTGCAAAAGATATTGCAGGAAAGGTGTGGGCAATCTTTTTTCCAATTTGCGCATTTGTCGTTGGCGGTTGGGAACACTGTGTTGCCAACATGTTTTATATTCCTGCGGGAATTATTGCAAGTATGAATGATACCTATGTGGCAAAGGCGGAAGAACTGTATGGCATTACTGCGGACCAGATTGTATCCAACCTGACAATTGGTGGTTTTGCGTCAAATTTGATTCCAGTTACAATTGGAAATATTCTTGGTGGTATGGTGTTTATTGCACTTCCGTTGTATGCAATACATAAAAGCAAGCTTGTAAATAATATAAAGTGATTTTAATGTGTTAAACGTTACAGTTCAGTCTAGGACTTTGCATTTACTGCAAAGTCCGTAAAACAGTGTTGCGGTTGAGAAGCATCAAGCCACCGCGAAGTGGTTTTGCATGGCTTGATGCACGTAACAGGAAGCCGAAGGCTGAACTGTTACTGTTAAATTATTTTTACGATGGTTGTTTTCATAGGAAATCGGGCAGGAAAACCTGCTCGATTTCTTATGCATTTTTTGATATGAAATACAAAGAGATTTTGCGGTTTCTATACATTTTTGGAGATTTAAGGAAACGGTTGTATATTTTTAAGGAGTGAAGAGATTATGAATGACAAATTGACAAGAAATGATATTAAAAAGATGGAGGAGGAAATTGAGCACAGAAAACTTGTAATACGAAAAGAGGCGTTGGAGGCAGTAAAGGAAGCACGTGCGCAGGGAGACTTGAGTGAAAATTTTGAGTACTATGCTGCCAAGAAATTTAAAAATCAAAATGAAAGTCGTATACGTTATCTTGAGCGTATGATTAAGACTGCACAGATTATTGAGGATAATACCAAGGAGGATGAGATTGGATTAAATAAAACAGTGGAGGTTGAGTTTGTGGAAGATGGCACAGTTGAGACGTATCGTCTGGTGACAACTGTGCGCAACAATCCTTTGCAGGGGATTATTAGTATTGAATCTCCTATTGGAAAGGCGCTTGCAGGACATAAGTGCGGTGATACAGTACATGTACAAGTAAACAGTGATTTTGGTTATGATGTGGTGGTAAAGTCCGTAGAAAATACACCAGATGATGATTCTATTGCACTGCGGAAATTTTAAAATAATAAAGAAAGGAAAGGGTATTTTGCATGAATCTAATAAATATAGAAAATATTACAAAATACTACACAGATACGCCACTTTTTGAAAATGCGTCATTTACTGTTGACGAGATGGAGAAAATAGGGATTATTGGCATAAATGGCACAGGAAAGACCACGTTATTAAAGATGCTGATTGGTGCGGAAGTACCAGATCAGGGAAGTATAACAAGAGCGAATCATCTTGTAATTCGTTATCTACCGCAAAATCCAGAGTTTCAGAAGGATAGAACAGTGCTGGAAGCAGTGATGGAAGGAAATCATACACCTGAAAATGAATGGTCGCTTGAGAGTGATGCTAAGACCATGCTACAACGGCTTGGTATTGTAGCATACGAACAGAAAGTGGACACGCTGTCGGGTGGTCAGCGCAAGCGCATTGCACTGGCAAATACATTGCTGGCAAAAGCAGATATTTTGGTACTTGACGAGCCGACAAACCACTTAGATTCGTACATGGCAGATTGGTTAGAGGAATACTTGAAAAATTATAGGGGTGCACTGGTGATGGTAACACATGACCGTTATTTTCTTGACAGTGTGTCCAATCGAATTGTGGAGATTGATAAGGGAAAAATTTATAGTTATCAAACGAATTATACCGGTTTTCTGGAGTTAAAAGCACAGCGCGAGGAGATGGAACTTGCAACAGAACGCAAAAGACAAAGTATTTTACGTGTGGAAATTGAGTGGATGAAACGCGGTGCACGCGCTAGAAGCACCAAACAGAAAGCGCATATCCAGCGTTATGAGAATCTTGCGGCACAAAAAGGACCACAACAGGATGCACAATTAGAGTTAAGCTCGGTTTCTACTCGTATGGGAAAAAGTACGATAGAGTTGCAGCATATTACAAAGGGCTATGATGGAAAGAGACTGATCAATGACTTTAGCTATATTTTTCTAAAAAATGATAGGATTGGTTTTATTGGAGAAAATGGCTGTGGTAAAACAACACTGATGAAAATTATTTGTGGTGTGGAGTCGCCTGACTCGGGCGAAGTTTTAACAGGACAGACCATTCAAATTGGATATTATGCGCAGGAGATTCAAAATGATGTACAGGCAGGTCTTGCTTATATGAAACCAGATATGCGTGTTATTGACTATATTAGGAATACAGCAGAGTATGTACAGACAGTGGATGGTTCTATTTCAGCCTCAATGATGTTGGATAGATTTCTGTTTCCGCCAGAAAAACAGTATGGATTGCTCGGCAAACTTTCCGGTGGGGAGCGACGCAGATTAAACCTTTTGCGGGTGTTGATGGAGGCGCCAAATGTACTGATTTTAGACGAGCCCACCAATGATTTGGATATACAAACTTTGACAATTCTTGAGGATTATCTGGATCACTTTGACGGCATTGTGATTGCAGTCTCACATGACCGCTATTTTCTGGATCGTGTTGTGCGACGAATTTTTGCCTTTCAAGAAGGGACAATCAGACAGTACGAGGGGGGATTTACTGATTATCAAGCAAGACGGCAGCAGGAGGAAACTGTTAGATCAGAGGAGAACGAAACAAAAAGCACAGAAAAAAAAGCTGCGGTAAGCCTAAAAACAGTAAAAAATCGTCAGGAAAAATTAAAGTTTACCTATAAAGAGCAAAAAGAATATGAGACAATAGAGGAAGAAATCACATCACTAGAAGAAAAATTGCAGAGATTAGAAACAGAAATGATAGAAAATGGTTATGACTTTGTGAAGTTAAATGAGTTGACAATTGAAAAGGAGTCGATAGAACAACTTCTTGAGGAGAAGATGGAACGCTGGATGTATTTACAGGATTTGGCAGAAAAGATTGCACAGCAAAACAAATAAAAACCTATAGAAAATTTCGACTGTGCGGTTGCTGTTTGATAACACATGATTGTAAAAATGTTATAGTTTAGTATAGGACTTTGCATTGATTGCAAAGTCCGTGAAACCGCATAGCAGTTGAGATGCATCAAGCCACCGAACGTGGCTTTGACGTTGTGAAGCGATGGTGCATGGCTTGATGTTTGTAACAGGAAGTCAAATGCTGAATTATTACAGAAAAGTGTGAAAAAAGTGTGAAAATGATAATAAAGTATTGACTTATTTTTTTATCTGGAATAATATGTTAGTGCACGAACAGTTTGAATGCGAACAATTAATATTTGAAGATTAAAAATAACAGAAATGAGGTGAATGTCGTATGGAAGAGTTTGAACATTGTTGTGATGACAAGTCTGAAAAGTACAAACTTGGAAACATTATTAGGGGGCTGCACGGTGCATTTGGAAAGAAATTTATGGCGTGTGGCATGGCGGCGGGACTTGATGAGGTAACATTAATGCATGGTTGGATTATGGGCTATCTTCATTATAATCAGGAAAGAGCGATTTATCAGAAGACAATTGAGTCTGACTTTAATATTAGACGTTCTACAGTGACAACAATATTGCAACTTATGGAAAAGAAAGGCTATATTAGACGGTCATCAGTGGAGGGAGATGCTCGGCTGAAGCAAATATCGCTCACAGAGCAGGGAATGGAGACTGCTATCAAAGCGAAGGCGACGATTGATAATATGGAAAGTAGTATTGTGGAAGGAATCGCGCCTGATAAACTGGAGATTTTTTATGAGGTAGCACAAAGGCTTATAACCAATATGGAACAATAGTTCGACAAATGTAGAGTTCATTTGTTTTGACAATAGTATAAGATTCCAATATATGTTTTTCTACAATTCCTTAAAAATGAATGGAGGTTTGATTATGCTAAAAGTATTAGGCGCACAAATTAAGGAGTTTAAAAAGGATTCCATACTTACGCCTGTCTTTATGATTTTAGAAGTAATCATGGAAATGGTTATTCCGCTGCTGATGGCATCCATTATTGACGAGGGTGTCAACAATGGAAATTTAAACCATATCTATAAGATTGGTGGTCTGATGATTGTGGTGGCACTCATTGGATTGTGGGCAGGACTGATGGGGGCAAAGTATGGTGCGAGAGCATCGACGGGTTTTGCGAGAAATCTTAGAAAGGCAATGTTTGAGAATATTCAAACATATTCGTTCTCCAACATTGACAAATATTCTACATCAAGTCTAATAACACGACTTACGACAGATGTGACAAATATACAAAATGCGTTTCAAATGATATTGCGCATGGCAATGCGTGCGCCAGCATCTATGATTATTGCAATGGTAATGGCGTTTTCTATCAATGCGCGACTTGCCAGCATTTATCTTGTCGCAGTGCTGTTTCTTGCAGTTTGTCTTGCGTTTATTATGCCGCGGGCAAACAAGTATTTTCGGCAGGTTTTTGAAAAGTATGATGATTTGAATGCCAGTGTGCAGGAGAATGTGTCTGCGATTCGTGTTGTGAAAGCATATGTGCGTGAGGACTATGAAAAAGATAAGTTTGCCAAGGCAAATCAAAATATCTATAACATGTTTTTGAAGGCAGAGAAACTTGTTGTCGTCAATATGCCATTGATGCAAGTGACAGTGTATGCCTGCATTCTGCTAATTTCGTGGCTGGGTGCTAAGACGATTGTCGCAGGAAATCTCACGACAGGCGAGATGATGAGTTTGCTTGCATATTGTATGAATATTTTAATGAGTTTAATGATGGTTTCTATGATTTTTGTTATGCTTTCTATGAGTTACGCCAGTGCAAAGCGTATTGCAGAGGTTTTGACAGAGCAGACAGATTTACAGAATCCAGAGAACCCAGTAACAGATGTAAAGGATGGCAGCATTGTATTTCAAGATGTGTCTTTTGCTTACAACAAGGACAGTAAGGCAGTTTTAAATCATATTAATCTGGAAATTAAGTCAGGCGAAACTATTGGAATTATCGGTGGCACAGGAAGCGCAAAATCAAGTCTAGTCAATTTAATTAGTCGTCTTTATGATGTTACCTCTGGGGAGCTTTTGGTCGGCGGGCTTGATGTGCGAAAATATGATATGGAATCGCTTAGAAATCAAGTTGCAGTTGTATTACAGAAAAACGTATTGTTTAGTGGTACAATTTTTGAAAACTTGCGCTGGGGTGACAAGAATGCTTCGGAGGAAGAATGCATTCGAGCGTGCAAACTTGCCTGTGCAGACGAATTTATTCAGAAGATGCCTGAGAAATACAATACATTTATTGAGCAGGGTGGCACAAATGTGTCCGGCGGGCAAAAGCAGCGACTTTGTATTGCGCGGGCGCTGCTCAAAAAACCACGAATTTTAATATTAGACGATAGTACTAGTGCGGTGGACACTGCCACAGATGCCAAGATTAGAAAGGCGTTTGCGGAGGAGATTCCAGACACAACCAAACTGATTATTGCACAGAGAGTAAGTAGTGTACAGAATGCAGACCGCATTATTGTGATGGACAATGGCAATGTGACTGCATTTGATACACATGAGGAGCTGTTAAAAACCAGTCCGATTTACCGCGAGGTATTTGAATCGCAGACAGGCGGAAATGCGGACTTTGACCAGAATGGAGGTGACAACTAATGCCAGGACCAGGACATCCAATGAGAGGACCAAGAGGAGCCAAACCAAAGATTGAAAATCCGGGTAAGCTTTTTCGCAGGCTTATGGGGTATGTGCTCAAAAATTATACGCCGCATGTAATTGTTGTTGTGATATGTATTTTTGTCGGTGTATTTGCAAACATTCAGGGAACATTATTTACACAGACACTGATTGACGAGTATATTATGCCGCTTTTAGGAACGGATAATCCAGACTTTTCTGGACTTGCACAGGCAATTTTTCGGGTGGCATGTTTTTATGCAGTTGGAGTTGTATCTTCCTATTTATATAATAGAATTATGATTAATGTCAGTCAGGGCACTATGCGCGGAATTCGTACAGATATGTTTAACAAGATGGAATCGCTTCCTATTAAATATTTTGATACGCACCCGCATGGAGACATTATGTCAAGATACACCAATGATATTGATACTTTGAGGCAGATGATTAGCCAGAGTATGCCGCAATGTCTGAATAGTGCTATCACAATTGTCAGTGTTTTTATCAGTATGATTATTTTAAGTGTACCATTGACAGTCACAACATTAATTATGGTATCCTTAATGCTATTTGTCACAAAGAAGGCGGCAGGACTTTCCGGCAGATATTTTGTAGCACAGCAGAAGGCAATTGGCTCTGTAAATGGATTTGTCGAGGAGATGATGGAGGGGCAGAAGGTTGTGAAAGTGTTCTGCCACGAGGAAGAGAGTATGGCGCGTTTTAACAAGCTGAATGAGGAACTGTTTGAGAGCTCTTACAATGCGAATCAGTTTGCAAATATGCTTGGACCAATTAATGCACAGCTTGGAAATTTGAGCTATGTGGTGTGTGCAATTGTCGGGGGGGCGTTGGCGCTTGGAAATATTGGAGGGCTTACACTTGGCGGTCTTGCAAGCTTCCTTACATTTAACAAGAGTTTTAACATGCCAATTAACCAGGTGAGCCAACAGTTTAACTCCATTGTGATGGCGCTTGCCGGTGCTGATCGTATTTTTAAGATGCTAGATGAGGAGCCGGAGGCGGATGACGGATATGTTATGCTAGTCAACGCTGAGGAAATCAATGGTGAGATTCGGGAGACGACAAAACATACGGGTATGTGGGCATGGAAGCATTATCACAAAGACAGTGACACAACGACTTATCAGCGACTAGAGGGGGCTGTTGTATTTGATGATGTGGACTTTGGATACACAGATGACAAGATTGTGCTGCACAATATTAAGATGTTTGCGGAGCCCGGGCAGAAGATTGCGTTTGTTGGTTCCACGGGTGCAGGCAAGACAACAATCACAAATCTTATCAATCGTTTTTATGATATTCAAGATGGAAAAATTCGATATGATGCAATTAATGTGAACAAGATAAAGAAGGCGGATTTACGCCGTTCCCTTGGTATTGTGCTGCAGGATACACATTTGTTTACGGCTACGGTAATGGAAAATATTCGCTATGGCAAACTAGACGCCACAGACGACGAGGTTATCGCGGCGGCAAAGCTTGCCAATGCGCATGAATTTATTGAGAAACTCCCCGATGGATACAATACATTGCTGACAGGTGATGGTGCGAACCTAAGCCAAGGGCAAAGGCAGTTACTTGCGATTGCGCGCGCTGCGATTGCGGACCCGCCGGCTTTGATTCTTGATGAGGCGACCAGCTCGATTGACACGCGCACAGAGAAGATTGTGCAGGATGGCATGGATAAGTTGATGAAGGGAAGAACAACGTTTGTGATTGCGCATAGACTTTCCACTGTCAAAAATAGTGATTGCATTATGGTACTTGAGCAGGGCAGAATTATTGAGCGGGGTACACATGATGAGCTTATTGAGGCAAAAGGCAAGTATTATCAACTTTACACTGGAAATGCAATTGCGGCAAGTTGATATAAGCAATATTTGAAAGTCTTTTAAACTATTAAAAAAATTAGTCAAAAAAAGAGGAAATTGTCTATACAATTTTCTCTTTTTATGTTATATTAATTATAATTTAGGGTTACATAATAAGTGTACAATTTATATAAAGGTGTGATAAATGGAGAATGACAAAAGAGATGAAAATGATTATAGCGCTGGTTATAATCCAAAAGCAGTAGAACATGACTTAAAAATTATAAGCCAATTGACGCGAGGAAAGTTATCTGGCAAGAAAAAGTTTACAGCACAACAAGCGCAGGAGCTATATTATAAAATAAAGAGAGAAAACATACAATTTCAGAGTGAAACTGGAGAGAATTTTCTGATAAATCTATATGAGCATATGACAGATGCCCAAATACAGAAGATTAACAATGCTGTACGCCGAGAGAAGCAAAAGAAACAAAATAGAAGAAAGCTATTGCGAATCAATCGAAGAATCGCGTGTATGGTGTCAGCATTGGTTTTTATTTCTTCTATTTTATGTATTAACTGGAATTTGCTAATGGATGTTAGAACAAATTATCAAACCCAGAAGTTACAGGAAAGGATAAAAGAAAAAGATATCGCCTATGCACAAAAAGCAGCTTCTAACCTATCTAAAGAAAATCAAGAGGGGGTGAAGCTAATAGAACAACACATGACAGACGATATGAGCGAATTTGAGAGTGGCGTATTGCCTAAGTTTACACAATTGTATGAGGAGAATCAGGATTTTGTTGGATGGTTGAGGATACCCGGAACAAAAATTGATTATCCAGTTATGTCGAGAAAGGGGGATAATGATTATTACCTTGATAAGAATTTCAGACAACAGTACGATAAAAATGGACTGTTAATATTGGATTATCGAAATGAAATTCAAAAAGATAAGACAGTAAATCCACAGAATTTTATAATATATGGTCATAATATGAGAACGGGTGTTATGTTTGGTACACTTAAATATTATAAAGAGAAAGATTTTTGTGAAGAACACAAAACCATTCAGTTTGATACATTGTACGAAACTTGTGAGTATCAGGTTGTGGCAGCAATGTTAAGTGGTGTGGCATATGAGGATGAAAATGTCTTTCGCTATTATGATGCGATTGATATTAGCACAGAGGAAAATTTTAATATATTTCGTGAAAATATACTTTCCAATGCCATTTATACGACAGATGAGACGATTACATATGGGGATACCTGCCTGATTCTGTCTACCTGTGATAATTATAAGGAAGACGGGCGGTTTGTATTGATTGCAAAAAGAGTGCGCTAAAAATTTTAAGAATTTTTATAAGTAAGAGGGGATTGTTATGTATCGGAGATTAAAAAATATTTTAGGGGTAAGTCTAATGATTTTGGCAGTTGTTATTTCTCAGGTTCCTATGCCAGATGCACAGGCGGAAGTGACACAGAAGATGTCAGAGACACAGACTGTAGAGGAAACGTTATTGGAAACAGCAACAGATTTGGCAGAAAATGCATCTGAGATATTGACGGGACTAGAGGAAAACGCAAAAACAATGTCAGCAGAAGCGGAAGAAAACTCAACAGCACCATCAGCAGAAGCGGAGGAAAGCCCAGCAGCACCATCAACAGAGCCAGAAGAAAGCTCAGTAGTACCGTCAACAGAACCAGAAGAAAGCTCAGTAGTACCGTCAACAGAACCAGAAGAAAGTTCAGTAGTACCATCAACAGAACCAGAGGAAAGTTCAGTAATACCATCAACAGAACCGGAGGAAAGTTCAGTAATATCATCATCAGAGATTGTAATTGATCCAGATCAGAAATATACAGTAACGTTTGTTACCGGAATTTTGGGGGTAAATGGTGAGAAAAGGGAGGTTCTTCACGGTCGAACAGTGTCTGAACTTGTGTCGGTAAATGGCAATCAGTCACAGATTTTGAGAAAAGGAATTTATCAGGTTGAGCAAGATGATGGAAAACAGGAGATTGTATATACATTTGCAGGTTGGTATCGGGATAATAACTATACTGCTGAATGGGATTTTGCCAACGATACTATCGAGCAGGATACAACAATCTATGCAAAGTGGGATAGACAGACAAAAGCATATTTTTATGTGATCTATCGTGCAGCGGAAGGCAGTGAAAATGCTACTAATATACCAGAAAAACAAAAGTTGTATGCAGACGATAAGTTAAAGAAGCCGACAAAGAAGCCCTCTTTAAAAAATAAAAATTTTAAAGGGTGGTATACAAACCCCTCAGATGCGAAATCGGAGTTTAAAGCATGGGGAAAGCCTCTGACAAAAGATATAACGCTTTATGCCCTTTTTGCAGAAAAGAGCAATACAGTGGTCTTCCATATGAATGGTGGTGGATTTACAGGTAAATATAATGGAAAGTCCTACACAGATACAGCGAGCCTGACTGCAAAAATTACAACGGGAGAAAAAATTTCTTCCACAGATTATCCGGGAAGCGGTTCTACATCTAATTTTAAGTATTCTAACTTTTCAACGGATTCAAATTGGTATAAGGATAAGGAATGTCTTCAGGTATACGAACAAGATGCTAAGGTGAAGGGAGATCTTACATTATATAAGAAATGGTATTATACGTCATCTGGATTTACCATGAATGCAACAGGAGCTGTGTTGTACAAATACAGCGCATCTGTGGCAGATGTCAAAATACCAGATTCTGTTAAAATAATTGGAAATGATGCATTTACAAGCATGGGCAGCATTGCAAGTATTACATTGCCGGATAACATCTCCGAGGTTCAGGAAAATGCTTTTCGAGGAGTGAAGAATGTCTCAAAAGATATTACAATTACTGGAAAAACTGAAAGTGCCAAAAACATTGCAAAGAGATTGGCTAATCAGTATACACGTTTTGTTTATAAGGAAAGCGATACAGATGACAGTGTTGTTGTAAGCCGGACGGCTTCTGGAAGTATTCAGCTTGGCGCGACAATTTCTGGCAGTAATCCAACTACACAGAATAACACAAAAAACAACACAACGACAGTAACATCGCCAACATCCACTATGCCATCAATATCTGCGCCGCGGTCAGAAGTAACAGTACCTTCGACGCAGATATCGCAGCCAGAAGTGACAATACCGCCAACATCTATACCACAACCGGGAGTGACAACACAACCAACATCATCAACGTCTGTACCACAGCCAATGTCTACAACACAGTCATCATCAGGACCGCAGTCTGTGAGAAGCAATATAACATCGTCCTCGCAGCAGAGTACTTCTGATTCTTTTGTATCTGCGGACCAAAGTGTGGGGACGACACAAAAAACAAAGATTGCGGCTGCAAACGCACCAAAAAGCACAGCGCATATCAAAGATTCCACGCCGAAGACAGGAGACCCAGTACAGTATCGTATGCTTATTGTATGTGCAATGTTTTCAGTGGGAGCATTGCTTGTTCTTACCGGGAACGGAAGAAGGAAGAAATCTTCTGCATTTTAGCAATATCATCAGGGGTTGAGTATTTTTTCAGGACAGAGAAAATTAGCTCAACCTCTTCTGGATGAAAGGAAATGTTGTTGTCTTTGCTTAGTTTATTTAGTGATAACAGAAATGCCATCATTTTTTTCTGTGTTTCTGCCTGATTGCCACCATTGTTAATCGTGGTGCTTTGCATAAACATTTTATTAAGAAAATCAAGTTTTGACGGGTCTATCTTTTGCAGTTCTGGATCATTCATCCACTCGTTATTTGTTTCCATTGTCATTTCCTCCAAATATTTTCATCATTTCCATCATTTCATTGATATTTAGTCCGCCTGTATTTTCATTGCCAGATGATAGACTTTCCATTATATTACCGAGATCCATGTTGAAATTTGAGTCTGGATTAAGGTTTTGTATTAGTTCCATCATCTGCTGCATTTCGCGGAAATTTTTCATCGTTTTTATGGCAGAAAGTATCTGGTTAAAGCTCTGTTCCTCGCTAGGAGCAAGGTATTTATGAACTGCCTTGTAGATTTGTTCGAGGTTTTCTGTTGGGTCTGCATTGGATGCAGATTTGATGCTACTGTCAAGGCTGCTGGCGTGGATTCCTCCAGAGAAACTAGAAACTCCTTTGTCAAGCAACGACAGCGTGTACTGAAATTCCATATATTTGATTAGGGCAGGCAGCATCCGAAAGTTGCCATTCTCCATAAAAGGCAGAAGGGACTTTAAGATCTGGATGTGATTCGTGGTGTAAAAGTGGTCAAATGCCAGCACGTAATCATTATCCTCCATAAATAAACCTCCAATTATTATAGTCTCTCGGAGTCTATAGCAGACCTGCCAATTGATGCGAGAGTTTTTTGCATCGTTTTTTGATATTATATATATGAAATGGGAATATCTGTTATGCACGTTCCAGAATAGAATCCATACAGATTATGAGGGTCCGTATGAAACGGACCCTCACAAATCAGAACATTAGCAGCATCCGCATCCGCCGCCGTTGTTGTTGCCACAGCAGCAGGACAGAAGAATGAGAATCCAAATCCAACTGCCGAAACCGCCGTTATTGCCGTTTTCACAGCCACATCCACAACCGCATCCATTGGAAATGCCGAAGCCGCCAAATCCATTGTTGTTGCCGCCGCAGCAGCAAGACAGAAGGATAAGAATCCAGATCCAGCTACCGAAACCGCTGTTGTTGTTGCATCCACAGCCACACTCCGAAACCGTATTTGTCTGATTGCAGCCGCAATGGCTTGCTGATAATTCACTCATGTTGAGTACCTCCGAAGAAGCTTTTTTCTATACTATATGACAGAGTATAGAAAGTGTTCCTGAAAAATGAATTTATATGGCAGTTTGGTTTTTCGTTCTCTAATATAAATAGCTGGTAGTTTGGCTTCAAGAGTAATAAAAAACTTTGAGGTCTGAAAGATTATATATCGCACCGAATCATTGCTGTGAGTGGCTTTCTAGAGCGTGAATAGTAACAGATTATAGACAAGATATTGACACTAAGTTGCAAAATCGATACAATAAAAATATACAATAACTTGGTAAATATTGTGCTAGACGTTTAGAGGAGAAAAGAAGTATAGATTACAGTAAACTGACATTTACAAATAATTTTGTGGTTTGTAAGGCTATGGAAAATAATTTGGATCTATGTCGGCAGCTATTAGAGTTGATACTTCGTGTTAAGATAAAGAAGGTAGAGCTTGCAGATAAGGAAAAAATATTGGATATCACGCCTGATGGCAAGAGTGTACGACTAGATATTTATGTGCAGGATAGTAAAGGTACAGTATACAACATCGAGATGCAGGTTGCGGTAAAACGGAATCTTCCTAAGTGTTTGAGATATTATCAGGGGATGATCGATCTAAATTCAATAGAGAAAGGTGCAAGATATTTAAATGAATATTGCTAAAGACCAGAATAAAACCACCAATTAAGCATTTATGCAGATTTGATGGTTTTTTCTGTCTAACGAAAATTACACATTTTTGACAAAATACGAATTGAAGATTTATCAGATAATTCATTGAATATTTAGAAAAAATATATTATAATAGTAAATAATGTACTTCTATTATAAATAAGTGTAAGGGTGTTTGGCATAAAGTGGAGTATTTGTGCAAAGCACCAAAGGATAAGGGGGATTTCAAATATGAGGTCAACTAAGATTGGACGAAAGATATTGGCAGGTGTATTGTGTGCTGTTATGGTATTTCAGTGTGTGCCTGCAGAGGCAGTGGCAAGTGAAGTCGCAGAGACAGTACAATCCTATGAGCATGAGCAGTCGGACACAATAGAATCTCAGAAAGAAAATCAGGAAACAAACAGTTTAGATTCATTAGAATCAGAAGACGCACAGGTGATATCAGAGACAGATATAGAGGAAACATCAGAAGTGACCGAAAAGTCAGATGCGCTAGAATCATCAGAATTATTTGAGGATATAAATGCTGCTGATACATCACTGACACAGAAGGAAGAGAGCACGACTGAAGAAACGTTGTTTACAACTGAGGAGATGAGCACAACAGAAGTATCGTCGACTGCCGAGGAGTCCAGCGTGATAGAAACTTCGCCGACAGCGGAAGAATCAGAAGTGGCAGAGACATCAGAACTGTCGGAAATGCCAGACGCAGAAGAGACTGTTGAGCTAGAGACAGGCATGACAGAAACAGGAACGACTGATATAGAGGAGGAGACGGCGGAACAGCTGGTGACAGCGCTTGCAGATGAATTGCCAGATTATAAAAAATTACTTTCTGTTGTCTCAGAAAAAAAATACTATTATTATGAAAAAGCAAAAGATATTTTTGTAAAATTAGAAGGGTGTGAAATACCAGATACAATAAATATTGAGTTTTATATTGACGAAGAGGATAACAATAAAGGACAAAAAGTCAATGGTGAAAAAGATGGAGATTATTATAGAATTTCCTTACAAGGAATGGATGTTTTGACAGGTACACATACATTGACGGTTAAATTAATAGATCCGACGCCACCAGACGCTATTTCTGAATTGGTAAGCAGAAAACTTGAGTTTACAATAGAAGAAGCAAATGTATTTACGGAAGCAGAAAAATATTTTATTTCTGCAACGGATGACACAATTGAAGTAGCACTTTTTAATCCAGATGATAATATTACATCCGTTCAGATTACTGCACCAAATGGTGATATTGTTGCACGCTCCAACCAGAAAAGCCCAGCTGTACCTCAAAGAGAAGATCCTCGTTATACAGGCATTGGAAATGGGTATGAGTATAAAGAAGATATTTTATATAAAACAACGTGGATTCTTCCTACAGAGAAAAATGCGCTTGAAGTTGGCAACTATGATGTTCGATTGACACTTGATAGCGGTTCGGATATGCTTCTTGGCAATGTTGTGGAGGTCTCTTCAAAGGCAGTTGTTACAAAGTGTACACTGGGTATGGATTACGATAATACAAGTAATTTTGTGTATTTGTATATTCAGGGAACAGGTTTTAATCCTTCCCAGGTACGTTTTGATTTTGAGGACGAGGCGACATCAGCCATTTTATCTACCACAAGAATTGATTATAAAACTGTGCAGTCTGGATTTATTGTGAAGTTCCGAAAGGAAGGAAATTGGGAGAAGGCAGGAAATAAAATTAAGGTAACGATCTCTAAAAAGTCTGGAAATATTAATTTTACGCAAACTGAGTTTGAGGCGTTGCTAGAGAGTGGTATCTACTATGCAGAGTATAGTAATGTATTGAATGCTGTGGAAGTTGGTGTTACAACAGACTTAAATGGAAAAGCGGTAAAGTTTAGTATTGTTAATGAAAAAGGTGATAATCCTTCATTTGAATCAGATGTTACAACAAGATCGTTGACAGAAAGCTTGGTCTATCTTACACCTAATAAGGTTTTAGACAGGGGGCGTTATTATGTGAAGTTAAAGGAAACAGGAGGAAATACATATTATAAAGAATTTACTGTGAGTCAGGCAACAGCAGTCAAAAGCCATTGGGATGCGCCTGCGGTAATCTCAAAGAATGCAGAAAGACATGATTTTTATTACTTTGATACAGAAGCTGGAATCAGCAATGATACATTGAAGGCATCAATAGATGGATATAGTGGAGAAGTAGCAGTCTACGCAAGTGAGTGGCAGCGAGAGGATGATGTAAAGGGTACACGTATTCAGCTATGGATTCCTACACAAAAGTTGGAATTTGGTTCTCATACAGTAAGAATTACTAGAGATGGCAACGCGTATACATCTCACACATTTGAGGTGATTGCATCTGATTATAAAAAATTTGTTCTTGACACCTATGCGCTTTCTTGGATTGATGATAAGACCATACAGGTTTATATAAAGACACCAAACTGCGCAGAGACAGATGATTTTAATGTTAAATTGACAGAAGTTGACGGTGGAGAAGTGACAGGCATCAGTGCAGTAGTAACAGAGAGATACACGGATAGCGTTTTTATGAATATTACTGGACTGGACAGAAGTAAGGCGTTTAAAGATTACAATGTGCTGATAACACATAAAGAATTAGATCAACCATATAAAATGTCCAATTTAAACGAAAAGTATTATACGGATGAGGTCAATGGTGATAAGACATCTATTTCTTCTAATAAAGGTTTGCCTGTATTGGCAAACAATCGGGTAATTGGTATTAATATTCAGAATCTGGCACTGCCTGCAACCTTGACAATCTATGCGACAGAAAATACAGAGGTAATTGATAGGATTACCATTCCCTCTACAACAGAGGGTAATTATTATTATTTTACCAAAGAATTTTATGACAGTCTGGAAAAGAAAGATCGATTGTATGATATGACTGTCACAGATTTTGGTGAGAATTGGGGAAGATCTTATGCAAGAATCAATCTTGGTTACAAAGAAGAAGAAACAATAAATGACTTTGATTTACAGATTATTAGTGATACATTGTATGTTGATGGCGCAGAGAGCGGAAAATCAACTGTTATTATTGTATCAGGCAATCAGCAGAAACCAGTGTTTGAAGTTTCGGATGATGAGGTCGTGGAGTTGGAGGAATATATAGAGACTTCCGAGGAAACTGGAACACAGACAACAGATCCGAACAAGAGACGAGTGATTGCCAAAAATACAGGAACAACATTTATTACAGTTATTGCGGATGGCGTGAAAAAGAGTGTATTTGTCACAGTTACAAGAAATACATCTGGCATTACGATCAATACTTCAGATCGACATATGAGGGTTGGGGATTCTTTTGAGGCAGAGGCATTTATTCAACCATCAAGCGCAGAGGACCCGACACAAATTGTAAACTTTATATCATCAGATAACAATGTGTTGTATGTGAAGAAATTAACAAATAGGACGGCAAGAGTTACGGCATTGAAGTCTGGAACAGCAGTGCTGCGAGCTACATTGGAAGGAACTCCCTATACTGTAGCAGTGACAATCTCTATTACAAATTCTTTTCCTTTATATGATAAAAAAGAAATTAAGATTAAAGAAGTAGGGACTGTCAGCTACATTGAGAATGTTGATCGAGCATTGTCTTACTGCAAGTTACCCAAAGGATGGGAGTGGAACAATGATGATCTTATCTTAACGGCAAGTGACGAGCTGCAATATTGCTGGGCAACCTATACAGAAGAGGGGTATCAGCCATTTTCTGCAAGACTGCCAGTGGCAGCTACGCGTATTGTCGGTATTGATGTAACGGGCAAAAAGCTGATTAATCAAGGACAGAAGGAAACCTATCAGATTACCTATCAGTATATAGGAGCAGATATTAATACTCCTAAGTTCCGGGAACGGCTCACTACGAATTGTGTCAGAACATCAGAGGGAAATATTGCAGCAGTAGAATCTTTAGAGTGGAATGAGCTTGTGATTGCTGCAATGGAAAAAACTAGCGGTGGAACGGCAGATTTCTCACTGACATTAGCAATTGATCAAGGAACAAGTCAGGAACTTGATTTGTTTGTAAAAGATTTTAGTGTTGATGTTCCTCTGACAGATTGCGTAAACAATGTAAAAGTGAAGCCTATAAAGATAGGCAACCAGAACTTTACATATACAGAAGCAGAAGATCGAATGGAAGTTGATCAAAAAGATGTTCGAGATGCAAAGAATAAATATGCGATTAAGCTTCAGGCAGAGGCAACGATTAATGGAAAGCCAGCACCAAATATGAAATTTGACTGGGAATCAAACGATACGACTGTGGCAACTGTTGCAATAAATGAGAGTAATGAAGTGATTCTCACTGTGAAAAAGGAGGGCAGTGTAGAAATTACGGCGAAGGCGAAGGATCAGGGAGAGTGCACAGGCACATTGACAGTGAATATTATGGATTATGCACCAATCCTTGAAGTATCAAGTATAACGATTAACAAGTATTATACTCAAGGAACAGAATTTGCTTTACAGCAACAGAATGGAAATAAAATTACTTCTGTAAATGTGTTGGAAAAGGATGGAGAGGAAGACAGAAACTCATCAAACTTTTCTGTAAGTGCACCGACAGAAGGGATTTCCACTTTAAATATAAAGCCAAATGCGCCAGTATTATCCGCTTCAAGAAAAACTGTTTCAAAGTGCAAGCTAGAAGTTATTACAGAAAAAGGAAAATATCCATATTCGTTGAATGTGACTACCGATGTTACCAAGCCTTCTGTAACATTAAAATTAAAAACAAAGGCCAATCTGTTTTATAAGGATGCAGAAGCTGTTTATACAATTTCTAGCAAATATAATATTCAGTCTATAGAAATTCCAGAAGCAAATGGTATTGGCTTTGATGGAAGTTATCATCGCAGTAATAACACGATAACTTTTCGAGCAAAAGGGCTTGATAGTAATACATTAGGTCAATTTTCTCCAAAGTCACCAAATGTGAAGGTACAGTTAAATATTGCCTTTGCAGGCTATACCTATAAGCAGCCGATAGAACTTAATATTGCAACCGAGAATAAAAAACCATCATTAAGTTTGACGGGAATGGTGATTTGCCCGGGGATTTCATCAGGTGTGGTTAATGTAATTAATTCAAAGACAAAGGAGCAGGTTCTGTTAGATAATGCAATGACATTTGCAGTTACAAAACCACTTAATAGTGGTATTAGTACAACGATTAACAGGAATGGCAGCATTGCTGTAAAGTATCTTGGTACTAAAAATGTATCTTATACTACAGAACTAAAAAGTTCTAATTGGACACAGCCAGTTAATGCAAAGGGAAAAATTACCTATGTAACATCTCCCGATAAGTTGTCATTGTCGCTTGGGAGTAAACAATTGACATTGAATATGGCTACAAACATCAAGGCAAATGGTACAAATACAATTCCCATTTCTGTAAACGGAAGTGATATTGGAATAACAAAGCTAACTTATGGAGGATCAGCGGCAAAACTGATTGATATAGATGAATATCTTGTGTGTGATTATCGGCCTACAAGCCAGGGAATTAAGAGTATTAGTCTGGGATTGAAGGAGGGGAAGCGCGGAACGGTCAAGGCGGGAACTTACAAGCTGGATTTGTATGCAACTGTAAATCTATTAAATCAGGAGATTACAATTAAGAAAGCAACATTGACAATCAAGCTTACAGAGGCAGATAAAGCAAAGGTAACACTTGCATCACCCAAGGGAAAGATCAACCTAATAGACAGGGAAAATACATCTGTGGTGTATACACCAAAGGTTTCTGGAATTGATTCTGCTATAAGAAGTGTGAGCGTAGTAGGAGATAATGCGGAGTATTTTTCCGCTTCTCTAAATGCTGACAAGAAAGTGGAAGTGAAGATTAAGACTGGAAAGGGCATGTCCTCTAAGCAATCATATTCTGTTCAAATTCAGTCTGTGTTACAGAATGACTACAAGATTTTGTCCTCAGTGAAAATCAAACCTGTCAACACACTGCCAAAGATTGTATTTACTCCTGCAAAATGTAATTTGTATCGAAGTAATTCGAAC
Organism: Lachnospiraceae bacterium; assembly: GCA_949383255.1. Taxonomy (GTDB): domain Bacteria; phylum Bacillota; class Clostridia; order Lachnospirales; family Lachnospiraceae; genus COE1. Next base: position 26,606 of record CASJPF010000005.1, on the reverse strand, counting down.
AAGTATACAACTTCTATATCACTGAAAAACAACAGTATCGATATAGATAATATTACAGGGATTAAGATTGACCCAAGCAATAAAAATAATGCGAACAACTTTTTGTTGGTCAATAATATTGGTAAGAATGGCACGGTAAGTTTTAGTTTGGCAGGTGACAGAACTAAGATTAAGAAAGGTCAATATAAAGTAAAATGTTTGGTTTCGTTCCGCGATGCAGATCCTGAGGCAAAGCCAGCTACGGTGACAATGACAATCACTGTAAAATAAAATTGGTTAAAATTACATAAAGTGTACAAACATTAGAAACAGCATATTAAATTTGTGCTGTTTCTAATATTTTGTCATAAAAATCGGAAAAAGACTTGAAATTAACTGAAAATATAGTAAAATAATAGTATATATGTAAACCGTTTAAATAGAATGTTTATGTAAATGAATGATTTGTTAGATAGAAAGGAAGGTAGAATGGCGGAAATAAAATGGACTGTTGAGGGCAGGCGGTTTCGGAACGCAGAGGAATATCAGGCGGCGCTTAGGGACAAAGAACTCATCGATTCCATTACCGGCAGTCTGAAACTGGATAATCCAAAAGATGTTGAGATATTGTATTATAAATTGAAAGAAGGGCATTATACATTTGAATCTATTGTGGGTAGACAGTTTGATGATAATGTTTATGAGTTATATCAGCGAATCAAACAGCAAGAAGAACAAGCAGAAGAAAAAAAAGCCGCACGAAAAGAGAAGAGAAAACAACAGATTCAAAAGCTTGAGAAAATGGTAACATCACCGCGAAAGCAGCGGAAATTGGAAAATAGAACAAAACTTGAGGATTTTGACAAAGATATGCAGCAACAGATTATAGAAGTGCTCAAGAAAAAAGAAAGAAAACGAAAAGTTTTAGTGGCAGTCTGTATGTTTTTGTGTATTGTTAGTTTTGGATATTTAGGGGCATATTACCAAGTATCTGCCAAAAGCGCACGCGAATTTGAAGAGTTGTCGGCATTGAAGGAAGCAGGAGCACGCGGTGCAAATTCTGGTAACAAAAAAGTTGAAATACACCTTACTGACAAAGATGCTTCGCTGCCAGATATTCTTCCAGAATATGAAAAAATACATCAGAAGAATCAAAAGCTAATTGGATGGGTTAAAATTGACGATACTATAATTGACTACCCTGTAATGCAGACAGTGAACAATGAATATTATCTGGATCATAATTTCAATCAGGAGGAAGACAGAAACGGTTGTATCTTTTTGGATTATCAGTGTGATGTGGTTAAGGGATGCGATAACATGATCTTGTATGGGCATCACATGAAGTCTGGAAAGATGTTTGGGACTTTAAATAAGTACAGTGAAGAGGCTTATTATGAAGAACACCCTGTCATACAGTTTGATACAATTTATGAAAAAGGAAAATATCAGGTGATGTATGTATTTCGTTCAAAAGTTTATTCGGAGGAGGATGTAACGTTTAAATATTATCAATTTATTAATGCCGCCTCGGAGATGGAATTTAATTCATACTTAAACGAGATGGCGGAACTGTCTTTATATGATACGGGAGTTACCGCCAGTTATGGGGATAAGCTTTTAACACTTTCAACCTGCGATTATCAGGAGAAAAAAGGAAGGTTTGTTGTAGTAGCTAAAAAGATTCGCTAGGGGTTTAAAGGATGGATGCATCAGAAAAAATAATGACGCAAGAACAAAATACAGACAATCCACATGATAAAGGATATAAAAGAGTTTTTTCTATTAAAAAGAATTTTCTTGATTTTATAAAGAAGTATATTGGTTTAGACTGGATGCTGCCTTTGAGGGAGAGTGACATTGAGTTAATTGACAAGGAATTTATTACAGACCAGTTTGATACTTATGAGTCAGACTTAGTGTATCGAGTAAATACAAAAGCAGGAAGTGTATATTTATTTTTCTTGTTTGAACTACAAAGTTATAATGATTTTACAATGCCATTTCGATTGTTGGTCTATATGACGGCAATTTGGCTAGATTACTTTAAAAATAGTGATAAGAATAAAAGAAAACAAAAAGGTTTTAAACTTCCAGCAGTGATACCAATTGTTTTGTATAATGGTGAACGGAATTGGACAGCCGCACATCGGTTTAAGGAAATAATAGATCAATCAGACCTATTTGGAAAATATGTTATAGATTTTGAATATGTTTTTGTATCAATTAATAACCTTGCAGTCTCAAAGATTGAGCGCTCAAATACTTTAATTGATAATATTCTGCTTGCTGATAAGAAAAGAACTCGGGAAGCATGGACGAGTGAGGAGACACTAAAGTTGATTCGTCGTGTGCGAGCAATGGAGCAAAATGATTTAAATGAATGGATAATATGGTTTTCAAATGTGATAAGGAAATTAAATGAAGAAGAGCGCAAAACCTTCATTGAAGAATTAAAAGAAGGGGAGGAGAGAGTGATGTGTAGTTCATTTGAAAGACTTTTGAATAAAGAAAAAGAGCAAGGAAGGGTAGAAGGAAAAACAGAAGGAAGAGTAGAAGGAAAAGCAGAAGGAAAGGCAGAAGGAAAAGCAGAGGCCGTTATAGAACTTCTTGAAGAAATCGGAAAACTTTCTAAGGAACTCCAAAAATACATTATGGATCAAACTGATTTGGAAGTGCTGCGACGCTGGCATAAAACAGCAGCGAAAGTGGAAAATATACAGGAATTTGAGCGAATAATTGGGTTTGTTTCAAGCCAATGAAAATGGCTTATAAGAAATGCCTGTGAAATATATTAAGACTTGCAGGAATTAATAAAAACATGAGATGTATTGAAACGTTTACTGTAAAATATATAGTAAGATTGGAGGCATAAATTGTATGTATAGATAGATGATATTGTCAATAAAAGGGAGTATAAATAACAAAGTGGGGAGAAACAATATGGCAAAGAGTAAAAAGAAAAAGAACTTTAAGCTAAGAAGGAGAGTAAAACGAACAATCGCAGCACTCACAATGGTTATGGCGATTGTTGTGGCTGCAATACCAGTTGAGAACTATGGTACAATGCAGGCATCAGGAGTGGAGGATGGTGTTGATTTAAAAAGTGAGGCAGATAATTATTTCAATGATCCGAATAAACCAACTTATAAAACGGATGATAAGGAAAGCGTTTACCAAGGTGATATAGAAATTGCTCAGCATATTGAGGGGGATGTTTTTATTGACGCATATAGAATTCAGTTAAAAACGAATAACTCTGAAGATGCGATGATTAAGGAAAGTGTATTTAAGAAAGACTTGGATAAGTTTGATATATACGATGTGGAGTATTATGGTTATATTCAGATGGATGCTGATTATATAAAAGCAGTAGAAAATACATTTGATGGTGAAACTTATTCTATCACATATGATAAAGATTCTAAAAGTTATAGTGCAATAAATACCACGATAACAGATGCATCTGGACAGAACATCACTTTAAATTTAAGTGCTGTTAATTTTGATTTGATAAAAACAGATTCACCGAAAGAGACAATTACAAATTCGCCAACAGGTACTTTGCGGGGGACATTAAATGGGAATCCGTATGATACAATAAAGTCTTCTGCTAGCAATTCAAAAATCTTTGAAAATTATGCCCCAGAGGTACTAAAGTCTCATACAGACAAAATTGATGATTACAATAAAGAGATGCAAAAATACATAGAGGTGCTAGAAGAAATAAAAGCAAAATCCACAACAGATCTTACGCAGGATGACGAAAGAAGGTGGAATGATTCTGTAACAGCAATTTCTGCTTTGCAAAGTACAGGACAGGGATTGTTGAATTTAACAAAAACTTTTGCAGAAATTCGGGCAGAGGCGAAGGATACAGATGAGGATGAAAATGATCTTCCAGATATTGTAGATTATGCAATTTGTCAAAGGCTTGAATCAAGTAATAACACAGGAGACCTTGTTAAATATGGATTAATTAAATTAATAAATCAGAAGGATGCTGTTGTATATGTTCCTAAAAATAATAGTCCAAATGGTCCTGATTCTAATCAAGTGAATGATGAGGACGGTTATCTTGCCAAAGGAAAGGCAAATATAAAGGGGATTGCTTCCAATGCGTTTGATATAGAAAATAAGCCTCCAGAAACAAACAGAGAAGTAGGAACTATCACAATTCCAGATACAGTAGAATTTATTGGTGTGAGGGCGTTTGCTAATTCTAAATTTTTGAAGGATGTAACTTTGGATGATACAAATTGTACTATTTTAGCTGATGAAGCATTTATGCAATGTCCTAATCTTGCATCTATCAAGTTTACAAGTGCCAATTCTCGTTTGGAGACGATTGGATGTAAGGCCTTTTATAATACAAAGTTAGACAATATAATATTTCCGCCTTACGTCAAGATAATTGGCGCAGGTTGTCTATATCTTTCTGATATACGGGAAATGACAATGGGAGGTCTTAGGAATGATGAGCTTGTAATTGAGCCATATGCATTTTTTGGCTGCGAAAAATTGGCTAAGGTAAATTTTGCAGGAGAAAGTACAAACTTTAAGATGGGAGATGGCATCTTTGCTTTGGCAGCAGACCAAGGTGGTGGAGCACTTGAAACATTTACATTCCCATCCTATATGAACCAGATAAATTATGGCGAAGATTATTCAAATTATATTTTGGCTGGCAGGGAAAATCTTAAGACAGTAGTTCTCCCTGGAAGACTTGGCAACAGTGTTCCAAATGAAGAGGAAAGGAATGTGCCTGATACAACATTTGCAGGCTGTAAGAATCTGGAGTGTGTGGAATTTCCGGATGGGGCTTACGATGCAGTGTATACGCCAGAGAAACTTTTTGCAGGGGTATTGAACGATAAGTTCTATGTGAGAGGTCCCGAGTCAGGCGCTAGTAGCGGTTCTATTGCTTCTCCTAGAAGATGTACATGGAATGCAGTGCCCGGGTATTTTATGGAAGATGGCAAGCCAGGCGTTGTACCATATGTATATATGGGGGCTGATGGTAAAGAGCATATGGAAATTGGTGTTGGTGAAGAAAGCCGCGATGATTATATTGCAACCATTGATATTATTGATGCAAATGCAAAGACAGCTAGTTTGTCAGGTTATACAGAAAATCATCCAACAGGATTTCCGCTTGCCGTGGTAGTTCCAGCAACAGTTGGCGGCTATACAATTATAGAGATTGCGGATGGGTGTTTTAAAGACGTAAAGGATATTATATATAAAGTAGTAATTGCAGATGGAACCGTGCAGAGAATCAACGCGAATGCATTCCGGGACTGTGCGAAACTGCAGTGGGTGGAACTTGGGGATTCTGTAAGTTTTATTGGTGCAAATGCATTTGAGGGATGCAAGAGTCTTGAGAATGTGCTTTTTAGCCAAACACAGACAGCACTTTTTGGAGATGAGGATACTTATTGGAAAGATGCGCTTACAATTGAGACAAATGCATTTAAAACGGGTTCAGACTTCCTTACCTTTCATGGTGCTGTGCACCCAGAGTATGCGCCGTTTAAACTAGCAATGAGTGAGGATAGCAAGTCTATGACAGGTTCTAGTCTTCAGATTTGTTATAAGACAGATGCGCCGACAAATCTTACAATACTGCGAGACAATGATACTGGCGAAAGCACATTGATTGACTATCCACATTATGAGGAAATTGACACCATCAATAAAGATCTGATTCAAATGTGGGCAAATGGTGATAGTGGATACAGCATTACAGATAAGTTCGAGGAGTGGAGTGAACTAAGAAATGCTGCGGACCCCAACTATGCAGACAGACCCTATAATCAATATAAAAATTTTAGTGAGGAAGATATTCCGCTCTACACTCTTTTTATGACAATACCAAAAGGTATTGACAGCATTGATGCAAACGCATACTATAATAATTCTAAAAATGCAAGCGATCTGGCATATTTAACAAGAAAATATGTATCCCAGACCAAAATGAGCAATGGCAAAGAGATTGAGATTGGCATTCAGGGCGAGACTGGTGCTTTAGAGAGAAATATTAACCAAAAACAAAGTTATAGCAGATATAATGATGTGAAGAGTGTATATTCTGATGATAAGTATATTTCAGAGAGTGATTTGGATGAATTTGGTCAGAAAGCAGGTCTGTTTAGCGGATTTTTGGCAGAGTCTGAGCTTAGCACCAATATTACTAGAATTACCGATGATATACCGGGTATTATTTGGCGTACTTACGATGGACATGAATATGTTGAAAACTCAATTGTTGGAAATGACTATTTGACAACAATTGATTTAAAAACAATAAAGGAACTTCCAGACTATGCATTTATGAGCTGTGAGAATCTTCTAAAAACTTCTTATGGTACAGAAATGCAGAAGATTGGTGCATTGCCATACAGGAATTGTAAGAGTTTGACACAGATTGATATTCCTGCCGGAAATCAATATGTACAGTTTGGCAATATGATTCTTTTCCGCAAAAATCAAGGCTCAGGGAATGGACTTGGGATTATTCAATGCCTAGAAGGGCGAGGAAGCGGAAGTGGCGCGAGTGGTTCCTTTAAAGTAGGAGAGGAATCAGGAGATACGCTGTTAGCAAATGTTGTCAGCATTGACAATGAGGCATTCTCTTACTGTGATCAAATCACAGAGGTTGATCTGAGTACCTCTGCGATCACACAAATACCAGAGAGATGTTTCTACAAAGCAGAGAAACTGGGAACTGTGAAACTTCCTGAAAGCATTGAGACCATTGGCGCGGAAGCATTCTTGGATACCAGTGATAATATGGAAATTACTATACCAAATCCAAGTTGTGCGATTGGAGAGACCGCGTTTAACTTTGATGGAAACCGTAAGGTTACGATTAGAGGACCACAGTTTGATGCCTCTGGAACAAGAAATAGTGCAATCTATAATTTTTATCTAAAGATGAAGGATAAGCTGAAAGCACAAGGCAAAGAAGAGAATATAATCTTTGCATCAGAGGATAAACATAAAGTAACCTTTATTGATTATGATACCTCTTTGATTGTTGATCCAGAGGTTCAAAATCCGCAGTATGTTGATCATGAGGGAAATGCAATCTGTGTGGCAAAGCCAGAGCGCTCAGGATATGAATTTTCTGCATGGAAATGTATTCTGTCAGATGGTACACAGTTTACAGGCTCAGGCGATCCTTGGTTAAATGTCACAGAAGACAGAATTATTCAGGCAGTGTATAAGCCAAACGCAAATATTGTTGTGCCAGATGGCAATGACTACACACTGACAATTAAAGGCGGTACTGCAAATGGCAAAACAGAGTCTATTACAGCAAAAGGTGGAGATAAGATACTTGTGGTTGCCGACACCAAGACAGATGGAAGTAAGTTCCAGTACTGGACTGTTGAGCCGTCAGCACATACAAATCTGCTTGTTGATGGAGTAACTACAGCAAATACGACCTTTATTATGCCAAACGAAAATGTGACACTGACAGCAAATTTCAGTGGTGGTAATGGTGGAAATACCCCGGGCGGTGATAAACCGGGTGGAAATACTCCAGGTGGAAATACTCCAGGTGGTAATACTCCAGGTGAAGATGGTAAAAAATACAAAGTAACCGTAAATTATGGTTCAGGAAGCGGTGAGTATGCAGCAGGTGCTACTGTTAATATTTCTGCATATGCACCAGATTCACCCAATAGAGTATTTTCAAAGTGGACGACAAGCAACTCTGGATTGAGCTTTGTAAATGCAAACTCTGCAACAACGAGTTTTGTAATGCCATCTGCAGATGTGACTGTGACGGCAAATTACAAGGTGCGGTCCGACGATGATGACGATGATGACGATGGGCCATCAAGGAGACCAGGAACCAATACAAGTACAACCACTGTACCAAACAGACCAGGCAGCAGTTCGACAGGTACTACAGGAACGACAGGCACTGTGACAAACCCTACTTCTGGAAGCAGTAATACAGGAAACACAGGCAGCACTGCCAACAATAATGGAAATAAGATTTATATTACAAAGAATGGTGTATCCAATAAAGATGTGGCATCTATTTCTGTAGATGGTTCTACGGATAACTTTATTGTGAGAATTACAGAGTCAGCGGAGGCTACTGCAGCGGTTGAAGAAGCATTGATCAATAAATATGGTTCGCTTGACGGATTGGTGTATTTCCCAATGGATATTTCATTGTATGATTCTACAGGACAGAATAAGATTACAGATACTTATGGATTAAATATTACAGTGACAATGCCAATACCAGATGTATTGATTCAGTATGGCGGAAATTCACGGGTGGCGGCAGCCGACAATGGAAACTTACAACAGTTGACACCAAGATTTACAACAATTGACGGAATCGCATGTATTTCGTTTGTACCACCACACTTTTCACCGTATGTGATTTATGTGGACACAAGCAATCTAACCGCAGGACAGACACTGGATTCGACACCTTCTACAGGCGATCCAATTCATCCTAAGTGGTTTGCGGCGATTGGAATGGCATGTATTTCAATCTTACTGTTTGTTACAAGCGATGGGCGCAAGCGTAAGAACTACAAGGCAGCATAGTTTGGCGCAGAAAATCAAAGCAATAAAAGGAGACCACTATGAAAAAAATATATACTGCAATTGCAAGTGTGGCAATATTGGGAATCCTTGCGCTTGTGACGGTTGCGAAAGGAATTGGCGGTGTGACAGCCGCAGAGGATGAACGATTTCGGATTAATGGAACAACGTTGACAAAGTATCTGGGAACTGACACTTATGTCAGTATCCCAGATACAGTCACCGTGATTGGTGACGAGGCTTTTTCTGGAAATGAGACGTTGACAAGTATTTCAGTTCCAGATTCGGTTACGCAGGTATCATACAACGCATTCAAAAACTGTACAGCGCTGACGGGGATTATTATTCCTGATTCTGTAACCAAAGTTGGTCCTGGCGCTTTCGAGGGCTGCAAGGCACTCACTTCTGTCCAGGTTGGAAAAAATGTAAGTGCATGGGGATCTGGTGTCTTTGCAAACTGCGAAAAACTTGCAAAGATTTCAGTGGATGCGAACAATGAATATCTTACCTACTACAATGGCGCGCTGTACAATGGAAATATGACAATGTTATATCAAGTGCTTCCAGCGCGCGAAGGTGAAAATTACGTAATGCCCGACACTGTGGAAGCGATTGACACATATGCGTTTTGGAATCTTCAAAATACAAAGAATGTAATGGTTTCAGAAAATGTATCTACAATCCCAAAACAGGCAATGTCCAGTATGGGAAGTGTTGAGAATGTGGTATTAAAGGACTCAGTTACAGGTATTGAAGAGCGGGCGATTGCAAACAATGCCGCATTAAAGCAAGTTGCAGTTCCAGATTCTGTTGTAAATATTGATAAAAAAGCGTTTGCAGGTAGTCCAAATTTAAAGATTTTTACCACGCAATCTAGCACAGCAGATACTTTTGGAAAAAATAATAATATTCCAGTAATTTATAAGGCAGAGTATCCAACAGATTTTATGGACAGTAATGCAGGGCTTGAAGAAAAGCCAAATGTGGGATATGATTCCAGTGTTGACTCTGATACGGATACAACGCCAACAACAGATAATGCAACAACAGACAATTCAGTAACAGATTCAGATAAAGATAAAGAAGACAATAGCAGTACAAATGTTCAGAAAAATCCTTCCCGATTTGAGAGCACGGAGGGTTATATTCACCCATTGGATGTGCCAGAACCTGCTGATGTGATTGGTAAGACTGTGATTGTGGCTGGAAAAGCAGTTGTGTTGATGGATAATCATAAAGGAAGAGTGTATGGAATTCCAGATGGAGTAACAGCAGAGATTGTTCAGGGCAATCAGTCAAACACACAAAATACAGCAGATTCAGACACGTCGGATAAAAATTCCATCAATATAACGTATCAGCGGCCAGAGAACGAGAGCATTCCACAGAGAAAATTTTATAAACAAAAAGATTTGACAACGTATAAAATTGATGACACTGTTAAAATTATTGATCGTCTGGCATTTGCGGAGAGCGGGTTAAAGACAATTGAAATTCCAGAAAATGTCACAGAGATTGCATATGGCGCATTTTTATCCTGTGCAGGATTGACAAATATTACAATACCAGATTCCGTTTCTGTAATTGGCACAAAAGCATTTGAGGGAACTGCATGGTTAAATCAATGGCGCGATGGCAGTACAGACAACGGAGAGGGAGATTTTCTAATTGTAGGTGATGGTATTTTAATTGCGTACAGAGGAAATGCGGAACATGTGGAGATTCCAGAGGGTGTGAAACAGATTGGCCCAGAGGTATTTAAAGGACATCAAGAAATACTAGATGCAGCGCTGCCAGATTCCGTGACAAAAATCTGTGCAGAGGCATTTCGCAATTGTAGTTCCTTGACTGGATTGACAGGATGCAACGGATTAAAAACAGTAGTCCGCGGAGCATTTTATGGAACACAGATTTCTGAAGGGGAATTTAAAAAATGAAAATGATTGACCGGAGATGACGGAATGGAAAAACTTTTTTGGGGAATGGTAGGAGGATGCACGGCTGCGTTTGTAATTTTGCTGTGTATGTATTTAAATAAAGCCGGAATAATCGGTGCAGAACCAGAAACTGCGACAACAGAAGTGGTTTCGGAGACAGAGACAGACACAGAGGAAGGACTATTGGCTGACAATGGCGAGTTTCCTTCTGAGATACAATCTATGATTGAGGATGCTCAAAATAACTACGCAGAGGCGATGAAAGTGTTTGAGGAAGAATCCGCGGAAGCAGCTTCAAGAGAGGCGGCGGAAAATGCGGGGAAAAAGCCTGTAACGGGGTCTACAACTACGCCAAGTACATTTGGGAATGGTCAAAAAACCAATGGATCGGTAGACGGAAACAGAAATGATGACCATGAGTTTTTCTTGGAAAATCCTTCTGAGGAGGCGCCGGAAGAGACTTCAGAAGTAGAAGAATCAAGTACCACGGAGGCAAAACCAGAGGAAAAGAAAAACAGTGAGTATGAGTATACTTTATATCCAGATCATGTGACAATCAAGAAATATGTTGGCACATCGTCAACACTTGATATTCCAGATATGATAGACGACCAGCCAGTGACAGAGATACGGGATTCTGCATTTGCAAGTTCCAAGACACTTGTTAGAGTATATATACCAGAATCTGTGACAAAACTTGGAAAGAATGTATTTAAAAGCAGCGAACTTTTAGTAGATGTCAGTTTGCCAGACAGTCTGACAGAAATGGGAGAAGGTATTTTTGACGGCTGTTCCAAACTTGCACGGATTACCGTGCCAGATGGTGTTACAAGCATTGGAAAGAAAGCGTTTAATGAGTGTGAGAATTTGCGTGCCGTCACGCTTAGCAGTGACATTGAGACGATTGAGGAGCAGGCCTTTAACAATTGTGCGCGAATGGAGCTGAAAAAACTTCCATCATCATTAAAGAGAGTGGGGAAAGAGGCGTTTACTGGATGTGCTGCAATGGCATTGACAAAGTGGCCAAGTGAACTGGAAGTGATTGGCGAAAGTGCTTTTGAGGGGTGTACTGCCATCACAGATGTAAAACTTCCTAGCACAATGCGAACAATGGGTGAGAGTGCTTTTATGGGTTGTACAGGTATTCAGACATTGGAAATTAAATCAGGGATTGAGGCAATTCCTGAGGCGGCGTTTGCAGGCTGTGCAGGCATTACAGAAGTGATATTTCCAAAGTCGATTATCAGTATTGGAGATGGTGCATTTACAGGTTGTAAAGCCCTTGCCAGTGTATCCATACCCAAAAATACGCTTAGCATTGGCGCATCTGCCTTTGCGGATTGTACTTTTACTGAGGTGACAATCAACTCAAAATGCTCTTATCAGACAAATTCGTTTCCTTTTGCGATTACAGATGAGAACTATTATTAGTCGTTCCTAAGGGGGTGAGTCAATGCGAAAAAGTTTGAAGAAAAAAGCTGCGGCAGTGTTATTGGCAGTTGTTGTATTGCTGACAGCCGTAAATGTGGATATGATTTCGTATGCAAAAGGACCAACCTACACAGCAGTGCAAGATGTCTATTACACAAAAGAGAACTGTGTGGTGTATGCAGAGCCTACTTATACTTCTACAGTTCTAACAACGTTGGGTGCGAATTTGCCCGTTCAAGTAATTGGTGAGTACTCAAATGGATGGTATCGAATCAATATTGGTGTGATTTGCTATGTGAAAATGGATTCAGTCACTTCTGCCGGAGCGATTGGCATTAGTGATCCAGAAGATAAACAGATAGCAGATGCACAGAAGACAGCGGCTGAGTTGGGATATGAGTTTGTCTATCTCAAATTAAACAAAGAAAAAGTAATTAAGAAAGATATATACAATAGTTATCTAGGACGCAAAGTAATACTTTACACAAAGATTGATGATGAGATTGGTGTCTCTTTTAAGATGCTCTATGAAGATAAGATAAAAAAAGACATTAATCTAAAAATGACAAAGACAGCTACTGTCAATAATTTTGGAGAGCGGATTGTGGAGTTTAAGTTTGACGATCTTGTAGAGTTGAAAGGACAGATTGCCATCTTTCAGTTTAAGGAAGGGTATGACAAAGCAGTCACTATTTTTCCTGCCGATGTTGAGACTGGAGATTATGTAGAGATGAATACATACTACACTGAGTTTAGCGAGTTTGCATATGCGCCAGTCACACAGGTAGCCGATATGAAAATTGTGGAAACGGAGATCCCAAATTCCCTGACAGATAATCAGAGGAATATTATGTCAGACCACAGAAAGGGGATTAAATATATGAGCGATGACACCAAGGAATACAGAAATATCGTTCATGGAAAACTCCGCAAAGACACAGAATACGTGGATTATAATTATTAAAAATCCTTAAAAAGAAGGTATAAGTTTAAGCAATCTTATATCTTCTTTTTTCATGTATTGGTTGAAATTTTGCATTATGTGTGCTATGATTTCAAGTGAAAAGCGTATGAACTGTATTAATTCAAACAATACAGCGTAACAGTTCAGACAAGCTGACCTGTTACTGCAAAAATCCATTAAAAATCGCCTTTGGCGATGGGATTTTTGCTCTCAAGCTTTATGTTTTCGCACGGTCAGCGCAGTAAATGCGCAGACCTGTCCGAACTGCTATAATACAGAAAGCAATGTTTTTCAGGCACAGGGATTTCGGAAGCCTACATGTATGTTAAGGAGGGGAAAATGGCAGGAACAGAGGGGAAGATGACCAAACCGGTCATTACAGTCAAGGATTTATATAAAGTGTATCGGATTGGCGAGAACCGAGTACGCGCACTCAACGGGGTGAGTTTTAGTATTAACCGCGGCGAGTTCTGTGCGATTGTAGGAACATCTGGATCAGGAAAATCAACGCTACTCAATATGTTGGCAGGTTTGGAAAAACCCACCAAGGGTGAGATTGTCATTATTGGCGAGCATATGGAGAAGAAAAATGAAAATCAGTTGGTGCGATTTCGGCGGGAACATATTGGTTTTATTTTTCAGTCATTTAATTTGATGGGGACAATGAATGCAGTGGAGAATGTGGCATTGCCATTAACGTTTCAAGGTGTGTCCAAAAGAGAGCGTATAAAGCGTGCAAAAAAGATGGTGCATTTGGTAGGACTTGACAAATATTGGGATCACAGACCAAATCAGATGTCAGGTGGACAACAACAGCGTGTCGGTGTTGCGAGAGCACTTGTGGTGAATCCAGAAATTATCTTTGCAGATGAACCCACTGGAAATCTTGATTCCAACACTTCAAGAGATATTATGAATTTAATGCAGCGTGTAGTGAGAGAGCAGAAACGTACTTTGATTATGGTTACACATGACAATACGCTTGCAAGTTTTGCTGATAAGATTATTCGGATTGTCGATGGTAAAATTGTCGATATGGTGGATAATACAAAAAAGGAGGAGGAAGAATGAAAAAGGTAAAACGGATATTAGTTTTGATACTTATGGCGGTTTTGCTGTGTGGTAATACAATGACTGCATTGGCAGACGAGTCAGATAATAAACCTACACAGAATAGCCCAAGTGATGAGTACGCATCAAAAGAATGGAAGGACCAGATTCGAGGGGAGCTAAATCGGTTCTATACGGATTTAAAGATGCGTTATAAGTTGACAGAGGATAAGCGCAAGCGCATGGATAAGATTTATAACAGCGCTATGACTTATATGGAAAATGCGCCGCTTACCATGTCAGAGTTGACAAGTTATGAGGCTGAAGTTGAAGGATATCTGAAAGAAATCTTAGAGGAGAACGCTTCGGGAAGTGAGAAGTTTTTGATGCTTTCTAATGAGGTCCCTATTACAAGTGCGCAGTATGGTGAACTTACGTTTGTAGTACTGTCACTGGTTAATTTAGGAAAATCTGATATTACAGATGTTGTGATTACACCGACAGTATCTAATGATAGGACAAAATGGCCATTTGATATTAATCAAGCCTACGATGCGCAAATGCTTCCGATTATACAGGCTTCAAAAGATACCACAGATGCATTTAATAAGCGAATGGATATTGGGTGGTATTTTAATGTCAGACAGGATGTACTCACAGGCTGCTATCCACTGAGTTTCCATGCTACGTACTATCAAAATGGCGCATTGGTGGAAACAGATATTACGACTTACATTAATGTCAAGGGTGCCGATCCTGAGAAAACTTTAATAAAAGACGAAGATGAACCAGAAAAGAAAGCAACAAATCCACGTATTATTGTAACAGGCTACCGCACGGAACCAGAAGTAGTCTATGCAGGTTCAACTTTTAAGCTGACAGTAAGTGTTAAAAATACATCAAAAGAGACTGCTGTTGAGAATGTGCTTTTTAACCTAGAGGCAACAGTGGAAGGAAAGGATGCAGACGCTACATACTCGGCATTTTTGCCAACATCAGGTTCCAGCTCTGTCTATACAGAGCGTATTTCGCCAGGTCAAACTTATGATATGAGTATTGAGATGGAGGCGAAATCAGATCTCTCGCAGAAACCCTATGTGTTGACGGTTAATATGAAATATGATACAGAGGACCAGATTAATATATCTGATGCTGCAAATGTATCTGTGCCAATCAAGCAGGAGGCAAAGATTGACACTGGTTCTGCGGAGATTATGCCTGAATCCATTCCAGTGGGCGAACAGTCTAATGTTATGTTTAGTGTGTTTAATACAGGTAAGACAACGCTTTACAATGTAAAGGTTACATATGAAAGTGCGACGGTGGAGAGCGGTATTACCTATCTGGGAAATATTGCGCCAGGCGCGACTCAAAACGTTGACTCTATGTTGACCGGTATTGCGCCCGATACAGGAGATGGTATTGTTAAGGCAGTGATTACTTACGAAGATGAAGCTGGAAATGAGACACGATTTGAGAAAGACTTAAATCTTTTTGTATACGAGATGGTGATGGATGAGGGAATGATAGAAGATATGCCAATGGAGCCAATAGAGGAGGAGAATTCAAAGAAGAAAATTCCTCTTGTTGGGATTCTTGGCATTGCGGCAGCAGCGATTGCAGTGATTGTGGTTGTCATCACCATTATTTCTAAAAAGAGAAAGGCAAAGAAGCATAAGGAAGATATGGATTTGCTAGATGAGGATGATGTATAATGAAATTCTTTGATTTATTGCGCATGAGCATTTCCAATCTATGGAAACGAAAACTTCGTACTGTGTTGACTGTTTTAGGAGTGGTGATTGGTATTACTTCGATAGTCGTTATGGTTGCGCTTGGAAATGGACTCAAGCAGTCAATGTTGGATAACTATGCTAATTACAGTTCTATGACACAGATACAGGTTTCTGGCGGAGGATATTATTTTTCTAGTAGTGGGAGTAATCAGGATGAAGAAAAACGGCTTGACGATGCGTTTGTCCAAGAGCTTCTGGGTATGGAGCATGTTAAGGAAGTCTATCCTAGACTAAATATTTCTGCAATAGCAAAGGTTGGAAAATATGCAGGGCATCTTGATATTTATGGAATTACCAAGGAAGAATTTGCAACCATGAATGTTTCAATCGGGAAAGGAAAGCTTCCAGATTCAGATACAGAATTGCAGTTTTTCTACGGAAATAATGTGCTTACAAATTTTTATGTGGAGAAAACAAATGTCTATTCTTTTTGGGATACAGGAGAGGCCCCAGATATTGACTTGATGGAAGATGCAATCTTTGTAATTTTTGATACAGACGCGTATTGGCGTTCACAGGGCGGTACAAACGAAGATGGCACACCTGTCAAACAACCCAAGAAATATTTGATAGAAGCATGTGGTATTATGGAGGGTGAGCTTGGAGAGTGGAATAACAACAATAGCCAAAGTGTTCTCTGTAATATGGAAGCACTAAAGGCGGAATTAAAGCGTATTTTTAAGAAAAATCCGATTCCAGGACAACCAACTAGAAAAAATGGAAAACCATACAATGAACTTTTTTATTCTGAAATTATTGTTCAGGTTGATGATATGGCAAATGTGACAGAACTGACAACGTGGCTGAAAGATAGCGGTTACAATGCATATAGTTCCGCAGAGTGGATACAACAGGAGCTTGACACAATGAATATGATACAGGCAGTGCTTGGTGCAATTGGAGCAGTTGCCATGCTGGTAGCGGCAATTAGTATCACAAATACCATGATGATGTCTATCTATGAGCGCACGAAAGAGATTGGTGTTATGAAAGTGCTTGGCTGTGATATTCGCAATATACAAGGACTATTTTTGATGGAGGCAGGATTTATTGGATTTATTGGAGGTGTGATTGGCGTTGGTTTTAGTTATGGGTTAAGTGTTATAATTAACAGCCTTGTAGCTGGAAGTGATGCGACAGCCAGTATGGGCATCTCCGGTGCGATCTGCCGGATTCCGCTGTGGCTGAGTCCGCTCGCAATTGTGTTTGCAATTGTAATTGGTATGGTTGCAGGTTTTATCCCGTCTCTTCGGGCAATGCGGCTAAGTCCGCTTGCGGCAATCCGCAACGAATAGTGTAATATAGGATAAGGGCTTCTCAAAAAGAGAAGCCCTTTTGTGTACTTTAAAGCATTCCCAACATATATTAATGTGAAGATACAACGTAATGGTCTGCTTGGCAGATCCTTACAGAGGGAATAAAAATGGATAGAGTACGCAGAGTGATTGGCTGTGAACACAGAGAAGTAAAACATTATACAGGAAGAGGAATTTATGTAGCCATATTGGACAGTGGTGTGGCAGCGCATCCTGATTTGCGAGGGCGGATTGCTGCTTTTAAGGATTTTGTATCAAACAAGAATATTGCCTATGATGACAATGGGCATGGAACACATGTGTCTGGAATTTTGGCTGGAAATGGTGCAGTGTCCAAGGGGAAATATCGAGGGATTGCACCGGAAAGTATGTTGGTCTGCGGCAAGGTGTTGGACAAAGAGGGCGGAGGCAGCCTTAAAAATCTTACTAAAGGATTAATCTGGATATCTGATTTAATTAAGAGTGTCCCAATTCGGATTCTGAATATATCAATTGAGATGGAGTCAGAGGAAGGAATTGATCCAGATGATTGGGAACAATTTCGAAAATATATTCGTTATTTGTGGGACAGAAATATTATGATTGTTGCAGCGGCGGGAAATAAAGGACCCAATCCCATGACATTGTCACCTATTGGTGAATGTGGAGGATGTGTTTGTGTGGGGTGTCATGATGGCGATTACAAGCCAAAACATGGGCGACCCTGCAATGAGTATTCCAGCAGGGGACCCGGGAAAGATACTTCGGCTGTCTGCAATCCCCTCAAAAAACCGGACATTGTGGCACCTGGTACGGATATTGTGTCCTGTGGCGCTCATTTTCGCACAACACCATATATTTCTAAGAGCGGAACTTCCATGTCAGCACCGATTGTCAGCGGCGCATGTGCACTGTGTTTGCAAAAGTATCCACAGTTGACCAATGGAGAATTACGACGCCTTTTGCTGGGATCTGCAATGGATTTGGGGCAAAGTTGGGGTGTGCAGGGCGCGGGAATGCTTCGGATAGACAGTTTGCTTGCGCAAGGATATTTTTATACTGGCAGTCCAAAAGACTAACCACCAGTATAATGGGATGCACACAGCTGTATAAGGAAATATACCGCTTTGCGGCTACAGTTCAGTCTAGTGCTCCGTCCAGACAGAAATTAGAGTTGTGAATCGCATGGTTTGTGCCAGTGCTAGGTAAAATCCCAACGCAATAGTGAGAATAGGTGGTTCACGATTCTGATTTCTGGTCGAATGGAGTACTAGGATTTTGTATGGTTTGATGCGTTGCAGCTGGATAAGGTTGAACTGTAACATTTTATTTGCCGTGAGTATAATTATATATTGACAATAACTGTACATTTGTATACAATAATACAAAAATGCATTTATGTACTTCTAAGTAAATTACGGGAGTATATGCAGGAAAGACTGAGGAGGAAAAGTGATGGCAGACAACAACGAATATTTTGAAAACCGACCTGTTACAATGAATGAACATAACAATCTTTTACAGATTGAGGAACATATGTATCAGTTGCAAGATGTGGAGAAGCCAAATGCATTCCGCAATATGTTTCCTTATGATGAGATACCAAAGATACCATTTAATGACAGAGTGGTTCCACACAACATGCCAAAAGAAATCTGGATTACAGATACAACATTTCGTGATGGACAACAGTCGAGAGCGCCATATAGTACGGAGCAAATTGTTACAATCTACGATTATTTACACAAGCTTGGCGGTCCGAATGGCATGATTCGACAGAGTGAGTTTTTTCTGTACAGTCAGAAAGATAGAGATGCAGTTTACAAGTGTATGGAGCGTGGTTATCAATTTCCCGAAGTGACGTCGTGGATACGAGCAAGTAAAGAAGACTTTAAGCTTGTCAAGGAGATTGGTATGAAACAGACAGGTATCCTTGTAAGTTGTTCAGATTATCATATTTTTATGAAACTTAAAATGACAAGGCGACAGGCAATGGAGCATTATCTATCGGTGGTACAAGACTGCCTAGAGGAAGGCATTAGTGTGCGATGCCATTTGGAAGATATTACAAGGGCGGATATTTATGGATATGTTGTACCATTCTGCCAAGAGCTAATGCGATTGGCAGAGCAATATCAGCTTCCTATTGTGGTGCGCGCCTGTGATACGATGGGATATGGCGTAAATTACGCAGGTGCAGTTATTCCAAGAAGTGTGCAAGGAATTATCTATGCGTTGCACACACATGCAGGTGTGCCACAGGAATGGATTGAATGGCATGGGCACAATGACTTTTATAAGGCAGTTACAAACTCCACAACAGCGTGGTTATATGGCTGTTGTGGTGTGAATACATCGCTGTTTGGCATTGGCGAGCGCACTGGAAATACACCACTTGAGGCAATGATTTTTGAGTATGCACAGCTTAAAGGCACCTTAAACGGTATGGATACAACTGTTATCACAGAGCTTGCAGAGTATTATGAGAAAGAGATTGGTTATCGTATTCCAGAAAGAACGCCTTTTGTGGGGAAGAATTTTAATGTCACTAGAGCAGGTATCCATGCTGATGGACTGTTAAAGAATGAGGAAATCTACAATATTTTTGACACAGAAAAGTTTCTGAATCGCCCTGTATTATGCGCGGTATCTAATACTTCAGGGCTTGCGGGAATTGCGCACTGGATTAACACCTATTATAAATTTAAGGATGATAAAAAGATTAGCAAGTCTTCAGAACTTGTGGCGTATGTAAAAGCATGGGTCGATACAGAGTATGAGAGTGGCAGAGTGACTGTTCTCACAGATGATGAGTTGCTTGCTGTGATTGCAGAGGGGTGTGAGACGCTCGGTGTTACATTGGGAAATATGACGAGGTGACAGAAATGGGCGAGTATGATGTGAATCAAGATGTATCGGACAAGTATTCGTTGCGGGGGAGAGTGTTTCGGAAGTTGCGGGAAGCGATTTTAAGTGGGACATACCAAGAAAATGAAGAATTAAAAGAAGCGGCAATTGCGGAAGAACTTGGTGTAAGTAGAACACCAGTACGCGAAGCGTTTCGACAGTTGGAATTAGAAGGATTAATTCGGATTGTGCCAAATAAAGGCGCCTATGTCACAGGTATTTCTATATCAGATGTGGCAGATATCTATGAAATTCGTTCCCTTTTGGAAGGTCTGTGCGCCAGATGGGCAACAGAGAAGATTACAAAAGAAAAAATTGAGGAGTTAGAAGAGATTATTCTTCTGAGCGAATTTCACCTGTCAAAAGAGCACTATGAGCAGTTGATTGAGTTGGACAACCGCTTTCACATGCATTTGTATGAGGCATGTGAGAGCAAGATGCTGATACATTTGTTAAAAGATTTTCACCAATATGTGCAGAAGGAACGGCAGCAGACACTTTCTGACAAGGCGCGAAGTGCGGCGGCTGTGGAGGAGCACAAGAGCATTATGGAAGCCATACGAGACGGCAATGCACAACTTGCAGAAAAACTTGCAGACGAACATATTTGTAATGCATATCAAAATATGGTAAAATGTGGTTTGAGCGAAAAACATTAAATTTAGGAGGAGATAAGAATGGCAAAGATTCAAATGACAACACCTTTGGTGGAAATGGATGGGGATGAGATGACGCGAATCCTCTGGAAGATGATTAAGGACGAGCTGATTCTTCCATATATTGACTTAAAGACAGAGTATTATGACCTTGGATTAGAGCACCGCAATGAGACAAACGATCAAGTGACAGTAGATTCTGCGGAGGCGACAAAAAAGTATGGCGTGGCGGTTAAGTGCGCGACAATTACGCCAAATGCAGCTAGAATGACAGAGTACAATCTTAAGGAAATGTGGAAAAGTCCGAATGGAACGATTCGCGCAATTTTAGATGGAACTGTTTTTCGGGCGCCAATTTTAATCAAAGGAATTGTTCCTTATGTAAAAAATTGGACCAAGCCCATTACAATTGCCCGCCACGCATATGGTGACGTCTATAAGAATACAGAGATTAAAGTTCCAGGAAAAGGAAAGGCAGAGCTAGTATTTACAGCGGAGGATGGAACAGAGACAAGAGAGCTGATTCATAATTTTGAGGGTGCTGGAATTATTCAGGGAATTCATAATACAAAGGAGTCTATTTCCAGCTTTGCAAGGGCTTGTTTTGGCTATGCAATCGACACAAAACAGGATTTGTGGTTTGCAACCAAAGATACTATTTCAAAAAAATATGACCATACATTTAAAGATATTTTTCAGGAGATTTATGATGCGGAGTACAAGGAACAGTTTGAGAAATTGGGCATTGAATATTTTTATACATTGATTGATGATGCCGTTGCGCGCGTAATTCGCTCTGAGGGGGGATTTATTTGGGCGTGCAAAAACTATGATGGAGATGTAATGTCGGATATGGTTGCAACCGCATATGGGGATTTGTCCATGATGACCTCTGTGTTGGTATCGCCAAGCGGCGTCTATGAATATGAGGCAGCACATGGAACTGTACAGCGCCATTATTATAAACATTTGAAAGGGGAGGAGACCTCCACAAACTCAATTGCGACAATCTTTGCATGGACTGGTGCGCTGCGCAAGCGCGGAGAGCTAGACGGCATAAAGGAATTACAGGACTTTGCGGATAAGTTGGATCAGGCATGTATTAAGACCGTTGAGAACGGAAAAATGACAAAGAGTTTATCTTTGATTTCCACCTGTGAGAATCCAGTGATTTTAAATAGTCTGGATTTTATCAAGGCGATTCGGAAGACATTTGAGACATTATAAAAAAGAGTTTGCAAGGAGACGGGACTATGCTTTCTGGGAAATTATTTTGTAATTTCCCAGAAAGCATAGTCTTTTAAGACATTATTCCATATTTGGTAAGCATGACTATTCTCGTGTACATAGTGGTCAGAACTGTATTCTGGGCGAATGGCATTGTCAGACCCCATCAAATGTTCTGCAATATTAATATAACCCCACCCATTTTGAACACAGGCATCTTGTAGCAAGAGATTTGTGGACCGAATGGTTTTGTTGCTTAATCCGCCATTATTGACGTTAGACATCACACAAGGAATTGAGATGACATATACTTGTAGTTCAGGAGTTTTTGCAGTAATTCTTCCTATAAGAGTCTGTAAATCTGATACAAACTGTTCTGGAGTACTGCTTGTTAAGTCATTCATGCCAAAGCAGATAAACATTTTGGATACATTGGGTAACTGCGCTACAGAATCTTCAATGAACTGAACTTTTCCTTTATATTTTGGCATAATATTGGCATGTGTAGTAAGTGCATTTCTGGAGATAGCAGCCTTGGCGGAACAACTAACTCTTGCCAGAAAATACGTGGTATCTGATGCGATGGAGTCATGCGTTCTACAATATTCTGAAAAGCCAACTGTAAGTGAGTCCCCTACAAAAACAGAATTTGCAAAAAAGGCATTTTCTGAAACCATTCCGCTTGACAGGATATCATTAAATTTCTGCATGTCAATATTTCCATTGTTCAAGTTATCTGCAAGATAGGTGTTTAAACGTGTAATAAGGCTTGCTGAGAGATTTTCATTTGGCAGAGCTGCACCAGTTATGGGCTGGATAACAGAGAATGTTGGCATGGAGGCTAGTTCCTCAGCATATACTGTTGATGGAGTCAATATTAGCATACATATAAAAAGCGCGATTACAGAGTTGGTATATTTTTTCATGGCTTCAAAGCTCCTTTCATAAAAAACTAAAGAGTAGTAAACAGCCCTGATATTCAACAACATTTCGTAATTTAAGTCTTAGATTATTATAAATGCAAAGTGCGATTTAGACAATACCATTCTTATAAAAATATTTCATATTTATTCACACAAATAAAACTATGTAATAAAAATTGCCATAAAATTACAATTTATTTAAAAAAGTATTATTATTCTATTAAATAAATTACAATATTACCTTTTATAATTTTGAATACTACAATATATTGGAAATCCATATATTTCTATTTAAAAGTGAAAGAGCTGCATCAAGTCAACCACGTAGCGGTTTATGCACGGCTTGATGTATATAACAGGAAGCTGAATGCTGAACTGTTACGATAAATATTATCAGAAAACATTGACTATTGTGCGGATTCGATATAAAATTGTAAGTAAATGTATTGTGCTTTAGATTGCACTTTACTAAAAACGTAAGATTAATGGTAGTTGTAATGGAAGGGGTGCCCGCATGGCTGAGGAATTCAATTTAGACGGAATGGTGGACATATACATTTATGAGAATGGCCAGCTTTTGGAAAATCTTGAGGAGATTGTGTTAGAGACCAAGGATGATGACGCATTTGATGAGAACAGTATCAATGAGATATTTAGAATCATGCATACAATCAAGGGTTCATCTGGAGTCATGATGTATGATAACATTATGAAAGTGTCTCATAAGCTGGAAGATATCTTTTATTATCTGAGAGAAAATATTGGTATTAAAGAGCCTCATATGGAACTTACCGATATTGTTTTTCAGGTTATGGACTTTATTAATGGAGAGATGGAGAAAATTAAAGACGGAAACGATCCAAATGGTGATAATTCTCAGTTGATAGAGATGATGGATAAGTTCCTCGTGAATTTGAAAGGAGCAATAGATTCGCCTAAGGAGCCAGAGAAAGAGCAGACGCCAGCGTCAGAAACTTCGACGGGTATGAGTCTTGGACCAAATCAGTTCTATATTGCACCGCAGGTTTCAGGAACAGCAAAATGTTTCCGAATTAAAATTACATATCACGAAGACACACAGATGAGCAATTTGCGGGCGTATTCCGCTACATATGCCTTGAAGGAATACACAGAAGATGTGCATTATTGGCCGGAAGATATCCTCACTGATGAAAGTTCTTCTGAAACAATATTGGCAGAAGGTTTCTTAATGCTTGTGAGAGGCGACTTTACAGAAGACAAACTTCGTGAACTGCTCGATACGACCTCTGAAATAAGTGATATTTTGATTTCGGAGTGTACAAATGCGGAATTTGAAAGAGGTTTTTCTGGTGAGCCTGTGCAGGAGGAGAGCGTGGAGTCTCCAACGGCAGATGCAGAAATGCAAAAGAAAGAGGAAGCGCAACCACAGCCGGGTGATTATGTTATTCAGAAGGAAGCCGGAAAAGCAAAACAGATTACAAAGAAAAAGAAAAAAGAAGTAAAGCAGGCTTTTATGAGTGTCAACATTGATAAGATGAATATGTTGATGGACTTGATGGGTGAGATGGTAATTGCAGAGTCGGTTGTACTCCAAAACCCTGATTTGCAAGTGCCAAATCTTGACCTTTCTAATTTTCAGAAGGCAGCGTCACAGCTTTCTAAGATTACAACAGAGATGCAGGAACTCATTATGTCTATGAGAATGATGCCGCTTACCAATACTTTCCAGAAGATGAACAGAACAGTGTTTGATATGTCGAGGAAGCTTGGAAAAAATATTGAGTTTGAGATGATTGGAGATACAACAGAGGTAGATAAAAATATTATTGAAAATATTTCGGATCCATTGATGCATCTGGTTAGAAACTCAGTGGATCATGGAGTGGAGACACCCGAAGAGCGTCAAGCTGCTGGAAAGACTGAGCCTGCAAAAGTTACACTCGAAGCGAAGAACGAGGGTGGTAAAGTATGGATTTCTGTCAGAGACAATGGAAAGGGGCTTAACAGGAACAAGCTATATAAGAAAGCGTGGGAGAATGGTATTCTTCCAGATAATCGAATTGAGAGTGACTACAGTGACAAAGAAATTTTCCAATTTATAACTTTTCCGGGGTTTTCTACCAAGGAAAAGGTGACAGAGTTTTCTGGCCGTGGAGTGGGAATGGATGTTGTGGTCAAGAATATTCAAAAAATTGGCGGTGTGCTTGATATTGAGTCTGTTGAGGGTGAAGGCACAACAATGACGATGAAGATTCCATTGACAATGGCAATTATAGATGGAATCGTTATGCGCAACGGCAATACAAAATTTGTGATGGAAACTGGCGCAATCAAGCAGTTTATCCGGGTAACAGACAATCAACTTATACATGAGCCAAACGGTGAAGAATATGTAATGATTCGTGGGGAATGTTATCCGATACTTCGGCTTAGCCAGAAGTATCATCTTGAAGATGCAGTTACAGATGTAGAAGACGGCGTTATGCTTCTTCTTGAATATGAAGGAAATACGCTTTGTGTATTGATTGACGAGCTAATTGGAACACAGGAAATCGTTGTAAAGCCAATTCCACCATACGTTAAAAAGGTACATGGCATATCCGGATGTACACAGCTTGGTGATGGCAGTATTGCATTAATTCTTGATGTAAGCGGATTGATGCAGGATTGATGGCTGATGGAGGGATACTACATGGATGTAAAACAAAAGAAATATTTGGAAGAAAAGGGATTTGACGTAGATGGAACAATGAAACGTTTCTTAAATAATGAGACATTGTATCTGAAATGCCTTAAAAAGTTTCTGGATGATTCAAGCTTTGAAAAGTTGAAAAAAGGCTATGAAAAGGGGAATTGCAAGGAGGCTTTTGAGGGAGCACATACAATGAAAGGATTTGTATCAAATCTGGGAATTAATGAGATTTATCATCTATTGATTCCTATGGTAGAGAAGCTTAGAGTTCAGGATATGAATCTGGAACAAGAAATGAAACAGTTAGAGGCGTTATATGTAGATGCTTATAAAACTATCGAAAGTCTATAAGATAGGAATGTATGTAGTATGTCTACAGGATTAGTGAAAAACAGGAGAAATTCCTATGGCAGATAAAACGGATTGGATTGTGGATGGGTTTCAATTTGGGACAGAGAAAGACGCAGAGCTTGCAAGAAATGAACAACAACGGATAGAACGGTTAGAAGAAAAGTTGGATTATGAAAATCAGGATATGGTAAATGCAGTGTACTATAAGGCGATAAACAATCGGGTATTTAGGACCCCTGTAGGGTATGTGTTTCTAAAAAAGTTGCAGCGAATTTTACAAGAAAGTTCAATTTCAGAAGATGCGCCCGCCAACATACCCGTGTATGGTGTCTACAGTATGCGGGAAAGTGCAAATCCTACCGTTGAGCGGGTTATTGCGAGTAGAAAGCCAGCAAAGCAAAAAACCAAACAGGAATTTTTTAGCAGAAGAACTTCAATCCTTGTCAATATTATATTGGTATTTTTATTGATTGCAGTGGTTGGGGTATCAACAATAGGATCTGCGCCTACTGTATTTAACTATGAGAGTATGCTGCAAAATCGTTATGCAGAGTGGGAACAGCAATTGTCTGAACGGGAACAAGTAATACGCGAAAAAGAAAAGGCGTTATTAGAGACAGATGAGAAATAGACAATAAAAAGGTTTGTTTTAATATTGAAAAGCAATTTTTTATGACTTGATACATAATAGTTTGATGAAGCCGAGCTGTTAAAGAATAGTAGGAAGAGAGTTTTTACAGATTCTAAAAAAATGAAAAGCTGTTCATAAAGAACTTGCAAAGACAATGAACTGCTCCCCGTCAAGTAGACAGTGAAAAAAATATAAATTTTTTCTGCCA